>NZ_JAVDUZ010000002.1:167500-588249 GCF_031456585.1 Variovorax sp. 3319
AAAGCGTGCTGGAGGTATCAGAAGTGCGAATGCTGACATGAGTAGCGTTAAAGGGGGTGAAAAGCCCCCTCGCCGTAAGCGCAAGGTTTTCTACGCAACGTTCATCGGCGTAGAGTGAGTCGGCCCCTAAGGCGAGGCAGAGATGCGTAGCTGATGGGAAACAGGTCAATATTCCTGTACCGATATATAGTGCGATGTGGGGACGGATCTTAATAGGTCATCCAGTTATTGGATTATTCTGGTTTAGTTGGATGTAGGCGTGCATTAGGCAAATCCGGTGCACATATACCGAGGCCAACGATCGAGCGGACTTGTCCGTGAAGTGACTGAACGAGGTTCCAGGAAAAGCCACTAAGCTTCAGCTATATACGACCGTACCGCAAACCGACACTGGTGCGCGAGATGAGTATTCTAAGGCGCTTGAGAGAACTCAGGAGAAGGAACTCGGCAAATTGACACCGTAACTTCGGAAGAAGGTGTGCCCTATTAGTGTGTAGTGAACAACGAAGCATGAATGGGTTGCAAAAAATCGGTGGCTGCGACTGTTTATTAAAAACACAGCACTCTGCAAACACGAAAGTGGACGTATAGGGTGTGACGCCTGCCCGGTGCTGGAAGATTAAATGATGGGGTGCAAGCTCTTGATTGAAGTCCCAGTAAACGGCGGCCGTAACTATAACGGTCCTAAGGTAGCGAAATTCCTTGTCGGGTAAGTTCCGACCTGCACGAATGGCGTAACGATGGCCACACTGTCTCCTCCTGAGACTCAGCGAAGTTGAAATGTTTGTGATGATGCAATCTCCCCGCGGAAAGACGGAAAGACCCCATGAACCTTTACTGTAGCTTTGTATTGGACTTTGAACAGATCTGTGTAGGATAGGTGGGAGGCTTTGAAGCAGGGTCGCTAGATCTTGTGGAGCCAACGTTGAAATACCACCCTGGTGTGTTTGAGGTTCTAACCTAGGTCCATTATCTGGATCGGGGACAGTGCATGGTAGGCAGTTTGACTGGGGCGGTCTCCTCCCAAAGCGTAACGGAGGAGTTCGAAGGTACGCTAGTTACGGTCGGACATCGTGACGATAGTGCAATGGCATAAGCGTGCTTAACTGCGAGACTGACAAGTCGAGCAGATGCGAAAGCAGGACATAGTGATCCGGTGGTTCTGTATGGAAGGGCCATCGCTCAACGGATAAAAGGTACTCTGGGGATAACAGGCTGATACCGCCCAAGAGTTCATATCGACGGCGGTGTTTGGCACCTCGATGTCGGCTCATCTCATCCTGGGGCTGTAGCCGGTCCCAAGGGTATGGCTGTTCGCCATTTAAAGAGGTACGTGAGCTGGGTTTAAAACGTCGTGAGACAGTTTGGTCCCTATCTTCCGTGGGCGCTGCAGATTTGAGGAAGCCTGCTCCTAGTACGAGAGGACCGGAGTGGACACACCTCTGGTGTATCGGTTGTCACGCCAGTGGCATTGCCGAGTAGCTAAGTGTGGAAGAGATAACCGCTGAAAGCATCTAAGCGGGAAACTCGTTTCAAGATGAGATCTGCCGGGGCCTTGAGCCCCCTAAAGAGTCGTTCAAGACCAGGACGTTGATAGGTCAGGTGTGGAAGCGCAGTAATGCGTTAAGCTAACTGATACTAATTGCTCGTGCGGCTTGACCCTATAACTTTGATCAGTCTGATCAAGGTGTTATGCCAAGTTGACGCATTCAAAATACATTCAAGCAGCGCAGTCACTGCGTGCTGATTCCAAACTCTATGAATTCGTTTGACTGATCATGTGATCAGCCAGACAACAAGTTATGCCTGATGACCATAGCGACGTGGTACCACTCCTTCCCATCCCGAACAGGACAGTGAAACGCGTCAGCGCCGATGATAGTGCGGGTTCCCGTGTGAAAGTAGGTCATCGTCAGGCTCTTACAGCCAGGAAAAGCCCAACACAGCGTGTTGGGCTTTTTCATTTTGAGCTTTAAAAAAGCGCGCCATCCTTCGATGGCGCGCTTTTTTTGTTTCTGATCGACAAGCGTCAAATATTGCGGAGGAGCGACGAGTCCCGCTCGGCCGCCCCAGCAGCGATCAATTCGGCCAAGATGTCTTCAGCCAATTGATCCAGTTCCGTATCGGCAAAGAAGCGTGAGTGGATAACACCAAAATATGACGCGCTTCGAAGCCACTCAGCCCAATCGTGCAGTGCGATGGACTGCACCTCGAGCAGCTTGAACTTCATCAGCACCTTGATGGCATGCCGAGCATGCTTTACAGGATCGTGCTGAAGGCTATCGAGCCGGCGGCGCGCTATGGCCAATGCCTTTTCAACCTGACTGAAAACAGCTCCATGACCGGGGATCACTTGAAGGGGCGCCAACGCCTCAATCGAGTCCAGTGTTGCCGCTATATCTCCGAAGGAGGGCTCTCCGGTCAACTCGGGGAAGGCAATACCAAAACCGTTTTCCCAAAGGGCATCCGCCGAAATCAGTGTTCGCGAGATGGGCTCGAACAGGATGACCGAATGAGGGTCGTGGCCTGGTGCCCCGTGTACCTGCCAAGGCTTGTCACCCAGGAAGCACTCAGTTCCAGGCTGCAGCAGCCCGGTGAATCCGAACCGCGGGCACGTCTGGCCCGTCGCAAGAAAGCTCAACCCGCTTTCGTCCCAGCGCTCAACCAAGGCCGCCTCGCCGGGGGGAATACTCGTCCGGACGGCCGGGTAGCGGTGTTGCAACGCAGCGTTGCCACCGCAATGGTCGCTGTGCAGATGCGTGTTCAGCAACCGGTCGAGCGGCCGCGCCCCAAGAACCGATTCAACAAGCGCCAGGGTCTGGTCGGCGTGCGTGACATAGCCAGTGTCGACCAGCGCAGTCTCTTCCGCGCCAACGAACAGGATGTTGTTAGAAGAGAGCCAGCCGCGCTCGAAGACCACGAGATTCGCCGGAAGACCGGCCGCGGGGCCTTCGCGCATTCAGGCGCCTGCGCTGGTTCTGAGTTCGCGGCGCAGAATCTTTCCGACGTTCGTTTTCGGTAGCGATTCACGAAACTCGATGTGCTTGGGCCGCTTGTAGCCAGTGAGCTGGCTATTGCAGTACTGAAGCACGGTATCTTCCGTCAGCGTCGGATCCCTGCGCACGACGAACACCTTGATCGCCTCACCTTGCTTCTCATCCGGTACGCCGACTGCGGCGCATTCGACAACACCCGGGCACAGCGAAATCACATTCTCGAGCTCGTTCGGGAAAACGTTGAAGCCGCTGACCAGGATCATGTCCTTCTTGCGATCGACGATGCGGCTGTAGCCGTCTTCTTGCATGAGCGCAATATCGCCGGTGCGCATGAACCCGTCAGGGGTGAAGGCGGCCGCGGTTTCCACGGGCTGGTTGTAATAGCCCGTCATCACATTGGGGCCCTTGATGCAAAGCTCGCCCGCGGTTCCAACGGGCAGGGAATTCCCTTCGTCGTCCTTTATTGCAATCTCGATGCTCGGCAGCGGCAAGCCGATCGTGCCGGTGAACTTTGTATTCGACACTGGGTTGTTCGTACCGATTGCACAGGTTTCGCTCATGCCCCAGCCTTCGATCATCGGACATCCGGTCGCCTCGAACCATCGCTGTGCCGTACCTTCCGATGCGGCCATGCCGCCTGCTTGCGAGACGAACAGCGTCGAAAAATCGATCGACTTGAACTGTGGGTGCATCAGCAGCGCATTGAACAGCGTGTTCACTGCCGGCAGCATGTGGAACGGACGCTTCTTGAGCACCGCAACAAATTTGTCAAAGTCCCGCGGATTCGGAATCAGCGTCATGTGCGAGCCCTGGCGGATGACCAAGAGGCACAGCGTGAGCGCGAAAATGTGATACAGCGGCAATGCCGCAATGCTGTTGACCTTCGACAAGTCGCCCGCGCGTGAAAGGGCCGGCGTGAACCACGCCTCAGCCTGCAGGGTTGCTGCAACAATATTGCGATGGGTCAGCACCGCGCCCTTTGACAAGCCAGTCGTGCCGCCTGTGTACTGCAAGAAGGCGATCGAATCGAGCGTACTTTGATCCGGGCCCAGCGGTCGACCGCGCCCATCGGCAATGGCCTTTGAAAATTCCGTAACCGTGCGGCCATCGGTCAGCGGCAGCTTGTAAGGCGGGACCATCTTCGCCAGGTGACGAACCGCCACAGTGATCCAGGCGCCATACAAACCGCCCAGCAGATCGCCCATCGAAGTGACGACCACATGCTTGACGGGTGTGCGCTCGATCACTTGTTCCAGCGTCGAAGCAAAGTTCTCGAGAATGACGATGGCCGTGGCGCCGGAGTCCTTGAGCTGATGCTCGAGTTCACGCGCCGTGTAGAGCGGATTGACATTCACGCAGGTATAGCCTGCACGCAGCACGGCGCACATCGTCACGGCAAACTGAGGGACGTTGGGCAGCATGATGGCCACTCGCGCGCCGGGTTCGAGGCCGAGCGATTGAAGCCAGGCACCCAGCGCCTTCGAGAGCGTGTCAAGCTCTCCGTACGACATCCAGCGCTCCATGCAAACCGAGAACGGCCGCTCGGCGTAGCGGCTGAAAGCCTCGTCGAACATGTGGGTCAGAGACCGGTATTGCTCGGGATTGATCTCCTGAGGGACGTCGGCCGGATAGTTTTGTCGCGCGGATGTTTGCATGCAAGCTCCTTTGCGCGAATTGTGGGAGTCAGGTGCGTCCGGCCACTAGCGGGCTTCTCCTAGGACGATGGCAACCACTGTCGCGCGTGCGATAGCTGCCCGGTGCCATCCGTCTCCGGGCAAGGGGCTGCGCCCTCGCGCGAACGGCTTGTTTTCAGGCCTTGCCGGACTCGCCGGGAAGCAGCACTCCAGCCGGGATATCGGGCTCGACTTCCAATGCCCGGTAGAGGGGCGTGAAATCAGGCGCCGTCAGCTCGAACAGCTGCGCAAAGCTCTCGATCACGAAATAGTTCGCTTGGTACGTGTCGATCTTGTAGCGCGTGCGCATGGTGCGCAGCAGGTCGAGCGGCAGCCGGTGCGGCTCGCCGCTGCGCACCGCGTGCTGCAGCTCGCCCACCGAACTCAGGATGCCCGCACCGTATGCACGCAGGCCATCCGGCTGGCGGATGAGTCCGAACTCCACCGTGTACCAATACAGCCGCGCGAGCTTCTCGCCGGCACCCAGTTCGTGCGCCTTGATGCCGCCCTCGCCATAACGCTGCACGTAGTCTGCGAAGGTCGGGTCGAAGAGCATCGGCACGTGGCCGAACAGGTCGTGGAACACGTCGGGCTCGACGATGTAGTTGAACTCCTCCGGCTTGCGGATCCAGTCGGTCACTGGAAACTTGCGATTCGCAAGCAAGGTGAAGAACGGCAACTCGGGAATCAGCCCCGGCACAGCGACGATCTCCCAGCCGGTAGCCCGATGCAGCCGCTCGTTGATTTCTTCAAAGCGCGGAATGCGGTCCTTCACGCCGAGCGATGGCAACGCATTGATGAACGCATCGCAGGCAAGGCCGGGCAGTTGCGCGGCCTGCCGCTCATAGAGCCGCCTGTAGGTGTCGTGGTCGGCCGGCGTATAGCTCGCCCAGTCCTGCGGGCAGGTGTAGTCGGCATGCACCGCGCCACCACGCGAGTAGTCGCCTCGAGGCGGGCGATCCGACGCGCCGTACACAGCGGGTTTGACGGCGGCAGTGGCAGGGGCGGGGGTGTCCATGGAAGATTACTCTCGGGTTATTTGAGCCAGCGATTCATCACGCGCTGGAAATCGCCGCCGGCTTGCTGCAGGTGCAGCCATTGGTCGACATAGGCCTTGAAAGCCACGTCGTCGCGCGGCAGCATCCAGGCCATTTCGCCGTACTGCAACGGCTTCTCGGGGTTGATGGCGCAGAGTCCGGGCTTGAGCTTCTGCTGTGTGATGGCTTCAGCGGACTCGGTCACGAACACATCGGCGCGGTTGGTCAGGATCTCGTCGAAGATCGTCACGTTCTCGCCGTGCAGCGTGAGCTTGGCCTGCTTGAAGTTGGCTCGTGCAAAACGCTCGTTGCTGCCACCCGGATTGAAGATGACCCGGGTCGAAGGCTTGTCGATATCCGCCACGCTCTGGTACTTGGCAACGTCGGCACAGCGCGCAATGGGCGCCTTGCCGTTCACCATGTACGGCGCGCTGAAGAAAGCGCGCTTCTGCCGGTCGGTGGTTACCGAGACACCGCCGACAGCAATGTCGCATTTGCCCGCCGCAAGGTCAGGCAGCAGGTTTGCCCACGTGGTCTTGACCCACTCCGGCTTGGCGCCCAAGCTGGAGCTGAAACTCGCCATCAGGTCGACGTCGATGCCCTCGAACGATCCGTCCGCCTTCTGGAAGCTGAACGGCTTGTAGTCGCCCGGCGTGCAGATGCGCAGCACGGCAGCCTTCTGCACCGCATCCAGATGCGAACCTGCCGTGGGCACGGCAGGGGCCACGGCGCAACCGGAAAGAACGGCGGCCGCCGCGACAAGGGTCAGGCCGATTGAGAACGTGCTGCGCATGAAGGCTCCTGTGCAATGAAAGAGGCGCTTATTTTGGGGCCGCCAGCACGCCACGACGCATCTGGTCGAGCTCGATGCTCTCGAACAGCGCCTTGAAATTGCCGTTGCCAAAGCCGTCGTCGCCCTTGCGCTGGATGAACTCGAAGAAGATCGGGCCGAGCTGGTTTTCGCTGAAGATCTGCAGCAGCAGCGCATCCTTCTTGCCGTCGATCAGGATCTTGCGCTTCTGCAGTTCGGCCACGCTTTCGCCGTGTCCGGGAATTCGCTTGTCGACCAGCTCGTAATACGTGTCGATGGTGTCGAGCAGCGTCACGCCCTTGGCGCGCAGCGCATCGACCGTTTTGTACAGGTTGTCCGAGCCCATTGCGATGTGCTGGATGCCTTCGCCGCGGTACATGTCCAGGTACTCCTGGATCTGGCCCGCCTGCTCCTTGCCTTCTTCATTGATCGGAATGCGGATCTTGCCGCACGGGCTGGTCATGGCCTTGCTCTTCACGCCTGTCACCTGGCCTTCGATGTCGAAGTACTTGATCTCGCGGAAGTTGAAGAGCTTTTCGTAGAAGCCTGCCCACACGTTCATCCGGCCCCGGTACACGTTGTGCGTGAGGTGGTCGATGTAGGTAAGGCCGTTGCCTTTGGGCGCCAGCGCGTCTTGCGAGGCCACGCCCGGGAGCGGCTCGAAGTCGACGTCGTAAAAACCGATGTTGCCGATGTCGCCCGACTTCGCACCGTTCTTGCCGGGCCAGCGGTCGACCAGGTAGATCAGGCTGTCGCCGATGCCCTTGATGGCGGGAATATTCAATTCGCCAGGCCCCGCCTTGTCTGCAAAACCCCAGGCGCCGAGCGAGATGGCGCGCTCGTAGGCCTGCTTGGCGTCTTGCACCCGAAACGCAATGGCGCAGACGCTCGGGCCGTGCTCGCGCGCAAAGCGCTGCGCGAACGAGTCGGGCTCGGCATTCACGATGAAATTGATCGTGCCCTGGCGATACAGCAGCACGTTCTTGTGGCGGTGCTTGGCCACCGCCGTGAAGCCCATGCGCTCGAACACCTGGCCCATGGCAACCGGATCCGGCGCCGCGTATTCGATGAACTCGAAGCCGTCGGTCCCCATCGGGTTCTCCCAAGGCGTGAAGGCGGGGGCGTCGATATGGCTCATAAAGGGGTCTCCGGAGGTGGGTTCGAATGGATAAAGAAACAGAAATATTGCGAAAAAGCGCACCGAAGCGCCCTTTGCTGCAATGTAGGACGGATGTCGCTCATGTTTTCAGCGTTATTGGGCGCCATCCGTGGTGCTGACGCACAAAAACTGCAAAAATAGCAATATGGAAGCACTCGACAAGATCGATCGACTCATATTGCGCACGCTGCAAGCAGATGGCCGTGCTACCTACGACCAGATCGCCGAGCAGGTCAGCCTATCTCCCAGCGCGGTGCTCAGGCGCGTCAAGCGGCTGGAAGAAAGCGGCGTCATCGATCGCTACGTTGCGCTCGTTCGCCCGGAAGTCATCGGCCTGGGACTCACCGCATACTTGAACGTTCGCCTGGAAAAACACACCGAAAGCCACAAGCGCAACCCTATGGACCTGTTCCGGGCCAGCGTGCAGACTTGGCCCGAGGTGGTGGAATGCGCAGCGCTCACCGGTGAAATGGACTACCTCTTGCGCGTCGTGGTCGCCGACATGGGCCACTACAGCCGTTTCATCATGGACACCCTGCTCAAGCACCCCAGCGTCGAAGACTGCAAGACCAGCTTTGTGCTCGACCGTGTCAAGGCCACAACGGCTGTGCCGGTTTAGCAACGATCAGTTGCTCGAATAAAACACCCTTTTGGCATTGGTTCACAAATGACAACCGGAAGTACCCATTCGGACTTGTTGATTAAGGGAAAACCCTTATATTTGGACCATGCTCACCGCCAAGACCCTTCTCAAAGCGTCTCTCGGCCTCGGTTCTTTCCTGAAGGCTCCGATGGTTGAGGCGCAACCGCGCGCGGCCTTCGCGCCTCAACCCGTCATGGTGCCGATCCGATCCATCGGCCCGCGCGAACGCGACCGCATCGCGCGCCACCTGCTGGCTTTGAGCCCTCACGACCGCTACCTGCGTTTCGGCTATGCCGCGTCCGATGAGCAGGTGCAGCGCTATGTCGACGGCCTCGACTTCGACCGCGACGAGCTCTTCGGTATCTACAACCGCCGTCTCGACCTGATCGCGATGGCTCACTTGGCCTTCGCACCGGACGACCAGCACAGCGACTGCGCAGAGTTCGGTGTTTCGGTGGCGGCGCATGCGCGCGGCCGCGGCTACGGCGCCCGGCTGTTCGAGCGGGCCGTGGTGGTGGCGCGCAATGAGGGCGTCGGCATGCTCTTCATTCATGCGCTGAGCGAAAACGCCGCAATGCTCAAGATCGCCCGCAACGCCGGCGCGACCGTGGTGCGCAGCGGCTCGGAGTCGGAGGCGCATCTGCAGCTGCCGAGCGCCACCTTCGACAGCCGCATGAGCGAAATCGCGCTCGAGCAATATGCTGCGGTCGACTACCACCTCAAGACCCGCGCGAAGCAGTTCTGGGCTTTTCTCGCTAGCCTGCAGGAAGTGCGCAGCGGCATTCGCGACGCCCGCGGCAAGTCGGCGCAATAGCGGCCCGGTAGCGGGCCAACAGGCCTGAAACGGGGCATTGCCGCTGGCAAGCTACGCTCTTGTTTCGTCCTGTAGCGGAATTGCGAGATGGCTGGAGTGCCAGGGGTAGAGCCTGTCACACGCAATCCGGTATCCTTGTATCTCTTCAACTACGCCTCCCGAAGTGGCCGAACCTCACCCTGAACGCGCACCCGTTGAACGGGAAGACAAGCGTGGCTTTCTCCAGAAGCTGGCCGAATTCATCCATCCCGGTCCCGACTCGCGCGACGAGCTGATCGAAACCTTGGCCGACGCCGAGGACAACGAGGTGATCGGCGCAGAGTCGCGCGTGATGCTCGAAGGCGTGCTGCGCATGGCCGACATGACGGCCGGCGACGTGATGGTCGCCGCCCCGCGCATGGACCTGGTGAACATCGACGCGCCCTTCGACGCGCTGCTGCACCTGGTCATCGACACCGCGCACTCGCGCTTTCCGGTGTACGAGGGCGAAAAAGAAAACATCATCGGCATCCTGCTCGCGAAAGACCTGCTCAAGCTGCAGCGCGCGCCGGGGCTCAACATTCGCGCCCTGCTGCGTCCGGCCACCTTCGTGCCCGAGAGCAAGGGCCTGAACGACCTGCTGCGCGAATTTCGCGGCAACCGCAATCACCTGGCCATCGTCATCGACGAGTTCGGCCGCGTGGCCGGCCTCATTACCATCGAAGACGTGCTCGAGCAGATCGTCGGCGAGATCGAAGACGAATTCGACATTGCCGAAGACGAGGGCGACATCTTCGGCCTGGCCGACCACACCTACCGCGTCTCGGGCGACACGCCGATCGAGCGCGTTGCCGAGGCTTTCGGCATCGTCTTCGACGAAGAACAGCTGAGCGAAGACTTCGACACCATCGGCGGCCTCATCGCGCATGAAATGGGCCATGTGCCCAAGCGCGGCGAGCATCACGCCATCGGCGGCTTCGACTTCGTGGTGCTGCACACCAAGGGCGGCGCGGTACGCTGGTTCAAGGTGTCCCCGGCCCGCGGCAGCGACGCGGCCGACTGATGCCGCTGCCTGCAGCGGCGACGCTCCGCACCTCGCGCATTCTTTCTGCCGTCGGCCTGCTGCGCCTTCTCGGCTTCGTTTTTGCGGGGCTCGCACAGGCTGCATCCATAGCCTGGCCTACGAACGGCCAGCCGCTATGGTGGCTGCAGCTGGCCTCGATAGCGGTGCTCGTCGGCCTGCTGGACCGGCTGCGTTCAGAAGGCGCCGGCTGGCGTCGTGCCGGCCTGCATGGTTGGCTCTTCTCAACGGCCTGGCTCACCGGCAGCTTCTGGTGGCTCTTCATCTCGATGCACACCTACGGCGGGCTTCCGGCGCCGCTGGCGGCCATTGCGGTGCTCGCGCTTGCGGCGGCGCTCGGCCTTTACTACGCAGTGGCTTGTGCCTGGTTCGTCGTTCGCGGGCCGCGCGGACCCGTGGCCGGTGCCTTGCTCTTCGCCGCACTGTGGACACTGGCCGAACTGGTGCGCGGCAGCTGGTTCACCGGCTTCCCCTGGGGTGCCGGCGGCTACGCGCATGTCGAAGGTCCGCTGGCGGCCTGGGCCCCATGGATGGGTGTCTACGGCATTGGCGCTGTCGCGGCCATCGCGGCGGCACTGGTCGCGCTCACACGGCCTGCGCGCACAGTGGCGCTGGTGCAATCGCTGGTTCTTTTTGCCGCCGCATTCGCTCTGCCGCACCTCATTGAGCCGCTGCCTGCCAATGTGCAAGGCGACAAGGGCTCGAGCGGCAACCTGCAGATGGCATTGCTTCAAGGCAATATCCCGCAAGACGAAAAATTCATTCCTGGCGGTGGCATCGACCTGGCACTGCGCTGGTACGGCGAACAGCTGCGCGATGCCAAGGCTTCGCTGGTAGTCACGCCCGAAACGGCGTTGCCGCTGCTGCCGCAGCAATTGCCCGGCGGCTATCTGGAGGCCATCCAGGCCCGCTACAGCCAAGGCGCGCAGGCGGCGATCGTCGGTCTTCCGATGGGCGGCCAAGGCACCTACAGCAACGCGGTGCTCGGCTTCCAACCCGGCGCCGCGCAGCCCTATAGCTACAGCAAGCACCACCTCGTTCCGTTCGGCGAATTCATTCCGCCGGGTTTTCGCTGGTTCATCCGCATGATGAATATTCCGCTCGGCGACTTCGCCCGTGGAGGCCTGGCGCAAGCGCCTTTCGTCTGGCAGGGGCAGCGCATCGCGCCGAACATCTGCTACGAAGACTTGTTCGGCGACGAGATCGGAGCCAACTTCAAGAACGAGGCCACGGCGCCGACCGTGCTGCTCAACGTGAGCAACATCGCCTGGTTCGGCGACTCCGTAGCCATCGACCAGCACCTGGCCATTTCGCGCATGCGCTCGCTCGAATTCGCGCGGCCGATGGTGCGGGCCACCAACACCGGCGCCACCGTGGTGATCGATGCTGGCGGCCGCGTCACACACCAGCTGCCGCGCCTTACGCGCGGCGTGCTCGAGGCCTCGGTCGAAGGCCGCAAGGGGCTCACGCCGTATGCGCGCTGGGTTGCACCGTTCGGGCTCTGGCCGCTGTGGATCTTGGCGCTGGGTATCGTTGCCATTGCCTTCGCGCTGCGCCGCCGCCAGGGCTGAGCAGGAACGATCGTTCTCAGGCCGCGGTCTTCACAGGCCAGTCGCGCAACTTGCCGGGGTTCAGCAGCCCCATCGGGTCGAAGCGCTTCTTCACCTCGATGACCTCTGGCGGCAGCGTACCGCCCGCCTTGCCGTCTTCCACGATGTTCACGTGCGGATTGTTGATGTGCACGTTGTGGGCACGGTAAATATCGATGATTTCCGAGAGCCTTTCTTCGGTGCTGAAGCGCACCAGCTGAAGCCCGCTGCACGTCATGAGCCCCGCCACATTGCGGATGAACTCGATGTGCATCATTACTTCGCCGCCGAGCAGCTTTTCCATCTCGATGATCTG
The DNA here is from genome assembly GCF_031456585.1 of Variovorax sp. 3319. Lineage (NCBI taxonomy): Bacteria > Pseudomonadati > Pseudomonadota > Betaproteobacteria > Burkholderiales > Comamonadaceae > Variovorax > Variovorax sp. 3319. The sequence continues at coordinate 179,599 of NZ_JAVDUZ010000002.1, forward strand.
CTCGACGTGCCGTCCGGGCACAAAGCCGCTCTGCAGATAGGTCAGCGTCGGATCGACCTTCAGCGCATGCAGCGTCGTGTGGTTCCAGGTGAACTCCATCAATGTGCGGTTGCTCTTCTGAACTTCGGCCGCCGTCTTGCGGTAGCTCACTGTGCCGCCGTGCGCTTCGGCAAACTGCAGCATTGCCGGCTCGCAGTACTCGGCCACGAGCGACAGCACTGTGTGGCAGCCTTTGGGAAGGTGCGCCGCAAGCTGCGCAAGGTGGTCGGAAATGGGTGCGGCAAAAAAAGCGATTTCCCGTTTCACGATGCCGGGCGCGTTGGCGAGCTTGTCGGCAAAGTGCAGAGCGTCTTCGAACTTGTCGAAGGTCACAAGCGTTTCGAGCCAGGGGTGTGCGGGTGCGAGTGCCACCTCCAGTTCAAGCACCAATCCGTTGGTGCCCCAGAGATGGTGCATGCGCATGGCCTCGGCGCCGCGCAGTTCAACCATCTGCGGCTCGGCCTCGATGGTCATTGCACGAATGCCGAGCACGTTGCCTGGTGCGCCAAGCGGCCCATAGTTGATGGAGCCCACGCCGCCGAAGCCGCCGCCGAACAGCCCGCCGAGCGTGGCGCTGCGGTAGGTGGAGGGCAGGCAGCGCATCTCCTGGCCTGAAGGCTTGGTCTGCTTTTCGAGCTCGCCCAGGCGAATGCCGGCCTGCGCGCGCGCCACGCCGGGCTTTACCCACAGCAGGGCGTTGTAGCCGGTCATGTCGAGCACCACGCCGCCCGCCAGCGGCGTGGTCTGGCCGTAGTTGCCGGTGCCGCTGCCGCGAAGGGTGATCGGCACATTGCGCCGAGCGCAGGCGCCGACCACCGCCCGGATTTCGTCCTCGGTGCGCGGGCGCACGACCACGTCGGCGCGCTTGTCCTTCAACTGGCGGTTCAGCACCGGGCTGAACCACGAGAAGTCTTGCGAAAGCCGCGCCACACGGCTTTCATCGGTGATCCAGTCGAGCCCGGGGAGCTCGAGCAGCAACTGTTCGATGGCGGAAATGGAAGCGTTCATGATCAAGGTCTCAATCCTGGGAAAGTTCGCTCGCGTGCCACGAGCCCAACGCCAGCTTGGTAAGCCAGGCCATCAGCACGAATAGCGCGACACCCGTGAGCGAAATGAGCAGCAGGGCCGCGAACATGCGCGGAATGTTCAGCTGGAAGCCGGCCTGCAGAATTTGATACGCCAGCCCCGCACCGGAGCCTCCTGTGCCGGCGACGAACTCGGCCACCACCGCACCGATGAGCGCAAGACCGCTGGAGATGCGCAGCCCGCCGAAAAAATAAGGCAGCGCGCTCGGAATGCGCAGCCGCACGAGCTGTTGCCAGCGCGTGGCGCGGTTGAGCTTGAAGTAGCTCTGCAGGTCGGGGTCGATGCTGCGCAGGCCGAGCGTGGTGTTGCTGATGATGGGAAACAGCGCCACAAGCGCCGCGCACACCGTCATCGCCGCCACCGGGTTCTTCACCCAGATGATGATGAGCGGTGCCACCGCCACGATGGGCGTTACCTGCAGCAGCACCGCATACGGAAAGAGCGCGGTCTCGATGCGCTTGCTCTGCACAAAGAGAAATGAGATCAGCACACCCGCCACCGTGGCCAGCGCGAACGACAGCAGCGTGATCTTCAGCGTAACGAGCAGCGCGTTGCCGAGCGGCGCCCAGTCGGTGACGAGCGTTTGCACCATCAGGATGGGCGAGGGCACCAGGTACGGCGGCAGCTCCATTGCCACCACCATCCATTGCCACAGCGCCAGCAGCACCACGCCGATCAGCACCGGGTAGAGCACGCGCTGCACACGCGGCTGGCTCAGAAGGGGCGTGCTCTTTTTCATTGCGCATGCTCCTCGTCGCCCTGGCTCGCGCGCAGCAGGCTGTCTTGCAGGCGCTTGGCGTGGCGCGCGAATTCCGGCGTCACCATGAAATCGGGCGTGCGCGGATAGGGCTCGTCGATGTGGAACTGCTCCACCACCCGGCCCGGCCGCGCGGCCATCATTACGACGCGGGTCGACAGAAACACCGCCTCGTGGATCGAATGCGTCACGAAGATCACCGTCAGCTTCTTCTTGCGCCACAGGTCGAGCAGGTCGGCATCGAGCTTGTGGCGCGTGATCTCGTCCAGTGCGCCGAATGGCTCGTCCATCAGCAGCAGGTCGGGCTGCGTCACGAGGCCGCGCGCAATCGACACGCGCATCTGCATGCCGCCCGAGAGCGCGCGCGGCAGCGCATCGGCAAACTTTTCGAGCCCCACCAGCGCAAGCGATTCCATCACGCGCGCATCGGCCTCCTTGCGCGGCACGCCGGCCAGGTCGAGCGGCAGCCGCACGTTGGTGCGCACGCTCGCCCACGGCATCAAGGTGGCCGACTGGAACACAAAGGACAGCTTGTGCGGGCAGCTGTGGATCTCAGCCACGGGCTTGCGCCACACGAGCAAGCGTCCGTCGCTCGGCTCGAGCATGCCCGCCACCATCTTCAGCAGCGTGCTCTTGCCGCAACCCGAGGGCCCCAGCAGCGTGACGAACTCGCCTTCGGCGATGGACAGGTCCACCGGCAGCAGCGCCTGCGTGCCGTTGGGGTAAGTCTTCTCGGCCGAGAGCACTTCCACCGCGGGCACGGCGGGCACCGCGGGCGGCGCAAGGGTGTGGGGTTCGATGCGGTTCATGGCGCAAGAATCAAGGCAGTACCTTGGCGTCCTTCACGAAGTCGGTGGTGTACGTCTTTGCAAGTTCCACCTTGGCCGGGTCGAGCAGCTTGGCACTCACGAGAAAGTCGTAGCTCGCCTTGGAGCGTGCGTCGGTGATCACGCCGATGCCGAGCTTGGCTGCGTCGCCGCCGGTGACCATGCCCATCTCCTTGAGCTTGGCAACGCTGTAGGCCAGCTGGTCGTCGGTCATGTTGGGGTTGTCCTTCTTGATCAGCGCATTGGCGGGCGCCGGGTCGGCGAGATAGCTCTTCCAGCCTTCGGCCGAAGCCTTCACGAAGGCCTCCACCTGCTTGCTGCGGTCCTTCACGGTCTTTTCCATGCACGACACGGTGGTGGCGTACGCGGGAAAGCCGTGGTCGCTGAACATCAGCACGGTGCTCTTCACGCCGGCTTTCTGAATGGCGTAGGGCTCCGAGGTCAGATAGCCCTGCTGCGCAGCGTTCTTGTCGGCCACAAAGGGCTGGATGTTGAAGGTGTAGGGCCGCGTCTGTTCATCGGTAAGGCCGAACTTGGCCTTGAGCCACGGCCAATAGCCGCGGTTGGCCTGCGCGCCGATCAGCAGCGTCTTGCCTTTCAGGTCTTCGAACTTCTTGACGTCGTCATGCGCAATCAGCACCTGCGGGTCTTTCTGGAAGAAGGCCGCCACGTTGACCACCGGCACGCCGCCTTCGCGCACCTGCATCATCTGGATGTCGCTCGAACCCATGATGCAGTCGGCCTGGCCGGCGGCCATCATCTGCGTGATGTTGACCTGGGGGCCACCCATCTTGATGGTCACGTCGAGCCCGTGTTTCTTGTAGATGCCCTGTGCCACCGCCTGGTAGAAGCCGCCGTGCTCGGCTTGCGCATACCAGTTGGTCATGTAGGTGAACTTGTCTTGCGCGCGGGCCGGTGCGGCGGCGGCGAGCAGTGCGAGCGCGGCGGCGCCGGCCATGGAAAGAGCGAAGGAACGCATGGTGGGAACCTCTCGAGGCTGGTGGAAGAACGGTTGAAGAAGAAGGAAGCCGGTGGAACGATGCAAGTAGCGCGCCTCAGGCGGGCTCGAACGACTGCTGGATGAAGCCCTGCTGGTGGCCGCGTTCCCAAGTTGCCTCTTCGCGGACAACCCAGCGCAGGGCATGCAGTTCGGTCAGCGCCTGCACCCAGCTGTCGGACAGCGTGTCCAGAATCTCCATGCCCTGTTCGCGCGTAGCGCTGGTCGGGTCGCCGATCACGCCGCTGGGGCCAAAGTCGCGTGCAGTCCATGCGCAGGCCGGCCGGCCATCGGCAGACAGCAGCTTGATCGGGAACGGCGGCGGAAAATTGGCGGCGGCGCGCTCCATGTGCACCGTGTCCGGCGCCAGCGCAAGCATCAGCGCCGTCTCCGAATGGCCGGCATGCATCGAGAGGCGCTTTTCCTGTTCGCTGATCTGCTTGCTCGATGCGTTCGGCAGGCGCGACACGCCATGAGGCACCACAACAAAGTCGCCATGCCGAAGGCGCAGCTCACGTGCGGCCATCTCCAGCACCTGCGGCTGGCCGCCGTGGCCGTTGGCGAACAGCAGCTTGCGAAAGCCCGCGCGGTAGACCGACTCGCCGATCTCCGTCACCGTCGACAAAAGTGTGGTGCCGGTCAGCGTCATGGTGCCCGGAAAGTGCAGGTGCTCTTCCGACTTGCCATAGGTGATGGTCGGCAATGCGAAGGCGCGCACTTCCGCCGGCAGCTTTTCGAGCGCCTTGCCCATCACGCCCGAAGCGATCACGCTGTCGACCGAGCAGGGCAGGTGCGGGCCATGCTGCTCGATGGCGCCGCAGGGCAGCACGATGACCGTGTTCTCGCGGTCGGGCAGGGCGGCAATTTCAGTCCAGCTCAGGTAGGGCAGAAAACGATGGGGCGGTATGTAGCCGTGGAGCATGGGAGGTCCTTGTTCTTTAGCGGGAATCAGCGGGAATAAAAAGGCGCGGGGTCGCCATGGGTGGTGCTGCCTTCGCGCAGCACCACGCGTGTTGCGCTGCGGGAAGGCCAGCCGGGCGGGTCGGCTTGTGTGAACAGCACCAGGTCGGCCTTGGCGCCGACCAGCGTCGGCGTCGCCGCGGCGGGCGCGCGCTGCAGCCAGTCGCTGCGGCACAGCGCCTGCGACCAGTTGTCGAAGGGTTCGTCCAGCTGCGCCACCAGCGCGGCGGTGCCCAGTGCCTCGACGGGGTCGAAGCTGCCGAGCCGGCAGAACGGGTCTTGCACGTTGTCGCTTGCAAATAGCAGCGGAATGCCGCGCTCGCGCGCTTCCTTCACCAGCGTGATGCCGCGCATGCGCGGCGTGCGGCCCGTGACGGCGTCTTGCAGCAGCAGGTTGGTGGCGGGCAGCGACACCACCGTGATCGGCGAGCGCGCCACGGCGTCGAGCGTGGCAAATGCCTGGGCCTCGGGCTGGGCGGCCAGTGCGCAGATGTGGCCGCAGACCACTCGGCCCTCGAAGCCGATCTCGCGCAGGATGCGAGCAGTGGTCTGCAAGCCCACTGCTGCGGCGTTCAGTTCCTCATCGACGTGCAGGTCGACGTCCAGGTCGCAGGCCTGCGCAGACACAAGCAGGTTGCGCAGCGCCTTCTCGCTCCAGTTGGTGGAATGCACGAAGCCGCCCAGCAGCGCCTGCGGCCCGGTGGCCTTGACCTGCCTTGCAAGGCGCATGGCCTGCTCGGCATCTTCGAACAGCGGCAGCTTGATGAGGCTGACCTGCTCCAGCCGCACCTTGCCTGCCCATTCCTGCGCCAGTTCGGCCATCACCGGCCAGGCGATCGGCACTGCATCGGGTTCCCACCAGTCGACGTGCGTGCGCACATGCGTGGTACCGCACTCCCAGGCCCATTGCAGGCCGCGCGAGGCGCGTTCGCGCACGTCGCCGGCGCTCCAATGCACGCGGTCGCTCAGCATCGCGTCGATGGCGCCGAGCAGGCCGGGCTGCACGTCTTTCATGCGCGGCAGCGTGAAAGCCTTGTCGAGGTGCGTGTGCGCATCGACAAAGCCGGGCAGCACCGGGGCACCGGCCAGGTCCCAGCCTCCAAGGCGGGGCGCACTGTCATGGGACGCGGGCTGCACCGATCGGACGCGCCCGGCATCGATTGCAATGCGCGCCAGCCCTGGCGCACCGCTGCGCTGCTGCGGCCAATCGGCGGGCAGCAGCCAGCGCGGCAGGCGCGCGTTGTCCAGAAAAGCGGGGGTTTTCATGCGAAGCGCGCCATTGCGGTGCCCACCCGCGCCATGAAGCGCTTGAGCTGGGGCTCGGTCGCCACGTTCATGTGATAGTGGGCGTGGTAGTCCACCTTGGCGCGTCGGCCGGTCAGCCTCAGCATGTACCGCGTGACGATCTTGCGGGGCGGATCGCCCATGTACCAGGCCATCCAGCGCGGGCGGCCATAGGTGACGACGGCGCTGATGCGCTTGATGTGCGTGAGCATCGGCTTCACGTTGGCCGGGTCGCTGATGTCGAAGGCCACGCCGGGCATGAAGAGCCGGTCGAAGTAGCCCTTCAGCATTGCGGGCAGGCCGAAGCACCACGTCGGAAAGCAGAAAACGATGCCTTCGGCCCACTGCAGCCGCTCGACATAAGGCTTGAGCGGCAACTGGTTGGCCGGTACCTCGTGGTAGCCCAGCCGCTCTTCGCGCGAGAGCACCGGGTTGAAGCCCTCGGCGTACAGGTCGCAGTCGTCCACCTCGTGCCCGGCCGCGCGCAGGTTCTTCAGCACCTCCCGGTGCAGGGCTGCATGAAAGCTGGTTTCGACCGGGTGGCAGTAGACGACGAGCACGCGCATGTTGTTTGACCGCTTAATCAGAGCAAGTGGTCAGGTTATGCAAGCCGCGTGCCAGTGCCGATGCACCGGAGTGGGGAGGCGAGGGACTCCGCCCCGCCTTTCTTCTGGAGCTACGTGGCCTTGCCCCGCCAGAGCCGCACGCCCAGCCCCGCCGCAGCCGTGGCGGTTGCCAGCCAGGTCACACCTGCCCAGCCCCACTGTGCGAGCGCCAGGGCGCCCAGTGCCGAGCCGGCCGCCATGCCGATGAACATGCTGGTGAACAGCACCGCGTTGAGCCGGCTGCGTGCACCGGGCTCGATGCTGTAGACGATGGTCTGGTGCGCGATCAGCGCCGCCTGCATGCCCAGGTCGAAGCCGATTGCCGCGAGTGCGAGCAGCCAGAGCTGCGCATGGGGCGGCAGCAGCGGCGCGAATCCCATGGCCGCGAAAGACACCACCACCAACCCCGCGCCGAGCCGTGTTACCAGTTCCGGGCCGCGGCGGTCGGCCAGGCGTCCGGCAAGCGGTGCGGCCAGCGCGCCTGCAGCACCGGCCAGGCCGAAGGCACCCGCAGCGGCGCTGCCCAGGTGGAACGGCTCGCCGTGCAGCATGACGGCCAGCGTGGACCAGAAGGCGCTGAAGCCCACCGCCAGCAGCGCTTGCGCCAACGCGGCGCGGCGCAAGGCGCCGTGGCGTGACCACAGCGTGCCCAGTGATCCGAGCAACGCGCCGTAGCCCAGGTGCGTGGTGGGCCGAAACCGCGGCAGGCCGCGCCAGGCCGCCGCGCCGATGAGCGCAATGCTGGCTGCCGCAGCAATGAACATCGCGCGCCAGCCAAAGTGCTCGGCGACGAAGCCACTCACCACGCGCGACAGCAGGATGCCGAGCAGGAGCCCCGTCATCACTGTGCCCACGGTCTTGCCGCGCGTGGCTTCGGGTGCCAGCGTTGCCGCGGCGGGCACGATGTCTTGCGCCATCGTGGCCGCCAGGCCGATGGCAAGGCTGGCTGCGAGCAGCATGCCGATAGACGGTGCGGCTCCGGCCACCAGCAGCGCGGCGCACAGGGCGGCTGCCTTGGCCAGCACGATGCGCCGCCGGTCGTAGCGGTCGCCCAGCGGCGCCAGCAGCAAGATGCCCAGCGCATAGCCAAGCTGGGTAAGCGTGGGAATGAACCCGACCGACCGTGCGGAGGCGCCTATGTCGGCGCCCAATACGCCCAGCATCGGCTGGGCATAGTAGAGCGACGCCACGGAGAGCCCGGCGCCCGTGGCGAGCAGCAGCACCAGCGAAGCCGGCAGGTCGCGTGCAGCCGGTGCAGCGGCATCGATTGCATGCGTTTGTTGAATGGAAGACATGGCGTTAACCCTTGAATACTGAGCGAGGGTTGAAATGTGCGCCTATGAGGCGTGACTTGGTAGCCCCGAAGATCGCACAATGCCTATACGCATCACGCATAAAGACAAGTCATGTCGACCTCTTCTCCCGCAGCCGACCGCATCGAACTGATGCAGACCTTCATCCATATCGTCGAGGCCGGCAGCCTTTCGGCGGCAGCCCAGCAGATGGGCGCCACGCAGCCCACGGTAAGCCGCCGGCTGCAAGCACTGGAGCGCTCGCTGGGGGTGCGGCTCTTGCGCCGCTCCACGCACGCGATGAAGCTCACCGAAGACGGCGAGCGCTGCTACGAGCGCGCCAGGGAACTGGTCGCCGACTGGCACGCCTTCGAGGCCGACCTCCGGGGTGTGGGCGACGAGCCCGAAGGCACGCTGCGCGTGGTGGCGCCGCATGCGCTGGGGCAGCTGCTGCTGGTCGGGCCCCTGGCCGACTACCTGCGCGCATACCCGCGCGTGTCCGTCGAATGGCTGCTGAACGACCGCCGGCCCGACTTCATCGCCGAAGGCGTCGATTGCGCCATCCAGGTGGGCGAAGTGACCGACACCATGGCCGTGGCCATCAAGCTTTCGGAAGTGCCGCGCGTGGTGGTCGCCGCGCCCTCGGTGCTGGCGGGGCGGAAGCCGCCCACGCATGCATCGGAGCTGGCCGAACTGCCATGGATCGCGCTGCGCACGTTCTATCGCAACGAGGTGGTGCTCACCCACAGTCCGTCCGGCGAGATTGCACATGTGCCCATCCGGCCGCGCATGAGCACCGACAGCCTCTATGCGCTGCAAAGCGCGGCGCGCATGGGGCTTGGTGCCTGCATGGGTTCGGCCTGGCTCATGAATGACGACATCGCAACGGGCCGCATGGTGCAGCTTGTGCCGCAGTGGCACGTGGCGGCGCTACCTGTCTACCTGATCTATCCGCATGCGCGCTACCAGCCGGCGCGGCTGCGCCGGTTCATCGAGATGATGCGCATCGCGCTGGCCGACCCGACCGGCCGCGCCTGGGAGGCCGGCGCGTCATAGGCGCCCGCCTCGCGAGCGGCCCGGTCAAGCCTTTATGCCGCAGCCGCCCAGCACAAAGGCCACCAGTTCGCGCGCAATCGGCTCGCGGTCGATGGGTGCGTCGGGCGGCAGGCCGAGCATCACCCGCGTCTGTATGGCGTAGTCGGCATAGCTCTGGGTCATGGCCCAGATGTGCATCAGCAGCAGGCGCGCATCGAGCGGGCGCATCTGTCCGCGCGCAATCCAGCCGTTGATCACGTCGACCTTCTTTTGCGTCCACGCCCGCGCATTGGGCCAGTAGCGGTCGAGGTTGCGGCCGCCGTCGAGCACCTCGCGCGTGAAGATGCGCGAGATCTCGGGGTTGTCGAATGCGTGGTCGAGCTTCTTGCGGATGTAGTCGCCCAGCACCGTGCCCGGGTCGCTCGCGTCTTCGAACGAAAACACCACCTTCCATGCATGCAGCACCTGCATCAGCAGCTCTTCGTAGAGCTCTTCCTTGCCGGCAATGTAGTAGTGAAGCTGGGGCTTGGTAAGGCCGGCGCGCGCGGCAATGGCCTGGGTGGATGTGCCCTTCAGCCCATGCAGGCTGAACTCGGTAACGGCCGCCGTGCGAATCGCGGCCATGATGCGCTCGCGCCCCGGGCGTGCTCGCGACAGCGGCCCGTCGGGGGCGGGCATTTCCTGGGCTGTGGTGGGGGGCAGGGCGGCGGGATCGGCGTTCATTGGATGGCGGGGTTTGCGGCGGGGCGCGAGCCGATGGTAATCCTTGGCGCATGGCCGCATGCCATGCCGGCATGGAAGGCCGAGGCATGCGGGCATGGTTCATGTATCTTCTCGCCGCTTCCAGAATTTCATTCAAGACACAGGAGTTTTCTCATGTACCTTTCTCCCCGTTTCAGGGCCTTTGCGGCCGGTGCCGCACTGCTTGCGGCCAGCGCCCTCGCGCAAGCCCAGCAGGCAATGCCCAATGTGGTGATCCTGGCCACCGGCGGCACCATTGCGGGGGCTGGCGCCTCGGCTGTGAACAGCGCCACCTATGCGGCTGCCAAGGTCGGTGTCGACAAACTCATTGCCGGCCTGCCCGAGCTCTCGAAAATTGCCAACGTGCGCGGCGAACAGGTGTTCCAGGTGGCTTCCGAGAGCCTTACCAACGACAACCTGCTGACGCTCGCCAAGCGCGTGTCCGCGCTGTCCAAGCAGGCCGACGTCGACGGCATCGTCATTACCCACGGCACCGACACGCTGGAAGAAACCGCCTACTTCCTCACGCTGACCGTGCACACCAGCAAGCCGATCGTCGTGGTCGGCTCGATGCGTCCGGGCACGGCGCTTTCGGCCGACGGTGCGCTCAACCTGTATGACGCAGTCAGCGTGGCAGGCAGCAAGGACGCCGCCGGCAAGGGCGTGCTGGTAACGATGAACGACAACATCGACAGCGGCCGCGACGTGAGCAAGAACGTCAACATCAAGACCAGTGCGTTCTCCAGCCAGTGGGGCCCGTTGGGCATGGTGGTCGAGGGCAAGAACTACTGGTTCCGCGCTCCGGTCAAGCGCCACACCATGAATTCGGAATTCGACATCGACAGCATCAACACGCTGCCGCCGGTCGAGATTGCGATGGGCTATGAGGGTGTTTCGTCGATTGCCATCGATGCTTTCGCCAAGAGCGGCGTGAAGGCGATCATCCATGGCGGCACGGGCAACGGCTCGGTGGCCAACCGCATCGTTCCCAACCTGCAGAAGGCGCGCGCCGACGGCGCCATCATCATTCGCAGCTCGCGCGTGCCCGACGGCTTCGTGATCCGCAATGCAGAGCAGCCTGACGACAAGTACGACTGGGTGGTGGCGCACGACCTGCGTCCGCAGAAGGCCCGCATCCTGGCAATGGTGGCACTCACCAAGACCAGCGACACCAAGGAACTGCAGCGCATCTTCTGGGAATATTGATCCCGCTCAGCGCGCGGCCCGGCGCTTGCGGTGCCGCGCGTATTCGAGGCTGCTCACGCACACCAGCAGCCACGCCAGGCCAGTGAGCAGGCCGGCCACCACGTCGCTTGCAAAATGCACCTGCAGGAAGACGCGGCTGCACGCAATGGTGACGATGGCGGCTGCGGCTGCCATGGCCGCCGGCACATGCCAGCGCGCCGGCAAAAGGCGCAGCGCCAAGTACATCAGCATGCCGTAGCTCACTATGGCGCCCGAGCTGTGCCCGCTCGGAAAGCTGAAGCTCGTTTCCAGTGCCAGCCCATGGTCGTGCAATGGCCGCGCCCGCGCAAAGATGCGCTTGAGCGCGGGGTTCAGCAGCACGATGCCGCCGAGCGCCATCACCCAGCCCAGCGCCAGCCCGCGGTGCGCCTTGCGCCACAACGCAGCGGCCAGCACCACGCACACCGGCGCCAGCAGTTCGGCGTCACCCAGGTGGGTGAGCCAGCTGAAAACAACCAGGGCAGCCCACGGCGCATGCTCGCCGATGGCATCGGCCAGCGCCTGGTCGGCCAGGCCGAGCAAGCGCCCGTCTCCCAGCTTCGACGCGATGTAGGCCACCAGGCTTGCCGCCGCAAGAATCAGCACGAAGCCCAGCGCCAGGCCGCCCGCTACGCGCGGCTCATCCGGCTCGTCGCTTTCAGAAGAAGCCCTGGCGCGGCGCTGCTGCAGCAATCGGCAGATGGCGCCGGTGCCCAGCACAGACACCGCAAAAACACACACGAACCAGGCAAGGGCATGCTCGCCGACATGGCGGGCTAGAAGAACAAGAGCAGGGGCTTCCATCGGCATGCGGCGCACCCTAAGGGAGCATCGCGCCGCTGGCAAGCCGAAGCCGCAATACTTTGCCGCACACAAAGGCCTTGTGAGCCGCCGAATGGTCCCATCGCTCCGCTTGGCAGACGCGGGTGCCGCCAATGTTTTCCATGCGCAGCACGTTCACCGAATTGGGGTGGCCCGCCCGCACGCGCGACGACACGGCCGTGCCGGCCTGCACAGCCCACGTCGTGCGCGGGCAACCGGCGTACGCGTCGTGCAGCGAGCGCACGAACGGCAGGTGGATGTGGCCGCCCAGGATCAGGTCGGCTCCTGCATCGCACCAGCGCGCGACCGCCGCTTCGCGGCCATGCAGCCGGTTGTGCATGTCTTCCTGGCGCGTGACCATGACCGGCTGGTGCGTCACCACCACGCGCAATTGCGATGGCGACGCGGCCGCCAGCCGGGTCGCGACCCGCTCGACCTGTGCAGGCGAAACTTCGCCGTCTTCGTGCCGGTACCAGCGCGTGGTGTTCACTGCAAGCACCAGCCATTCGGGAGATTCGAACTCCGGCTCGAGATTGGTGCCGAAAGCTTCGGCGTACCGTTCATAGGGCGAGAACAGCCGCGCCGGCAAATGAAAAAGCGGAATGTCGTGGTTGCCGGGAATGGCTACCACCGCCGGCACCGCCAGCCTGTCGACGAACGCGCGGGCCGCTGCAAACTGCGCCCGCGTGGCGCGCTGGGTAATGTCTCCGGAGAGCACCACCACCCGCGGCGAGAGGGACTGCGCAAGCTGCTCGAGCGCCTCCATCACCTCGGGCTGCTCGGTGCCGAAATGCGGGTCGGAAATCTGAAGCAGGCAGTTGCTCATTGCTTGGCAGCCTCCAGTTCGGGGGCGGAATCCGGCCGCACGAGCCACAGCGGCTCGGGCGACACACGAAACAGCAGCGGCATCTCGGTCCAGGCGATCTCGCCGTCGGTGGCCACCTTGACCCGGCGCGGAGAATGCAGGCGGCCGGTCTTCACCGTCATCGACTCGAACGGAAAGCTCAGCACCTCGTCGGCGCTCCCAAGGCGGCCCAGCGCGCCGCGCACCAGCAAACCGGGCATGGCCAGCACCCCGGTGGGCTTCAGCACAACCGCTGCAAGCTGCCCATTTTCGGGTGCGTCCGCATGCTCGATCCCAACCTGCAGCAGCTGCAACGGGTTGTTGCCCACAAAAAGCGTCGGCGTCCTGATGTCGCGCTCCTGCCCGCGCCAGGCCATGCGCAGGTTCCAGAGCCGGTGGCCCCGCATCACGGTCAAGAGCCCCGCAAAAAAAGCGATCCAGCGGCTCCGGCCATAGCGCGCCTTGTAGCTTTCGCGCTCTTCCAGCAACTCGGCGTACAGCCCCATGCTGGCGTTGACCAGGAACACGCGGTCGTTCACCAGCCCCACCTGCGCAGGCTGCGGCTGCGCAGTCAGCAGCACCTGCAGGGCCTCTGCCGTATCGCCGGGAATGCCGTGCGCGCGGCTGAAGTAGTTGAAAGTGCCCTGCGGCAGCACGCCAAAGGCCAGCCCGCTCCCCAGCGTGGCCTGCGCCACCGTATTGATGGTGCCGTCGCCGCCCGCCGCCACCACCACGCCGCCGACAGCGCGGGCGCGCTCCACCGCCTCGCGCGCGAGCGCCTGCACCGTGGTGCGCTCATCCACAAGAAAGATGCGGTGCTTGCGGCCGGCCACGGTGCAGCCCTCCTCGATGATCCGGCGGGTTTCGGCGGTGTCCGCGTTGCCCGAGCCGGCGTTGAGAACAATGAACAGAGGCGAATTCGGACCGATTTGGGGCGGCAGCATGTCGGTGGAAACTGGGAAAAGGGGCACCCCGCAATAGAGCGCAATGCCGACTGCGGGGCGAAAGAGACCAGGAAAAGATCTGGGGAAGACTGCGAAAAGGCGATTGCATGCAACCGGCCCGCCTTTGTCTCACGGCCCGGCGCGCCGGGCGGGCAGCCGGCATCCCGGCTTGATGTGGGAGAGTTGCCCTCCGACCGTAAAATCGTTCGCTTTCGCGGCGCATTGCCGCGCTACCGTCCAAATGTCCGGCCTGCGCCGGCCAGCTTCATGTTGACCTTCCAGCAAATCATTCTCAAACTGCAGTCGTACTGGGCCGACAAGGGCTGCGCGCTGCTGCAACCGTACGACATGGAAGTGGGCGCGGGCACCTCGCACACTGCCACCTTCCTGCGCGCGCTCGGCCCCGAACCCTGGAAGGCTGCCTACGTGCAGCCCAGCCGCCGCCCCAAGGACGGCCGCTACGGCGAGAACCCCAACCGCCTGCAGCACTACTACCAGTACCAGGTGGTTCTCAAGCCGGCGCCCAGCAACATCCTGGAGCTGTACCTCGGCAGCCTCGAAGCGCTGGGCTTCGACCTGAAGAAGAACGACATCCGCTTTGTCGAAGACGATTGGGAAAACCCCACGCTCGGCGCCTGGGGACTGGGTTGGGAGGTGTGGCTCAACGGCATGGAAGTGACGCAGTTCACCTATTTCCAGCAGGTGGGCGGCATCGACTGCAAGCCCATTACCGGCGAAATCACCTACGGCCTGGAGCGCCTGGCCATGTACCTGCAGGGCGTGGACAACGTCTACAACCTCACATGGACCGAAGGCCTGAGCTACGGCGACGTGTACAAGCAGAACGAGGTCGAGCAATCGACCTACAACTTCGAGCACAGCGATGCCGAGTTCCTGTTCACCGCCTTCAACGCGCACGAAAAGCAGGCCAAGCACCTCATGACCGAGCAGCTCGCGCTGCCGGCCTACGAGCAGGTGCTCAAGGCCGCGCACAGCTTCAACCTGCTCGACGCGCGCGGCGCCATCAGCGTGACGGAGCGCGCCGCCTACATCGGCCGCATCCGCAACCTTGCGCGGAGCGTGGCGCAAAGCTACTACGAGAGCCGTGAGCGGCTCGGTTTTCCGATGGCGCCGCGCGAGTGGGTTGCACAAATCACGAAGAAGGCGGCTTGAGCGATGACGAGCGTGCAAAAGAATCTGTTGGTCGAACTCTTCGTTGAAGAGCTGCCCCCCAAGGCGTTGAAGAAACTCGGCGATGCCTTCGCAAATGGCCTGCGCGACCAGCTCGTGGCCCAGGGGCTTGCCGAGCCGAGTTCCGTGCTCACCGCCTACGCATCGCCGCGCCGGCTGGCTGCGCACCTCACCCACGTGGCCGAGCGTGCCGCCGACAAGGCCGTGTCGCAAAAGCTCATGCCCGTGGCCGTGGGGCTCGACGCCTCTGGCCAGCCCACTCCTGCGCTGCTCAAGCGGCTGGCCGCCCTCGGCGCCGATGCCTCGGCCGTGCCCGGCCTGAAGCGAGCAATGGACGGCAAGGCCGAAGCGCTGTTCTATGAAAGCACCGCCAAGGGCGCAACGCTCGCCGAAGGGCTGCAGAAGGCGCTGGCTGAATCCATCGCCAAGCTGCCGATTCCCAAGGTAATGAGCTACCAGCTCGAAAGCGGCTGCGAACTGCCCGGCTGGAGCAGCGTGAGCTTTGTGCGCCCCGCCCATGGCCTGGTGGCGCTGCATGGCGATGCCGTGGTGCCTGTCGAGGCGCTGGGCCTGCATGCGGGCCGCGAAACGCACGGCCACCGCTTCGAAGCGGCAGTCGACCCGGTCGTGCTGCGCGATGCCAACAGCTATGCGCTGCAGATGCAGGACGATGGCGCGGTCATTGCGAGCTTCGAGGCCCGTCGTACCGAAATTGCGCGCCAGCTTGCGGCCGCGGCCGTGCGGGTGGGCGGCGGCACGGTGCCCATTCACGACGACGCGCTGCTCGACGAAGTCACGGCGCTGGTCGAGCGGCCCAACGTGCTGGTCTGCAGCTTCGAGCGCGAGTTTCTCGAAGTGCCGCAGGAGTGCCTCATCCTTACGATGAAGGCCAACCAGAAATACTTTCCCCTGCTCGACGCGGCGAACAAGCTCACCAACAAGTTCCTGGTGGTCAGCAACATCAGCCCCGACGACGCGAGCGCGGTGGTCGGCGGCAACGAGCGCGTGGTGCGCCCGCGCCTGGCCGATGCCAAGTTCTTCTTCGACCAGGACCGCAAGAAATCGCTGGCCTCGCGCGTCGAATCGCTTGGCAAGGTGGTCTATCACAACAAGCTGGGCACGCAGGGCGAGCGCGTGCAGCGCGTAATGCGCATTGCGCGCGGCATTGCGGCGCAACTGGGGCAGCCGGGGCAACCGACGGATGCCACGCTCACCGCGCACGCGGTGCAGGCAGCGCAGCTTGCCAAGGCCGATCTCGTGACCGACATGGTCGGCGAGTTTCCGGAGCTGCAAGGCACCATGGGCCGCTACTACGCGCTGCACGACGGCCTGTCCGCCGAAGTGGCCGATGCCATCGAAGACCATTACAAGCCGCGCTTTGCCGGCGACGAACTGCCGCGCAACACCGTCGGCCTCGTGGTCGCGCTGGCCGACAAGCTCGAGACGCTGGTCGGCATGTTCGGCATCGGCAACCTGCCCACCGGCGACCGCGATCCGTTCGCGCTGCGCCGCCATGCGCTCGGCGTGATCCGCATGCTGATCGAGAAGGACCTGCCGCTGGGGCTCGACGCGCTGCTGCATGACGCCGCCGCGCAGTTCAAGGACATCGAAGGCTTCGACAGCGGCAAGGCCACGGTCGAGCTGCAAGACTTCATTCTCGACCGCCTTGCCGGCAGCCTGCGCGAGCAGGGCGCCAGTGCGCAAGAGGTCGACGCCGTGCTGGCGCCGCGCCCGCAGCGCCTGGGCGAAGTTCCCAAGCTGCTGGCGGCCGTGCGTGCCTTTGCGGCGTTGCCCGCGGCCGCCGCCTTGGCCGCGGCCAACAAGCGCATCGGCAACATCCTCAAGAAGGCGCCCGAGGCCGACGCCCACGTCAGCGAGCTGCTCTTGCAGGAGCCCGCCGAAAAGGCGCTGCATGCGGCCATGGCAAAGGTGGTGCCTGCCGCCAATGCGCAGTTCGACGCCGGCGACTACACCGCTTCCCTGCAGACCCTGGCTGCGCTGCGCGAGCCGGTCGATGCCTTCTTCGACGGCGTGATGGTCAATGCAGAACAGGCCGACCTGCGACTCAACCGGCTGGGCTTGCTGATGTCGTTGCACGCCGCGATGAACCGCGTGGCGCAACTCGAACGGCTGGCAGTCTGAAGCGAAGCACGGGCTCTTTTGCCAACGCCATGAAACTCGTCATCCTCGACCGCAACGGCACGATCAACGTGCACCGCGAAGACTTCGTCAAGAGCGACATCGAGTGGACGCCGCTGCCCGGTGCGCTCGAAGCCGTGGCCAAGCTCAACCATGCGGGCTGGCACGTGGTGGTCGCGTCCAACCAGTCGGGCCTGGGCCGCGGCCTGTTTGACATGGCGTCGCTCAACGCCATGCACGCCAAGATGCACAAGATGCTCGCGGCCGTGGGCGGCAAGGTCGATGCGGTGTTCTATTGCCCGCACAGCCCCGACGAGGATTGCGACTGCCGCAAGCCGAAGCCGGGCCTCTTCCTGCAGATCGGCGACCGCTACGGCATCGACCTGCAGGGCGTGCCGACCGCCGGCGACAGCCTGCGCGACCTGCAGGCGGGTGCCGCCGCGGGGTGCGAGCCGCACCTCTTGCTCACGGGCATGGGGGCCGCCTGCATCGGCGTAGACCCGCTGCCCCCCGAATACCCGGCGAACACCATGGTTCACGAGAACCTCGCCGCCTTTGTCGACTTCCTGCTTGCGCGCGAAGCGCAGGCTGCACTCCAGGTGGCTGTCTGATGGCGTTTTTCCGTTCCGTTCTCCACGCCCTGTGGATGCTCGTCACCGTGGTGCCCTGGGGCATCATCATGTGCGTCAGCTCGCTCTGGAAGCGCGGCATACCGCTCTACTGGATGGCCGTGCAGTGGCTCAGCTGGGCCATTGGCGGCGCGCGCGTGCTGCTGGGTATCAAGACCCGCGTCACGGGCATGGAAAACCTGCCGACCGACAAGCTCGCAGGCGCGATCCTGCTGGTGAAGCATCAGTCGACTTTCGAGACATTTCTCATGCCCACGCTGATGCCGCATCCGCTGGCATTCGTGTTCAAGAAAGAACTCATCTACGTACCCTTCTTCGGCTGGGCCATGGCCCGGCTCGACATGATTCACATCGACCGCAGCCAGCGCGCGCAGGCGTTCAACAAGGTCGTGAACCAGGGCCGCAAGCTGCTTGCGCAGGGCATCTGGATCATCATGTTTCCCGAAGGCACCCGTATTCCGCGCGGCCAGAAGGGCACCTACAAGAGCGGCGGCACGCGGCTCGCATGCGAAACCGGCGTACCGGTGATTCCGGTTGCGGTGACCTCGGCCAAGGTTTGGCCGCGCAAGGCGTTCATCAAGCGCCCCGGCGTGGTCGATGTGTCGATCGGCCCGGCCATCTCCAGCGTCGGCCGCAAGCCCGATGAGCTGATGCGCGAAGTCGAAGCGTGGATCGAATCCGAAATGCGCCGGCTCGACCCCGAGGCCTACCGCGACAGCCCCCCGCTGCAGCTGCCGCAAGAAGTGCGCTGAGCAAGAAGAACGACGACCAGAGATTCGACATGCGGGGACTGCTTCAGTTCACGATGGACCTGTTCGAAGGGCCGGGCAACGAGTTTGCGCCGGCCAAGGCACCTGAGCCCAAGCCGCGAAAGGTGAAGAAGAAGGCTGCGCCGCCCGTGGCTGCTTCGCCTCCTGTGGCCGATGCCCAGCAGCAACAGCAAGACGACGCCGGCCAAGCCGCTTTGCCCGCCATTCCGCTGCGCGACACGCTGACGCTGGCGAGCTTCGTCCATCCGCAGGCCACGCGCGAAACGGTGCTGGGCTCGGCCCGTGTGGCGTATGAGTTCAAGCGCGGCAAGCGCAAGACCATCGGTTTCGTGGTTGGCCCCGAAGGTTTGTCGGTACGTGCGCCGCGCTGGGTCACCCTGCG
Organism: Variovorax sp. 3319; assembly: GCF_031456585.1. Taxonomy (NCBI): domain Bacteria; kingdom Pseudomonadati; phylum Pseudomonadota; class Betaproteobacteria; order Burkholderiales; family Comamonadaceae; genus Variovorax; species Variovorax sp. 3319. Next base: position 198,167 of record NZ_JAVDUZ010000002.1, read on the forward strand.
CGATGTCGATGCCGCCATTCAGGAGAAGGCCGACTGGATCATCCGCAAGTTGCTGGAAACGCGGCAACGCCACGCACGTGTCGAGGCCACGCGCATCGAGTGGAAAGACGGCGCGGAGTTTCCTTTCATGGGCGAGCCGGTCGTGATTCGCCTGGATCCGAAGCACGGCTTTGCAAGCGTCGGCGGCACGCTCGATGAGGCAAGCGGCGACGGCACGGGGCCGCGCATCTTGCGCCTGGCCGTGGCGCAAAACGCCGAACCCGCGCAGATTCGCGATGCCGCCCAAGCCTGGCTCATGAGACAGGCGCGGCGGCTGTTCATCGAAAGGCTCGATCACTTTGCGCCCCGACTTGGAGTGCGGTGGCAGAAGCTGTCGTTGTCGAATGCCGCCACGCGGTGGGGCAGTGCGAGTGTGGATGGGTCGATTCGGCTGAACTGGCGCTTGATTCACTTTCGCCTGCCGGTGATCGACTATGTGGTTGCGCATGAGCTGGCGCATCTGCGGGTGATGGATCACTCGCATCGGTTTTGGGAGACGGTGGAGAGTGTGGTGCCGGACTATGGGGTGCTGCGGCGGCAGTTGAAGGATGAGGCTGTGCCTCGGTGGGGCTGATTGCTGGCTGTGTTTGCTTCCCGGGGCCGGGGCGAAACCCGGCCTCGGGAAACAAACCAAGACCAGCAGACTCAACGCGCGTGCGTAACCCCCCCATCCACCACCAACGTAGACCCCATCACATAGTCCCCCGCCCGAGAAGCAAGATAAATAGCCGCCCCAGCCATATCCTCCGGCACCCCAATCCGCCCCGCAGGAATCCGTTCCTTCACCTCGTCCCCATGATCACGCGCCAGCTTGTTCATGTCCGAAGCAAACGCCCCAGGTGCAATCGCACTCACCACAATCCGCTCTTGCGCCAGCCGCAGCGCCATGCGCCGAGTCAGCTGAATCAATCCGGCCTTGCTCGCCGCATACGAATAAGTCTCCTGCGGGTTCACCGAAATCCCGTCGATGGAAGCAATGTTGATCACCTTCGCGAGGTGATCGGTCGCCGCCTTCCTGAGCATCGGCGTCAGCGCCTTTGTCAGGAAGAAGGGCGTCTTCAGGTTCAGGTCCACCACCTTGTCCCAGCCGCTCTCCGGAAACTCGTCGTACGGCGCGCCCCATGCCGCCCCGGCGTTGTTCACCAGGATGTCGAGCGAGCTTTCATGCTTGGCGTAGGCATCGACCAGCGCCTGCGCACCTTCCAGTGTAGACACGTCGGCCGGCAAGGACACACACTGCCCGAAGGCCGAAAGCTCCTTGGCGGTCTGGTCGCATGCGGCTGCCTTGCGGGCCGAGATGTACACGCGCGCGCCCTGCGCCAGAAAGCCCTCGGCAATCATGCGGCCGATGCCGCGCGAGCCGCCGGTGATCAAGGCGCTGCGGCCCTTCAGCGAGAAGAGTTGGGTGGTGTCCATGGTGCAGGTGTCTCCTGAATGAAAGATTTCAGGAAACGAGCTTAGTGCGCCGCGTGCGCGCAGCGCGTCACCTTGGCGGCAGCGCCAGGCTCCGGGGGCTTGTGAAGCTGCGCAGCTCGCCGCTCACCGGGTCCTGAAATGCCACCGACTTTGCCAGCAGCTGCAACGGCTTTTCGAAGTCGTCGGTATCGGGCGGCAGAAGCGTGGGATAGATCGGGTCGTTGACGATCGGCATGCCCAGCGCCATGCAATGCACCCGCAGCTGGTGCTTGCGGCCCGTCACCGGCGAAAGTTCCAGCAGGGCGTAGCCATCGGCCGCCTGCCGCACGACGATGCGCGTTTCCGAATTCGGCTCGCCGGCTTCTTCTTTCACGCGCATGAAATGCTCGTCGTCCACCAGCCGGCTGCGGTAGATGGCGGGCGCCGACGACACGCCCGGTTGCCACGGCACCACGGCTTCGTAGTGCTTGGCGATGCGGCGCTCGGGAAACATGGCCTGGTAGGCGCCCCGGGTTTCGGGGCGTACCGAAAACAGCACCAGTCCGGCCGTGCTGCGGTCGATGCGGTGCAGAGGCACCAGGTTGTCGAGCTTCAATTTGCGCTTGAGCCGCACCAGCAGGCTCTCCTGCAGATACTTGCCCGTGGGGGTTACGGGCAGGAAGGGGGGCTTGTCGACCACCACGAGTTGGTCGTCCTGAAACAGCACCCGTTCGTCGAACGGAATGCGCACCTCGGCGTCGAGCGTGCGGTAGTAGTACACGCGTAGCGGCGCCTGATAGCGGCGCTGCGCGGTCACGGGCACGCCGTGCTCATCGACCACGTCGCTGGCGTCGATGCGGGCCATCCAGGCCTCGCGCGAAATCGCGGGAAAGCGTTCGATCAGAAACTCGGCAATCGTGGTCCAGTGGCCTTGCGGCAGGCCGACGCAGCTGGGGCCGACCCCGTCGCGCGTGGGCAGCGGCAAGCGCTGGCCGGTCATTGCAAGAACTCGCGACGGAGCACAAGGGCCGCCTCGGCAAACGAGGGCCGCGCGGCCACATCGGGGTGCATGCAGCGGTCTTTAAGGGCGGCCATGGCCTCTGGCGGCGCATCGCTGCAGCGGTCGAGCAACTCTTCCAGCAGGCAGCCGAAGGCGCGCATCTCCAGCCGTTGCAGCGCCGCAGTTTGCGCCGCCTCCAGCGCGCCGGTCATCCAGGCCGCGCCGAAGTCGCCGAGCAAGCCGCCGCCCTGTGCACTCCACAAGATGTTGTGCGCGTACAGGTCGCCGTGCAGGATGCCGCGGGCATGCAGATGCTGCATGGCCGAAGCAATGTCGCGCGCAATGCGCAACGCCACGCCGGAAGGCCATTGCGCGTCGGCGGCATAGATGTCGCGCGTGCACGATGCGAGGCTCGGCGGCCCGGCAAGCGTGTGAAAAGACGAGTCCACCAGCGCCATGACCAGGCCTTCGACGCCTTCAGGGTGGCCGTCGATCCGGCTTTGCGCGGCAATCAATGTCGAGTGCGCACCGGCTGCGATGCTCGCGGCCATTTCGCTGTGCGGCCAACCGTCGCTCGTTACCGCGCCCTTGAACAGCTTGACTGCCACGGGCTGCGCCGCAGGGCCGAGCGTCGCCCGGTAGATCACACCCGAGGCGCCTTCTCCGAGCTTTTCACCCAACGCCAGGTCGCCCCAATCGACGTGCGGTACCGACTGCGCGGCAATCGCGGCGTCTTCGGCTTTCGCATCGAAAGGGTTGCCCGCGCCAGCGAGCCACGAAAGGCGCGGCATCGAAAGCAACCATCGGGGCAGGGCCTCGAAGCGGTTCGCGGAAATGCGCAGCAGTTCGAGCTGGCTGCAGGCCGCCAGCGATTCCGGCAGTGCGCTCAGCCGATTGCCGGCAAGCATGAGCTTCTGCATTCGCGTGCACTGGCCAATGGCATCGGGCAGTGTCTCGACGCAGTTGTCCGTCAGGATCAGCCAGCGCAAAGAGGGCAATTGCAGCGCTGCTGCCGGTACGGCGGCGATGCGGTTGGCCTTGAAGCCGACCATTTCCAGGCCCTGGCAACGGCCGATGGATTCGGGCAACCGCGTAAAGCGGTTGTCGGAGCAGAACAGGACGCGAAGGCGGTGCAGCCGGTCCAGATCGCCCGGCAGCGTATCGAGCGCGTTGCCCGAAAGGTTCAACACCTCGAGCGAATCGGCAAGGTCGAAAATCTCGCGCGGAAACTCGGTGAGTCCGCACGAGAGGTCGATTCGTTTGGCGCCAGCCAGCCGGCCGGCGCGCAGCTCAGCCAGCGTGTCCATCCGGCAAGTCTAAATCCCCGGCTAGACGGCGCTGCGGCCTCTGAAGCGGTAGACGCCGTCCTTGCCCAGTTCGCGCCTGACCTGGCCCGAAAACCACAGCAGGTGCAGGTGTGCCACCGTTTCGCCCATGGCAAAGGTCATCTGGTGCAGATCGAGTTCACGCTTGAACAGGATCGGCAGGCCCTCGGCTGCGGTGAGCGGGCGGGCGGTGCAGGCTTCGAGCAGTTCGGCCAGCCGGTCGCGGTGATGCTCTTGCAGCTGGTCGACGCGGCGGTGAATGCCGGTGAACGGCTTGCCGTGCGAAGGCAAGCCCAGCGTGTCGGCGGGCAGCGCCTTGAACTTGTCGATGCTGTCAAGGAAGAGCCGCAGCGAGTTGGCCTCGGGCTCGCCCGCATGCACGCTCACGTTGGTCGAAATGCGCGGCAGCATCATGTCGCCGCCCAGCAGCAGCTTCAGTTCGTCGCAGTACAGGGCGATGTGCTCGGGCGCATGGCCGTAGCCGCTGATGCAGCGCCAGGCATGGCCGTTGATGGTGACCGTGTCGCCGTCCATCATGCGTGTGAAGCGCTCTGGCACCGAGGGCACCATGTTGGCGTAGTAGTTGGTGCGGGCGCGAATCTTTGCCACCGCCTCCGGATCGGTCAGGCCGTGCGACGCAAAGAAGTTGGCCGCCTGGTCGCCGCCGGCCAGGGTGTCGCCGGCGGAGGTCAGCACGCGCGCCACGTGGTAGTCGGTAGAACTGATCCACAGCGGCGCATTCCAGCGCTTGCACAGCCAGTCGGCCAGGCCGATGTGGTCGGGATGCATGTGCGTGACGATCACGCGCAGGATCGGCAGGCCCTGCAACTGGGTTTCGAACACCTGCTCCCATTGCGCGCGGGCCTCGTCGTGGGCAATGCAGCAGTCGACCACCGTCCAGCCCTCGACGCCGTCCAGGCTGTCGCGCAGCAGCCAGAGGTTGATGTGGTCGAGCGCAAACGGCAGCCGCATGCGGATCCATCGCACGCCCGGCGCCACTTCCAGTGCTTCGCCGGGGGCGGGCAGGGTGTCGCCCAGGGGGTAGTGGAGTTCGCGTTCGAGGAGGTTCATGTAAGATTGACGTTTACGTAAACGTCATGGGTTAAGGGCATCATTGTAGGGACGCGGGCGCAAACCTGCTGTCGCCACCGCAACGCCCCTCCAGACGGCTTTTTCGACCGATTCCAGCTACATGTCTGCGCAAACCTTCACCATCAGCCAGCTCGCGAAGGAGTTCGACCTGACGACGCGCGCCATTCGCTTCTATGAAGACATGGGGCTGCTGACGCCGGAGCGGGCCGGCATGCAGCGCGTCTACAGCGCGCGCGACCGGGCGCGGCTCACGCTTACGCTGCGCGCCAAGCGCCTGGGCCTCAGCCTGACGGAGGCCAAGGAAATCCTCGACATGTACGACAGCCCGCGCGACACCGTCGCGCAGCTGCAGAAGTTTCTCGGCGTTCTGGGTACCCACCGCGCCCAGCTGGAAGAGCAGCTTGCCGAACTGCAGGCCAACCTGGCCGAAGTGCGCGAGCACGAGAAAAAAGGCCGCGCGGCCCTGGCCAAGGCGCAGCGGGCGGCCAAGGCGGCCTGACCCAGGGGCCACTGATATACCGCATACGAATCACGACTCATCGACAATCACGCCCATGTCCGACACTCTTGATGACCTCTTTGCCCACAACCGTGCCTGGTCCGCACAAATGGAACGCGACCGGCCCGGCTTCTTCACCAGCTTGGTGAAGCAGCAGACGCCGCGCTACATGTGGATTGGCTGCTCCGACAGCCGGGTGCCCGCCAACCAGATCACCGGCCTCGAGCCCGGCGAGGTGTTCGTGCACCGCAACGTTGCCAACATCGTTGTGCATTCCGACCTGAACGCGCTCTCGGCCATCCAGTTTGCCGTAGAGCACCTGAAGGTCGAGCACATCATGGTGGTCGGCCACTACGGCTGCGCCGGCGTCAAGGCGGCGCTCAGCGGCAAGCGCATCGGCCTGGCCGACAACTGGATCCGCCACATCCAGGACGTGCGCGACCGCCACGCCGTTATGCTCGACAGCCTGCCCGAAGACGTGCGCGTCGACGCGCTGTGCGAGCTCAACGTGGCCGAGCAGGTGGTCAACGTGGCCGTCAGCACCGTCATGGTCGACGCCTGGGGACGCGGCCAGAAGGTCAAGATCCACGGCTGGACCTTTGGCGTGCACGACGGCCTGCTGCAGGACCTGGGCCTGAACGTCGACGGCGCCAAGCCGCTCGACGCGGTGTACAAAGCTGCGGTTCAGCGCATTCGCTACAAGTGGAGCAAGCCGTCGGGCGCCTCGCCGTCCGGCCAGGCAGGCGCGGACGGAATCGCTACTGAAGCCATTCCGGTCGTTTCCCCCATTCAGGCGGCTGCAGGCAGCGAAACGAAAACCGGCTGAGGCCATGTTCCCGCAGCGCCTCGATTCGCCGCTGGCTTACGACATCGCCAAGGCGATGATCGATGGATTCAATCGCCATTACAGCCTTTTTCGTGCCGAATCGGCGCGTGCCAAGCATCGCTTCGAAACGGCCGACTGGCACGGCCAGCAGCGCGCGCAGCGCGAGCGCATCGAGTTTTACGACCTGCGGGTGAACGAGGCCGTGGCCCGGCTCGAGAAAGAGTTCAAGGCCGGCGACCAGCCAATGGAGGTGTGGCACCAGGTCAAGCTGCACTTCATCGGCCTCCTGGTGGACCACCACCAGCCCGAGTTGGCCGAGAGCTTCTTCAACTCGGTAACCACGAAGATCCTGCACCGCGCGTACTTCCAGAACGACTTCATCTTCGTGCGGCCGGCCATCAGCACCGAATACATCGAACCGCGCGGCGCCCCAACGTACAGGCCCTACTACCCCTCGCACGAAACGCTGGCAGACACCATCGAGCAGATGCTCGACGACTACGGCCTGCAGGGCGGCTTTGCCAACAAGCGGCGAGATTCTGAAAGGGTGGCCCACGCCATCATGGGGCGCTTTCACCAGGTGAAGCTGCGCGCCAACTTCCAGATCCAGGTGCTGTCGGGGCTGTTCTACCGCAACAAGGGTGCCTACGTGGTCGGCAAGATCATGAACGGCTTTGTCGAACTGCCGTTCTCGCTGCCCATCCTGCACGACCGGCACGGCAAGTTCTACGTGGATGCGGCGCTTTTCGGCGAAGACGACCTGCAGATGCTCTTCAGCTTTGCGCGCGCCTACTTCATGGTCGACATGGAAGTGCCTTCGGCGTGCGTGCAGTTCTTGCGCTCGCTCATGCCGCGCAAGCCGCGCGCCGAAATCTACAACGCGCTGGGGCTTGCCAAGCAGGGCAAGACGCTTTTCTACCGCGACTTTCTTTCGCACCTCAATTATTCGAGCGACCGCTTCCGTATTGCACCAGGCATCAAGGGCATGGTCATGCTGGTGTTCGACCTGCCTTCGTTTCCTTTCGTCTTCAAGGTCATCAAGGATTTCTATCCGCCGCAGAAAGACACCACCCGCGAGCAGATCAAAGGCAAGTACCTGCTGGTGAAGCAGCACGACCGTGTCGGCCGCATGGCCGACACACTCGAGTACAGCGACGTGGGTTTTCCTCTCGACCGTTTCGAGCCCGAGCTGATTGAGGAGATCCGGAAGTTCGCGCCCAGCCAGCTCGAGATTGCCGACCGCGACGGCAACGGGGAGATGGAGCTGGTGCTCAAGCACGTCTACATCGAGCGCCGCATGATCCCGCTCAACATCTTTCTGCAAGAAGCCTTCGACACGCTGGCCAATCCTGAAAGCCCGGCGCATGCCAAGCGCGCGCAGGAGCAGCTCGAGCACGCCGTCGTCGAATACGGCAATGCCATCAAGGACATGGTTGCGGCCAACATCTTTCCCGGCGACATGCTGTGGAAGAACTTCGGCGTCACACGCGGGGGCAAGGTCGTGTTCTACGACTACGACGAGATCGAATACATCACCGATTGCCAGTTCCGCAAGGTGCCCGCGCCCCGCAACGAGGAAGACGAGATGAGCGGCGAGGTCTGGTATTCGGTCGGCCCGAAAGACGTATTTCCCGAAACCTTCGGCCCCTTTTTGCTGGGCAACGACGCGGTGCGCGAAGCCTTCATGGCGCACCACGCCGACCTGCTCGACGCCGCCTTCTGGCAGCACCACAAGGAACGCATCCAGGCCGGGCAGATGCTCGATGTGTTCCCGTACGAAGAAGCGCAACGCTTTCCGCACGACGGACATGCAACGCATTTTTGATTGAGCCACTGTCCACAGCCATCCCTTTCACTTTTTCGAAGGAGACCCCCATGTCCGAATCCATCGTCATCGTCGGCGCCGCCCGCACCCCCATGGGGAGCTTCCAGGGCGACTTTTCTTCCCTCTCCGCGCACGACCTCGGCGGCGCCGCGATCAAGGCCGCAGTGGAACGCGCCGGCATTGCGCCCGAGAGCGTCGGTGAAGTGCTGTTCGGCAACTGCCTCATGGCCGGCCAGGGCCAGGCGCCCGCACGCCAGGCGGCCTACAAGGGTGGCCTGCCCGACAGCGCAGGCGCAGTCACGCTCAGCAAGATGTGCGGCTCGGCCATGAAGGCCGCCATGCTTGCACACGACCTGCTGCTGGCCGGCACGCACGACGTGATGGTGGCCGGCGGCATGGAAAGCATGACCAACGCGCCGTACCTCATGCTCAAGGGCCGCGGCGGCTACCGCATGGGCCACGACAAGATCTATGACCACATGATGCTCGACGGCCTCGAAGACGCCTACCAGCCGGGCCGCTCGATGGGCACCTTTGGCGAAGACTGCGCCGCCAAGTACAAGTTCACGCGCGAGCAGCAGGATGCGTTCGCCATTGCCAGCGTGCAGCGCGCCAAGGCAGCCACCGAGTCCGGCGCTTTCAAGGACGAGATCACGCCCGTCACCGTGAAAGGCCGCGGCGGCGACACCGTCATTTCCATCGACGAAGGCCCGGGCAAGGTCAAGCTCGACAAGATTGCCACGCTCAAGCCCGCGTTCAAGAAAGAGAACGGCACCATCACCGCGGCATCGAGCTCGTCGATCAACGACGGCGCCGCAGCGCTGGTGATGATGACCGAATCGCACGCGAAGAAGATCGGCGCCAAGCCCATCGCGCGCATCGTCGGCCATGCCACGCATGCGCAGCAGCCCGAGTGGTTCTCCACCGCGCCCGTCGGCGCCGTGGCCAAGCTGTTCAAGAAGACCGGCTGGAGCGTGAAAGACGTCGACCTGTGGGAAGTGAACGAAGCCTTTGCCGTGGTGCCCATGGCGCTGATGCATGAGCTCGACGTGTCGCACGAAATCGTCAACGTGAACGGCGGCGCCTGCGCGCTGGGCCACCCCATCGGCGCCAGCGGCGCGCGCATCATGGTTACGCTCATTCACGCGCTGAAGGCGCGCGGCAAGAAGCGCGGCGTGGCCACGCTTTGCATCGGCGGCGGCGAAGGCACCGCCGTGGCACTCGAATTGCTCTGATAAAAACGACCGCCACGAAGCGCCCCGTGCCAAGGCGCTTTGTGGTTCTTCTTCAAAAAATATCGCAGACGCCAGGAGGTTCTTCATGCGCCCATTCACCCAACATACCGTCATGGCGGCCTTGCTCGCCGGCGCCTTTCTTGCGCCTGCCGCCGCCTGGGCGCAAAAACGCGACAACGTGCTGTTCCAGGCCGCTACCGATGCGCAGCCCGCCGTGCTCAAGACGCTGGAGCAGCTCGTGAACATCGAAACCGGCACGGGCGATGCCGAAGGCATTGCGGCCGCCGGCAACTACCTGGAAGGCGAGCTCAAGAACCTCGGCTTCACCGTGACGCGCAGCAAGTCGGCCGGCATCGTGGTGGGTGACAACATCGTCGGCAAGCTCAAGGGCCGCGGCGGCAAGAACCTGCTGTTGATGTCGCACATGGACACCGTATACCTCAAGGGCACGCTCGCGAAGGCGCCGTTCCGCGTCGAAGGCACCAAGGCCTACGGCCCCGGCATTGCCGATGACAAGGGTGGCAACGCCGTCATCCTGCACACGCTGAAGCTGCTCAAGGACTACGGCGTGCGCGACTACGGCACCATCACCGTGCTCTTCAACACCGACGAGGAAAAGGGTTCCTTCGGCTCGCGCGACCTGATCCAGGAAGAAGCCAAGCAGGCCGACTACGTGCTTTCCTTCGAGCCCACGGCCGCCGGCGACGAAAAACTTTCGCTCGGCACTTCGGGCATTGCCTACGTACAGGTCAACATCACCGGCAAGGCCTCGCATGCCGGCGCTGCGCCCGACCTGGGCGTGAACGCGCTCGTGGAAGCGTCGGACCTGGTGCTGCGCACCATGAGCCTCGACGACAAGGCCAAGCACCTGCGCTTCAACTGGACCATTGCCAAGGCCGGCAACGTGTCGAACATCATCCCCGCCAGCGCCACGCTCAACGCCGACGTGCGCTATGCGCAGAACGAAGATTTCGAAGCCGCAATGAAGACGCTGGAAGAAAAGGCCCAGCAAAAGAAGCTGCCCGAATCCGACGTCAAGGTGCTGGTCACGCGCGGCCGCCCGGCATTCAACGCGGGCGAGGGCGGCAAGAAGCTGGTCGAAAAGGCCGTGGCTTTCTACAAGGAAGCCGGCGGCACGCTGGGCGTTGAAGAACGCACCGGCGGCGGCACCGACGCGGCCTACGCGGCGCTCTCCGGCAAGCCGGTGATCGAAAGCCTGGGCCTGCCGGGCTTCGGCTATCACAGCGACAAGGCCGAATACGTCGACATCAGCGCGATTCCGCGGCGCCTGTACATGGCGGCGCGGCTCATCATGGACTTGGGCGCCGGCAAGTAAGCACGCAAGAACAAAAAAGACAGGAGACACGCCATGCTGCTCAGTGCCGACCAGGAAGCCATCCGCGACGCGGTGCGCGATTTTTCGCAAGCCGAACTCTGGCCCAACGCTCCGAAGTGGGACCGCGAGCACAGCTTTCCGAAGGAAGCGCACCAAGGCCTTGCGGCGCTTGGCGCCTACGGCATCTGCGTGCCGGAAGAGCATGGCGGCGCGGGGCTCGACTACCTCACGCTTGCGCTGGTGCTCGAAGAAATTGCGGCCGGCGATGGCGGTACCAGCACGGCCATCAGCGTGACCAACTGCCCGGTCAACGCCATTCTCATGCGCTACGGCAATGCGCAGCAGAAAAAGCAGTGGCTCGAGCCTCTGGCGCAAGGCCGCATGCTTGGCGCCTTCTGCCTGACAGAGCCGCAGGCCGGCAGCGATGCCTCCAGCTTGCGCACCACGGCGCGAAAAGACGGAGACGGCTACGTGATCGACGGCGTGAAGCAGTTCATCACCAGCGGCAAGAACGGCCAGGTCGCCATCGTCATTGCGGTAACCGACAAGAGCGCCGGCAAGCGCGGCATGAGCGCGTTCATCGTGCCCACCGATGCGCCCGGCTATAGCGTTGCGCGTCTCGAAGACAAGCTCGGCCAGCACAGCAGCGACACCGCGCAGATCAATTTCGACGGCTGCCGCATTCCGGCGGAAAACCTCATCGGCGCCGAGGGCGAGGGCTACAAGATCGCGCTGGGAGCGCTCGAGGGCGGGCGCATCGGCATTGCGGCGCAGAGCGTGGGCATGGCGCGCAGCGCGTTCGACGTGGCGCTGGCCTATGCGAAAGAGCGCCAGGCCTTTGGCGGTTCGATCTTCGACCAGCAGGCCGTGGGCTTTCGCCTGGCCGAATGCGCCACGCAGCTCGAAGCCGCGCGCCAGCTCATCTGGCACGCCGCCAGCCTGCGCGACGCCGGCCGCCCCTGCCTGAAGGAAGCCGCCATGGCCAAGCTGTTTGCCAGCGAAATGGCCGAGCGCGTGTGCAGCGCCGCCATCCAGACGCTGGGCGGCTACGGCTACGTGAACGACTTTCCGCTCGAGCGTATTTATCGCGACGTGCGGGTGTGCCAGATCTACGAAGGCACGTCCGACATCCAGAAGCTGCTGATCCAACGCGCGCTGGCGTGAGTGCCGTTACGCGCCGCCGGCTGCCGGTGCTCCGGATCGCGGCAGCGGCCCTGCTGGCGCTGGCCGCCTGGACAGTTGCCATCGAGCCACGCTGGGTCGCGGCACGCGCCGAGCCGCTGAGTTCGGCGCAATGGCAGCCGCCCGCCGGGATCAAGGTGGCCGTGGCGGGCGATTGGCATCTCACCACGCGCTCGGCATGGCGCATTACCAGCGTGGAGCGCGCCGCGCGCATCGTCGACCAGATCAACGCCGCGCAGCCCGACGTGATCCTGCTGCCCGGCGACTTTCTTGCGGGCTCGGGCGGCGACGAAGAACTGTCCATCGAGGAGATGGCTGCCGTGCTCGGACGCCTGAAAGCGCCGCAGGGCGTGTACGCGGTGCTCGGCAATCACGACTGGTGGCACGACGGCGAACGTACGGCGCGCGCCTTGTCTGCGGCGGGCATCCGCGTTCTGGAGAACGCCTCGGTTCGCCTGCCCGGCCATGACATCTGGGTGGTCGGCATCGGCGACGACTCAACCGGCCACTCGCAACCGGACAAGGCATTGGCCGGCGTGCCGAAGGGCGCCGCCACGCTGGTCATGATGCACGACCCCTTCAGCTTTGCGACCATGCCGCCCACCCGTGGGCTGGTGGTGGCCGCGCACACGCACGGCGGGCAGATCAGCGTGCCGGGCTACGGCGCGCTGGTTGTGCCGGGGCGGGCGCCGCGCGAGTGGGCCTATGGCTGGGTCGCGCACAAGGGCAAGCGCATGTACGTAACCAGTGGGCTGGGCGTGAGCATTCTCCCGGTGCGCTTCAACATGCGGCCCGAGTGGGTGATGTTCCAGTAGGGCCTGGATGCGGTGTCATCGGTTTTGATGACAGACAGAACGGCGCCCTTGGCGCAGCATGGCGGCCTCTTCGTCGAAGGTTCTTGCCATGTCCATTTTCTTCAGGCCCATCTCGTTCGCCGCGGCCCTCCTGTGCCTCGGTGCATCCGCGCAGGCGCAGTCCGCCGCCGCTGACCTCGGCACGCTGACTGCGAGCGATGCCGTGCAGCAGCTCTGCGCCGGCACTCTCACCAGCGAGCAACTCGTAACGGCCTACGTTGCGCAGGCCAAGGAAAAGGCAAGCCTCAATGCCTTCATCACGCTCGACGAGGCCGGCGCGCTGAAGGCGGCGCGCGCGGCCGATGCCGCCCGCGAGCGCGGCGGCGCTTGCAAGCCGCTGGCCGGGCTGCCGGTGGTCATCAAGGACAACATCCAGGTGCAGGGCCTGCCCGCCACGGCCGGCTCGCCGGCGCTCAAGGGATTTGTGCCCGCAGCCGATGCGCCGGTGGTAGCGAAGCTGCGCGCGGCCGGCGCCGTCATTCTCGGCAAGACGAACATGCACGAACTGGCCTTCGGCGTGACGGGCTACAACCCGGCGTTCCAGACCGGCACCGAGGTGGGCGTGCGCAACGCCTACGACGCAAGCCGCGTGGCGGGCGGTTCGTCGTCGGGCAACGGCGCGGCGCTGGGGGCGCGCATGGCGCCGGCGGCACTGGGCACCGACACGGGCGGCTCGGTGCGCATTCCGTGCGCGTTCAACGGCTGCGCGTCGCTTCGTCCGAGCATGGGGCGCTACTCGCAACGCGGTATCGCGCCGATCTCGCACACCCGCGACACCGCGGGGCCGATGGCGCAGTTGATGGCGGACGTTGCGCTGCTCGACCGAGTGATTGCGGGCGGCGCGCCGCTGAAGCCGGCCGACCTGAAGCACGTGCGCCTCGGCGTGGTGCCGGCTTTCTACGCCAACCTCGACGCCGACACGCGGGCCGCAACCGACGCCGCGCTCGGCAAGCTGCGCGCGGCAGGCGTCACCCTGGTGGACGTGGAAATGCCGAAGCTCATGGAACTCAACAGTGCCATCGGCTTTCCGGTTGCGCTTTACGAGGCGCACGACGACATGGTGGCCTACCTCGCAAAGTACCGCACCGGCATCGACATCGCGCAGCTGACAGCCGGCGTCGCAAGTCCGGACGTCAAGGCCACCTTCGAAGCCTTCGTGATTCCACGCAAGCTGCCGGCGCCCAACGGCATGGTCGATGCCAAGCCGGCGTATGACAACGCAATGCACGTCGCCCGGCCCGCGTTGCAGAAGCTCTACCGCGACACCTTCGCTCGGCACCGGCTCGACGCGCTGGTGTTTCCGACCGTGCCGCGCGTGGCTCCGCCGGCGGCACCCGAAGCCAGCAGCCCCGAGACCTTCAGCGCGCTCATCCAGAACACCGATCCCGGCAGCAACGCCGGTATTCCGGGCGTGCAGCTGCCGTCGGGTCTTGGCCCGAGCAGCGGCCTGCCCATCGGGTTGGAGCTGGACGGGCCCGCCGGCAGCGATCGCAAGCTGCTCGCCGTGGGCCTCGCAGTAGAAAACGTACTGGGCCGCCTGCCGGCTCCGAAGGGCAAGTAGCGCCTCCGGCCGTGTCAGCGCCGAGCCAGGCCGGCCAGCGCCGAACGCCGTTCGATGCCGAGCTTGTCGAAGATGCGCCGCAGGTAGGTGCGCACCGTGGGCACGCCCACCGCCATGCGGCGCGCGATCTCTTTGTCGGTCAGGCCTTCGAAGACAGCCCCCGCAACCTCCTGCTCTCGCGCGCTCAGGGCACTCCACGGGGCTTCGGCGGGCATATGCGCGGCAGCCGCCGTGCGCTGCGCACGCTGCAGCGCACCGATGAAAGCCGGCTCGATCAGGTCGAGCAGCGCCTTCTCATGGTCGCCGAAATCGCCGCGGCCCTTGCGCCGCCATATGCGCAGGTCGCCCAGGGCCCTGTTGCCTTCGAAGGCATGCAGGTTCATGCCCCAGTGCAGTCCGTCGCGCGAAAGAAAGTCGGTGAAGAACGCCGTGCGCATGAGTTCGCGCTGCGGCATCACGTCGGTCACGCGCGTGGCGCGGCGATGCGACTGCAGCACGAAGGTGATCGGGTCGTGGTGCTGGTGCCATTCGCCATAGCGGTCGAGGTTGGCAGGGTCCATGTTCAAGGCCACGCGGCCGTCGAACTGACCGGTCTCGGCATTCCAGACGAAGGATGCGAACTGGTCGGCATGCAGCAGGTCGAGCAGCGCCCCGCCCAGGCGCTCGCGAATGTCGCCTTCGCCCCGGTCTTCCGCCAGCAGCGTGAAAACGCCGCGCAGCGCCTGCTGTTCGGAGCCTGTCAGGTACATCGCCGCCTCGCTCTTTTGGTGTGCAGAAACAAGGCTAGCGTCTAGCAAGCACTGCGCCAAGAGTGGATCTCCGCAGGCGGCCCCGGGCTTGCCCCATCGGCGCGAGGGCCGCAAGGTGTTCCAATAGAGGCCTTCATGAGCGCCACTGATCCCACCACCGGA
Organism: Variovorax sp. 3319; assembly: GCF_031456585.1. Lineage (NCBI taxonomy): Bacteria > Pseudomonadati > Pseudomonadota > Betaproteobacteria > Burkholderiales > Comamonadaceae > Variovorax > Variovorax sp. 3319. Next base: position 213,247 of record NZ_JAVDUZ010000002.1, read on the forward strand.
CCCTGCCCCTGCGGCCGCACGGACCGTCGAGACAAGCCCATCGGCTATGCCCTGTGCTGCGGCCGCTACCTCGAAGACTTCGAGGGCACGCCCGCGCCGGATGCCGAATCGCTGATGCGCTCGCGCTATACCGCCTTCGTGCTGGAGCGAGAGCCCTACCTGCTGGCCACCTGGCACGCGTCGAAGCGGCCGGCTTCGATCGAGTTCGAGCCCGGCGTGAAATGGCTGGGGCTCGACATCCGCTCGCGCTCGGTGCTCGACGCCGACCACGCAGAGGTCGAATTCGTCGCGCGGCAGCGCAGCAGCACCGGCACCGCCACGCGGCTGCACGAGCGCAGCCGCTTCGTGCGGGAAGGCGATCGCTGGTTCTACCTCGAAGGCGACCTGCAGACTCCTGGTTGACGCGGCGGGCCGAGGCTCGCACAATCGGCCTCGCTCCGGGGTGCACGCATGTGGCGTGCTGAGATGGCAAAGCTGCCGACCCGCGAACTTGATCCGGGTCATACCGGCGTAAGAAGAGCTGCACTCCCTGACTCCGGTCCCGCCACCCACCCACCGTGGCGGTCCAAAGTCCACCGAGCGATTGCGGAGCACCCTTTCCCTCAACAAGGAGTGCCCCGCATGAATGCCCCCGACAAGTTCACCTCCCTGCTCTCGCTCACGCGCGAGCCCTTTCCCGCTTCGCACAAATGCCTGATTCCGGGCAGCCGGCCCGACCTGAACGTGCCGGTGCGCGACGTGCTGCTGACCAACGGCGAGACCGTGTCGCTCTACGACACCTCGGGCCCCTACACCGATGCCAAGGTCGAGATCGACGTGCGCCGCGGCCTGCCCGACGTGCGCGGTGCGTGGGTGCTTGAGCGCAACGACACCGAAAGCTACGAAGGCCGCACCCACCACGCGCTGGACGACGGCGCCAAGAACGAAGACCGCGATGCCCAGCGCCTGGCCGAACTGCGCGCCGGCGCTTCAGCGCTGCAGCGCACACCGCGCCGCGCCAAGCCGGGCGCCAACGTCACGCAGATGCACTATGCCCGCCGCGGCATCATTACCCCCGAGATGGAGTACGTGGCACTGCGCGAGAACGGCAAGCGCGAGTGGATGGCCGAGTACCTGGCCAACGAAGAGCGCGCAAAACGCGTGGCCGGCAACCCGATGGGCGCGAGCATTCCGCGCATCATCACGCCCGAGTTCGTGCGCGATGAAGTCGCACGCGGCCGCGCCATCATCCCCGCCAACATCAACCACCCTGAAGTCGAGCCGATGGCCATCGGCCGCAACTTCAAGGTGAAGATCAACGCCAACATCGGCAACTCGGCCGTCACTTCGAGCATCGAGGAAGAAGTCGAAAAGCTGGTGTGGGCGATTCGCTGGGGCGCCGACAACGTGATGGATCTTTCGACCGGCAAGAACATCCACACCACGCGCGACTGGATCGTGCGCAACTCGCCGGTGCCCATCGGCACGGTGCCGATCTACCAGGCGCTCGAAAAAGTGGGCGGGGTGGCCGAAGACCTCACCTGGGAGATCTACCGCGACACGCTGATCGAGCAGGCGGAGCAGGGCGTGGACTACTTCACCATTCATGCAGGGCTGCGGTTGCCGTTCATTCACCTGACCGCCAATCGAATGACGGGCATCGTCTCGCGCGGCGGCTCGATCATGGCCAAGTGGTGCATTGCCCACCACAAGGAGAGCTTTCTCTACGAGCACTTCGAAGACATCTGCGACATCATGAAGGCGTACGACGTGAGTTTTTCTCTAGGCGACGGCTTGCGCCCGGGCTCGGGTGCCGACGCGAACGACGAGGCTCAGTTTGCCGAGCTGCGCACGCTGGGCGAGCTCACGCAAATTGCCTGGAAGCACGACGTGCAGACCATGATCGAAGGGCCGGGCCATGTGCCGATGCACATGATCCAGTCGAACATGGACGAGCAGCTCAAGCACTGCCACGAGGCGCCGTTCTACACGCTCGGTCCGCTGACCATCGACATTGCGCCCGGGTACGACCACATTGCGAGCGCCATCGGTGCCGCGATGATCGGCTGGGCCGGCACTGCGATGCTCTGCTACGTGACGCCGAAGGAGCACCTGGGTCTGCCCGATCGCGACGACGTGAAGCAGGGAATCATTGCGTACAAGATCGCCGCGCATGCTGCCGATGTGGCCAAGGGGCACCCGGGAGCGCGTTCGCGAGACGATGCGCTGAGCAAGGCGCGCTTCGAGTTCCGCTGGCAAGACCAGTTCAACCTGGGGCTCGATCCCGATACGGCACGCGAGTTCCACGACGAGACGCTGCCCAAGGATTCGAGCAAGGTGGCGCATTTCTGTTCGATGTGCGGCCCCAAGTTCTGCTCGATGAAGATCACGCAGGAAGTGCGCGAGTACGCCGCCAGGAAGGGCGTGGCCGAGGCTGAGGCCATGGCCGAGGGCATGGAGGAAAAGTCCAAGGAGTTCATGGCGGGCGGTGGAGAAATCTACATCCCCATACGCCCAGTAGCCTGAGCGCGCCCCGGGGTCGTTGCTACCATGGGGGCTCTCCCCGAAACCCCTTCAGCGCAATGACCCCATTTCCCTTCGCCGCAGTCCTCTTCGACTGCGACGGCGTGCTCGTCGACTCCGAACCCATCACCAACCGCGTGCTCGCCGAAATGCTCGGCGAGCTCGGTTGGCATCTCACCACCGAAGAGTCGATGAACACCTTCACCGGCAAGGCCGTGAAGGACGAGACAGACCTCATCGAATCCAAGACCGGCGTCCGGATTACCGAGGAGTGGCTCAGGGCTTTCAGGGCTCGCCGCAACGAAGCACTCGAACGCGACCTGGCAGCCATTCCCCATGCGCCCGCGGCCATCCGCGAAATTCATGCAACGCTCAAGGGCCGCATCGCCTGCGCCTCGGGGGCCGACCGCCACAAGGTAGAACTGCAACTGGCCAAGGTGGGCCTGCTCGATTGCTTCCAGGGCCGAATCTTCAGCGGCCACGAGATGCCGCGCTCCAAGCCGCACCCCGATGTGTACCTTGCCGCCGCCGAGGCTCTGGGCGTCGATCCGAAGCGCTGCGCCGTGGTCGAGGACACCGTAACGGGCGCGATGGCCGGCGTGGCCGCGGGCGCCACGGTGTTCGGCTACAGCACCGGCGAGTCAGGCCACAGCGGGCCCGAGGCGCTGCGCAGCGTGGGCGCGCTGCAGGTGTTCAGCGACATGCGGGAACTGCCCGCGCTGCTCGCCTCGCATGGCATGCAGCCCGCCTGAAAACGGGCCCCGACAAACCAAGCCCCTGCCGCGAACAAGCCCGCAAAATTTTGGTGCAATGGGCCAAGCAACCCAAGAAAGGAGCCAGATCGTCATGACTTCCGAATACAAGACCGAGCAACCGGCCCGCGCTGAAATCGACGCCCTGAAAGGCCCCGCGGTGGTCGAGTTTGGCACCAACTGGTGCGGCATCTGCAAGGCCGCGCAGCCCAATATCGCGGAGGCTTTTTCCAGGTATCCGGACATTCCTCGCATCAAGGTCGAAGACGGCAGCGGCCGCCCACTGGGGCGCTCGTTCAACGTGCGCCTGTGGCCTACGCTCGTGTTCATGCGAGACGGCAAGGAAGTCGCGAAGCTGGTGCGTCCGGAGGACAGCCAGTCGATTTCGGATGCGCTGGCTTTGATTGCCCAGCCGGGGTGATTGCTCGGTTTTAGCGCTGCTTCTTTCGGGGCGGCGCACCCGCCGACGGGGTACCTTGCTCCGCGAATGTCCCCCGGCCTGCGGCCTCCTCCTTTATTTCGCTGCGCAAGGCACCCCATCGACGGGAGCGTTGCGCAGAGCGGTCATTGAACAGCGGAACACCAGCGCCTGAAAAAACCTACAACCCCCGTGCCCGAAAGTCACGCGGCGCGTGTCCGGTCCACTGCAGGAACGCACGCGAAAAACTCTTCTCGTTGCGAAACCCCACCGCCAGCGCGACTTGCTTGATCGGCCGATTGGTTCGGCGCAACTGCTCCACTGCCATCTCGTGGCGCACTTCATTTTTCAGCACCTGCAGCGACGTGCCTTCTTCGTGAAGTTGCCGGTGCAGCGTGCGGCCCGACACATTGAGCAGCGTAGCCAGCGCTTCCGCCGTGGTGGCCTCGCCGGCGCGGGAGCGCAGCAACTCTCGAACCCTCTGACCGAGCAAGCGGTCGCGGCGGTACTGCAGGATGGTGAGCGGCAGCGCGCGCTTGAGCATGGCGCGCAGTGCGCGTTCGTCGCGCTGCAGGGGCAGGGCGAGATAGCGCTCGTCGAAGCTGATGGTGGCTTGCGGCGCGTCGAAGCGCACCTCGGGCGTGAACATTGGGGCGTATGCATCGCGGTGCGGCGGCTCTGCGAACGGAAAGGTGGCGCTCCGCAGAGAAATGCGCGAGTCGATGGCCCAGCACATGTAGCCGTGCATGAAGCGCAGGCTGGTTACCAGGCAAAACTCGCGAAAGGCCTCGCCCAGCGGACGGTTTTCGGTAATGCGCAGCGTGGCCACTCCGCCCGCCACTTCTAGCGCGAGGCCGATGTCTTCGGTAAGCAACCGGTGGTGCCGGCACCAGCGCTTGATGGCCACGCCCAGGTCGGGCGAACTCAGCGATGCGCGGCACAGCATGCCGTAGCTGCCCCAGGGCAGGCGCCGCGAGAACCAGCCCAATGCTTCGTCGTCCAGTTCCTGCATGGCGTGGTCGGACAACGCCTCGAACTGCGCCGCCGTTACCCGCGCACCCGGCCGGGCCAGCTCGGGCGGCGTAATCTGTGCCGCCTTGAGTGCCTCGGCAGGGTCGACGCCGTAACGCTCGTAACCCTTCACGATAGCTCTCACAAAGGCCATGGGGGTGATGGCTCGGGCGGGTTTGAGAAAAGCGGGCGAGGTCATGGTCGGGCGGGAAAGGCGTGGCGCAATTTGCAACCATTGTGGCGCCAATTGCGGCGCAGCGAGGCGTAAGCTGCGTTCTTCCAAGCGCCAAATCCGCGTGGGTAGCTCTGCGCGCCGACCCCTCAGAGGAGACAACACACATGCACGATCCCGGCCTGAACTTCGACCTGGGCGACACCATCGATTCGCTGCGTAGCGCCATCCAGGACTTTGCCGCGAACGAAATCGCGCCGCGCGCCGCGGACATCGACCGCGACAACCTGTTTCCGCACGACCTCTGGCAAAAGCTCGGCGAACTCGGCCTGCACGGCATGACGGTGAAAGAAGAATTTGGCGGCACCGAACTGGGCTACCTGGCGCACATCGTGGCCATGGAAGAGGTCTCGCGGGCCTCGGCCTCGGTGGGCCTCTCTTACGGCGCGCACTCGAACCTGTGCGTGAACCAGATCCACCGCAACGGCAGCGAAGCACAAAAGAAAAAATACCTGCCCAAGCTCGTGAGCGGCGAGCATGTGGGCGCGCTGGCCATGAGCGAGCCCAATGCCGGCTCCGATGTGGTGAGCATGAAGCTCAAGGCCGAGAAGAAGAACGGCTACTACGTGCTCAATGGCGGCAAGATGTGGATCACCAACGGCGGCGACGCCGACACGCTGGTGATCTACGCCAAGACCGAACCCGAAATGGGCGCACGCGGCATGACGGCCTTCATCGTCGAGAAGAGCTTCAAGGGCTTTTCGGCCGGCAGCAAGCTCGACAAGCTCGGCATGCGCGGCTCCAACACCTACCCGCTTTTCTTCGACAACTGCGAAGTGCCGGAAGAGAACGTGCTCGGCGGCGAAGGCATGGGCGCCAAGGTGCTGATGAGCGGCCTCGACTACGAGCGCGCCGTGCTCTCGGGCGGCCCGCTGGGCATCATGGCTGCGTGCATGGACGCAGTGCTGCCCTTCGTCCACGAGCGCAAGCAGTTCGGCCAGAGCATCGGCGAGTTCCAGCTCATGCAGGGCAAGCTCGCGGACATGTACTCGACCTGGCAGGCCACGCGCGCCTATGTGTACGCCGTGGGCAAGGCCTGCGACCGCAACGACCATGCGCGCACCTTCCGCAAGGACGCGGCCGGCGCCATTCTCTATTCGGCCGAGAAGGCGACGTGGATGGCCGGCGAGGCCATCCAGGCGCTGGGCGGCGTGGGCTACACCAAGGAGTTTCCGGTCGAGCGGCTGTGGCGCGATGCCAAGCTGTATGAGATTGGTGCGGGTACGAGCGAAATTCGAAGGATGTTGATCGGGCGTGAGCTGTTTGCGGAAACGGCCTGAACTGCCTTTTTCCTTCCCCCAGAGGGGGAAGGAGCAAGACCAGACGGAGACAAGGAAGGACATGAGCATGACTGCTGCGTTGACCGAGAGCTACGGCAAGGGCGCCACCGACGTCCCCCTCATCGAACAAACCATCGGCGACTTCTTCGACGACATGGTCGGAAAGCAGCCCGACCGCGAAGCCCTCATCAGCCGCCACGAAGGCGTGCGCTTCACCTACCGCGAGCTGCAGGCCGAATCGAACAAGCTCGCAAGTGCGCTGCTGAACCTTGGCCTCGTTGCGGGCGATCGAGTCGGCATCTGGTCGCACAACAACGCGCCCTGGGTGCTGATGCAGATCGCGACCGCCAAGGCCGGCCTCGTCCTTGTCAACATCAACCCGGCCTATCGCACTTCAGAGCTCGAGTACGCGCTCAACAAGGTCGGCTGCAAGGTGCTGGTAACGATGGCGCGGTTCAAGACCAGCGACTACCTCGGCATGCTGCGCGAACTGGGCACCAAGCGCCTGCCGCAGCTGCAGCACATCTTCTGGATCGACGGAAAGGCTGCTGCGGACGCGAAAGAAGAACCGGGAATGCAGCGCTTCAGCCAGCTGCTGGCGAGCGGCAATGCAGCCGACCCCCGCGTGGCGCAGGTGCAGAAGACGCTGAAAGCCGCCGACCCGATCAACATCCAGTTCACCAGTGGCACCACGGGCTTTCCCAAAGGCGCAACGCTCACGCACCGCAACATCCTGAACAACGGCTTTTTCATCGGCGAGTGCATGAAGCTCTCGCCCGCTGACAGGCTGTGCATTCCGGTGCCGCTCTATCACTGCTTTGGCATGGTGCTGGGCAACCTGGCCTGCCTTACGCATGGCTCGGCCATCGTTTACCCGAACGACGGTTTCGATCCGCTCACGGTGCTCGAGACCGTGCAAGCCGAAAAGTGCACGGGCCTGCACGGTGTGCCCACCATGTTCATTGCCGAGCTCGACCACCCGCGCTTCAGGGAGTTCGATCTTTCCACGCTGCGCACCGGCATCATGGCCGGCTCGCCGTGCCCCATCGAGGTGATGAAGCGTGTGGTGAACGAAATGCACCTGAGCGAAATCACCATTGCCTACGGCATGACCGAGACCAGCCCGGTGAGCTGCCAGAGCAGCACCGACACGCCGCTGGACAAGCGCGTGTCGACTGTGGGCACGGTGCAGCCGCATCTCGAAGTGAAGATCGTCGACCCCGAGACCGGCGCCATCGTGCCGACCGGCCAGTCGGGCGAGCTTTGCACGCGCGGCTACTCTGTGATGCACGGCTACTGGGAAGACGAGCCGAAGACGCGCGAGGCCATCGACGCCGAGCACTGGATGCACACCGGCGACCTGGCCACCATGGATGCCGAGGGCTACGTGAACATCGTCGGCCGCATCAAGGACCTGGTGATCCGCGGCGGCGAGAACATCTATCCGCGCGAGATCGAGGAGTTTCTGTACCGCCACCCGAAGGTGCAGGACGTGCAGGTGGTCGGCTTGCCCGACAAGAAGTACGGCGAAGAGCTCTGCGCCTGGATCATCGTCAAGCCCGGCCAGAGCGCCACCGACACGGAGATACGCGAGTTCTGCAAGGGCCAGATCGCGCACTACAAGGTGCCCAGGTACATCCAGTTCGTCACCGAATTTCCGATGACGGTGACCGGCAAGATCCAGAAATTCAAGATCCGCGAAGCGATGGCCGAACAACTGGGCCTCGAACAAGAAAAGACAGCATGAGCAAACTCGAAACAAAATTGAATGCGCGTTCCGCCGACTTCCAGGCCAACGCCGCGGCCATGCGCGCGCTGGTCGACGACCTGCACAAGCAGTTCGCAAAGGTGGAGCAGGGCGGCGGCGAGGCCGCGCGTGCCAAGCACACCGCCCGCGGCAAGCTGCTGCCGCGCGACCGCGTGGCCGAGCTGCTCGACCCGGGCACGCCCTTCCTTGAAATTGCGCCGCTCGCCGCGCACGCGATGTACCTCGACGCCAAGGGGGCTGAATCGGCACCCGGCGCCGGCCTGATCGCGGGCATTGGCCGCGTGAACGGCGTCGACTGCATGATCGTGTGCAACGACGCCACGGTGAAGGGCGGCACCTACTACCCGATGACGGTGAAGAAGCACCTGCGCGCACAGGAAATTGCCGAGCAGAACCGCTTGCCCTGCATCTACCTGGTCGACTCGGGCGGTGCCAACCTGCCGAACCAGGACGAGGTGTTTCCCGACCGCGACCACTTCGGCCGCATCTTCTACAACCAGGCCAACATGAGTGCCCAGGGCATTCCGCAGATTGCGGTGGTGATGGGCTCGTGCACCGCGGGCGGCGCCTACGTGCCGGCGATGAGCGACGAGTCGATCATCGTGAAGAACCAGGGCACCATTTTCCTGGGCGGCCCGCCGCTCGTGAAGGCGGCCACGGGTGAAGTGGTCACTGCTGAAGATCTTGGCGGCGGCGATGTGCACACGCGGCTCTCGGGCGTGGTCGATCACCTGGCGCAAAACGACCTGCACGCGCTGGCGCTCGCGCGCTCCGCGGTGGCCAACCTCAACGCGAAGACTGCGACTGAAGGCGCCGAGAAAGCCGCCGTGCGTGAACCCGCATTCCCGCGTGAAGAGCTCTACGGCGTGATTCCGACCGACACGCGCAAGCCCTTCGATGTGCGCGAGATCATCGCGCGCATCGTGGACGGCAGCGAGTTCCACGAGTTCAAGGCCCGCTTCGGCGCAACGCTGGTCTGCGGCTTTGCAGAGATCGAGGGCATGCCCGTGGGCATCGTCGCCAACAACGGCATCCTGTTCAGCGAGTCGGCGCAAAAGGGCGCTCACTTCATCGAGCTGTGCTGCCAGCGCAAGATTCCGCTGGTGTTCTTGCAGAACATCACGGGCTTCATGGTGGGGCGCAAGTACGAGAACGAAGGCATTGCGCGCCATGGCGCCAAGATGGTGACGGCGGTGGCCACGGCCAACGTGCCCAAGTTCACCATCATCATCGGCGGCAGCTTTGGCGCCGGCAACTACGGCATGTGCGGCCGCGCCTACAGCCCACGCTTTCTCTGGATGTGGCCCAACGCACGCATCAGCGTAATGGGCGGCGAACAGGCCGCGAGCGTGCTGGCCACGGTGAAGCGCGACGGCATCGAGTTGAAGGGCGGCAGCTGGAGCAAGGAGGAGGAAGAAGCCTTCAAGGCGCCGATTCGCCAGCAGTACGAAGACCAGGGGCATCCGTATTACGCAACGGCTCGGCTGTGGGACGACGGAATCATCGATCCGGCGGATACGCGGCGGGTGCTGGCGCTCGGTCTTGCTGCTGCACGCAACGCTCCGATTCCGGAGCCGAAGTTCGGCATTTTCCGGATGTAGCCATGGCGCCGTTTTTGCGCAATTCAAGTCGATGCGGTCACCGTGCTTCAGGGGGCGCACCCGCCGACGGGGTACCTTTCTCCGCGAATGTCCCCCGGCCTTCGGCCTCCTCCTTTATTTCGCTGTGCAAGGCACCCCATCGACGGGAGCGTTGCACAGAGCGGTCATTGAACAGCGGAACACCAGCGGCGTGCCCTGTGCACACGCCCTGGAAAAAATGCGCACTACGCCACGGATCACATAAATGACCTTCACCAAACTGAAACTGGAAGTCCAGGACACAGTAGCGCGCATCTGGCTGGACCAGCCTGACGCACGCAATGCGTTCGACGACATAGTCATCGCCGAGCTCACCCAGGCCTTCGCCGACGCCGGCGCCCAGCCGCAGGTCAAGGCCATCGTGCTCGGCGCCAACGGCCCTGCTTTCTGCGCCGGTGCGAATCTCAACTGGATGCGCCGCATGGCCGACTACACCCGCGACGAGAACATCACCGACGCGGGCAAGCTGGCCACCATGCTGCGCACCATTGCCGAATGCCCCAAACCCACCATCGCACGGGTGCAGGGCGACGTATACGCCGGTGGCATGGGCCTGGTGGCTGCTTGCGACATGGCAGTGAGCGTAGACACCGCGTGGTACTGCCTCAGCGAAGTGAAGATCGGCCTTGTGCCCGCGACCATCAGCCCGTACGTGCTTCGCGCCATGGGCACGCGCGCATCGCAGCGCTACTTTCTCACGGCCGAGCGCTTCACCGCCGCCGAGGCGCATCGCATCGGCTTCGTGCATGAAGTGGTAGCGAGCGCTGACGCCCTCGACGCCAAGGTCGATGAGCTGGTAAAGGCGCTCACCAGCGCCAGCCCCGCCGCGGTGCGCGCCTGCAAGCAGTTGATCGCCGACGTGGACGGCCGCGAGATCGACGATGCACTGGTCGCGAAGACCGTCGAGAGCATTGCCGACATCCGCGCGAGCGATGAAGGCCGCGAAGGCGTGCAGGCCTTCCTGCAAAAACGCAAGCCGTCCTGGCTTGGCCGCTGAGCAGGCCATGACCGCACTCGACATGCCCCAGCTGCTTGCCCTGGCCGCGGCCGTCGGCTGGGCCAGCGGCGTGCGGCTGTACCTGGTCGTGCTGCTCACGGGCCTGGCTGGCTACTTCGGCTGGGTGCCGCTGCCCGGCGGGCTGCAGATGCTCGCGCATCCAGTGGTCATTGCGGCCAGCGGATTCATGGTGTTCATCGAGTTCTTCGCCGACAAGATTCCCGGCCTCGATTCGCTCTGGGACGTGGTGCACACCGCCATCCGCATTCCCGCAGGCGCGGCACTTGCAGCCAGCGTATTCGGCGCGGACCATGGCGCGATGGCCGTTGTTGCCGCGCTGCTCGGCGGCAGCTTTGCGGCCACCGCGCATGCAGCCAAGGCGACCACGCGCGCGGCCATCAACACGTCGCCCGAGCCGTTTTCGAACGTGGGCGCCTCGCTCGTCGAAGACAGCATGGTGCCGGCCGGCCTATGGCTGGCGGTGGCGCATCCGCTGGTCTTTTTGGTGCTTTTCGTGCTGGTGCTTGTGCTCAGCGTATGGCTCATTCGCAAGAGCTGGCGCTTTCTGAAGGCGCTCTTCAGCCGAGTGGCCCGCATCTTCAGCGGCCGACCCGATCCGGGCGTCACGCCTGCGTTTCAACTGAAAAAGAATCCTCCGGGAGACACTCCGAATGTTTAAAAAAATCCTGATCGCCAATCGCGGCGAAATTGCATGCCGCGTGGCAGCGACTGCCCGCCGCATGGCAATTCGCACCGTGGCCGTGTACTCCGATGCCGACGCGCATGCCAACCACGTGCGCGCCTGCGACGAGTCGGTGCACCTTGGCGGCAGCGCGCCGAAAGACAGCTACCTGCGCTGGGAAAAGATTCTCGAAGCCGCCAAGGCCACGGGCGCGGAGGCGGTGCACCCGGGCTACGGCTTCCTGAGCGAGAACGAAGAGTTTGCGCAAGCCTGCGCCGATGCGGGGCTGGTTTTCATCGGCCCGCCGCCTTCGGCAATCAAGGCGATGGGGCTGAAGGCCGAGTCGAAGCAGCTGATGGAAAAAGCCGGTGTGCCGCTGGTGCCCGGCTATCACGGCCATGACCAGGACCCGGCGCTGCTGCAGCGCGAGGCCGACCGCATCGGCTACCCGGTGCTCATCAAGGCCAGCGCAGGCGGCGGTGGCAAGGGCATGCGCGCGGTCGACAAGGCCGAAGACTTTGCGGCGGCGCTCGCTTCGTGCCAGCGCGAGGCGATCAACAGCTTCGGCGACGACGCGGTGCTCATCGAAAAATACGTGCAGCGCCCGCGGCACATCGAGATCCAGGTGTTCGGCGACGCGCACGGCAACTACGTCTACCTGTTCGAGCGCGATTGCTCGGTGCAGCGCCGGCACCAGAAGGTGCTCGAAGAAGCGCCCGCGCCCGGCATGACCGAAGCCATGCGCAAGCAGATGGGAGAGGCGGCCGTGGCAGCAGCGCGTGCCGTCGACTACGTCGGCGCTGGCACGGTCGAGTTCATCGTCGAGCAACGGGACGGCGGCGAGATGAACTTCTTCTTCATGGAGATGAACACGCGCCTGCAAGTCGAGCATCCGGTGACCGAAGCCATTACCGGGCTCGATCTGGTGGAGTGGCAACTGCGCGTAGCCTCGGGCGAGGCGCTGCCGGCCAAGCAGCAAGAGCTGCAGATTCATGGCCACGCCATCGAAGCGCGCATTTGCGCCGAGAACCCCGACAACAACTTTCTGCCCGCCACCGGCACGCTGCGGGTCTACCGCAAGCCGCAGGCCACCGCTTTCCAGCGCAGCCGCGTGCGCATCGACGACGGTGTGCGCGAGGGCGGCGAGATATCGCCCTTCTACGACTCGATGATTGCCAAGCTCATCGTGCACGGCAGCACGCGCGCCGAAGCGCTGGCTCGGCTCGATGCGGCATTGGCGCAGGTGCAGATCGTCGGGGTATCGACCAACGTGCAGTTTTTGCGCGGCATTCTTGCGACCGATTCGTTCTCGAAGGCGAACCTCGACACCGCACTGATCGAGCGCGAACGCGCCGTGCTGTTCGACCGCGAGGCGCTGGGCCTGCCGCTGGCCGCAGCCGCTGCCATTACCCGCACGCTGATCACCGAGCGGCCAGTTGGCGCACCCGACCCCTTCGAGCGTCGCGACGGCTGGCGCGCGATGGGCGAGTACCGGCGCCACTTCGACTTCGAGTTTCGCGGGGCCGAACAGACCGCCTTGCTGACCTACAAGCGCGACGGCAGCCTGTGGCTCGAAGCCGGCGGCGCGCAAGGCCCGCTGGTCGTGGGCCAGTTCCCGTCGGGCGAGTTCGAGGTCGAGTTCGCGGGCACGCGGCAGACGCTCGACGTGCATCTGGACGGCGCCACGGCCCACGTGTTCGCGTCGAAGGGCGCGACCAGGATTACGGCGATCGACCGGCTGGCCCATGCCGGCGACACCCAGGCCGAAGGCGGCCGGCTCACTGCGCCGATGCCCGGCAAAGTCGTGTCCTTCGCGGTCAAGGCCGGCGACAAGGTCAGCCGCGGCCAGCCGCTCGCGGTGATGGAGGCCATGAAGATGGAGCACACCATCGCCGCGCCGGCCGATGGCACCGTGGAAGAGCTGATGTTCTCGCCCGGCGAGCAGGTGGCCGAGGGCGACGAACTGCTGCGGATGGCTGCTGCAGCAGCCTGAGTCAGCCCACCACCACTTCGCTGATCTGCATCACGGGCGCGAGGTCGGTGTAGTTCCTGATGTCGCCGAGGATCTCCTTGGAGTGCGGGCCAAAGGCCGCCTGAAAAGCTTCGACAGATTCGCAGAACACGTGGCACATGCCGACATAGGTCGGTGGTGTGCCGGGCGCGCCGCCTCCCAGTCCCTTGTCGATGGTGTACGACTTGCAGGCGTCGCCCATGCGGGCCTTGAGAAGCGGCATGTGCTTGTCGCGGTAGTAGGCGTGGTCGAATCGTGCGCCCTCGGTGTAGGGGTACATCACGCTGACTTTGATCATGTTTAGGTCTCCTGGTGTTTCGAGGTCTTCGTTGGTCGCGCACCAGCATAGAAGAAGCACCTCGCGCGTACAAGCAGCCGGTGCTGCCGTGGCCCCGGCAGGCGGCAAAGGGGCCGGCCCCTCTAAGATTCGGTCATGAAAATCATCGTCTCTCTCACCGACAACCGCCCCGAACCGTGGATCGAAGGCCTGAAGGCCGAACTGCCTGAAGCGCAGATCGAGACCTGGCAGCCGGGTGCCGCGCAGGCCGACCATGCCGTGGTGTGGGCGCCGCCGCAGCAACTGCTCGACGAGCAACCCCAGCTGCGCGGCCTCTTCAACATAGGCGCGGGCGTCGATGCGCTACTCAAGCTGAAAGTGCCGGCGCACACGCGCATCGTGCGGCTCGACGATGCCGGCATGTCGGTGCAGATGGCCGAGTACGTGTGCCACACGCTGATCCGGCACTTTCGCGAGTTCGACATCTACGAAGCCGATGCGCGCGAAGGGCGCTGGAGCTACCGCAAGCCGCGGCTGCGGCGCGACTTTCCGGTCGGCATCATGGGCCTGGGCGTGCTGGGCGAAAGGGTTGCCAGGGCCGTGGCGCAGTTCGAGTTTCCGGTGCTGGGCTGGAGCCGTTCGCCCAAGGCCATCGACGGCGTGAAGGTGTTCAGCGGCGAAGCGCAGTTCGACGACTTTTTGTCGTCCACGCGCGTGCTGGTCAACCTGCTGCCGCTCACGGATGCCACGCGCGGCATTCTCAACCGCAACACGCTCGGCAAGCTGCGGCCGGGCGGTTATCTCATCAGCATTGCGCGCGGTGCGCACCTGGTCGAAGACGACCTGATCCCGATGCTGGATGCCGGCCAGCTGGCGGGCGCCACGCTCGATGTGTTCCAGGTCGAGCCACTGCCCGCCGACCATGCCTTCTGGCGCCATCCGAAGATCACGGTCACGCCGCACGGTTCGGCGCGCACGCTGCGAGAGGAATCCATTGCCCAGATCGCCGGAAAGATCCGCGCAATGGAGCAGGGCCTGCCGGTCAGCGGCGTGGTCGATCCCGTTCGCGGCTACTGACCAACGCGGCCGCCGCGCCGCCGACACCGCGAAAAAACGAGGGCGCAGGCAGGGCAAACCCCGACGCTTTTGTTTTTCACATACGCGAAAATTTCTTCATGGTTGTGAAGACTGCGTTTCGCGTGATCGAGATCGTCGAGCTTTTCGCCCGCGAGAAGCAGCCGCTGGCGCTGTCCGAAATAGCGCGCCTGCTCGATGTGCCGGTTTCCAGTTGCCTGGGCCTCATCCGGACGCTCGAAGAGCAGGGCTACGTTTATGAAACCGGGCGACGCCAGGGCTACTACCCGACCGGCCGGCTGCTGGCCATGGCGCAGATCATCGCGGCGCATGACCCGGTGCTCGACCGCGTGCGGCCCGCGCTCGAAGAACTGCGCGATGGGGCGCGCGAAACCGTGCTGTTCGGCAAGTTTCGCGACCCCAACACGGTTGTCTACCTCGAGGTGTTGAGCGCACCGCAGAGCATTCGCTATTCCGCCGAGTCGGGCGAGACCCGTCCGGCCTACGCCAACTCGATGGGCCGCGCGCTGCTTTCCACGCTGGCACCCGAAGCGCGCCGCAAGCTGCTCGAAGCCACCCGGCCGGTGCCGCTGACCGACGCCACGCTGACCACCGCCGAGGCCATCGAGCAGGAGCTAGAGCGTTCACCCGCGCGCGGCTGGTACGGCAACCTGGGCGAAAGCATTCCCGACCTGGTCGGCCTGGCGTGGCCGCTGCGCATCGGCGGCGAGGCCTATGCCATCTCGGTGGCGGGCCCGCGCTACCGGCTGGAGCCCCGCATCGACGACGTGGCCGCCATGCTGCGCTCGGCCTGCCTGGCCATCGAACACAAAGGCTGAAAAAACAATGACCTCACCGCGCTACTTCATTCGCGAAAGCGAAATTGCCGGCTACCACCCGGCCAACCACACCGGCACGCTCAACAAGCGGCTCATCGGACCCGAGACGGTGGGCGCGAAGCAACTCGAAGTGCTGGTCGGCCACATTCAGAAGGGCAAGGGCGCGCTGCCCCATGCCCACCCCGGCATCGAACAGGTCTGCTACATGCTCGAAGGCCGGGCCGTGGCAGAAGTGGGCGGCCAGCGGCAAGAGCTGCATCCGGGCGACAGCTGTTTTTTTCCGGCCGACGCAATGCACACCTTCACGGTGGTGAGCGACGAGCCGGTGCGCGTGCTGGTCATCTACAGCCCGCCGTACGAGGAACTGCCGGAGCGCGTGATCCGGCCCTGAGCGACAACAACCCCCGGAGACAGACAACATGCAGACGACGAAGAACGCGGCAGAAACAGCCGCGGTGGCAAGCCGCCGCCGTTTCATTTCCATCGGAGCCGCAGCAGGCCTTGCCGGCGCGGCGCCGTGGGCCTTTGCGCAAGACGGCTATCCAAAGCAGCCGATCAAGCTCATCGTGCCCTTTGCCGCCGGCAGCGGCACGGATGCGGTGGCGCGCATCACCGCGCAGATGCTGGGCGAGGCACTGAAGACCTCGGTCATCGTGGACAACCGCGCCGGTGCCAACGGCGTGATTGCCGCCGAGTTCGTGGCCAAGGCGCCGCCCGACGGCTACACGCTATTCATGACGACCAACACCACGCATTCGGCCAACCCGAGCCTGATGAAGTCGCTGCCGTACGATCCGGTGAAAGACTTTGCGCCCGTAAGCCGCATGGGCAATCTGCCGTTCATGCTGGTGGTGAACAACGACCTGCCGGTCAAGAGCGTGGCCGAGTTGCTCGCCTGGGGTCGGGCCAACCCGGGCAAGCTCACCTATGCAAGCGGCAACAGCACCGGCATAGTGAGCGGCGCCACGCTCTCGCGCATGAGCGGCGTGCCTATGCTGCATGTGCCCTACAAGAGCACGCCGCCGGCCATCGCCGACCTGATCGGCGGGCAGGTGTCGATGATGGTGGTCGACCTTGCCGCCGGGCTTGCGACGGTAAAGGCCGGCAAGATGCGCGCGATTGCGGTCACCACGCAAGAGCGCACCAAGCTCTTTCCAGAACTGCCTCCGCTGGCCGACACGCCCGAACTCAAGGGCTTCGACATCACCTCCTGGAACGGCGTGTTCGCCCCTGCGGGCACACCGCGCGACATCGTGCTGAAGCTGAACAAGGCGCTGTCCGAAATGGCGAACGGCGCTGTGTTTCGCGAGCGGGTGATGAAGCTGGGGTTCGATGCTTTCGGCAGCACGCCTGAAGAGCTGGGTGCGTTCACTGTGGCGGAACTGGCCAAGTGGAAGAAGCTGATCCAGGCCGCGGGCATTCAACCGGAATGAGTGTGCTGTTGCTGTATTTCTCCCTCCCCTTCCGGGGGAGGGCAGGGGTGAGGGCAAGCGGCGTATCCATCGGGCGCTCTGGCTGCCCCCATCCCAACCTTCCCCCGGAAGGAGCAAAGACATGAAGACCATTGGACCTCTCGACGGCATCCGCATCCTCGACCTCACGGCGGTGGTGATGGGCCCCTACGCCACTCAGACGCTCGGCGACCTGGGCGCCGACATCATCAAGGTCGAGCCGCCTTCGGGCGACAACCTGCGCGCGGTCGGGCCGATGCGCAACGCGGGCATGGGCGCCATGGCGTTGCACCTCAACCGCAACAAGCGCTCGATCGTGCTCGACCTCAAGCAGCCCGAAGGCCGCGAGGCGTGCCTGCGGCTCGCGGCCGGCTGCGATGCGCTCATCTACAACACGCGGCCGCAGGCGATGGCGCGGCTCGGGCTGGGCTACGAAGCGGTGGCCGCGGTCAACCCGAAAATCGTTTATCTGGGCGCGTTCGGCTACGGCGAGGAAGGCCCTTATGCCGGCAAGCCTGCCTACGACGACCTGATCCAGGGCGCGGCCGGCGTCGCCTCTCTCTTTGCGCAGCAAAGCGGCGGCGCACCGCGCTACGCCCCGGTCACGCTCGCTGACCGCGCGGTGGGTTTGCAAGCGGCCATCGCCCTGCTGGCTGCCGTGTTGCATGCGCAGCGCACCGGCAAAGGGCAGGCGGTGGAAGTGCCGATGTTCGAGGCGCTTTCGCAGTTCGTCATGGGCGACCACTTGGGCGGCCATAGCTTCGAACCGCCGCTCGGCCCCACCGGCTATGCGCGCCTGCTCGCGCCGCACCGAAAGCCTTACGCCACCGCCGACGGCTACCTGAGCGTGCTGATCTACAACGACAAGCATTGGCAGGCTTTCTTCGACGTGATCGGCCGGCCCGAGTTGCGCCACTCGCCGATGTTCGGCACGCACACGGCGCGCGCGGCAAATATCGGTGCGGTCTACGCATTCGTGGCCGAGGTGATGGCCACGCGCGGAAGCGACGAATGGATGGCGGTGCTCGAAGCAGCCGACATTCCGGTCGCGCGCCTGCACAGCACCGAAAGCCTGCTGGGCGACCCTCACCTGCGCGCAGTCGGTTTCTTTCCGGAGCTCGACCATCCGAGCGAGGGCCGCATCCGCACGTTGGCGCCGGTCGGCCGCTACAGCGCTACGCCCGCGGCCATTCGCCGGCCCGCGCCGCGCATCGGCGAACAGAGCGTCGAGCTGCTGCGCGAAGCGGGTTATGCAAGCGAAGAGATCGACCGGATGCTCGCGCGCGGCGTGACGCTGCAGCCGAAACCCCCGAAGGACAGCGAATGAACTTTTCCCTGAACGAAGACCAGCGCTCGATGGTGGCGGCCATCGAGCGCCTCTGCGAAGACTTTCCCGCCGACTATTGGCGCGACCACGACGACCGCGCCGTGTTCCCGCACGAGTTTCACCGTGCAGTGGCCCAAAGCGGCTGGCTAGGCATTGCAATGCCCGAGGCGCAGGGCGGCGCGGGGCTCGGCATTACCGAGGCCGCGCTGATGATGCGTGCCATCAGCGCATCGGGCGCGGGCATGTCGGGTGCGTCGGCGGTGCACATGAACATCTTCGGGCTCAACCCGGTGGTGGTGTTCGGCAGCGAGCAGCAACGCCAGCGCTTCTTGCCGCCACTGATTGCCGGCACCGAGAAGGCCTGCTTTGCCGTGACCGAGCCGGACGCGGGGCTGGACACCACGAGCCTCAAGACGCAGGCCGTGCGCCAGCCCAACGGCAGCTATCTGCTGCATGGCCGCAAGATATGGATATCGACCGCGCAGGTGGCCGATCGCATGCTGATTCTCACGCGCACCACGCCCATCGACCAGGTGAAGAAGCCCACGCAGGGCCTCACGCTGTTCTATACGCCGCTGGATCGCGAGAAGGTGGAAGTGCGCGAAATCCACAAGCTTGGCCGCGCGGCGGTCGATTCGAACATGCTCTTCATCGACGGGCTCCAGGTGCCCGAGGAAGACCGCATCGGCGAGGAAGGCCGCGGTTTCGAATACATCCTGCATGGGCTCAACCCCGAGCGCATTTTGATTGCGGCCGAGGCCATCGGCATAGGCCGCGCAGCACTGCGCATTGCGTCGCAGTACGCGCAGGAGCGCGTGGTGTTCGGCCGGCCCATCGGCCAGAACCAGGGCGTGGCGCATCCGCTCGCGCGCGCCTGGGCCAACCTGGAAGCGGCCGACCTGATGGTGTTCAAGGCCGCCACGCTGTACGACGCGGGCGAACCCTGCGGCGTCGAGGCCAACGCCGCCAAGTACCTTGCGGCCGAAGCGGCGCACGACGCCTGCCAGAACGCGGTGCTCACGCTCGGCGGCATGGGCTACGCGAAGGAATACCACGTGGAGCGGCTGCTGCGCGAGAGCTACATTCCGCGCATTGCGCCGGTGAGCCCGCAGATGATCCTGAACTTCATCGCGGAAAAAGCGCTCGGGTTGCCCAAGTCGTATTGAGCGATGCTGGCTCGCTGGCGCGATTTGCAACGCCGGTGGCGGGCATTGCAACCCCGCGCAGCAGCCCCGGCCGAGCGCGCCGGACGCAGGTGGCCGACAATCGACGGACGGTCCATTTTTCTTATTCCTGCGAACTCCAGAGACACGCCATGAAACTCCCCGCCAAGGTCAAGATCGTCGATGTCGGTCCACGCGACGGACTGCAGAACGAGAAGCAACCCGTTCCGGCCGAGGTCAAGATCGGGCTGGTGCATCGTCTTCAGGATGCGGGCGTGGACGAGATCGAGGTCACCAGCTTCGTCAGCCCCAAGTGGGTGCCGCAGATGGCCGACAACGCCGAGGTGATGCACGGCATCAAGCGCAAGCCCGGCGTTCGCTACTCGGTGCTCACGCCCAACATGAAGGGCTTCGAGGCCGCCATTGCCGCGCCGCGTGAAGAGTGGCCCGACGAGATCGTGGTGTTCGGCGCCGCGAGCGAGGCCTTCAGCCAGAAGAACATCAACTGCTCCATTGCCGAGAGCATCGAGCGCTTTGCGCCCGTGGTGGCCGCTGCACGCGAGAAGGGCATCGATGTGCGCGGGGCGATGTCGTGCACGGTGGGCTGCCCCTACGAAGGCGAGGTTGCCCCCGAGCGCGTTGGCATGCTGGCCAGGTTGATGAAGGACATCGGCGTGCAGCGCGTGGACGTGGCAGACACCATCGGCGTGGGTACGCCGCGCAAGGTGCGGGCCGCCATAGAAGCCACGCTGGCGCACTTCGGCGTGGACCACATCTCGGGCCACTTTCACGACACCTATGGCCAGGCGCTGGTCAACACGCTGGCTTCGCTGGAGCTGGGGGTCTGGAACTTCCAGTCTTCGTCCGCCGGGCTGGGCGGCTGCCCTTACGCCAAGGGCGCCACGGGCAATGTGGCGACCGAGGACGTGGTCTACATGCTGCACGGCATGGGCATCGAGACCGGCATCGACCTGGACAAGCTGATCGATGCGGGCGTGTACATCAGCGAGGCGCTGGGCCGCGAGCCGAACTCGCGCGCATCGAAGGCCATTCGCACGAAAAGGGCGGGATGATGAGCCGGCCGACGAACACAGACGAAAAGCATGGAGGCATGTAATGTGCGGCGCTGAACTTCATTCGCTGCCCGAAGGCGTGCAGCGCGTTTCGCGCGTGCTGCAGGACGCGGGCCATCCGCATTCACCGCGCATGCTCGACGACGCCTGCCGCACCGCGCAGCAAGCGGCCGATGCGCTCGGCATCTCGGTGGGGCAAATTGCCAAGAGCATCATCTTCCGCCGCAAGAGCGACGACGCCGCGGTGCTGGTCATTACCTCGGGCGACAAGCGCGTCGACGAGAAGAAGGTCGACGCGCTCATCGGCAAGACCGGCCGCGCCGACGCCGAGTTTGTGAAGGCGCGCACCGGCTTCACCATCGGCGGCGTGTCGCCGGTAGGCCATGCAACAAAGCCGGTGGTGCTGATCGATCGCGAACTCTTCCGCTTCGATGACATCTGGGCTGCGGCGGGCCACCCGCATGCGGTGTTCCAGCTCAAGCCGCAAGATCTCGAAACCCTCACCGGCGCGCCGGTGGCGGACGTGGTTTGAATTTCGCTGAAGCCGAGACGCTGGCCGCACGGGCTGTCGCGGTGCAGGCGCTGCGCGAAGGCGTGCCCTCACCGTGCACCTCCGTCTGCCGCATGGACCGCCAGAGCGGCTTCTGCGAGGGGTGCCTGCGCACCATCCCCGAGATTGCGGCCTGGAGCAAGATGGACGACGCCGCCCGCCGCAGCGTATGGCACGCGATAGAGTTGCGGGCGCGCGCCGGCATCTGGCGGCTTGCCGAGGCACCTGGAGACAACCACGCATGAAGCACATCGACTTTTATCTCGACTTCATCTCGCCCTATGCGTACCTTGCCTTCGAGCACCTGCCCCAGGCGCTCGAAGGCCTGAGCTACAGCGTGGCCTACAAGCCGTTGCTGCTCGGGGCGCTGCTCAAGCACCATGGCCAGCTCGGCCCCGCCGAAATTCCGGCCAAGCGCAGCTGGACGTACAGGCACGTGCTGTGGCTAGGCCACGCCAACGGCATTCCCATCGAAATGCCGGCGTCGCACCCGTACAACCCGCTACCGCACCTGCGGCTTGCCGTTTCCACGTCGGACGACGGCAACGTCAGCCGCCTGGTGGCCGAAACCATCTTTCGCAACGTGTGGCGCGGCGGTGAAGAGGCGGGCGACGCAACGCGCCTGGCCGCGCTCGCGGCGCAACTGCAGCCCGGGCGCGACATGAACAGCGACGAGAGCAAGGCATTGCTCAAGCGCAACACCGACGAAGCGGTGCAGGCGGGCGTGTTCGGCACGCCGGCCTTTGCGGTCGACGGCCGGCTGTTCTGGGGCTTCGACGGGCTTGCGATGCTGCGTGCCTACCTGGCTGGCGATTCGTGGTTCAACGGGCCGCAATGGGCCGGCGCAGACCAGCGTCCATCGATGCTGCGCAGCAGCAAAAACTGATCAGGACTTTCCCGATTTCTTACAACCTGAAACGAGCGCTGCGGGTTTCACCTTAATCCGTAAGCGTCGGTTCAGTTTCGCGAAAGGCTCGGGTCAGTCGCGCCTCCAAGAATGCCCCACGGTTCCGAATGCCGGGACTGACGAACGCATACACAGGAGACGACGCAAATGGCAGCAACACTGGATTCGAGGGGGGTGCCGCATCCGGCCCCCCGGCCCATGTCGGCAGAGGAAAAGAAGGTCATCTTCGCTTCCTCGCTTGGCACGGTGTTCGAGTGGTACGACTTCTACCTTTACGGCTCGCTGGCCGCGATCATCGCGAAGCAGTTCTTCAGCGGCCTCGATGCGGGCGCGGCCTTCATCTTTGCGCTGCTGGCATTTGCAGCGGGCTTCCTGGTGCGGCCGTTCGGCGCCATCGTGTTCGGCCGCCTCGGCGACATGATCGGACGCAAGTACACCTTCCTGGTCACCATCCTGATCATGGGCCTGTCGACCTTCATCGTCGGCTTGCTGCCCAGCTACGCGACCATCGGCGTGGCCGCGCCGGTGATCCTGATTGCGCTGCGCATGCTGCAGGGGCTTGCGCTCGGCGGTGAGTACGGCGGTGCCGCCACCTACGTGGCCGAGCACTCGCCGCACGGCAAGCGCGGCGCCTACACCTCGTGGATCCAGACCACCGCAACGCTCGGCCTGTTCCTGAGCCTGCTGGTCATCCTGGGTGTGCGCGAATGGCTCGGCGAAGCGGTGTTCAACGACTGGGGCTGGCGCATTCCGTTCCTGGTGTCGATCCTGCTGCTGGGCATCTCGGTGTGGATCCGCCTGTCGCTGTCGGAGTCGCCCGCCTTCCAGAAGATGAAGGCCGAGGGCAAGACCTCGAAGGCCCCGCTGTCGGAATCGTTCGGCGAGTGGAAGAACCTCAAGATCGTGATCCTGGCGCTGGTCGGCCTTACGGCCGGCCAGGCGGTGGTCTGGTATTCGGGCCAGTTCTATGCGCTGTTCTTCCTGACCGCGCAGCTCAAGGTCGATGCGACCACTGCCAACCTGATGATCGCCGCCGCGCTGCTGCTCGGCACGCCGTTCTTCGTGATCTTCGGCACGCTGTCGGACAAGATCGGCCGCAAGCCGATCATCATGGCCGGCTGCCTGCTGGCCGTGGTCACGTACTTCCCGGTCTTCAAGATGCTGACCGAAGCCGCCAACCCCGACCTGGCCAAGGCGCAAGCCACCGCCGGCGTCACCGTCACGGCCGACCCTGCCACCTGCTCGTTCCAGGGCAACCCTGTGGCCCGCGAAATCGACTTCCGCAGCTCGTGCGACATCGCCAAGCGCTACCTTGTGCAGAACTCGGTGAGCTATGAGAACGTGGCCGGCGCACCCGGTTCGAAGGCTGTCGTGAAGATCGGCAACAAGACGGTCGAAGCACCGGTCGGCAATGTCGTCAACCTCAAGTTCGACGAAAACTCCGCCAAGGAAATCGCCGCCTTCAAGAAGGGCGTGGCCGAAGACCTGAAGGTTGCAGGCTATCCGGCCAAGGCCGACCCCACGAAGATCAACAAGCTGCTGACCATCGGGCTGCTGTTCTGGCTGGTGCTGCTGGTAACCATGGTCTATGGCCCCATTGCCGCAATGCTGGTCGAACTGTTCCCCACCCGCATCCGCTACACCTCGATGAGCCTGCCGTACCACATTGGCAACGGCTGGTTCGGCGGCCTGCTGCCGACCACCGCCTTTGCCATCGTGGCGTCGACCGGCAACATGTACAACGGCCTGTGGTACCCGATCATCATCGCCGGCGTCACGCTGGTGGTGGGCACGCTCTTCATTCGCGAGACGAAGGACGTGGACATCTACGCGAACGACTGAACGCAGGGTTCAGGAGGAGGGCGGCGCGAGCCGGCCCTCCGTTCAACAAAGGGGCTTCATGCCGTCGGCATGAGGCCTTTTTCTTGAACCCATTGAACCCATCAGGAGATACGACCCATGTGGAAACTCGTTGTCGGCTTTGTCATTTTTGCCGCCATTGCCCTGTACGTGATCTCGAAGGCCGGCGACAAGGTCGATATGTCCGGCGAGAAGCACGGCGGCGACGCGATGCACGAGCCGGCGCCGGCCGCACCTGCTGCACCTGCTGCCCCCGCCAAGTAAGCAGCTACCGCTTGAAACGGCCTTCGCTGACGATCGACAGGTCGACATAGTCGATGCCGGTGTGGTCCTGCGGCGAGTAGTTCACGTCGAGCCTGCCGCCCACGTCGTACTGAAAGCGGTTGAGCGTCGCAACCAATCGGGCGCGGGTCGGCTTGGGGCCGGTGCGGCGCAGGGCCTCCACGAGCACCTTGGTGGCAACAAAGCCTTCGAGCAGCGCTGGCGACAGCTCGGTTTGCCCCCTGGCCTGTGCAAGTGCCATCGCCTCTTTGATCAGCGGATGGCCGAACGCACGCTCGTAGGGCAGCACCTGCGTGACGATCACGCCGGTGCTGGCCGAACCGAGCTCCTTGATGAAGCCTGACGCCGCGTTGTTCGACAGCGTGATGATCTGCGCCGCCGAGCCCGCGGCGCGCAGCGCCTTCACGCCGTCGGTTACCGCGTTGCCGGAGCCGATCCACAGCACCGCCTGCGCGTTGGCCTTGACCAGCTGCGGCACGATCGCTGCAAAGTCGGGCTTGCTTCTGTCGGCAAGCGCGAGCACGGCCGGCGCCAGCCCGGCCCGTTCGAAGCCCTTGTTCGCGCCTTCCATCGCGTCCCTGCCAAAGGAATCGTCGGCCTGCACGACGGCAATGCGCCGGATGCCGGTGGTGAACAGGTGCTGCACCGCTCTTTCCGCCTCGCGCTGGTAGGTCGAGCGCACGTTGAATACGTTTTTCTGCAGCGGCTGGTGCAGCACCATGGCGCCCGTCGAAGGGCCGACCAGCGCCACGCCGTATTTGTCGAGCAGGGGAATGACGGCAATGGTGTTGGGCGTGCCCCGGTTGAGCAGCAGTGCCAGCACCTTCTTGTCCTCGATGAGGATGCGGGTGTTCTCGACCGAACGCTTCGGGTCCAGGCCGTCGTCCAGCCGGATCACCTCGATCTGCTCGCCGTGAATGCCGCCCTGGGCGTTGACATGGTCGATGACCAGCTGCGAGCCCATGATCGTTTCCTTCACGCCCACCGCTGCCGGCCCCGACAGGTCGGCCGACTGGCCGATGACGATCTGCGCGGATGCGCCGGAGGCCGCCATGGCCAACAACAGCGCGGCGGCGCGGAACCTGTACATCTTCATCGAACGAGCCTTTACGCGAAGCGGATGCTTCCGTCGGAAGATGCGCAAATGTGTTCCAGCGAGTGGTGTTCACTCGCTCGTGGAAACCCTGTCAAACCATAGTTACCAATGGCATGGGCAGGGAGCCCACGCAACAACGCGGCCCGCGCGGGCGCGGTTTACCGCTTGAAGCGGCCGTCGCTGATGATCGCCAGGTCGGCGAAGTCGATGCCCGAATGGTCCTGCGGCGAATAGCTCACCTCCAGGCCGCCGAGGTCATAGGCGCGCAGGGTTTCGAGTGCTGCAAGCACCTTGGCGCGCGTGGGCTTCGGCCCGGCGCGGCGCAGCGCTTCCACCAGCACCTTGGCCGAGGCGAAGCCCTCCAGCGCCGCTGGCGAAAGCTCGCCCTGGCCCTTGGCCTGCGCAAGCGCCATCGCCTCCTTGACCATCGGGTAGCTGATGGAGCGCTCGTTCGGAAACACCTGCGTCACGATCACGCCTTTGCTCGCGTCGCCCAGCTGTTTGATGAAGCCCGACGAGGCGTTGTTGGACAGGGTGACCACCTGCGCGAACGACCCCGCGGCGCGCAGCGCCTTGATGCCGTCGACCACCGCCACGCCCGAGCCGATCCACAGCACCGCTTGTGCGTTGGCGTCCTTGATGGCGGGCACGATGGACTTGTAGTCGGGCTTCTCGCGGTCGGCCGGCACGGTGACGATGGGCTTGGCCTGGGCCTTGGCAAAGCCGGTCATCGCGCCTTCGAGCGCGTCTTGCCCGAAGGAGTCGGTTACGTAGACCACCGCAATGCGCGCAATGCCGGTGGTGAGCAGGTGCTGAACCGCCTTCTCGGCTTCGCGCTGGTAGGTGGCGCGCACGTTGAACACGTGCTTGAGAACCGGCTTGTGCAGCGCCATGGCGCCGGTGGAGGGGGCAATCAGCGGCACGCCGTGCTTGTCGAGCCAGGGCACGATGGCTTGCGAGTGCGGTGTGCCACGGCTCAAGAACAGCGCCAGCACCTTCTTGTCTTCGATCAGCACGCGGGCGTTTTCGCTGGCGCGCTTCACGTCGAACGCATCGTCCATGCGCAGTATCTCGATCTTCTCGCCGTGAATGCCGCCTTGCGCGTTGGCGGCGTCGATCACCAGCTGGGCGCCGCCCAGGGCTTCATTGACGCTCGCGGCCACCGAGCCGGTCACGCCCGTGGTCTGGCCGATCAGGATCTGGGCCGAGGCGGCCGTGGCCGCCATCGTCAGGAGGGCGGCGCAAAGTGCGTGCAGCGTCTTCATGGGTAATCTTCCTAAAACGACCAGGTCAGGTAAACGTAAACAAAATCCGCTATTTGTTACTCAAAGTGTCTGAGGCTGAATCCGTATAAACCCCTGCACACACACAGTCCATGTGACGGAGTGCACAAATCCGTCACCAGCCACTCCCTAGAATGTTTGCCCCACCCCCCAAGGCACTCATGACACAGGGCTCCATCCGGATTCGCGGCGCGCGCCAGCACAACCTCCAGAACCTCGACCTCGACATCCGCACTGGCGAGATGACCGTGGTCACCGGGCCGAGCGGCTCGGGCAAGTCGAGCCTCGTGTTCGACACCCTCTACGCCGAAGGCCAGCGGCGCTATGTAGAAACCTTTTCCGCCTATGCGCGCCAGTTCCTGGACCGCATGGACAAGCCGGCCGTCGACAAGGTGGAGGGCGTGCCGCCCGCCATTGCCATCGACCAGACCAACCCGGTGCGCTCGTCGCGCTCCACGGTCGGCACGATGACGGAGCTCAACGACCACCTGAAGCTGCTCTATGCGCGCGCAGCGCAGCTGTTCGACCGCGAAACGGCGTTGCCTGTGCGCCACGATTCGCCCGACAGCATCTATGCGCAGATTGCCGAGCGGGCGGCCGCGGCGGGCGACCCGCGCCTTGTGGTCACCTTTCCGGTCGAACTGCCCGCAGGCACCACGGCAGACGAAGTCACGCAGTGGCTGTCGGCCAGCGGCTTTACGCGCGTGCAGGCGGAGCGCGAGGTGGCAACGCCCACGGGGCCGCGCAAGATGCTCGACGTGGTGGCCGACCGCTTCCGCATTTCCAGCGCCGAGCGGTCGCGCGTGGTCGAAGCCATCGAAGTGGCGCTCAAGCGCGGCAGCGGGCGCGTTACGGTGCATGCCACGGGCGCTGAAGAAAACGCGCCCACCGATGTGTGGAAGTTCTCGACCGGCCTGCACTGCCCCGAAAGCGACATCCGCTACACCGACCCGATTCCGTCGATGTTCTCGTTCAACTCGGCCGTGGGCGCCTGCGACACCTGCCGCGGCTTCGGCCGGGTAATCGGCGTCGACCTGGGCCTGGTGATTCCGAACGACAAGCTCACGCTGCGCGCCGGCGCGATCAAGACCATCCAGACCCCGGCGTGGAAAGAAGCGCAGGACGACCTCATGCGCCACGCCGAGGCGGCCGGAATTCCGCGCGACACGCCCTGGAACAAGCTCACCGACGAGCAGAAGCACTGGGTGATCGAAGGCACGCCCAACTACAAAGAGGGCAACTGGAACAAGCAGTGGTACGGCGTGCGCCGCTTCTTCGGCTACCTGGAGAGCAAGGCCTACAAGATGCACATTCGCGTGCTCTTGTCGAAGTACCGCAGCTACACGCCGTGCCCGGTATGCAGCGGCGCGCGCCTCAAGCTAGACAGTCTGCTGTGGCGCATCGGCAGCAAGGAAGACGCCGATGCCGTGCTGGAGCCCGCCAAGCGCTTCATGCCGACCGGCGCCAAGTGGACGCGCGCGCAGCTCGAGGCGCTGCCGGGGCTGTGCCTGCACGACCTGATGCTGTTGCCCATCGAGCGGCTGCGCAAGTTTTTCGACCGCATGGGTTTGGCTCCCTCCCCCGCCGGGGGAGGGCTGGGGTGGGGGCACGCGGCCTCTGCAAAAGCTGTGGCGGTGGTGGAGGCCGGGAGCCCCCATCCCCACCTTCCCACAGCGGGGGAAGGAGCCAGACAGGGCGAAGCCCAGGCCCTCAAGCTCCTCCATGAAGAAATCACCACGCGCCTGCGCTACCTGCACGACGTGGGCATCGGCTACCTCACACTCGACCGGCAGAGCCGCACGCTTTCGGGCGGCGAGGTGCAGCGCATCAATCTCACCACCGCGCTGGGTACCTCTCTGGTCAACACGCTCTTCGTGCTCGACGAGCCCAGCATCGGCTTGCATCCGCGCGACATGAACCGCATTACCGAAGCCATGCTGCGCCTGCGCGATGCAGGCAACACGCTGGTGGTGGTCGAGCACGACCCGGCCGTGATGCTTGCGGCCGACCGCGTGATCGACATGGGCCCCGGCCCCGGCGTACGCGGCGGGCAGATCGTGTTCGACGGCAGCACCGACCAGCTGCGCGATGCCGACACGCTCACGGGCCAATACCTGGGCGGACGCAAGAAGATCGGCATGGGCTTCAAGCGGCTCGTGAGCGAGAACACGCACCGCCTCATTCTTGAAGGCGCGCGCGAACACAACCTGCAGAACGTGACGGTCGAGTTTCCGCTTGCGCGCCTGGTGTGCGTAACCGGCGTCAGCGGCTCGGGCAAGTCGACGCTGATCCAGGACGTGCTGGCGCCCGCGCTCATGCGCCACTTTGGCAAGGCCACCGAAACGCCCGGCGCGCACGACCGCCTGCTCGGTGCCGATCACCTGGGCGACGTGGTCTTCGTCGACCAGTCGCCCATCGGCAAGACCGCGCGCTCCAATCCCGCGAGCTATGTGGGCGCATGGGACGCGATTCGCGAGATCTTCGCCACCGCTGCGCTTTCGCGCCAGCGCGGCTACACCGCGAGCAAGTTCAGCTTCAACTCGGGCGACGGGCGCTGCCCGACCTGCGGCGGCTCGGGCTTCGAGCACGTCGAGATGCAGTTCTTGTCGGACGTGTACCTGCGTTGCCCCGATTGCGACGGCAAGCGCTACCGGCCGGAAATCCTCGAAGTGAAGGTCGAGCGCAAGGGCAAGAGCTACAACGTGGCCGACGTGCTCGAGCTCACCGTAGCCGAAGCGGCTGCCGTGTTCGAGGCCGACCGCGACGTGCTGCGCGTGCTGCAGCCCATTTCCGACGTGGGGCTCGACTACGTGAAGCTCGGCCAGCCGGTGCCCACCCTGAGCGGCGGCGAGGCACAGCGCCTCAAGCTCGCGGGCTTTCTTGCGGAAGCTGCAAAGAACGGCACGGCCAGCAAGCAGTCGGTCGCGCGCAAGGGCACGTTGTTTCTGTTCGACGAGCCGACCACCGGCCTGCACTTCGACGACATTGCGCGCCTGATGCGCGCGCTGCGCAAGCTGCTCGACGCGGGGCATTCGCTGATCGTGATCGAACACAACCTCGACGTGATCCGCGCGAGCGACTGGTGCATCGACCTTGGCCCTGAAGGCGGAGAGGGCGGCGGCCGGGTGGTGGCCGAGGGCACGCCGGAGCAGCTGCGCGAGAACCGCGCCTCGCTTACCGGCGCGGCGCTGGCCGACTACGAACTGGCCATCGGTCCCGAGGCCTACAAGGTGGCCGAGCGCGCAGCGCGGCGCTATGTGGCCAACGCCAAGACGGCGCCGGGCGGCAAGGCGATCGAGATCGTCAACGCGCGCGAACACAACCTGAAGAACCTCAGCGTCAATATTCCGCGCGGCAAGTTCAGCGTGGTGACGGGCGTCAGCGGTTCGGGCAAGTCGACGCTGGCCTTCGACATCCTGTTCAACGAAGGGCAGCGGCGGTACCTTGAATCGCTCAACGCCTATGCGCGCAGCATCGTGCAGCCCGCGGGCCGGCCCGAAGTGGATGCGGTGTATGGCATTCCGCCCACGGTGGCCATCGAGCAGCGCCTGTCGCGCGGCGGCCGCAAGAGCACGGTGGGCACCACCACCGAGGTGTGGCACTTTTTGCGCCTGCTGTACGTGAAGCTGGGCATCCAGCATTGCACGCACGACGGCGCGGCCGTGCAGCCGCAGACGCCTGACAGCATTGCGGCGCAGCTGATGCGCAACTTCAAGGGCCAGCACATCGGCCTGCTGGCGCCGCTGGTGAGCAACCGCAAGGGCGTATACACCGAGTTGGCCGACTGGGCGCGGCCGCGCGGCTTTACGCACCTGCGTGTGGACGGGGAGTTTCTTCCGACCACGGGCTTTCCGCGCATCGACCGCTTCAAGGAACACAGCATCGAACTGCCGGTGGCCAGCCTGGACGTGCTGCCGTCGAAGGAGACCGAACTGCGCGAGGCGCTGACCAAGGCGCTGGAGCATGGCAAGGGCGTGGTGCATGTGCTGAGCGAACTCGACGGCCTGAAGGCCGCGATGATGGCCGGCGTGTCTGCCTCGGGCATCGGCCGCGTGAACGTGTTTTCCACGCTGCGTGCGTGCCCGGTCTGCAGCACCAGCTATGCCGAGCTCGACCCGCGCCTGTTCAGCTACAACAGCAAGCACGGCTGGTGTCCCGATTGCGTGGGCACGGGCGTCAAGCTCAGCAAGGACCAGCGCAAGGTCTTCGACGATTCGATTCGCGACGACGACAACAAGGGCCGCGAGCAGACTTTTGCGGAGCCCGAGGTGGAAGACCTGGCCGATGTGGCGTGCCCCACGTGCGAAGGCACGCGGCTCAATGCCACGGCGCGGGCGGTGAGCTTTGGCGCATCGCTGGCGGACGGCATGGGCGGCATCGGCATTACCGAACTCGCGCGCATGAGCGTGACCGAAGTGCGGCAGTGGTTCGAAGGGCTGGCATTGACCGGGCGCGAAGCCGAGATCGCGCGCGACCTTGTGCCCGAGATCAAGAGCCGGCTCGAGTTTCTCGAAGAGGTGGGCCTGGGCTACCTCACGCTCGACCGCGGCGCTCCCACGCTGAGCGGCGGCGAGGCCCAGCGCATCCGGTTGGCGGCGCAGCTTGGCAGCAACCTGCAGGGCGTGTGCTACGTGCTCGACGAGCCGACCATCGGCCTGCATGCACGCGACAACCAGATCCTGCTCGACGCACTGCACAAGCTCGGCGACAAGGGCAACACGCTGGTGGTGGTGGAGCATGACGAAGACACGATCCGCCGCGCCGACCACATCATCGACATCGGCCCCAGCGCGGGCAAGCGGGGCGGCCGCCTCGTTGCGGAAGGATCGGTCACCGACATCCAGGCGGCAGGCGATTCGCAAACCGGCCGCTACCTGCGCGACGCCATCAAGCATCCGTTGCAGGCGCGCCGGCTCATTCCCTCGCCCGACCCCAAGGCGGAAGACAGCGGCAACTGGCTCACGGTCCACGGCGCCGACCTGCACAACCTGCAGGACGTGACCGCCACGCTGCCGCTGCACCGCCTGGTGGTGGTTACCGGCGTGAGCGGCTCGGGCAAGTCGACGCTGGCGCGCGACGTGTTGCTGGCCAGCGTGCAGGCGGTGGTGGTGCAGCGCATGACCAAGGCCGGCCGCGACGCCGATGCCGCAGGCAAGCGCCCGGCATGGTCCGGCTGCGATCGCGTGGAGGGCTACGAAACCATCGATCGCGTGCTCGAGGTCGACCAGACGCCCATCGGCAAGACGCCGCGCAGCTGCCCGGCCACCTACATCGGCTTCTGGGACACCATCCGCAAGCTGTTTGCCGACACGCTCGAAGCCAAGGCGCGCGGCTATGGCCCGGCGCGCTTCAGCTTCAACACCGGCGAAGGCCGCTGCCCCGGCTGCGAAGGCGCGGGCGTGCGCACCATCGAGATGAGCTTTCTGCCCGACGTGAAGGTGCCATGCGAGGTGTGCCATGGCGCACGCTTCAACCCCGAGACGCTGGCCGTGAGCTGGCGCGGCAAGAGCATTGGCGACGTGCTGCAGATGGAAGTGGACGAGGCGGTGGAGTTTTTTGCCGCCATGCCCAACATCAGCCATCCGCTGCAGTTGCTGAAAGACGTCGGCCTGGGCTACCTCACGCTGGGGCAGCCTTCGCCCACGCTCTCGGGCGGCGAGGCGCAGCGCATCAAGTTGGTGACCGAGCTCAGCAAGGTGCGCGACGACATTACGCGCCGCGGCCAGAAGGCGCCGCACACGCTGTACGTGCTCGACGAGCCGACCGTCGGCCTGCACATGGCCGACGTGGAAAAGCTGATCCACGTGCTGCACCGGCTGGTGAACGGCGGCCACAGCGTGGTGGTGATCGAGCACGACCTCGACCTGATTGCCGAAGCCGACTGGATCATCGACCTGGGGCCGGAAGGCGGCAATGCCGGCGGGCGCATCGTTGCCGCGGCGCCGCCCGAAGAGGTGGTTCGACTGGGTACCCATACGGGCGTGGCGCTGGCGCCGGTGCTGACGAGATAGGGCAACACTGCGGGCCGGCAAGCGCCGGCCCGCGGGGGCTCGCAAAGCGCCGTGAGCGGGCGCACAATGGCTTCGATCCTTGGCGCAGGCGCATCCTGAATCAGCCATGGGGAATCGAGTCGAGTGACAGGATGAAGCGCCGTGCCGGGGCTACGCAAGGAGCCATGTCATGACCCGCTTCATCGATGTTCACAGCCTGGTTCGCCTGGTGGATGAAACCGGCGTTCCGCAATTCCTCACGGCGCTGGCCGACGCGCTACGCGACGACTTCCTGCGCTGGCGCGAGTTCGACAAGAAAGCGCGCGTGGCGAGCCATTCGCACCTTGGCGTGATCGAGTTGATGCCCGTGGCCGACGACGGTGCCTACGCCTTCAAGTACGTCAACGGCCATCCGCATAACACGCAGGTCGGCCTGCCCACCGTCATGGCTTTTGGCGTGCTGGCCGAGGTCGACACCGGCTATCCGGTTCTGTTGTCCGAACTCACGCTCACCACCGCGCTGCGCACCGCCGCCACATCGGCCATGGCGGCGCAGGCCCTCGCGCGGCCGGGTTCGCGCAGCATGGCGCTCATCGGCAACGGCTCGCAAAGCGAGTTTCAGGCGCTGGCTTTTCATGCGTTGCTGGGTATCGAGGAAGTGCGCGTGTTCGACATCGATGCGCGGGCGACCGACAAGCTGGTGCGCCACTTGGTCGCGTGCACGCCGCTGGATGTGGTGCGCGCCCGCTCGGTGGCCGACGCCGTGCGCGGTGCGGACATCGTCACCACCATCACAGCTTTTCAGGGGAAGGCCGCCGTTCTCACGCCCGACATGATCGCGCCTGGCATGCACATCAATGCCGTGGGCGGCGATTCGCCCGGCAAGACCGAGCTGCACCCCGATGTGCTGCGCCTGGCGCGCGTGTTCGTCGAGTATGAAGCCCAGACCCGCGTGGAGGGCGAGATCCAGCAGTTGCCCGCCGATTTTCCCGTGCACGAACTCTGGAAGGTGCTCGTCGGCGACGTGCCGGGCCGCGAGACCGCCGACCAGGTCACGGTGTTCGATTCGGTCGGCTTCGCGCTCGAGGACTACACCGCGTTGCGCTACATCCACCAGCTGGCTGTGGAGCGAGGCGTGGGCCAGCAGATTGCACTGGTGCCTGAGCTCGATGACCCGAAGGATCTGTTCGGCCTGACCGCATCGGGACGGCGCCGTGCGGTGCTGCGGCGTGCGGCATGATCGAGGCATGC
This sequence comes from Variovorax sp. 3319, assembly GCF_031456585.1. Taxonomy (NCBI): domain Bacteria; kingdom Pseudomonadati; phylum Pseudomonadota; class Betaproteobacteria; order Burkholderiales; family Comamonadaceae; genus Variovorax; species Variovorax sp. 3319. The sequence continues at coordinate 246,963 of NZ_JAVDUZ010000002.1, forward strand.
TCACCATCTACAACGACCAGCACGCGCTTCACCAAGGCAAAGTCGAGATGTTCCGCGGCGAGCTGGTGCCGTGCTTCGAGGTGCCCGACCGCGTCGACCACGTGAAGCGTGAACTGGAGCGCCGAAGGCTCGGCCCGCTTCAGGTGCCCGACGGTTTCGATGAAGCCCTGCTGGCCAAGGTGCATTCGCCGCGCTACCTGGACTTCATTGCACATGCCTGGGAGGAGTGGGTTGCGCTGGATGCGGCCAACGCCTCTCGCGATGCGCTGCCTTCATACTGGCCCACGCGCGGCATGCGCACCGATGTGCTGCCCGGGAGCTTTCCGGCCCGCCTGGGCCTGTTCTCGTTCGATGCGGGCACACCGCTTACTGCCGGCAGCTGGACCGCCGCGCGGCACGGTGCCGCCTGCGCATGGACGGCGGCGCAGCGCGTCATTGGCGGCCGGCGCGCCGCCTTTGCGCTCACGCGGCCGCCGGGCCACCATGCGGGTGCCGACTTTTTTGGCGGCTATTGCTTCGTCAACAATGCCGCCGTTGCCGCGGAGGCGCTGCGCAGCGCCGGTGTGGAGCGCGTTGCGGTACTCGACGTGGACTACCACCACGGCAACGGAACGCAGGCCATCTTCTACGAACGCAGCGACGTGCACTTTGCAAGCATTCATGGCGATCCGCTCACCGACTATCCGTATTACCTCGGCCATGCCGACGAGCGCGGCGCGGGCAAAGGGGACGGCTTCAACCACAACCTGCCGCTCGCGCGCGGCGCCGGCTTTGCCGCATGGCGCGCAGCACTGCAATCCGCGCTCGACGGCATTGCGAAAGTGAAAGCTGGTGCCCTGGTGGTGTCGCTCGGCGTCGACACCTTCGAGGGCGATCCGATCTCCGGCTTCAAGCTGAAAAGCGAAGACTACTTGCGCATGGGAGAAGACCTTGCACGCGCGGGGCTGCCCACGGTGTTCGTGTTCGAGGGCGGCTACGCGGTCGCGGAAGTGGGCATCAACACGGCGAACGTGCTCGAAGGTTTCGGCCAGCGGGCCGGCTGAGGAACCTCGGCGACAGCAGTCGGGTGAGCCCCGATTGCCCGGCACGGCGGAGCAGGGCCCAATCCGCGGTTCATTCAGTATCAGGAGTCCTCCGTCATGTTCCGCCGTTCCCTTCTTTGTGCCGCCACGCTTGCCGCGTGCGGTCTTGCTTTTCCGTTGGCGGCGCTTGCCCAGGCTTTTCCCAGCAAGCCGATCAAGCTGGTCATCGCGTTTCCCGCGGGCGGCCCGACCGACATCACCATGCGCCAGCTTGCCGACAACGCAAGCAAGATCCTCGGCCAGCCCGTCATCGTCGACAACAAGCCCGGCGCCGGCGGCACGCTGCCCGCCCAGGCGCTGCAAACCTCGCAGCCCGACGGCTACACGGTCGCGCAGATTCCGCTTGGCGTGTTCCGCCTGGGCTATACCACCAAGATCAACTGGGACCCGCTCAAGGACATCAGCTACGTCATCAACGTGACGGGCTACGCCTTCGGCATCGTGGTGCCGGCCAGCAGCCCCTTCAAGACCTGGGCCGACTTTGTCGCCTATGCCAAGGCCAACCCCGGCAAGCTCACCTATGGCTCCACCGGCAACTTGACGAGCCCGCACCTCACGACCGAAATCATTGCGCAGAAGGCCGGCATCGAACTGCAGCACGTGCCCTACAAGGGTAGCGCCGACCTGATGCTCGCCGTGGTCAGCGGCCAGCTGATGGCCGCTGCCGACAGCACCGGCTTTGCGCCGCAAGTCGAGGCCGGCAAGCTGCGCGTGCTGAATACCTGGGGCGAAAAGCGCCTGGCCAAGTTCCCCGATGCGCCGACGCTGAAGGAGCTGGGCTACGACGTGGTGCAGAACTCGCCGTTCGGTATTGGCGCACCCAAGGGGACCCCGCCCGAAGTAGTGAAGAAGCTGCACGACGCGTTCAAGCAGGCCATGGAAGAGCCAAGCTATGTGGCGTCGCTCGGCCGCTACGACATGCTGCCTAACTACATGAGCTCGGCCACTTACACCAAGTTTGCGCAGGACACCGTGGTGAAGGAAAAGGCCGTTATCGAGAAGCTGGGCCTGGCGAAGGAACAGCCGAAGACGAACTGATCGCAAACAACTCGCCCACCAGCCGCTGGGCGAGCTCGGGCTTTACCGGCTCGGCGCCGAACACCAGCCGGAAGACGATCGGCGCGATCAGATGATCGATCACCTGCTGCGTCTCGGGCGTGTGCTCGCCCCGGGCGTGCGCCTGCTCGACCAGCGTGCCCGCCTCCTTGCGGCGGTTGCGCAGACAGTCGGTGTCTGCGCCGTCGTTGGCCAAAGCGGCCGCGGCTTTCAACAAGGACTTGCTGCAGGGCTGCGCCAGATGGGTGATGAGTTCCTGCGCCCAGGCCACCAGGTCTTGCCGCAGCGAACCCGTGTTGGGCAGGGGCCGGTTCGGGTCGAGCCGATGGGTTGCGGTCTCGGCCAGGAGGCCTGAAAGGTCGCCCCACCGCCGATAGATGCTCGAGGCGCTGACGCCCGCGCGTTCGGCCACGGCCGGCACGGTTACCCGCTCGCGGCCTTGCTCGGCCACCAGTTCTTCAAGGGCGGTGCGCACCAGTGCCTGCACTTGCGCGCTGCGGCCGCCGGGACGCTTGCTGGGAAGGACGACATCATTCATGACACGACTTTAACGCAAAGATATTTGCTTTAGGGAATATACAGGTCTAGAATCGCAAAAGCTAAAAAAGTTGCGTTAAGGATTTGCCATGTCGTCCTCCTGCCCTGAACTCGCGGTTGCCACAGCCGCCACCGCAGCCCGGTCCAAGCCCTGGCGCCTTCCGACGTCCGTCAGCTTTGCGCTGCTGGGTGCGGTGCTCTTTGCGTTCTTCTTTGCCGCGGCCGCGCCGTCGCCGCTGTTCGTGGTGTTCCAGCACGCCTGGGGGTTTTCGGCGTCGATGCTCACAGTGGCTTTTGCGGTCTATGCAATTGCGCTCCTGATCTCGCTGCTGGTGGCGGGATCGCTGTCGGACCACATCGGGCGCCGGCCGGTGGTGCTGGGGGCGCTGGTGCTGCAGGCGGTGGCCATGGGGCTCTTCCTGCTGGCGCATGACATCGCCGGGCTGATTGCCGCGCGCATCGTGCAGGGCGTGGCCACGGGCGTGGCAAGCGGCGCGCTGAGCGCGGCGGTGGTCGAGGCGGCGCCGGCGTCGCGCAAGCGGCTGGGGGCGCTGATCACGAGTGTCTCGCCGCTCGCCGGGCTCGCGGTGGGCGCCCTGCTGACGGGCATGGCGGTGAAGTTCACAGGTGTGCCGGTGGCGCTGGTCTTTGGCGTGCTGGCCGCGGTATTTGCGCTGGGAGCCGCCACGGTGCTGTGGCTGCCCGAAACCGTGACGCCGCGCGCCGGTGCGCTGGCCTCGCTGGTGCCGCGTGTGTCGATTCCCGTGCGGGCGCGGCGCGAGTTTGCGCGCGGCCTGCCGGTGTTGGTCGTGGTGTGGGCGCTGGGCGGGCTGCAACTGTCGCTCGCGCCTTCGCTGATGCATTACGTGTTCGGCATCGACAACGGCGTGGTCAATGGCCTCACGATTGCGGTGCTCTCGGGCTTTGGCGCGGTCGCGCCAACGCTGCTGGGCCGCCTGGGTGCGCCTCGTTCAGTCGTCTTTGGCACCGTCAGCATCGCGGTCGGGTTGGTGCTGCTGCTGGCTTCGCTGGCCACGCGGTCGCTCACGCTCTTCTTCGTCGGCACGGCAGTCGCGGGAATCGGCTTCGGCGGCGCGTTCTCGGCGCTGATTCAAATTCTGGCCCCGCTTGCAGATGCCCACGAGCGCGGCGAGCTGTTTGCGGCCATCTTCGTGGTCTCTTACCTTGCGTTCAGCCTGCCCGCAATGCTCGCGGGCTTTCTGGTGGCACCGCTGGGGCTTCTGCGCGTGGCGGAAGGCTATGCAGCGGTGCTGCTGCTTATCGCGGCCTTCGGTGTCTGGCGCCAATGGGCAGCGCTGCGGGGCGCGTCGGAACCGGACGCGCCGCTCACCGAATAGCACGCGCCGAGAGCACGGCGCGCGCCGCCTCGGCAAAGCCCGCGCCGCGCTCGCCCTCGGTCACGTAGCGCGGCAAGTGCTCCAACTGCGGCACAAAGCGTGCAACGTTGGCCACGCCGATGCTGCTTGCAAAGGTGCGGAACATCAGCTGGTCGTTGGTGGAGTCGCCTACGTAGGCCCAGCGGTCGAGCTCGTCGTCGAGCGTGCGGCCCCAGAGCTCGCGCACGATCCAGCGCGCGCCTTCCAGCTTGTCGTTGTCACCGTACCAGCCATTGATGTGGATGCTGCTCACCGTGGCGTGCATGCCCTCGCTGCGCATCAGTGCAACCACGTGCGCAATGGTCTCGTCGCTCAACTGCACGAACTCGCTGTGGTCGATTGCAATGTCGGTCTCGCGGCCCGGTGAATCGGTGGCGCGCCGGGCACCCGGAATCTCGCGCTCGATGCGTGCCAGCACGGCCTGCATGCGCTCGAAGTTGGCAGCGCGCGTGGGGGCGTCTTGCTGGTAGCGCTTTTCGATCTTGCCCCCGGCGGCGGGCAGCAATGCCACCGCGCCGTTCTCGGCCACGATCGCGTCGACCGGCCAGGTGTTGACGAAGGGCAGGCTCCAGCCCACCGGCCGGCCGGTGATCGCCACGACGGAAAGCCCCGCCGCCTTGAGGTCGCCGAGCGCCTGCAGTGCGTCTGCCGTGATCGCGCCTTCGCTGGTGAGCGTGTCGTCGATGTCGGTAAACACGCCGACGAGCGCATTGCGCGTGGGCGCTGCCCAGTGATCCAGGGGCAGCAGATGGGTGGGCGAGGGAGGCAGGGGCGGCGAAGATGGAGACATGGCGGGCTAACGCTTGGTATCGCTTGGAGAGCCCACGATCGTACCGGCGCTTTCGTGTAGCATCCCGCCCCCGCCGGGCTTTCCGTACCGCTGCGCCGACGCCATGCCCCACATCCTTGTCGACAACCTTCGCAAGACCTACCGCATCTCCGAGAGGGATCCCGGTGTGCTGGGTGCTTTGCGCGGCCTGGTGCAGCGCCGGCACCGCACCGTCGAGGCGTTGTCGGGCGTGTCGTTCTCGCTCGAGCGTGGCGAGCTGCTTGGCTTCATCGGGCCCAACGGCGCGGGCAAGTCGACCACCATCAAGATTCTTGCCGGCATCCTGCGGCCCGACGGCGGGCGTGTGCAGGTCGACGGACGCGACCCCTTCGCAAACCGTGAGCGGCACGTGGCGCGCATCGGCGTGGTCTTCGGCCAGCGCACGCAGCTGTGGTGGGACCTGCCGGTGGGCGACGGCTTCGACCTGCTGCGCGACATCTATCGCGTCGACCCGCAGCGCTACAGGCGCACGCGAGACGAATTGGTCGCGCTGCTCAACCTGGAACGCGTGCTCGGCCAGCCAGTGCGCCAACTGTCGCTGGGCCAGCGCATGCGCGCGGAAATTGCGGCGGCGCTGCTGCACGAGCCCGACATCCTGTTTCTCGATGAGCCGACCATCGGACTCGATGCGCCCTCGAAGCTGGCGGTGCGCGACTTCGTCCGGCGCGCCAATCGCGAACGCGGCACCACAGTGCTGCTGACCACGCATGACATGCATGACATCGAGGCGCTGGCCGAGCGCGTGATCGTCATAGGCCACGGCCGCGTGCTGGCCGACAGCCCGGTCGAGGCGCTGCGTGCCCAGGTGATGGCGGAGCGCCGGCTGGTGGTCGACTTTGCGCAAGATTCGGAACTGCCTACGCAGGTGCCTGGCGCCAAGGTGCATTCGCGCGATGGCCACACGCTGGTGCTCGACTTCGACCCTGCGGTAACCTCGGCGCCGGCGCTCATTGGACGCATTGCGGCCGCCCATGCGGTGGAAGACATTCGCCTGGAGGGCATGGCCATCGAGGCTGTGATCGCGCGTTTCTACGCAATGCATGGAGCGGCGGAAGCGTGAGCCCGAGCGACCTGCTACGCCCCTACGCCGCGGCCTTTGTGTCGCGCTTCATGCAGATGCTGCAGTACCGCACCGCTGCGCTCGCCGGCTTTGCAACGCAGTGCTGGTGGGGTGGAATCAAGGTGATGGTGTTCGCGGCGTTCTATGGCGGCAGCGCCATGGCGGGCGCGGCACCGTCGATGTCGCTCGCACAGGCCATCACCTACACCTGGCTCGCGCAAGGCCTGCTGGTGCTGCTGCCATGGCTCGGAGACCCCGAGGTGGCGCAGGCCGTGCGCACCGGTGCGGTGGCCTACGACCGGCTGCGCCCTGTGGACGCGTATGCCCTGTGGTTTGCGCGCAGTGCGGGCTGGATTGCGGCGCGCCTGCTGCCGCGCGTGGCGCTGATGGCAGTCTTTGCCGGCGGTGTGCTGCCGCTGGTCGGGCTGGGCGAGTGGGCCTGGCAACTGCCACCCAGCGCGATGGCCGGCATGGCGTTTCTCGTGTCGGTGGGGCTTGCGCTGTTGCTGTCGACTGCGATGGTGATGCTGCTCAACGTGGCGGCCACCGCGGCGCTCAACGAACGCGGCATCAGCGCGGTCGCAACACCCGTGGTCATCGTGTTCTCGGGCAACCTGCTGCCGTTGGCGCTGCTGCCGGATGCCTGGCAAACGGGGCTGTTGGTGCAGCCGCTGGCGGGGCTGTTCGACATTCCGGCCCGGCTGTACTTCGGGCAGCTGAGCGGCTGGCACGGGCTGGCAGGCTTGGCGCTGCAGTGCTTCTGGATCGTTGTGCTGGTGGCGTTCGGGCGCTTGACGATGGGCCGCACCATGCGCAGTTTGCAGGTGCAGGGTGGCTAGGGCCACGATGGGCGCGCTCCCGCTTTTCTTTCGCCTCATGGCCGCTTCGATCAGCGGGCAGGCGCGATACCCTGCCTCCGCGCTGTTGCTGACCGTGGGCCAGTTTCTCGGCACGGGCATCGAGGTGATTGCGGTCTGGGCGCTGTTTCATCGCTTCGGCGAGGTGCAGGGCTGGAGCATCGGCGAGGTGGCGTTGTTCTACGGGCTGGTCAACTGCATGTTCGCGATTGCCGACGCACTGGGGCGCGGCTTCGATGTGCTTGGCACCGAGTTCCTGCGGACGGGCACCTTCGACCGGTTGCTGCTCCGTCCGCGCCCGCTTGCGCTGCAACTCATGGGACATGACGTGCGCATCAGCCGCCTCGGCCGTCTGCTGCAGGGCCTCGTCGTGCTGGTGTTCGCTACTGTCCAGGCAGGCATTGCGTGGACGCCGGGCACCGTGGCGCTCGCGCTGTTCGCGCTGTCCGGCGGCATCGCGCTCTTTCTGGGCATTCTGGTGCTGCAGGGTACGCTGTCGTTCTGGACTGTCGAAAGCCTGGAGATCGCAAACGTGCTCACCTACGGCGGCGTGCAGGCCGCCCAGTATCCGCTGGCGCTTTATGCGCAGTGGTTCCGCCGCGTGCTGACTTTTATCGTGCCGCTCGCCTGCGTGGCGTACTACCCGGCGCTTGCGATTCTTGGCAGGCCCGACCCGCTGGGTGCGCCGGCGTGGGTGGGCATGGTGTCGCCGCTTGCGGGCTTTGTGTTTCTGGCGGCGGCCTTTGGCGCCTGGCGTATCGGGTTGCGCCACTACACCTCTACCGGCAGCTAGCCGGCGCGCACCCTGGCCCGTGTTTCGACCCGTGCTTCAGCCCGCGCTCTGAAGCGCCAGGCCCGCGTGCTCCCGCAGCGGATGGAAGTGAATCTTGGGAAAACGCTCCTGCGCCAGCCGCACGTCGTAAGGCGATGTGCACAGGAAGGCCAGCGTATCGGCCGCGTCCTTCGCCATACGTTGCGGATAGGCGTTGACGAACTCCCGCAGCTCGGCGGGCGAGTCGGCCGTGATCCAGCGGGCGCCGGTGTATTGGCAGCCTTCGAGCCGCACGTCGGCGTCGTATTCGGCTTTCAGGCGGTGCTGCACCACTTCGAACTGCAGCTGGCCAACGGCACCCAGCAGCATCGGGCCGCCGATTTCGGGGCGGAACACCTGGATCGCACCTTCTTCGCCGAGCTGGGCCAAGCCCTGCTGCAGTTGCTTGGTGCGCAGCGGGTTCTTCAGGATCACGGTCATGAACAGCTCTGGCGCGAAGAAGGGCAGGCCGGTGAACTGCAGGCTCGCGCCGTCGGTGATGGTGTCTCCAAGCTGCACGCCACCGTGCGTGGTAAAGCCGACGATATCGCCCGCATAGGCCTCTTCGACTGCCTCGCGACGTTGGCTCATGAAGGTGACGACGCTGGTGGGGCGCAGTTCCTTTGCGGTGCGCTGCACCTTGAGCTTCATGCCCGGCGTGTACTTGCCCGAGGCCATGCGCACGAAGGCGATGCGGTCCCGGTGGTTGGCGTCCATGTTGGCCTGCACCTTGAAGACCACGCCTGCGAAGTCCTTGTCCTCGGGCTGGATTTCCTTCACCACCGGCTGCCGGTTGACCATGGTGGTGCTGGTACGCGACTGCGGCGGCGGCGCCAGGTCGACCAGCGCATCGAGCACTTCCATCACGCCGAAGTTGTTGACGCCGGAGCCGAAGAACACGGGCGTCTGCTTGCCGGCCAGAAAGGCTTCGCGGTCCCAGGTGGGCGAGGCGCCGGTTGCCAGTTCCATGCTGTCCATGGCGGATTCGAAATCGGCGCCGAAGCGCTTGGTGAGCGTGTCGCGTTCTGAAAGCGGAATGGTCTCGAAGTCTTGCGGCAGCCGCTCGCTGCCCGATTCGAACACCGTCATCGTCTGCGTGCGCAGATTCATGATCCCGCGGAAGCTCTTGCCCTGGCCCACCGGCCAGGTCATTGGCACGCACGGCATGCCAAGCTCGCGCTCCACCTCGTCGAGGATGTCGAGCGGCTCGCGCACTTCGCGGTCCATCTTGTTGACGAAGGTGATGATGGGCGTGTCGCGCTGGCGGCAAACCTCGATCAGCCGCCGCGTTTGCGCTTCCACGCCGTTGGCCGCATCGATCACCATCAGGGCCGAGTCGACTGCGGTGAGCACGCGGTAGGTGTCTTCGGAGAAGTCCTTGTGGCCGGGCGTGTCGAGCAGGTTGATCACGTGGTCGCGGTACAGCATCTGCATGACCGACGAGGCCACCGAAATGCCACGCTGCTTTTCGATTTCCATCCAGTCGGACGTGGCGTGGCGCGAGGCCTTGCGCGCCTTGACCGAGCCGGCGATCTGGATCGCGCCGGAGAAAAGCAGCAGCTTCTCGGTCAGCGTGGTCTTGCCGGCGTCAGGGTGGGAAATGATCGCAAAGGTGCGACGGCGGCGGGTTTCGGAGAGAAAGGGGGATGACACGGGAACTCCAGGGGAACCCGTAATTTTCGCAGATGTCCGTCCGTCCGTCCGTCCGCCCGCGCCGGACTTGTGTCGAGGCCCCGCTCAACGTCGACCGGAGCAGCGAACTCTGTGGATCGAGCAAGCGACCCGCAGACCGCTGGTGCTAGCCGGAGGTACGCGAATCAAAGACTCGTCCAACCGAAATATGCAGCTCCTTCATACGAGTACACCCGAAGATTTTGTTGAACGCTGTCGCGCTCGCCAGCGTTGATTGTGTAGAAATGGGTTTGGGTCTTCGTTTGAAAGAACCGGAACATCGGGGTGGATCCAGCGGCTTGCGAAGTACTGGCATACCACGCCACGCCCTCGTATTGGTACCCGGGGAGTGTGGCCAGGACTTGAGCACGCTCCTGATCGCTGATTGTGTAGAAGTGAGCGCCGGTGCGGGTGTTTAAGAACCGATGAACCGGGCTCGTGCCCGGTGCTGCGGCGGCGAACGCGAAAAAGGCGGGACCTTCGTAGCTGTACTCGCGTAGCTTGGTGATGACGAGGTCGCGTTCCGCAACACTAAGGGTATAAAAGTGCGTACCTGTTCTGGTATTGAAGAAGCGGTAGATGGGCGTGCGAACAGTGGTCGATGGAGCGTTGAGCCACTGTTGCAGCGCGGTGTTGAAAGGGAGATCGAAGCGTCCGTAAAAATCGTATCCGTTGGGCTGACTGCACGAAGACGCTCCCCCCAGCAGTTGCCCGACAAGATAGTCCTTGCCATTCAGTCTCCGGAACAGCCCTGAACCGCTGCTTCCGCCTTCGGTCACGCCTCGATTCCACCTGACGGCCAGAAACTTGGCTTCACTTCCCGTTGAAGAGCTGCAGCTCGAGCTGCCGCAGACTGCAGTTCCGAGGTAATCCCCTTCACTGTATTTCTGAAAGTCGCCTCTAGGGTGATGTACACCATAGACGCCCCGCATCCCCTCGAAGTAGCTGGGTCCAAAAGGACTTGATCCGGCAAACAGCGCACCGGCCGGTGGCTGCGAATTCAGTCGCATGAAGGAGGTGTCCGTCGCCGACTCCGAATAAAGCAAGGTCGCGCCGGAGCCGATTGAGGCAAGCGCCGGACTGACCTGTGTGCTATTGCAACTGGCAGACTTGTAGGACCACAGGGTGTAGAGGGTCGACGCAACCGTCTGGTTGGGGATGCAATGGTTGGCACTCAGGAAATATGGAGTGCCTGTCGACATGCGGTCATTCAGCAGCGTACCGGTGCACAGATAGTTGCCTCCGTCGCTTATGAAGTCCATCAAGGCGACAGACTTGCTGAGGGTGTCGTATTGGGACGCACAAGTAACATCAAGATTGCATGCCCCTGCTTCGCCGAGTTTCTGCAGCGAATCCAGTTTGGTAATGTCGACCGCCACATGCGACAACATGGGAACGGCCACTTTGACTGCATCGAGCACGGCGTTGGGCGGCACCTCGATCTCGACGGTGAGCGCTTCGCCTCCCATGTTGGGCGACCAATAGAGTCGCGCGTTGTCGCTGGAATCGCCTGCGTCGAGATTGCGCTGGATAGAAGCCAGGATTTCCTGCGCAGACACCTCGTACAGCTTTTTGCTCGTGTCGCCATAGAAGCGCACGATGGTGCCGAGAGGAAGGCTCTCGACACGCAGCCCGACGCGAACTCCCTTTGCGTCTGGTGAAGCGAATCGCAAGGCAGCCAGTTTTCCGTCCCGTTCCGACGGCGTCCAGTTCATCATGCCGGAAACCGACTGGGCACTTGCTGTTTCATCAATGGGGCGTGCAACACCGATCTTGGTAGGCGTGCCGAAGATCGCGGGTGCCGACTTCAGGGGAAGAGCGCTCTGTGCTGGGAGCGACGGCAGGATGACGTGCCGTGGAACAGGGACGGCGCCCACCGGGCGATCCTTGAACGGACTGACGTCGATTGCCGCGAGTTCTGGCGTCTGCACTCTCGAATCGATGAGCACGGGGGCGTCGCTGGTGGCAGGAGTCGGCGGCGCGTTCTGACCTGCCGTTTCGGCGCTCGCCCCTACGGCGAGCGGGGCGGATTCACCACCACCACTACCACTTGATCCTCCGCACGCGGTCAGCAGAGCTGACAAGATGACCGTGCTTAATCCTATCCCGAGACTTGCGCGCATACCCTGTTCCCTGAACGTTACGTCTTGACACGTTATTGTCCAGCAAGGCAATGTTTTTCTAGGATCTGCATCATGTCTATCGTGCGAAACATCACGAGATCGGTGGCTTTGCGCAACAGATTCACGCCTGTGCGAGCAAGCAGCTTCGGCTACTTAGGAGCTTAGTACCACTTGCTCCAAGCGAGATATTGGTTCTTTTTAGGGAATTACTTTCGCTTCAGCATCTTGGTCACTTCGTCCACATTGGCCTGAATGCGCTGGCGCACCAGTTCGAAGGCATCGGCCTGCGACTTGGCGGCCAGGTTGGCCAGTTCCTTGATGTCGTCGATGGCGCGCTGGAACGACTGGCGGCCGAGTTCGTCGAGCTTGGCCAGGTTGGCCTTCGGGTCTTTGCCGGGCATTTCCTTGGCAGCCGTCTGCCATTCGGTGATGGCGCTCTTGATCATCTCGGTCTGCCGCTGCACCACGGTTTGCAGGCCCTGGTAGGACTTTTCGTTGGCCTGCATCAGCGCCTGCAGATCCTTCTGGCCGCTTTCAAGCAGCTTGCTCGCGCCACCGGTCAGGTTGAGTTCCTGAAGGCGATCGGTCATGGCCTTGAGATTCTTCAGCGGATTGAGCATGTCGGCGGCATCAGGGCCGGCCGCCCTGGTGCTGCCGTTGCCGTTGTTGCTGGTGCTGCTAGCCGCGGTCTTCGTTGCGGCTGCTTTCTTGGCTGTGGCCATGGTGCGGTATCTCCTGTGTCGGATGAACGGGTGAATATGGCAAGGACTGGCCGGGCGGCAAAGTCCCTCGCCACGATACGCCGCACGGGAACGGCCGCAATGCCCACGGCAAAAATTCGCCTTCGGGATTTCCCTTGGGCTGCTACATCGGAGGCGCAAAGCCGTTTCTCCCTGCGGTGACGCGCAGCGCCGTGGGCGTGCCGTTCTTTTCTTGTGCATTGACCAGCACCTTGGCGCCCGGCACCAGCAGTGACTCGGTGCCCGGGCGGAAGGTTACGACCGGCACATCGGGCGGTACGACGACAGTCTTTTCTCCACCGTTGTAAGTCAGCCGAAGCTGCTGCCCGCCGCGCACCGATCTGGGCGCTGCGGCCAGATCGGCCACGGTGGCGTTGGTCATGGTGCTCTGCGGCAGCAGGTCCCATGGACGATGCCCTTCACCGGTGCCGCGCGCGGCCTCGGGAAACACTACCACCTCGAGCGCTTTCTGCGAGCCGTCGGCCTGCGGCATGGCGGCAGTGCCGATGAAGCTCCCCCGCTTGATATCTGACAGCTTGATCGGATAGACCTCCGAAACGGCCATGCCGGCGGACCGAGCAAGGCTGACGACCTCGCCGCTGCGGTCTTGCACCACGAGGGTCGTCGCGTCGACCCGGACGATGGTGCCGCGGATGCGGACCGGATCGGAGGCTTGTGCCGATGCGACAGGTGGAAACAGGAGCACGGTCACGCAAAGGGCTGTGGCAGCGGCAACTTGGGTTCTCGAAGGAAGATGCGGCATGGCGGCTTTTCGAAAGCTGAGTGAGGGGCAGGTCAATGTACGCGGCATCGGGGAATCCTGCCGGCGCGAGACTTAGTCTGGAATGAGCGAAGGCCGCAAGCCGCTGGACGCGGCGTGCAGCCTTTGTGCCTGGCGGCCCGCGAGTCAGTCGATCAGGCCGATCTCAAGCGCACCAGCCGTGGCCGGGTTGCGCGAACCGACCATCGCGAAGAGCTTGGCGCTTTGGCTCGCGAAGTGCAGCGAGGAGCCGCCGAACGAGGCCGTGCGCATGTTGAGTGGGCCGATTGTTCCCGTGGAGCTCAGGTTCGCATTGAGCGTTGCCGAAGTTCCGTCGGAAAACGCCTGGGTGCGCGTGTAGCTGGATGCGTTGATGGAACTGCCGCCCCAGCTGCCATTGCTCGCCCCGCCGAGCGCCGTGACGCTGGGCCATGTCGCGCGCTCTGGCAGGCCGATGCGGAAAACCGAGGTGGTGGGCGTCGCGGGCGAAACACCGGCTGAGAGATAGACGTTCTCGTCTCCGATCCGTGCGATTCCGAAGTTGCCGCTGTCCGATGGGTTGGACACGTTCACGATGTGCCAGGTGTCCACGGTCGGGCCTGCCGAGACGGTATAGGTGCGCACCGAGGCCGCGGGACAGTTGTCGATACGGTAGATCCCGCTGTCATTGCACAGGTAGAGCGTAGTGCCGCCATTGGTGACCTGGATCTGCGTGATCGACGAATCGCGCGTAGTCGCCGTCAGATTGATGCCTAGCCGGTTGTAGATGCCGTCCAGGCCGGCCTGTGCCTTCACCAGCGTGCGAGACGCCACGAACGGCTTGATGCCGTAGCTCACCGGCGTGACTTGTGCGAGCGCGAACGGAAAGGAGCCGACCACGGTATCTGTGGCCAAGCGGAAGCGCGCCGTATTGACCGGGCTGGTGACCCGGGCGCTGTCGAAGACGAATGTGCCGGGTTCGGCCGCGTCCTCGGCGAAGCTGCCCGATGCGACGGTGCCGGCCTCGTCGGTCATCTCATAGCGCTTGCTGTCGAGGTTGAGGGCGAGCGTCTGGCGCGATCCGTTGGCGGCGTACACCTTGTAGCGGCCGTTGCGTGCGTCCGGTGCCGCGCCACTGTCGATCAGATTTAGCTGGATGTAGCCCTGCGTATTGGGGTTGCGCGCACCGACGAGCACCGAGAGCAGGCCGTTCTGCATCGCGAAGTACTTGCTCGTGCCGTTGCTGTTGACGCCCCGGATGCCTTCGGGCTGCAGCGGGAACGTGCCGCCCACCGGCATTGTCAAGGTGCCGTAGGTGCCGTCGATGTTGGTGGCCGCTCGGACCGAGTTAGCGGTGTCGATCAGGTTGCTGCCCCAGCTGCCCGTGGTCGATGCGCCGACGCCGCGGGTGGCGGGCCAGTTCGACGAATCGGACAGGCCGATGCGCAAGAACTGAACAGCCGGGGTGGCATTAATGCCGGCGGCCAGATAGACGTTCTGCCCACCGACGCGCGCCATGCGGAAGTTCGCAACATCACTGCCATTGGACACGTTCGTTGCAACCCAAGTGTTGTCGGCGCCGGCCGTGACGGCGTAGGTGCGCTTGGATGTCGCAGGGCAAAGGTCTATCTTGTAGATGATGCTGTCATTGCAAATATCGAGCGTCGTGCCGCCGCCTGACAGGCGTATGGCAAGAATTGAAGAGTCCTGCACGCTGCCGGGGCTGCGCGTGATACTGAAGCGGTTGTAGGTGCCATCCAGTTGCGCCGCAGTAGTCACGAAATCGCGTGCGGCAACGAAGGGTTGTGCCGCATACGAGACCGGGTCCGAGTAAGCCACCTGAAACGGGAATGCGCCGATTACGGCGTCGGTCATGATCCTGAAGCGCGACGTGTTGGCCGGGGAGGTGATCCGGCTGCTCGCGAACACGTATGTACCGGGTTCGGTGAAGTCTTCTGAGAAGCTGCCAGACTCAGCTTGGCCGAGATGGTCCGTCATGGTGTAGCTGGCCGCCTCGAAATCGAGCGCCAATTGTTGCTGTGTGCCGTTAGCGGCGTAGACGCGATAGATGCCGTTGCGCAAGTCGGCATCGCTCTGGGCCTTGGTCGCTGCAGTGCCGGGCTTGGCATTGCCTGCCGTGGCCGATAGCCCGCCTCCACCCGAACTTGAACCGCCTCCCCCTCCACAAGCTGCCAGCAACAAGGCTAGCCCCCAGCCCACAAGATGTCCTGTGATCCTCATGTTTGTCCTTTTGTTTTCAGTTGGCTTCGGCAGCAAACCGAGTGGCTCCTGAACCGAACCCACGAGAATCGTAACGGGATGTTTTGGCGATCGCGAGGCGATAAACAGACGCCAAAAGACCGAGATTGGCCTCTCCTTTTCGCCCCGTCTACAATCCCCCGTTCCGAGGAG
The DNA here is from genome assembly GCF_031456585.1 of Variovorax sp. 3319. Lineage (NCBI taxonomy): Bacteria > Pseudomonadati > Pseudomonadota > Betaproteobacteria > Burkholderiales > Comamonadaceae > Variovorax > Variovorax sp. 3319. The sequence continues at coordinate 262,277 of NZ_JAVDUZ010000002.1, forward strand.
CGTTGCAGCGCCATCAGGCGTGAGGCTCGGACTACATCGCAACCACGCTCACCCGCTGTTCTCGCGGTGAGTCTTTCCCCGAACGCAGTGGCACCTTTCAAACTAGCTTTGTTGGAGTTCTCATGAGCGCTGTTCTCAAGCCCACCCCCGTTTCTTCCGCCGACCAGGCGATTGCCGACCTGTCGCTGGCTGCATGGGGCCGCAAGGAAATCCGCATCGCGGAAACCGAAATGCCTGGCCTGATGGCCATCCGTGAAGAGTTCTCGAAGGCGCAGCCGCTGAAGGGCGCGCGCATCACGGGCTCGCTGCACATGACGATCCAGACCGCCGTGCTGATCGAGACGCTGCAAGCGCTTGGCGCCACCGTTCGCTGGGCCTCGTGCAACATCTTCTCGACGCAGGACCACGCCGCCGCCGCGATTGCCGCAGCGGGTACACCGGTGTTCGCGATCAAGGGCGAGTCGCTGAAGGACTATTGGGACTACACGCACGCCATCTTCGACTTCGGACCGAAGGGTTCGAAGGGCGAAGGCCCGAACATGATCCTGGACGACGGCGGCGACGCCACGCTGCTGATGCACCTGGGCCAGCGCGCTGAAAAAGACCTGGGCGTGCTCGCCAACCCGACCAGCGAGGAAGAACGCATCCTCTACGCGGCGATCAAAGCCAAGCTGGCTGTCGATTCGACCTGGTACACGCGCAAGTCGGCCGAGATCATCGGCGTGACCGAAGAAACGACGACCGGCGTGCACCGCCTGAACGAGATGAGCGCCAAGGGCACGCTGCTGTTCCGCGCCATCAACGTGAACGACTCGGTCACCAAGAGCAAGTTCGACAACCTGTACGGCTGCCGCGAATCGCTGGTGGACGGCATCAAGCGCGCCACCGACGTGATGATTGCCGGCAAGGTGGCTTGCGTGGCCGGCTACGGCGACGTGGGCAAGGGCTCTGCCCAGGCGCTGCGCGCGCTGAGCGCCCAAGTGTGGGTGACTGAGATCGACCCCATCAACGCCCTGCAGGCTGCGATGGAAGGCTACAAGGTCGTCACCATGGAATACGCCGCCGACAAGGCCGACATCTTCGTGACCACCACCGGCAACAAGGACGTGATCCGCCACGAACACATGGCTGCAATGAAGGACCAGGCGATCGTCTGCAACATCGGCCATTTCGACAACGAAATCGACGTTGCCTCGATCGAGAAGTACGAGTGGGAAGAGATCAAGCCGCAGGTCGACCACATCACCTTCCCGGACGGCAAGAAGATCATCCTGCTGGCGAAGGGCCGCCTCGTGAACCTGGGCTGCGGCACGGGCCACCCGAGCTTCGTGATGTCGTCGTCGTTCGCGAACCAGACCATTGCCCAGATCGAGCTCTTCACCAAGCCCGATGCATACCAGGCCGGCAAGGTCTACGTGCTGCCCAAGCACCTGGACGAGAAGGTTGCACGCCTGCACCTGAAGAAGGTCGGCGCCATGCTCACCGAACTGACGGACGAACAGGCTGCCTACATCGGCGTGAACAAGGCGGGTCCGTACAAGGCGGACACGTACCGGTACTGAATGCGCGCTGATCAATTGCTGGTGGAACGCGGCTTTGCCGCGTCGCGCTCGCAGGCCGTCCGGCTAATTGCCGGCGGCATGCGCTGGCGCGACGCAGGCACGGGCGACGCGTGGCGCTCCGTCGTGAAGAACCGCGACGAAGTGCCCGAGTCGGCCGAGGTCGAACTCGACGATGCGGCGGAGGCCCGCTACGTGTCGCGCGGTGGGCTCAAGCTCGAAGGTGCGCTGGCCACTAGCGGCCTGGACCCCTCGGGCAAGCTTTGCCTCGACGTCGGCCAGTCCACCGGCGGTTTTACCGATTGCCTGCTGCAACGCGGAGCCGCAAAGGTGGTGGGCGTAGACGTCGGTCATGGGCAGCTGCATGCGCGGCTGCGCGAGGACGAGCGCGTTGTCGCCATCGAGGGCGTCAATGCGCGCGCGTTGTCGGCGGACGACTTGCAGGAAGAAGGCGAGGAGCCATTCGAATCGCGTTTCGACCTGATCGTCGGCGATTTGTCGTTCATTTCGCAGACGCTGGTGCTGCCGGCGCTGGTGCCATTCTTGGCCGATGACGGCCACCTGCTGATGCTGGTCAAGCCGCAGTTCGAACTGCAGCCGGGCCAGGTGGGCAAGGGCGGTATCGTGCGCGACGGGTCGATGTATGCCGTGGTCGAAAAGCGCCTGCGCGACGCCTGCGAAGCGCTCGAGCTTCGCGTGCTGCAGTGGTTCGACAGCCCCATCGCGGGCGGAGACGGCAACCGCGAGTTTTTCATTCATGCCGTGCGCGCTGTTCAAGCGGACGGCTCTTAAGGAGACGCAGGTGCGCCTTCCGCTGAGCTTCGAATTCTTTCCGACCAAGACGCCTGAAGGCGCGGTCAAGCTGCGCGCCGTGCGCCAGCAGCTGTATGCGCGCAAGCCCGAGTTCTGCTCGGTTACCTATGGCGCGGGCGGTTCCACGCACCAGGGCACTTTTGGCGCGGTTCAAGAGATATTGGCCGAAGGTGTAGACGCCGCCAGTCATTTCTCGTGCATCGGCGCCACGCGCGCCACGGTGCGCGAGCAGTTGGCCGAACTCAAGGCCATGGGCGTCAAGCGCCTGGTTGCGCTACGCGGCGATCTGCCGAGCGGCTACGGCATTGGCGGCGAGTTTCTGTATGCGAGCGATCTCGTGGCCTTCATTCGTGAAGAAACCGGCCGGGACTTTCACATCGAGGTGGCCTGCTACCCTGAAGTCCACCCGCAGGCGCGGTCGCCCGAAGCCGACCTGCAGGCCTTTGCCGCAAAGGTGAAGGCCGGTGCCGATTCGGCAATCACGCAGTACTTCTTCAGCCCCGAGGCGTACTTTCGATTCGTCGACGACGCTCGCAAGCTGGGGCTCGACATACCGATCGTTCCCGGCGTCATGCCGATCATCAGTTCGACGCAGCTCATGCGTTTCTCCGATGCCTGCGGCGCCGAAATCCCGCGCTGGATTCGCCTGCGGCTGCAGGGCTTCGGCGACGACTCGGCATCCATCAAGGCCTTTGGCCTCGACGTGGTGGCCGACCTCTGCGCGCGGCTGCGCGACGGCGGCGCGCCTGCGCTGCACTTCTACACAATGAACCAGTCAGCGCCGACGCTGGCTGTGCTGGAGCGTCTCGGTTGAGGGGGCGCGCAGAAGCAGGGAGCTCGCTGCGCGGAGCCCTTCGGGTCGCTCTTGTCGCAGCAGCCTGCGCACTGGCCGGCTGTTCCATGCCTTCTGCCACCGACGGTTCGGCAGCGGACGCAAAAGACGCAAGGCTCTCGCCTTTGCCGCGCCAGTTGGCTGTCCCTGCGGGCGCGCCGGCACGCTCCAGCGTGCCTTCGGTCCGCTATGACCTTGCAGCGCCAGGCCCGGGTGAGCTGGGGCCTGACGACGGCGTGCCGGGCGACGGTGGTCCCCGCGAAATCTATGAACGGGGCGGTGCCTCCTGGTATGGCATTCAGTTTCATCAGCGCAAGACCGCTAGCGGCGAACGTTTCGACATGACGGCCATGACGGCGGCCCACAAGACCTTGCCATTCAACACGCGCGTCTGCGTGCGCAGCCTGGTCACCGGCAGCGAAGTGCTGGTGCGCATTACCGACCGTGGCCCCTACGCGCAGGGCCGCATCATCGACCTGAGCCGTGCCGCGGCCGAACGCATCGGCATGATCGGCCTTGGCATCAAGCAGGTGGCACTGACGATCATCGACCGCGACGGTATGCGCTGCGGTGGCGCCGACGTGGAGGCGGCCGAGCAGCCGGTGGCATCTGCACCGGCAGCCCCGCGCCGCAAGGTGAACGTGCCGGCGCGTCGCCGACGCTGAAAACGTCGGGCGAAGAAAAACCGGAAAGAGCTAGCCGCCCGAATCGAGCGAGAAGGCGGCGTGCCGGTCTTGGGCGAGACGCTCGACCAATTGCGGCAGGGCAGCGGCCAGCAGGGGCTTCAGCGTGTAGGGCGGGTTGATCAGGAACATGCCGCTGGCCGGCAGTCCGGGGCGCTGGGTTTCACCCGTTGTCGTGGTGATCAGCTTGCTCGACTTGACCGTGAGCGTGGCGTGCAACCACGACTTGCCGGCCTTGGTTGCCAGCGTCTTGAGCCGCCGCGGCAAATCGTGCGCTTCGGGCCGCGGAATGATCGGGTACCAGACCGCATAAGTGCCGGTGGCAAAGCGCTTGAGCGCCTCGGCTGCGAAGTCGAGCACGCGGCCGTAGTCGCTCTTGATTTCGTAGCTGGGGTCCATGAGCACCAACGCACGGCGCGAAGGTGGCGGGAGGAACTTGGTGGCGCTGCCGAACCCGTCTTCGCGCAATACGGCAATCTGGCGGCCCGCTTCGAGTTGCGCAATGTTGGCGTCCAGGGTGCGCGCGTCGGTGGGATGCAGTTCGAACAGCTTGAGCTTGTCGTGGTCGCGCAGCAGGTGCTGCACGATGAAGGGCGAACCGGGGTAGATGCGCGCGCCGCCCTTGGGATTGAAGTCGTGGATCACGCTGAGATAGCGTGCAATCGCATCGGCCAAGGGCGTTTCAGCTTCGGGCACTACTTTTTTTGTAGCAGACTTTGCAGCCGGGCCTGTTGGCGCCGCAGGAGCTGCTGCCTTCTTGTCCGCAAGCAGGCGCAATATGCCTTCGGCTGCTTCGCCGCTGGTGCCGGCGTAGTCCCCGTCGAGCCGGTAAAGGCCGGCGCCGGCATGGGTGTCGATGACGGTGAGGGCTGCTTCTTTTTCAAGCAGGTGGTCGAGCGTGGCAATCAGCACCGTGTGCTTGAGCACGTCGGCGTGGTTGCCGGCATGGAAGGCGTGGCGGTAACTGAACATAGGGTGACGATGGTAACGTCTCGGGCTCCCCGGCAGGCTTCAATTTGCTTCGATGGCCCGATTCTTCGTATAATCGCAGGCTTCGCAGCGTTTTTGTGGCCCCGCGGCGAAGGCATGCAACCTGTTCCCCAGGGCGCGTGAAACCCACCTAAGAGATTCCCGTCAGAGGAACGCCGACCGTGGAAAAGGGCTCGCCAAACCCTCTTTTCAAGAGAAAAACTCATGACCAAAACGTTCAGCGCAAAGCCCGCTGACGTGACGCACGAGTGGTTTGTGATTGACGCGACCGACAAGGTCCTCGGACGAGTAGCCAGCGAAGTTGCTCTCCGTTTGCGCGGCAAACACAAGGCCATTTATACGCCTCACGTCGATACCGGTGACTTCATCGTCATCATCAACGCAGCCCAGCTGCGCGTCACCGGCGCCAAGTCTATCGACAAGGTGTACTACCGTCACTCGGGCTACCCGGGCGGTATCACGGCGACCAACTTCCGCGACATGCAATCCAAGCACCCGGGCCGCGCCCTGGAAAAGGCTGTCAAGGGCATGCTGCCCAAGGGCCCGCTCGGCTACGCGATGATCAAGAAACTCAAGGTGTACGGTGGCGCTGAGCACCCGCATACCGCCCAACAGCCCAAAGTGCTGGAACTGTAAGGAGCCTTGAGAATGATTGGTGAATGGAACAATGGCACCGGCCGTCGCAAATCGAGCGTCGCCCGTGTGTTTCTGAAAAAGGGCTCGGGCAAGATCACGGTCAACGGCAAGGACATCCAAGAGTTCTTCGGCCGCGAAACCTCGATCATGATCGCGAAGCAACCCCTCGTGCTGACCAACAACCTCGAAGCTTTCGACGTGATGGTCAACGTGAACGGCGGCGGTGAATCGGGCCAGGCCGGCGCAACGCGCCACGGCATCACCCGTGCGCTGATCGACTACGACGCAAGCCTGAAGCCGGTGCTGAGCCAAGCTGGCTTCGTTACCCGCGATGCGCGTGAAGTCGAACGTAAGAAGGTCGGTTTGCACTCTGCACGCCGCCGCAAGCAGTTCAGCAAGCGCTGATCTGTCCACTGCGAAAAAAGCCGCCTTCGGGCGGCTTTTTCTTTGCGGGGCTTGGCGGGGGCGGTTATCGACCCCACTTGTGTTGGGTGCTCGCTGCCGCCGCCCTGCCGAGAATGCCGCATTGCAGTAGCATTGGTTCATTGGCCGCCTGTTCGGCCCTCAAGGAGTTATCCCACATGAGCGTTGTTGCCGAAAACATCCAGACCCAGATGCCAGAACCGATTGTCTTCACCGACAGTGCGGCCGCCAAGGTGGCCGACCTGATCGCCGAAGAAGGCAATCCCGACCTCAAGCTGCGCGTGTTCGTGCAGGGTGGCGGGTGCTCGGGCTTTCAGTACGGCTTCACTTTCGACGAAATCACGAATGAAGACGACACGACAATGACCAAGAACGGCGTGTCGCTGCTGATCGATGCCATGAGCTACCAGTACCTGGTCGGCGCTGAAATCGACTACAAGGAAGACCTGCAGGGCGCCCAGTTCGTGATCAAGAACCCGAACGCCACCAGCACTTGCGGCTGTGGATCAAGCTTCTCGGCCTGATCTTTCAGTCCTGCTGCTGCCGATAAGCCGCCTTCGGGCGGCTTTTTGCTGGGCGCCGATGGCTCTTTGTTGAGCGCCGCTGGCCAGTGCCCGCAAACTCGGTGCGCGATGCTCGCGGGAGCTTTCAGGCCGGGTAAATCGCGCCGAGCACGCGGGGCCCGCGCGCACCTGTCACGCTGGCCAGGTTGCCGACTTCGCGCCGCATGGTGCTGCGAGCCAGCCATGCAAAGGCTGCTGCCTCGACCTGCAGCGGCGGTAACCCGTGCTTGGTGGACGCGGCCACCTCCACCCCGGAAAGCATCGCGCGCAAACGCTCGAGCAGATGGTCGTTCAGAGCCCCTCCGCCGCAAACGATCAAAAGCTTGCTATCGTTTCCATAGCGCAACACATCAGTCGCACAAACGCTGGCAGTGAATTCCGTCAGCGTGGCCTGTACATCGACGGGTGCGAAGCCCGAGGCCGCGCCAAGGCGCGCTGAAAGCCAGGCCGGGTTGAACAGATCGCGGCCCGTGCTCTTGGGCGGGGGCTTTGCAAAGTAAGGTTCGGCCAGCAGCTTTGCGAGCAGCTCAGGCAGCACCCGGCCGCTCGCAGCCCATTGTCCGCCTCGATCGAAGGGCTGGCCGGTATGAAGCTGGCACCAGTAATCCATCAAGGCATTGCCGGGGCCGCAATCGAAACCCAGTACCGCAGGGTCTTCCGCCGCATCGGCGGCCGGCAGCAGGCTCAGATTGGAAATGCCGCCGATGTTCAGTACTGCCACGGGCTCGCCGGCGCGCGCGAACAGCGCACGGTGGAACGCCGGCACCAGCGGGGCTCCCTGGCCGCCTGCGGCGAGGTCGCGGCTGCGAAAGTCCGCAACCACGTCAAGACCCGTGAGTTCGGCGAGCAACGAAGGGTTGTTGATTTGCAGCGTGTAGCCGACGCCGTCGAACTCGGTAGGCCGGTGGCGCACTGTCTGCCCGTGGGCGCCCACGCCTGCAACTTTGTTGGCGGAGGTGCCGCTGTCAGTCAGGAGTTGGCTGACTACGCTGGCATAGATTCGGGCCAGCCCGTTGGCCGCAAGGGCTGCGCGATGAAGCTCGTTATCGCCCGGAGTGTTGAGCGCCATCAACTCGGCACGAAGCGCGTCGGGGAAGGGTGCCGTGGCATAGGCGCGCACCGCGATGCGATCTTCCGAAAAGTCGGCCAGAACGCCATCGACGCCGTCGAGCGACGTGCCGGACATCAAGCCGATGAACAGTTCGGCAGCCATTGCTGGGTGGGCGAGACGAGCGGGGCGCCTGTTGTGCCGCCGCTATCGCCCCTTGGTGCTCAGTCTGCGCTGGCCTGAATGACCGAGAACGCCGCGGCCAACTCGGTGCGTGCACCGACGGCGATGCGTTCGAAGGCCGGGCGCATGGCCGCTGTAATTGGAGCGCCGCCTTCCTGGGCAATGGAGGCCGGGTCCTGGTATTCGCCGTTCACGCGGAACTCGAAGTGCAGGTGGGGGCCGGTGGCCCAGCCGGTGGAGCCCACAGCGCCGATGGTTTGGCCCTGGCTGATGCTTTCGCCGGCCTTGACGTCCACGCGGCTCAGGTGGGCGTAGGCGGTCTGCTGGTTGTTGCGGTGCTTGACGATGACGATGTTGCCGTAGCCGCTTTGCGTGCCGGCGAAATCGACCGTGCCGTCGCCGACGCTGCGCACCGCAGTACCCGTGGGGGCCGCAAAGTCGATGCCGTTGTGCTGGCGCCAGCTGTTGAGAATTGGGTGCATGCGCATCGCAAAACCGCTGGAAACGCGCGAAAACTCGACCGGCGAGCTCAGGTACGCCTTGCGAAGGCTGTCGCCGTTGGGGCGGTAGTAGCTGCCCTTTTGGCCTGGGGGCTGGAACCACACGGCCTGGTGCACCTTGCCGCCGCTCTCGAACTCGGCCGAGAGCACGCGGCCGCTGCGCAGAGCCTGGCCGTCGGCTTCGAAAGTTTCGTAGACCACGGCAAAGCGGTCGCCCTTGCGAAGCGCGCGCACGTCGACGTCGCCCGCGAAGATGTCGGCCAGCTGGCTGGCGACCGAGTCGGGAACGCGGGAGTCGTCAGTGGCTGCGAACAGCGACGTGCGGATGGTGCCGCTGGCCAGGCGCGTGCCGGGCGTCAGGGTGTCGCGTTCGGTGAGTGCAACGAAGCCGACAGCGGTGCGCTCGATGACAAAGCGCTTGAAGCCGCCGTCGCCGTCGGGGATCCAGCGGGCGCTCAGCTTCTTGAGCTGGTTTTCCTGGGTGGCTTCGGCCGTGATAGTGCGGCCCGCGCGCGCGAACAGCGCATTGCGGGCTTCGCCGCTCGCGCGCACGAAGGCGGTGGCGGCGGGGTCGGAAATACCCAGGCGCTTCAGCAGGGCTTCGGCCGTGTCGCTGGAGCGCGTGATGTCGGTGCGAAACAGCGTGAAGCTGAAGTTCTCGAGCGATTGGCTCTGTTCTGCAAAGGACAGGGGCGCGGTCGCTTCAAGCACCTGTTGGACCGGGAGGTCGGACGCGTCGGGGCCCAGGGAGGCCACCGCCAGGGTTCCGGCGCTCAGCAAGGCAGCCGCGATAGCCGCGGTGATCTGCTTGGGATAGGTCCGGAATGTATAGGCCACGCGAGAAGCAAGGAGCTCCTCGGCGGCGAGAATGCCGTTGATCAAACTTTGAATTCCAGCTCAGGTTCTGCAAATCCGTGCTGCAAAGCCCAGAACGGAGCGGGCGGCAGGACGGTGCGGAAAAAGCGCCGCTTAGAATCCGGCGCTTGAAAAGTCGGGCTGAGTATAGCTTCGGCAACCTGAAAATCAGCCAAAAAGCCTATGAACGCCGAATCTGTTACATCCAATGGCCTGTCCGACGATGTAAGACGAGCGCTTGAAATATCCCTCCGGGGCGCCGACGAGCTACTGCCGCAGGACGAATGGGTGCGCAAACTGCAGCGTTCGGAGGCAAGCGGAAAGCCGCTGCGCATCAAGCTGGGGCTCGACCCGACAGCCCCCGATATCCACATCGGCCATACGGTTGTCCTCAACAAGATGCGCCAGCTCCAAGACCTGGGACATCGGGTCATTTTCCTGATTGGTGACTTCACGACCACCATCGGCGACCCCTCGGGCCGCAACAGCACCCGGCCGCCCCTCACCCGGGAGCAGATCGAGGCCAACGCCCAGACCTACTACCGGCAGGCCAGCTTGGTGCTGGACCCCGAGAAGACCGAGATTCGCTACAACTCCGAGTGGAGCGACCCGCTGGGCGCGCGCGGCATGATCCAGCTGGCCGCCAAGTACACCGTCGCCCGCATGATGGAGCGCGACGATTTCAACAAGCGCTTCAAGGCCGGCCAGTCGATCTCGGTGCACGAGTTCCTCTACCCGCTGATGCAGGGCTACGACTCCGTGGCGCTGGAAAGCGATCTGGAGCTGGGCGGCACCGACCAGAAGTTCAACCTGCTCGTCGGGCGGCATCTTCAGCAGGAATACGGCCAGGAGCCGCAGTGCATACTCACTATGCCCTTGCTGGAAGGGCTCGATGGCGTCGAGAAGATGTCCAAGAGCAAGAACAACTACATCGGTATCAGCGAAGACGCCAACACCATGTTTGCCAAGGTGCTGTCGATCTCCGATGACCTGATGTGGCGCTGGTACACCCTGCTGAGCTTCCAGTCGCTGGAGCAGATCGACGCGCTCAAGGCTGAAATTGCGGCCGGCCGCAATCCAAAGGATGCAAAGGTTGCGCTGGCCAAGGAAATCACCGCGCGTTTCCACAGCGCAGCAGCGGCAGAGACTGCGGAGCAGGATTTCATCAACCGCAGCAAGGGCGGCGTGCCCGACGAAATACCCGAGGTGTCGCTCGGCGGCGCACCGCTGGGGATCGCCCAATTGCTCAAGCAAGCCGGGCTGGCACCTTCGACCTCCGAGGGCAACCGGTTGATCGACGGCGGTGGCGTGCGGGTCGATTCAGTCGTGATCAACGACAAGGCCTTGAAGCTGCCCGTGGGCAGCTACGTGGTGCAGGTCGGCAAACGCAAGTTTGCGCGTGTAACCCTCAGCTGACTGCGAGGGAGGGCGGTGGCGGCATCGGCCACCACCAACCGCATTTACCTGACTTCGATGGTGACGCGCCGGTTGCGCGGTTCGTCTACTTCGTCGGCCGTGGATACGGCGAGTTCACGTTCGCCTCGGCCCACGGCTTCGATGCGCTTTGCCGGAAATTGCCGGTCCACGAAGAGCTGCACCACTTCCTGAGCACGGCGCTTCGAAAGCATGTCGTTCTGCTCGAGAGGGCCCTTGGTGTCGGTGTGTCCGGTCACCACGATGTCGCTGCCGCTGCGGGTTTGCGCCGCAATGAGCGCTTCGTTCATGACCTGCTGCGACGCGGGTGTGAGCGTGGTGCCGCCAGCATCGAAAAACACGGTGTAGCGCTGCGGCGGGGGCGGGCGCATGTCGAACAGCACCTTGTTCTCGGCCTGGATCTTGGCGGGCTCCGCCTTGTCGACCACCGGCGCGCCAGACGCGCCTACGGCCGCGGTTGCACGCTGATAGGGTGTGGAAAGCGTTTCTTCACCGTCTTTGGCGCGAACCACTACCGCTGAAGGCTTGCCATCCGCCTGGGGCAGCAAGACCACACGGGTGCCTGGGGTGGTGCAGGCGGCAAGCAGCGTTGTAACCAGGGCGGCAAAGACGATGGAAGAGGCCTGGGGGCGCAGTTTCATGATCATGGTTGGCCGTCGGTCTGCACGATGAAGTCTGTTCCGCGGATTCCGATGGTGGCCGTTTGCGTTTCCACGCGAATCGCGTCGGGATTGGTCTTGCCGATAAGGCCGGTGATCATGCGCATGGAGCCGCGCAACAGCGATACGAGCACGCCGCCTTCATGCGTAGTGGCGTTGAAGTGAAATTCCTTCAGGTCCAGCCGCGACGAAGGTCCGACCACGAGCGTTGTGTCGTCGCGCAAGACCACGGCGGCGGAAGAATCGGGGCCCGTCACGATGCGGTCCACCGCGCTGAGCGCATCGCCCGGCTTGGCGTCACGCGGCGCTCCTGCGGCACTGAGCAGCTGCACGCTGCCGCGCACCGATTTCATGAAACCCGCCTGCGGCTCTGCGACCGGTGCAACTGCGGGCGCTGTAGAAGTAGTTGCTTGTGCGTGGGCCAACGCCACTGCGCCCCAAAAGGCAAAGCCTCCCAAGGCGGTCAGGATTTTTTTCATCATCACTCTCTGCGAATGTCTCGCGGTGACACAAATATTAAATTGAACCTGTTACAAGCGGAGCCCTCACTTGATAACTCGGCTACAAGGATGCGGCCTTTTACCGCATTTCCGTCGTTTTTATTGACTGTCGCTTCTCACCGCGCATGACTCTCACGCCCAAGACGCTGCTTCGCGTTTCCGTTGCCGTTGCTCTCGTCACGATCCTGCTCAAGGGAGCGGCCGGCTATGTCACGAACTCGATGGGGCTGATTTCAGATGCCATGGAGTCCTTCGTCAATCTTGCCAGCGCAATGTTCGCGCTGGCGATGGTGACCGTGGCGGCCCGGCCGGCCGACGAGGACCATCCCTACGGCCACCACAAGGCCGAATACTTTTCGTCGGGCTTCGAAGGCATTCTCATCGTCGCAGCCGCAGGCGCCATTCTGTGGGTTTCGGTGCAACGGCTGCTTGCGCCTCAACCGCTCGAGCAGCTCGGCTGGGGGCTGGGGCTTTCGGTAATCAGCTCGGGCTTCAATGCGGCTCTGGCCTTTGCGCTTTTTCGTGCGGCGCGTACGCACCGGTCTATTGCCCTGGAGGCCGATGCGCGGCATCTGGTGACCGACGTCTGGACATCGGCGGCGGTGCTTGTGGGAATCGTGGCCGTGCATTTCAGCGGATGGCTCTGGCTCGATCCGCTGCTGGCAATTGGCGTGGCACTCAATATCGTGCGGGAAGGCGTGAAGCTCGTGTGGCGCTCTTCGCAAGGGCTGATGGATGAAGCCTTGGAGCCGGAGACCATTGCCACGCTGCGCACCACACTCGACCAGTTTGCCGCGCGCCGGCCCGAGGGCGGGCGGCTGCGCTTCGACGACATGGTCACGCGGCGCGCCGGCCAGCGCCGGTTTGCCGACCTGCACATGCATGTACCAGGAGAGTGGACACTGCAGCGCGCGGCCGCCATGCGCGATGAACTCGAGCAGGCACTGATGGATGCCGTGCCCGGCCTGCGCGTGACCATCCAGCTGCTGCCGCTCGGCATGGAAGCACGCGCTACGCAAATGGAGGAAGAGGCATGAAAGCCGTGATTCAACGTGTGGCCAGCGCGCGTGTCGATATTGCCGGGCGCACTGTCGGCGCCATCGATGCGGGCTTGCTCGTGCTGCTTTGTGCAGAGCGCGAAGATGTGGATGCGCTGGCCGACCGCATGCTTGCGAAGATATTGAAGCTGCGCATCTTTTCAGACGATGCGGGCAAGATGAACCGCAGCCTGCAGGACATCGGCGGCGGCCTGCTGGTGGTGAGCCAGTTCACGCTTGCGGCCGACGTGAGTGGCGGCAACCGTCCCAGCTTCACGCAGGCGGCGGCGCCTGACGAGGGGCGTCGGCTCTACGAATATTTTGTGATGCAGGCCCGCGCTGCGCACCCTGTGGTTGCAACGGGCGAATTCGGCGCCGACATGCAGGTGCACCTGGTCAATGATGGGCCAGTCACCATTCCGTTGCAGATGGCGGCGTAACGCGCCGCCTTCACCTTCACAGGCGTTCGAGCACGGCTTCCCAGAGCACCTTCGGTTGCTCGTAGCGCTGCACCGTGCGTTCCTCCAGGTGCAGCATGCGCCAGCCGTCGGCAAAAAGCCGCTGCACCGCGGCGCGGTCGAAAAAGCGCTTGGGCATGCCGTCCACCATGTAGAAGGAGTCTTCGCCCTCGGGCGCCGGACCATTGGCGCCGTGATGAAAGTCGTTCACCGAATTCAACCGGCACAGCAGCACGCCGCCCGGGCGAAGCACCCGATGAATCCGCCGCGCCAAAGCCAGCGTTTCGTCCCAGGCAAAGTAGTGCAGCGAAAGGCTCGCGAGAACCACGCCGCCGCTTCCGTCGGCCACTGGAAAGGGCTCGCGGAAATCGCGGCAGTGAAACTCCCCGCCATGCGGCACGCGCGTTCGTGCTGCCGCCACCGACTCGGCCGACAGTTCAATGCCCACCACGCGCAGCCCCGCGTTCACCAACACTGCGCTGTCGCGGCCGGTGCCGCAGCCTAGCTCCAGCACCGGGGCTGTTCCTGCGTGCTCGGCGATCAGGCCAAGCCAACGGTCCAGCCACGGATCGGTGCTCGCTCCGGGTGCCGGCATGCTAGCGGCCGTATGGATTGCGAATGCCCAGGCCCGCGAGGATTTCGATCTCTCGCGCTTCCATTTCCTCGGCATCCGCCTCGCTGGTTTCGTGGTCCCAGCCCTGCGCATGCAGCGTGCCATGAACCAGCAGGTGCGCGTAGTGCGCGGCCAGGGTCTTGCGCTCTTCCTTGGCTTCGCTCGCGACCACCGGCGCGCACAGTACAAGGTCCGCCATGACTACCGGGCTTTGCGCATAGTCGAAAGTCAGCACGTTGGTCGCGTAGTCCTTGCCGCGGAATTCGCGGTTCAGGCGCTGGCCTTCCTCTGCGTCGACGATGCGCACCGTGATCTCGCCATCCACGTCCAGCGCATGGCGGATCCAGCGGGCCACGCTGTGCCGCGGCAAGGCGGCCCGGTGCCGCTCGATACCCTTGAAGCCCGGTGCGAACTGCAGCGAAAGCGAAAGCTGAGCCAACGCCATGTCAATGCGACCCCGCGCGCTTGCGCTGGCCATCGTAGGCATCGACGATCTTGGCGACCAGCGGGTGCCGCACCACGTCCGAACTGGTGAAGTGCGTGATTGCGATGCCGCTCACACGCCGCAGCACCCGCTCGGCGTCGATCAGCCCGCTCAGCTGCTGCTTGGGCAGGTCGATCTGGCTCACGTCGCCCGTTACCACCGCCTTGGCGCCGAAGCCGATGCGTGTGAGAAACATCTTCATCTGCTCGACCGTGGTGTTCTGCGCCTCGTCCAGGATGACGAAGGCGTTGTTCAGCGTGCGTCCGCGCATGAAGGCCAGCGGCGCAATCTCGAGCGCATTGCGTTCGAAAGCCTTTTGTACCTTTTCATAGCCCATCAGGTCGTAGAGCGCGTCGTACAGCGGGCGCAGGTACGGATCGACCTTCTGCGTCAGATCGCCCGGCAAGAAGCCGAGCCGCTCCCCGGCTTCCACGGCCGGGCGCGTGAGCACGATGCGCTGCACAGCCGCGCGCTCCAGCGCATCGACTGCGCAGGCCACCGCCAGGTAGGTCTTGCCGGTGCCGGCGGGGCCGATGCCGAAGGTGATGTCGTGCTTGGCAATGTTGTCGAGATACAGCGCCTGGGTGGGCGTGCGTGCGCGCAGGTCGGCGCGGCGCGTGACGAGCATGGCCGCATCCTCGTCGCCGTCGATCATGGAGCCGTCACCCGCGAGCGTGAGCTGCACCACGGCCGGGTCGATCGGGCGCTGGGCAATTTCGTACAGTGCCTGCAGCACGTCCATTGCCCGTTGCGCGGAAGCCTTGGGGCCGTCGACCTTGAACTGCTCGTGGCGGTGCGCGATTTTCACGCCCAAGGCCTCTTCGATGCGGCGCAGGTGCGCGTCCAGCGGTCCGCACAGGTGGCCGAGCCGCGAGTTGTTGGGGGGAGCAAAGGTGTGTCGCAGAATCACGCCGGACATTTCAAGGAAAAAGGGCACCCATGATAGGCAAACTCACCGGCATCCTGGCCGAGCGCAACCCACCGCAGGTGGTGGTGGACTGCAACGGCGTCGGTTACGAGGTCGACGTGCCGATGAGCACGTTCTACAACCTGCCCGGCACCGGAGAGCGCGTTTCGCTGCTCACGCACTTCGTGGTGCGCGAGGACGCGCAGATTCTCTACGGTTTCGGCACTGCCGAGGAGCGTGCGGCTTTTCGGCAACTCATCAAGATCACCGGCGTGGGGCCGCGCACGGCGCTTGGCCTGCTTTCGGGCATGAGCGTGGGCGAGCTGTCGCAGGCCATCACCACGCAGGAACTCGGCCGGCTGGTAAAGATTCCGGGCATTGGCAAGAAAACCGCCGAGCGCCTGCTGCTGGAGCTCAAGGGCAAACTGGGCGCCGACATCGGCCTGCCCGCGCATGCGGCCTCGGATGCGCAGGCCGACATCCTGCAGGCGCTCATCGCGCTCGGCTACAGCGACAAGGAAGCCGCGCTGGCGCTCAAGGCACTGCCCAAGGATGCAACGGTGAGCGACGGCATCAAGCTCGCGCTGAAGGCGCTGGCCAAGTAGGAAGCAGGCACGGGAGCCGGCGATGCCCAACTGCGATTTTTACGCGACGAAGGAAGACCACGAGGGCCTGCTCACGTGGCTCTTCGCGGAAGAGAGCTGCGACGTGTATGAACTTGCGTCCGACTTCGGGCAGCCGCTGAAGTGCTTTCGCTCGGCGGCGGAGGTGCTGGCGCAATTCGGGCGCAGCTACGCCAATGGCAACAAGTGGCGCTCCGTGCATCTGCAGCTGTATGTGCGCGGCGCGGGGCCCGCCTTCGAACCCCGCCGCGTGGAGCTGGACCCGGCAGCTTGCGGCGGCGCCACCTTTCGCTACAACGCGGACGGATGGGGCCTGGTGCAGCTTTATTTGGGCACGCTGCCCGAAGGCGACACGCGGCTCGAGGACTCACACACCAACCACAACACCCTGAAGCGTGCACAGACCTGGTCGGGTACCGTGCCCGAACTGGGTGATGTCGATGCCTGGGCCTTCAGCAAGATCACCTCGTTCTCTTCGCGCCTGAATCGCGAAATCCGAAAACGCGGTGTCGCGAAAGCGGGCAGTCGCGTCGTGTTGCCGGGCGCGCTGAAGCTGTGGGACACCGGCGTGGCGTTGGGGCCTTACAAGCCCGGCGAGCACACGCTCCAGCGTGCGGAAACATAGCGCCCGCGGCGGCACTCAGGGATAGATCTTCTCGCCCTTGGCCAGCATTTCGACGAACTGCGCAATACGCCGCGCCCGGGTTTCGGGCTTCTTCGCCCCCTGCGTGCGGAACAGCACCGAATAGCGGTTGCGCGAATCGAGCTTGGCAAAGAAGGCCGCGGCCTTGGGGTTCGCGTCGAACGCGGCCTGCAGATCGGGTGGCACGGTGGCGACGCTCTGGGCGTCGTAGGCTGCATCCCAGCGGCCGTCGGCTCGGGCGCGATCGACCTCCGCCAGGCCGGCAGGCTGCATGCGGCCCTCCTCGATCAGCTTCAGTGCCTTGTCGCGGTTGATTTTCGACCAGGTGCTGCGCGGTGTGCGCGGGGTGAAGCGCTGCAGAAAGTGCGTGTCGTCTTCCGCCTTGCGCTGCCCATCGATCCAGCCATAGCACAGCGCAACTTCGAGTGCCTCGGCGTGGGTGACCGATGCAATGCCGCTGCCCTTTCTGGCCATTCGCAGCCACACGCCGGAGGCGGCGGCATGGTGGCGCTTGAGCCACCGCTCCCATGACGCGGCGGTGGTGCATTCGACAGGCGTGTCATGCGGAACACGCTCGGCCATTGCCGTTTTTGTTGCGCTCGCGCGTGCCGTAGTCACGGCACCCACCAGTAGCGCAATGCGTGAAAGTAGATTGGCGCCGCAAAGATCACCGAGTCGAGCCGGTCGAGCATGCCACCGTGGCCTTCGATCATCGAGCCCCAGTCTTTCACGCCGCGGTCGCGCTTGATTGCCGACATCACGAGCCCGCCGAAGAAGCCCATGAGGCAGATGGTGAGCGCCATCAGCGCGGCCTGCCACGGGTTGAACGGCGTCGCCCAATAGAGCGCCGCGCCGAGAGCGGTAGCGCTGGCGACGCCACCGACCAGGCCTTCCCAGGTTTTGGACGGAGAGAGTTCGGGCGCCACCTTGCGCTTGCCGAAGAGCTTGCCCCAGACGTACTGCAGCACGTCGCTGCCCTGCACCACGATCACCAGGAAAGCAATCAACAGGAGGTTGCGGCCTTCGAAGCCGGGAATCTGCAGCGTGAGCAGCGCCGGCACGTGGCTGATGCAGAACACGCAGATCATCAGTCCCCACTGGATCTTGGAGGTTCGCTCCAGAAAGCGCTGGGTGTCGCCGCCCACCGCCGCAAGAATGGGCAGTACAAGAAAGGCGTAGACCGGAATGAATATCGAATAGAGCCCGTACCACTCGATCCACACCAGAAAGTACTGCACCGGCAGCCCGATATAGAACGCCGCCGCAATTGCATGGTGGTCGCCGCGCCGCGTGTAGGCGAGGCTGATGAACTCGCGCAGCGCATAGAAGGAGATCAGGTAGAACAGCACGATCACGCCGCCCTTGCCAAATGCAAAGGCAAGGCCGATCACCGCCACCATCACCCACCACGCATTCACGCGGGCGTTGAGGTTGTCGATGACGGAGTTGGGCTGGCCCTGCGCCACGCGCCACTTGAGCGTGGTGCCAATGGCGGAGGCAAGTATCAGCACGCCGGCCACACCTCCGAAGAGTTGCAGCGTGGTCTGGGTAGATGGCGAGATGTTCATGGCGTCGTGGCAGCTGCTTTTTCTTGTTCTGGCACGCGGTCGTATTCGGGGCGCAGGTCGAGCATTGCAGCGCGCGCGCGGGTCAGGAAGCCCGTTTTGTCTTCGCCGTCGGCCAGGCGGATCGGCGCGCCGAAGCGAACCGTGCAGGCCAGTGGAATCGGCACCAGCGTGCCCTTGGGCAACACGCGTTTCAGGTTTTCGATCCACACCGGTACCAGCCGCACTTCGGGGCAGGCGCGTGCCAGGTGATAGAGCCCGCTCTTGAGCGGCAGCAGGATCTCGTCGCCGGTGTTGCGCGTGCCCTCCGGAAACATGATGAGCGAGTCACCACCCTCCAGCGCTTCTTTCATCTGGTCTACAGGGTTGCCGCCCTGGCCTGAGCCATCGCGGCGGATCATCAAGGCGTTGAACACATCGGCGCCGATGAACTGGCGCACCTTGGACGCCATCCAGTAGTCCTGCCCCGCCACGGGCCGCGTCAATGCGCGAAGATCGGGCGGCAGCGTGGCCCACAGCAGCACGAAGTCGCCGTGGCTGGTGTGGTTGGCGAAGTACAGCGTCTGCTCGGCCTTGGGCGTGGTGCCGCTCCAGATGGCGCGCACGCCCGTCAAGAGGCCGGCTGCGCCGATGATCAGCTTGCCCGCAACGACGGCGAGTGCACGCCGAAATAGCGTGCTCTCGGGGCGGGAGTCTTTTTCTTTGTTGTTGTCGGTGTTGTTGTCTTTTTCGGTCACGACAGGTCCTGGGTCATCAAGGCAAGGAGAAACATCGCGCTCTGGCAAGCGACCACGATGGCGTGGCGCTGCATGAGCTGCCGCGTGCCTTGCACGCGGTCATCGAGCGGCCGCAGCGCCTGAGCCGTTTGCGCGTTGCGCAGGCCGAGCCTGTCGAGTGCGGTGTCGAGCGCATCGAGCGACGCGATGGTGCCGCGCGCCAAGCCGGCGAACAGCGCCTGGTCCAACCGCAGCCTGAACGCGAAATAGCGTTCGAGCCCGCCAAGCACCACCACCGCTCCAAAGCCCATGGCCGCCGTGGTCGAGAGTGAGCGCACGGTGAGGGCGAGCACCAGCGCCGCAATGCACATGAGTGCAAAGCCCCACACCGCCAGCACCGCTGCCGAGCGCAGCAACCCGGCTAGGGCTGCGCAGGTGGTGCGATCGTTTTCAGTCATGAGGCGGCGCTCCAGGAACCGTGCGGCCCAGCGGCTCGAGCGAGACTCTCCACGCGGGGCGAAGAACGATTTGCGGGCGCGCCACGCGCACCGCGTCTTCCGCCTGCACCAGCCCGCCCGATGCGCCGTAGCGACCCAGCCATGCAATGGTCGCCGCGGCACTGCGCGAGAAGCCCAGCGCACAGCAGACCCACACTGCCGCGCCTTCGGCATCGAGGCGCTGGCCTTCGATGACCGCAGCGGCGCGCTGCAGCCGCACGGTCGGTGGCACGGTCAGGTCGAGTATCGGCACGCAGCGCGCATGCGGAACGCCGGCCGGCGTCTGCAGCTCGGCACACAGGCTCACCAGCCGGGGCTGCCCGGCAGCCATCCATTCGGCCTTCGTCGGCAGGCGTCCGAGGCGCAATCCCGGCACTACTTCGACCGACGCCGGCAGCTTGCGCGTCCAGAGCCACGCATTGACGGCGGCGCCCAGGCGATAGGGCGCAAACAGCCAGCGTGCGGCCCAGCCAATGCGCCCGTGACCGTTCATCTGGAAGCCGCGCGCCCCAAAGCCGATGTAGTTGAGCGCCACCAGGGCCAGCGAAACCGCGGGCCAACCGAGCCACAGCAATACCCCGCCGCCATACAAGCCGGCCGCAAGAAACAGCGCCGCCCCGGCGGCATAGAAGCCCGCCAGCTTGCGGCGCTGCGCATCGCGCGTGCATTGCCAGGCGCGCGGCATCGACACCGTGCGCTCCAGCGGCCACAGCCATACGCAGAAAAGGCCCAGCAGTGCGCCCGTGGGAATGTCGATGAAATGGTGCTGCCAAGTGGTGAGCACCGATGCGCAGATGGCGAATGCCCACACATGCAGCACCCACCTTGTCCACGCTGCGCGCAGGAACTGCCGGTACCAGTCCCAAAGGATCACTGCCAGTGCAATGTGCAGCGATGGCGCCTGGTTGTAGGGCTGGTCGAAGCCGCGCAGCGCATTGAACAGGAACGCCGGGGCGCCCTGTACCTCCGGTTGCCCAAAGCTGAAATGCAGCGGCCAGACGACGAAGCAGGTGCAGGCGATGAGCGTGGCGCTCACCAGCCGCAGCGCATGCCGGTCGAGCGTGTGCTTGCTGCGCGCGAGAAAAAGCGAGAGCGCGTAGAAGACGTTGATCGTCCAGTACGGAAAGATCGTCCACGCCCAGAACGGCACCTGCCGCTCCCATTCGAAGGCCATGGAAGGCACTTGCGCGCGCGTGGTGGCCCACCAGTTGGCGAGGCCGTAGGTTGTGTAGAACAGCGGCCCCAGGAACACCAGCCATGCCGCGGCCCGCTTCCACGGGCGTTGCGCCAGCCAGTGCTTCATTTCGCGCAACGTTCCAAGTTCATGCCACCCTCACAGCGAGCGAGACGGTGAAGATGCCCCACTCGTCGACGCGCTGGTCGATCTTGCGAAAGCCCGCTTCTTCGACCAGCTGGTCCATCTCGGCCTGCGTGCGGCGGCGCATTACCCAGGCCTCGCCCTGGCGGTGGCTGGTGAGCGCGCGCGCAATCATCTCGAGCTGCGGATGCCAGGGCTGTCCGGTGTAGACAAGGTAGCCGCGGTCTTCCACCGCATCGCCCACGCCCGCGAGAGAGCGCCGCACCATCTCGTTGTCGGGAAACAGTTCGTACAGGCCCGACACCACGGCAAGGGTGGGGCGTGGCGTTACCGTGGCCAGGCTGATGCGATCGAAGGCGTCGGCCTGAACGAACTGCGCGACGTCTTCGAGGCCTTTTTCGGCGATGAGCGCGCGGCCGTCGCGCACGTTGATGTCGCTGTAGTCGCGCAGCAGGATCGAGCTGGCCTTGACCGGGCTTGCAGCCACCGCGTCGAGCACATAGCGGCCATGGCCCGCTGCAATGTCCATCACGCGCACCTCGCGATGCATTTCGGCCAGGCGCTCCATCGCGATGCGAATCAACTCCTCGACATGGACCTTGCGCTGCCGAATACCGCGCCAGCCAATCGAGTTGAGGTAGGTCTTGTCGATCGAGCGGCCGAGCGGCCCGTTGCCCTGGGGCTCGTTGCGGTAGACGTAGTCGAGCGTGCTGCCCGAATCGAAGCCGGTGTCGTGGCCCAGCTTCACGCCGCGAGCAAGCGTGCCACCAAAGCGCAGCCCGGCCCGCGTGAGCCCCCAGTAGGCGCCGCGCGGAGAAAGCGATGGCAGCGGTTCGGCCAAGGCGCGCGACTCGTCGGCGGTGTTGCCGCTCAGGTGCGCGGCGCGCAGGTCGACCGGTGCGGGTGGCTGGTCGAACAGCTGCAGGACGAACTCGCGGATGGCCTGCACCGCCGGTGCGCGGTCTTTCTCGCCCAGCGTGTCGTGAAAGAAGCCCGGCAGTTCCATCTTGGTCTTGATGGCGCTGCCCAGCCGCTCGAAGAACTGGTGCTGCGGCTTGTGGTGCACCACCCAGTCAGCCCCGGATATCAGCAACTGCACCGGCTGCGTGATGGCGTTGGCGTCGGCCACCACGCGGTCGGCCGCTTCGTACAGGCCCAGCAGGATGTTCACCGCAATGGGCCGCGAGATCAGCGGATCGCTTTCGTAGCTGGCAATGCGCGCCGGATCATGCGTGAGGAACTTCGCCTTCACATAGCTGTTGACGAAGAACAGGCCGCGCAGCTTGTGCATGAGGCCCAGCCCCGCGCGCGCAAAAGGCACATAGAGCTTGACCTTGAAAGCCGGCGAGGCCAGCGTGAGCCCGCGCACCTTGGGCGCGTAGTCGTGCGCCCAGGTAGAAACCAGCACGGCGCCCACGCTCTGCGCAATCACGTGGATGTCCTGCTCGGCCACGCCATGCGCGCTGCCGATGTGCTGCACGAAGGTCTGCACGTCCCGCACAGACGTGGCAAAGCTCGGGCTGTAGCCGCGCTGGCCCGGCGAGCGGCCGTGGCCGCGCGCGTCCCAGGCAAAAAAGTCGATGTCGGGCAGGTTGAGCTCGTCGACCAGGTGCGACATGCGCGCGCCGTGCTCGTGCCCGCGATGAAACAGCACGATCGCGCCGCGGCGCGCTGCGCCCGTGGCCGGCCAGTGCCGGTAGAAGAGCGATTCGCCGTCGTGCGTGCGGAACTGGCGCTCTTGCGCCGTGCGTTGGTGGGTGTTGGTATCGATGTCGGTCATTGAATCCAGATCGCTGTTCTTTTGTTTGTTGTGCAGGGGTTCATGCGGCTTCGGCCAGCGCACGCCGCACGCGGTTGGCCACCGTCCAGGCGACAAGTGCGGCGAGAAGCGGCATCAGCCAGGCCGCCGAGCCCGGCAGCGGCCAGCCCAGCACCACATAAAGGCCGAGTGCGCCGAATACGAAGGCGCGGTCGCTCTTGCCGAGCGGCCCGTCGTAGCGGCGCGAGGCGCCCACCGTGGGCCCCAGCGCGCCGGCAAATTCGCTCAGGCCCGCAAGCATGATCACGGTGCCGACCCAGAACGGGCTGAACGGCTGAACCAGCGCAAAGGGCAGGTACAGCGCGGCGTCGGAGACTACGTCGGTCAGTTCGTTGAGAAAAGCGCCGAGCTTGCTCTGCTGCCCGTGCTCGCGCGCCAGCATGCCGTCGATGGCGTTGAAAGCCATGCGCACGAACATCCAGGCCGGAATGAGCGCAAAGGCCGCAGGCGACGGCGCAGCAAAGAAAAGCCAGAGCCCGATGGCAACCGAAACCGCGCATGCGGCCAGCGTGACCTGGTTGGCGGTAACGCCCATGGCGTGCAGGCGTGCCACCAGCGGCCGCAACAGCGCCTGGAACCGCGGCTTCAGTTCGTAGATGGACACGTGCTGGCTTCCCCTCGTTTGTTATGTGGCCTGAGACGGCCGAAGCATTCTGCCAGTGTGGGGATTGGCCCCCACGCTCGGCACTTCATGTCCTCGCTGCCCCCCAAGGGGGCCACTCGCTTGCTTGGGGGCGGCCCGGCGCGCGCTCGGACTAAACTTGCCGCCGAAGCCCCTCATTCCATGACCATCCAGACTGACGATTTCGCCCCCGCACCGCCCCGCGTGGTGTCCGCCGCCCCGGCTTCGCCCCAGGAAGAGGCGATAGAGCGGGCGCTGCGGCCCAAGCTGCTCGACGAATACGTCGGCCAGGCCAAGGTGCGCGAGCAGCTCGAAATCTTCATTGGCGCGGCGCGCAAACGCAAGGAAGCGCTCGACCACGTGCTGCTGTTCGGCCCGCCCGGCCTCGGCAAGACCACGCTGTCGCACATCATTGCGGCCGAACTGGGCGTGAACCTGCGCCAGACCTCCGGCCCCGTGCTCGAAAAGCCCAAGGACCTGGCCGCGCTGTTGACCAACCTCGAGCCGAACGACGTGCTCTTCATCGACGAGATCCACCGCCTGAGCCCGGTAGTCGAGGAAATCCTCTACCCCGCGCTGGAGGACTACCAGATCGACATCATGATCGGCGAAGGCCCCGCGGCGCGCAGCATCAAGCTCGACCTGCAGCCCTTCACGCTCGTGGGGGCCACCACCCGGGCCGGCATGCTCACCAACCCGCTGCGCGACCGCTTCGGCATCGTTGCGCGGCTGGAGTTCTACACGCCCGAAGAACTGGCGCTCATCGTGCGGCGCAGCGCCGGGCTGCTCAAGGTCGAAACAGACGAAGCCGGCGGCTTCGAGATTGCGCGCCGCTCGCGCGGCACGCCCCGCATTGCCAACCGCTTGCTGCGGCGTGTGCGCGACTATGCCGAGGTAAAGGGCAACGGCCGCATCACCGAAGACATTGCGCACAAGGCGCTTGCCATGCTCGATGTCGATCCGCAGGGCTTCGACCTGATGGACCGCAAGCTGCTCGAGGCTGTTATCCACCGTTTCGATGGTGGCCCTGTGGGGCTGGACAACGTGGCGGCCAGCATCGGCGAGGAGCGCGACACCATCGAGGATGTGATCGAGCCGTATCTCATTCAGCAGGGCTACCTTCAGCGCACCCCCCGCGGACGCATCGCCACGCTGGCGGCCTACCGCCACCTGGGCGTAACGCCGCCTTCGAGCCGCTCGGACGGGCAAGACCTTTTCGGAATCTGATCTTCTTCTACTCATGCATACCCATGACCTGAGTGCCTGGCAGCACGACCATCACTTTGGCGCAGGCAACGAGTCGGCCGAGCGCAGCACCCGCCTCGTGATGTGGATCACCATTGCCGCAATGGTCGTCGAGATCGGCGCGGGGTGGTGGTTCAACTCCATGGCGCTGCTGGCCGATGGCTGGCACATGAGCTCGCATGCGTTGGCCATCGGCCTGAGCGCCTTTGCCTATGCGGCGGCGCGACGCTACGCGCACGATCCGCGCTTTGCTTTTGGCACCTGGAAGATCGAAGTGCTGGGCGGCTTTGCGAGCGCGTTGATGCTGCTTGGCGTTGCGGTGCTCATGGTGGTGGGTTCCATCGAACGGCTGCTCTCGCCTTCGGCCATTCACTACCGCGAAGCCGTGGCGGTGGCCGTGCTGGGGCTGGTGGTCAACCTGGTCTGCGCGCGGCTGCTGGGCTCGGCTCACCACCACGGGCATGGGCATGGGCACGACCATGGTCATGCGCATCATCACGATCACGGCCACGCGCATGGCCACGACCTGAACCTTCGCTCGGCCTACCTGCACGTGGTGGCCGATGCCGCTACCTCCGTGCTCGCCATTGCGGCGCTCCTGGGCGGCTGGTTCTTCGGCTGGGCCTGGCTCGACCCGGCGATGGGCATCGTGGGTGCGGTGCTGGTGTCCGTGTGGGCCAAGGGCCTGCTGAAGGAAACCGGCCG
Organism: Variovorax sp. 3319; assembly: GCF_031456585.1. Lineage (NCBI taxonomy): Bacteria > Pseudomonadati > Pseudomonadota > Betaproteobacteria > Burkholderiales > Comamonadaceae > Variovorax > Variovorax sp. 3319. The sequence goes on from NZ_JAVDUZ010000002.1 coordinate 287,207, forward strand.
CGTGTTGCTCGACCGCGAGATGGACCATCCCGTCACGGCCGAGATTCGCGAAGGCGTGGAAACCATGCTGGCCGATTCCGAAACGCGCGTGGTCGACCTGCACGTGTGGCGCGTGGGCCGGGAGGCCTATGCCTGTGCGCTCACCGTGGTGACGCATTCCCCCACGCTCTCGGCCGACGAGGTGCGCGCCTGCTTCTCGATGCACGAGGAAATCCGCCACTCGACGGTGGAAATCCAGCGCTGCGCAACCTGAGCTGACTGCACCGCGTGGCGTGCGGGCCACGCGTCACCGGAGTGTCACGGGAAAGCCATCGCGCCGTCATGCGGCGGTGGGAGCCTACCCGTCCATGCAACGCGACGATGCTTTCCTCCGCGCATGGCGCGACACAGCGACCCGGGCCCCCGAGCCGGAGGACGACGATCTTGCGCGCCCGCCGCTGCGCTATCGCACCCTCTGGATCTCCGATTTGCACCTCGGCACGCCCGGCTGCCAGGCCCGCGCGCTGCTCGACTTTCTGAAGCACACGGAGTGCGAAACCCTGTTCCTGGTCGGCGACATCATCGACGGCTGGCAGCTCAAGCGCCACTGGTACTGGCCGCAGGCCCACAACGACGTGATCCAGAAGCTGCTGCGAAAGGCGCGCAAGGGCACCCGCGTGATTTTCATTCCGGGCAACCACGACGAGTTTGCACGCAAGTATTTGCACCACAACTTCGGCGGCATCGACGTGGCAGAGGAATGGATTCATGAGACGGCCGACGGCCGCAAGCTCTGGATCATTCATGGCGACCTGTTCGACGGTGTGATCCAGTGCGCCAAGTGGCTCGCGCACGTGGGCGATTCGCTCTACGAGTTCACGCTCAAGCTCAACCGGCACCTCAACTCGCTGCGCGCGCGCATGGGACTGCCGTACTGGTCGCTTTCCAAGTACCTCAAGGGCAAGGTCAAGCGTGCCGTGAGCTACGTGGGCGACTTCGAGAACGCGGTGGCGCGCGAAGCCCGCAAGCGCGGCGTGCAGGGCGTGGTGTGCGGCCACATCCACCATGCGGAGATGCGCGACATCGACGGCATTCTTTATTGCAACGACGGCGACTGGGTCGAAAGCCTCACCGCGCTGGCCGAGCATGCAGACGGCACTCTGGAGATCATCGACTGGGCCCGGCACATGCCGGTGAACGCGAAGGTCGGCGCACAGCGTGAGCCCGTCGCGGCCTGAGCAACGGACGGCCCAGCGGTTACTGGTCGGCTCGTGGCCGATGGGAGGGCTGGCCGAGGTGCTGCTCGCGCCAGCTGTCGTAATGCCGCAGCATGGTCTTGCCCACTTCATCGGCCCAAAGCCACCAGGCGAGCGCAAGGTTTTCTGCGCCCGTGGGTTCGGGAAGCGGGTTGGCCATTGGCGCGGCAGGCGCCGCCGGGTCTGGCAGTTCGTAGTCGCACAGCCGCTCGACGCTGGCGTGCGAGAAATTCGTGGCGACAAGGCTCAAGGTTGCTCTCCTTCGAGCGGCGCGTTCTTGGGCGCCTAAGAACAACTCCCGTAACGAATTGGAACAGTAAACGCGCGAGAAATCGCCTCGGGCAATCCCGAATGAAAACAAAAGGACTCATAAAACCGCGGCCGACCCAAAGGGATCGGCGGGCTTGGTGCGCCAGCTCAGCGCCGCATGGTGTCGAGCTGTGTCACGGGCGGACTGTCGTTGCCCCATGACCCGCGGATAAAGGTGAGCACCGCCGACACGTCGGCCGCATCGAGCAGGTGCCCGAACGGCGGCATGCCGTAAGGCCGCGGATTGCCTTCGGTGGCGGGCAGGTAGCCGCCGTGTGCAATTACCTGGATCAGATTGGTCGTCTGCGCCATGTTCACGGCGCGGTTGCCCGCCAGCGGCGGAAATGCGCCCGGCGCTCCCTGGCCCTGGTCGCCGTGGCAATAGGCGCAGCGCTGGTCGTAGATCTTCGCGCCGCGCGCCATGGTGCCGGCGTCCCGGCGCAGGGCGGCGACGGGTTGTGCCGGTGCGGCAGATGCAGCCGGCACCCCCGGCAAGTCTTTCAGGTAGCTCGCCATCGCGGCCAGATCGGCATCGCTCAGGTACTGCGTGCTGCGAAACACCACGTCCGCCATCGGCCCCATGACCGAGCCGCGCGGTGCGATGCCGCTCTTGAGCAGTGCGACAACCTCGGTCGTGGGCCAGTCGGCCAGGCCCGCTTCGTGCGGATCGGCAAGCGACGGCGCATACCAGTTCTCCGCCGCGATCAGCCCGCCCGAAAGGCCGAGCTTGGTCTGCGTGGCGCCGAGCGAATCGCGGCTGCCGTGGCAGGCGATGCAGTGGCCCAGCCCGCCGACCAGGTACGCGCCGCGGTTCCATTCCGCCGGCTTGCCTGTGTTGGCGACGAAGGTCTCGGGTTTGAATGAAAGAGCCCGCCACACCGCGAGCGCAGCCTGCGTGTCGTAGGGAAACCGAAGCCGGTGCGCCAGGTTCGGCGCCGGCGCGGGCGGCACGCTGCGCAGGTAGGCATAGATGGCGTCCGAATCTTCTCGCGTTACCTGCGTGAAGTTTGGATAGGGAAACGCGGGATACAGAAGCCGGCCGTCCTTGCTGCGGCCGTTGTGCATTGCGCGCCAGAAGTGGGCGCTGCTCCAGCTTCCGATGCCGGATTTTTCGTCCGGTGTCAGGTTGCTCGAATACACCGTGCCGAAAGGCGTTTCGATCGGCAGGCCGCCCGCGTAGGGCTGGCCGCCGCGCGTGGTGTGGCAACCGGCGCAGTTGCCGGCCAGCGCAAGATAGCGTCCGCGCTCGACCTGCTGCGGCGTGGCGTTGAAGGTTTCGGCCCGGTCCGGCAGCGGGTCTTCGCCGCGCAGGTTCAGCGCCACAATGCCGCCGGCCGCGCCGCCCACCAGCAGCACCACAAGCAGCAGACCCCAGCCGAGATATTTCATCTTCTTCATGGCCGCCTCACTTCGGCATGCCGCCGCACGCAATCGGCAGCGGTGCAGGCAAGGACGAAGCGGGCTTCGGATCGGCCGGCATGGGTTGCACTGCGAGCCAGCTTGCCACGGCGTTGATGTCGGCGGTGGTCATGCGGCGGCCGATCTCGGCCATGCAGTCGGGTGCGAGCGCATGCCGTTCGTTGGTCAGCCAGGCGCCGAGCTGCGACGACACGTAGAGGCGCGGCAACCCAAGCAGCCCCGGAATGGCCGGCTGCACGCCGGTGAGCGCGGCCCCGTGGCATTGCACGCAGGCCGGAATGCGGCGCGCCGCATCGCCTTCGAGCGCAAGCTGGCGGCCGCGCGCCAGCTGCGCGGGCGTTGCATCGCTCGCGGGCGAAACGGGCGGGTAGGGCAGGTCCAGGCCGGCAAAGTATTCGGCCATCTCCATCAGGTACGCATCGGAGAGGTGCTGCACCATGTAGGTCATGTCGGCGTTGAAGCGCCGGCCGTCGCGAAAGCTCCGCAGCTGGTTGAACAGATAACCCGCGGGCTTGCCTGACAGTCGCGGAAAGTAGCCCGCGTTGGTGGTGGCGCCCTCGCGCCCATGGCAGGCAATGCAGGCGGCCACGCGCTGCTCGATGCCGTTGGCAGCCATGGCGATTCCATGGCTTCCGAGCAATAGAAGGAGCGCGATCCCGGCGAGGTGGCGGACGGCCTTCATCACGTGCCGGCTGCAAGGTGCGCAAGCGCCAGCAGCCCCGCAATGAGCAGCAGCACCGTGACCAGCGCCACGCCGATCAGCGGCAGCAACCCGACCTGCTCGGTGCGCCGGTCGGCATCTGCCCGTCGGCCGCCCAGCCCGATGAAACTCCAGAGAACGGCGCGTACCGCGCGCATGAGATTGACCATGCACCGACTGTGCCCCAACCGCGTCAAAAAAAACAGATGCAGATCCGGATCAAATCACCAGTGCAGATAAAGTCCCGGCATGAAAGCAGCCCCGCGATGAAGCGCTACGAAGCCCTTGCCGCCGACATCGAGGCGTCGATTCGCCAAGGCACGCTGAAGACCGGCGACCGCCTGCCTTCGGTGCGGCATACGGGCGAGAGCCGGGGCGTGAGCGCGTCTACCGTGTTCCAGGCGTACTACCTGCTCGAGGCGCGCGGATTGGTGCGCGCCCGCGACCGTTCGGGCTACTACGTCACCGCTGGCGGGCTGCGCGACGCCCCGCCCGAGGCCAATCTCACCTCGCGCCCCGCCGAAGGGCCCACATCGCTCGACGTGAGCGGCCACGTATTCGACATTCTCGAGGCCAGCATGTCGCGCAAGGTGGTGCCCTTCGGTTCGGCGTTTCCGAGCCCGCTGCTTTTTCCGCTTGCGCGCCTCGGCCAGTTCATGGCCGCGAGCGCCAAGTCGCTCGACCCCTGGAGCACCGTGGACGACCTCACGCCTGGCAGCGCGGCGCTGCGCCGGCAGATCGCGCTGCGCTACCTGGGCGACGGCATGCAGGTGCCGGCCGATGAGATCGTTGTGACCAACGGCGCGCTGGAGGCGCTCAATCTGTGCCTTGCGGCGGTCACGCGGCCGGGCGATTCGGTGATTGTCGAATCGCCCACCTTCTATGCGGCACTGCAGGCGCTGGAGCGCATGGGCCTGCGCGCAATCGAGGTGCCGACGCATCCCGGCGAAGGCATCGACCTCGAGGCGCTGGAGCTTGCAATCGCGGCGCACCAGCCCAAGGCCTGCTGGTTGATGACCACCTTTCAGAACCCACTCGGCAGCCTCATGCCCGACGCGAAGAAGAAGGCGCTGGTCGAACTGCTGGCACGGCATGCACTGCCGCTGATCGAAGACGACGTGTACGCCGAACTTTATTTCGGCGACCGCCGCCCGCCGCCGGCCAAGGCCTTCGACACTCAAGGCCTCGTGCTGCATTGCTCTTCATTCTCGAAGTGCCTGGCGCCGGGATATCGCATCGGATGGGCATCGGCAGGGCGCTTCGCGCGGTCCGTGGCGCGGCTGAAGCTGACCACCACGCTCAGCACTTCAGTGCCCGCGCAACTCGCGCTGGCAAGCTACCTGGAGAAGGGCGGCCTGGACAAGCACCTGCGCAAGCTGCGCCAAACCCTGGCCGTGCAGCAGGCGAGTTTTGCGCAAGCCGTGGGCCATTACTTTCCGGCGGGTACGCGTGCCACGCGGCCGCTTGGCGGGTACTTCATGTGGGTCGAGTTGCCGGTGCACGTGAATGCGCTCGACATCCACCGCCGGGCCCTGGAACTCGGAATCAGCGTTGCGCCGGGCCCGATCTTTTCGGCCACTCGAGGCTTCTCCCATTGCCTTCGGTTGAACTACGGGCATGCATGGGACGGCCAAGCCGAAAAGGCGATGCAGACACTGGGGCATCTGGTCGCCGAGGCAGCGGCCGGTAGCCCCGGGGGCGAGAAAATCGCTTTGTGACGCTCGATCTTTTTTCCGACGCAGAGCTGCCGCGCCGCAACGAGGCCATCGGCCCGGGCGCATGGGTGCTGCGTGGTTTCGCGCTGCCCTTCGTGGACGAACTTCTGGCCGCATTGAACGAGGTCGAACAGCGCGCCGCCTTCCGGCATCTGGTGACGCCGGGCGGCCTCACCATGTCGGTGGCAATGACCAACTGCGGCCGTCTCGGCTGGATATCGGACCGGCGCGGCTACCGCTACGGCGAGCTCGATCCCGAAACCGGCCGGCCATGGCCGCCCATGCCCGCGGTGTTCGAGCGCCTGGCGCAGGCGGCCGCGGCTGAAGCGGGGTACCAAGGCTTTGCGCCGGACGCTTGCCTGGTCAACCGCTACGAGCCCGGCACCCGGCTGTCGCTGCACCAGGACAAGGATGAGCGCGACTACGGCGCGCCCATCGTCTCGGTTTCGCTCGGCATGCCGGCCACATTTCTTTTTGGCGGGCTTGCGCGCGGCGACAAGGCCGTTCGCATTCCGCTCGAGCATGGCGACGTCGTTGTGTGGGGCGGGCCGGACAGGCTGCGCTATCACGGCGTGTTGCCGCTCGCAGACAGGCCGCACGCGCTGCTGGGCAGCCGCCGCATCAACCTCACTTTTCGGAAGGCTGGCTGAGCCGGGCGGCACTACATTCCGACCAAGTCAAACGGATGACTTGTCCCGCTTTTCTGTGCACAACTCTGTGGGTTGTCTGAGGACCCGGGCCGCCGGAGCAAGCATTGGCGCGGGTTTGCACCACATTGCCCGCTGAACGGGCACCGGGCCCGGCGGTGGAAAAAACAGGGCCGAAAAGAGCGCTATCCGCGAGGGCGCGGAAAACAAAAAAGCCTTGCAAGTCGTTGACTTGCAAGGCTTTTAATGATGTTGGTGGCTCTTCACGGATTCGAACCGCGGACCTGTGGATTATGATTCCATCGCTCTAACCGACTGAGCTAAAGAGCCGTTCGGCGCAGTTTTGTGCCGAGCCCAAGATTATAGCGCAGGCTGCGGGGCTTCAATCAAGGCCCGGCGCGCCCAAGAGGTGTCTTTTTTGCAAGGCCCAACCCCGAAGCCGCCTGCCGCCCGTACAAGCCCGGGTGAGAATCCTCCGATGTCAGCGCTCCCCCGCGCCCCTTCCGCCAAAGCCGCCACCGAGCGCGACGCCATGCCCGACGATCAGTTGATGCTGGCCTACGCGCGCGGTGACGGCGCCGCGTTCGATGTGCTCTATGCGCGGCACGAAGGCGGGCTGTTCCGCTTCGTCAAGCGGCTGCTGGGCGCGCGGCTCGCTGCGCAGGCCGACGAAGTGTTCCAGGACACCTGGGTGCGCATCATTTCCGCGCGCGAGAGCTTTTCGCCGCAAGGCGCCGCGTGGCGCACCTGGGCCTTCACCATTGCGCACAACTTGGCCATGGACCGGCTGCGCGTGAGCGGACGTGAAGTGGCGCTCGACTCCCACCCGGACGACGGCGACGAAGCCGTGCCTACACTGGATCGGGGATTGCGCGGCGCAGCCGATGCGGCGGCGCATCCTTCAGCCGAGGAACTCGCGTTCTGGCGCGCCGCCGGGCGCAGGCTGCTGGCCTGCCTCGACGAACTGCCGCCCGAGCAGCGCGCCGCATTCCTGCTGCACCACGAAGATGGGCTGACGGTCGAGGCGCTCGCTGCCAGCCTGGAGATCGGATTCGAGACCGTGCGCAGCCGCCTTCGCTATGGGCTGCAAAAACTGCGTGGCTGCATGGAACGCTACCTGGCGGTACTGGAGCAGCGCGCATGAACACCGGCGGCAAAAACGGCGGCGGTCTCGGCAGCGACGATGGTGCTTTGCATGACCCGGTGTTGCGTCGCGCCTTGGACCATGCGCCGGACAGCGGTGCCATGCCCGATGCACGCACCCGGGATGCGATCAGGAAGATGGCACACAACCTGGCGCCCGTTTCCAGTGGGGCGCCGGCATCCGAAGACAGGCGCGCCACGCCGTGGTGGCAGCGCCTGTTCGGTGGAGGAGAAGCGCCTTCCCGCATGCCGTGGAATGCGGCCTTTGCGACCGTGCTCGTGGCCACATTCGTGACCGTGCTTTGGTACCGCGAACCGGTGCCCGATGCGCGGCTCGATGGCGAGGCGCAGGTTGGCGGTGCTGCCGCACCCGCACCGCAGGAACCGGCACCCGTCCAGCCAGTTCCGCAGGCAACGGAACCTGCGCGCGATACGGCGAATGAGGAGTTGGCCCGAAGCCGGGCCGATGCTTTGCGCCGGCCCGCGCCGGCACCCTCCGGCAAGCAGGCCGCGACCGCGCCGGACGTTGAACGGAAGACATCGAAGGCGCCGTCGGCACCCGTAGTCGCCGCGTCGCCAGCCGCACCGGCACCGGCACCGGCACCGGCACCGGCACCCGCACCGGCACCGGCACCGGCACCGGCACCGGAGCCTGCCGCCGTGCCACCCCCGCCGCCGGCCCCTGCCGCTGCGGCAGCGAAGGCAATGCCCGCACCGGCGATTGCGGAGCAATCCGCAGCCGAGCCGAGGGCATTCCCACGCACCGAAGATCGAAGCACGGCGGCGCCCGTGGCCGCAGCAGCTCCGCCGCCGATGCAGCGCGAGCGGGCGGAGAGTGCGCCGCCTGCGTTGTCCGCACAGCGAAGTGCCAATGCCGGCCCTTCCGGCGCTTTGCGCCCGGTGCCTGCTCCGAACGCAGCCACTGAAGCCGGGGCCGCAAGTCCGCAGGGCGGTACGTTGCCGTTTTCGGCGCTGGACAACTGGACGTCCCTCAACTACGTGCGCGCCGGGCAAGCTGTGCGCCATGCGCGTGGGGACGTCGAAGGACTGGCCGCGTCGGTGAACACGGTGGCGCGTTCGGCAACGCTTACCGGCAGCGACTTGGCCGCCCCGGTCGAAGCGCGCCTGGAGCTCTACAGCGGCACAGCGCTGCTGGCCGTGCTCGAGATTGCGGGTGACCAGGTGCGATGGACGCCGCAGTCGGGCGGGCGTCCCTCGGTGGGCACGCCACCGGCATCGGCGCTCGCTGCGCTGCGGGCGCTGCTCACGCGGCAATAGCAGGCGCGAGCGAGAGCGCCTCAGCGTCTGCCGTCAGGCGTTCTTGAAATCGGGCTGGCGCTTGTTGAGGAAGGCGTCCATGCCTTCCTTCTGGTCCGCCGTGGCAAACAGCGCGTGGAACAGCCGGCGCTCGAACATCACGCCGTCGGACAAGCCGCTTTCGAAAGCGCGGTTGACCGATTCCTTGGCCGCCATTACTGCGATCTGCGAGTAGCCGGCAATGACCAGTGCGGCGCCCAGCGCCTCGTCGGCCAGCTTTTCGTAGGGCACCACGCGGCTCACGAGTCCCGCGCGCTCGGCTTCGGCCGCGTCCATCATGCGGGCGGTGAGCGCCATGTCCATGGCCTTGCTCTTGCCCACTGCGCGCGGCAGGCGCTGCGTGCCGCCCGCGCCCGGGATCACGCCGATCTTGATCTCGGGCTGGCCGAACTTGGCGTTGTCAGCCGCAATGATGAAGTCGCACATCATCGCGAGCTCGCAGCCGCCGCCAAGCGCAAAGCCGCTCACGGCCGCAATGACCGGCTTGCGGATCGAGCGGATGGTCTCCCAGTTGCGCGTGATGTAGTCGCCCTTGTAAGTGTCGATAAAGCTGTATTTGGCCATTGCGGCGATGTCGGCACCGGCCGCAAAGGCGCGTTCGCTGCCCGTCACGATGATGCAGCCGATGGCATCGTCGGCATCGAAGGCCTTGAGCGCCTGGCCCAGCTCGGTCATCAGCGCGTCGTTCAGCGCATTCAGCGCCTTGGGACGGTTGAGGGTGATGATGCCGACCTTGCCTGCTTCGGTCCGCACTTCGATGTTTTCGTAGCTCATGGTGTCTCCGGGAGAAAGAAAATGCCTCGCTTCACTATACCCAGCATCAGGCGCAGGCGCCTGTGCGGCCACACTGGGCAACACTTACTAAAGAATTTGAGCGTCTGTCGTTCAGCGCCGCGCTGGCGCGAGCCAGGCCGTCACTTTGGCCGCGTCGTGCAGGAACAGCCGCCAGGTGGTGGCACCTTCCGGCCGCACGAGCGGTAGCCTCAGCAGCTTGCGGTCGCGTGCCACCAGCGCGGTAAAGCGCGTGGCATCGCCCAGATAAAGTGCCAGGTCTTCGAGCTTGGCAATGCGCCAGGCCTGCGCGGGCCGTTGCAGCCCCTTCTTGCCGACGGCCGGCAGCTCGATGCCGATCCATTCGTCGTTCGCCGAGAAGCCCGCCTTTTCAGCTGCGCCGCCGCGTAGCACCACCTTGACCTGAACGCTGCCGTTGGCTTCGGCCACACGCAGGCCCAGCGCCTGCGCCGGCTGCGACGGGTCTTCGAGTGCGGCCACGCCATGCGCGCGCAGCAAGTCCGAAAGCGGCAGCTCGTCGGTGGAATGCACCCACTGCGCAATTTCCGCCGCAAAGGAGCGGCCGCCCACGGATTCGAGCGCAGCGGCCATGTCGGCCTCGCTGATCGGACCGCCACCGCTTTGCACCCACAGGTGGCGCATCACGTCGTCGAGCGTGCCCTTGCCTTCACGCCGCAGCGTGAGGTCGAAGCACAGCGCCACCAGCGCGCCCTTGGTGTAGTAGCTGACGGTGCTGTTGGGCGTTTGCTCGTCCTGCCGGTAGTACTTGATCCAGGCGTCGAAGCTCGCGTCGGCCACCGGCTGGACCAGCCGCCCGGGTGTCTGCAGCACCTGGTTGATGGTCTTGTTGAGCAGGCGCAGGTAACCCGCGTCATCGATGCGGCCCGCGCGGCGCAGCAGCAGGTCGTCGTAGTAGCTGGTAAAGCCCTCGAAGAACCAGAGCAGCTGCGTGTAGTTTTCGCGGCCGTAGTCGTAGTGCGCGAATTCCGCCGGGCGCATGCGCTTGACGTTCCAGGTGTGGAAGTACTCGTGGCTGATGAGCCCCATCAGCGTTGTGTAGCCCTCGGGCTGCTTCTTTGCGTTGCGCTGCGGCAGGTCGCGCCGGTTGCAGATGAGCGCGGTGGAATGCCGGTGCTCGAGCCCGCCGTAGCCGTCGTCCACGGCATTGAGCATGAACACGTAGCGGTCGATGGGCAGCTTGGGTCCACCGCGCTTGCCCGCCTTTTCGCCATGCCAGAAGCGGATTTCGGCTTCGCAGATGGCTTGCGTATCGGCGATCAGCCGCTCGCCGTCGAACGAAGCCGCGGCACCCGCGATCACGAAGCGATGCGGCACACCGCAGGCTTCGAACTCGGCGCTCCAGAACGCGCCCATTTCGACGGGGCTGTCGGCCAGCTCGTCGTAGCCCGCTGCCAGGTAGCTGCCGAATCCGTGCTTGTCGGTCTTCGACGGAACAAGGGCGGTGGCGCACGACCAGCGCGCGTTTTCAGGCGGCAGCGCAGGCGCAACAATATCCAGCGCATGCGGCGCATCGGTGTGGCCCTCGACCCGCAGGCACAGGCTGGTGCCGTTGAAGAAACCGCGTTCGGCGTCGAGCCAGGCGGTGCGCACCGAGTTGTCATAGGCGCACACCTGGTAATGCAGCACCAGCGGCTGCCCCGGCACGCAATCGATCTGCCAGCTGCACTTGTCGACCTGCGTCAGCACGGGCTTGCGGCGGCCTTGCACGGCGCGCAGGCCTTGCAGGTTCTTGGCGAACTCGCGCACCAGGTAGCTGCCCGGAATCCACACCGGCAGCGTCACGCGCTGCTGCGCCGCAGGCGCTTCGATGGTCAGGATCACCGCGAAGAGGTGCGCGTGCAGGTCGGCGCATTCGATACGGTAGCGCACGGCGGCGGCGGCCGGCGCAGCAGATGCCGCGCGCCGGGAAACTGTCGGCGTGCCCATCAGTTGGAAGAAGCGGTGAGTTGCTTTTCGACCTGCTCCGCCGGAATGGCGCCCGGCGTGCGGGTGCCATCGGCAAAGATCAGCGTGGGCGTGCCGGTGATGTTGTACTTGCGGCCGAACTCCACGTTGCGCTGCAGCGCGGTCACGTCGCAGCTGCTTGCCGCCGTGGTGGGCTTGGCGTTGGTTTCCATCCAGTCGCCCCAGGCCTTGCCCTTGTCCTTGCTGCACCAGATGTCACGCGACTTGGTGGCCGAGTCGGGGCCAAGAACCGGATAGAGAAACAGGTAGACGGTCACGTTGTCGACCGTCTTCATGTCTTTTTCGAAGCGCTTGCAGTAGCCGCAGTTCGGGTCTTCGAACACCGCGAGCTTGCGCTTGCCGGTGCCGCGCACGATCTTGATCGCGTCTTTCACGGGCAGCTTGTCGAACGAAACCTGGCTGAGCTTCTCGATGCGCTCCTCGGTGAGGTTCTTGCGCGCATTCACGTCGATGAGGTTGCCCTGCAGCAGGTAGTTGCCCTGCTCGTCGGTGTAGTAGATCTGGAACCCGTTCACGCGCACTTCATAAAGGCCCGGCAGCGGAGACTTGGTGACCTCGTCGATGGCGGGGAACTGCGGAATGCGGGCCGGAAGGTTCTTGCGAATCTCGGCTTCGCCGGCAAGGGCTGTAACGGCCGCACCCAGCGTGCAGGCGGCGAGAAGAAGGTGGCGTGCGAGTTTCATTGAAAGTCCGGTCGATGGATTCATGCCCTCAAGCCCATCGCCTGGTTGGCGATCCAATGCTTGAGGAGGCGCGTGCGGTCGAAGCCGCGCATGCCCCAGTTGCGCAGCGTGGGCAAGGGGCCTGCGCTGTGCGAAAAAAGTTGCTGCAGGCCATCGGTGGCAAGGCTCATCTGCAGCACGTCGGCGCGGCGGGCGCGTTCGTAGCGGCGCAGCAGGCGCGCATCGCCAACGCTGCGCCAGTAGTCTCGCTGCTTGATCACCTCGGCCAGCATGGCCGCATCGGCCAAGCCGAGATTGAGGCCCTGGCCCGCGAGCGGGTGCACGGTATGGGCGGCATCGCCGGCCAGTGCCCAGGTATGCGCAGCAGAAGCGGAAGCACCTTGTGCCTGTCCGGGCATGGCGCCGGTCCAGCGGTCGGCAATGGCGCGCGCCAGCGGCCAGGCGGCGCGCTCGCTCGTGAGTTGCAGCGCGCCCAGCGCGCCGTGGCTGGCCTCGCTCACGGCTGCGTTGAATTCTTCGGCGCCCTGCGCAAGCAGCGCAGGCGCACGCAACTGGTCGACCGACCACACCAGCGCGAGCGAACGGCCGTGCACGCCGCCCATCGGCAACAGCGCCAGTATCTCGCCCTTGTCGTTGAACCACTGGCGCGCCACGCCGTCGTGCGGCTCCACCGCTTCGAGCCGCGCTGCAATTGCATGCTGGGGATAGCGCGTTACCGCGTAGGTCACGCCGAGCGCTTCGCGCGTTGTGCTGGCCTTGCCTTCGCACACCACCGTGAGCGCAGCCGGCACCGGTTCGGCCACCACCTCGACCTGGGGCTGAAAGCGAACCGCGTCCGCCAGTTGCTTTTCGAGCGCCGGCACATCGACGATCCAGGCCAGCGCCTCGACCTTCTGCCGCACTGCGTTGAACTGCACGCTGCCGCCCTCGTCGCCGTTCACGAGCATTTCGCGCACCGGCGTGGCATGGGCCGCGTCGGGCCAAGCGCGCAGCGATTCGAGCAGCTTCCTGGATGCGGTGTTGAGCGCGTAGGCCCGAATGTCTTCCTTGCCGGCTGCGGCGGGCGGAACCACCAGCGCAACGCGCACGCGCTCGCGCGCAAGCAACAGGGCCAACGTACGGCCGACGATGCCGGCACCGCGTATGCAAACTTCAGGGGGGAGGGCCATCGGCTCATTGTAAGAACTATGCCCAGCCCCGGGGTTCGCCGGAAATGCCCGATGCGGGACAATCTCGGCCGAATTCCAAGGAACCCCACGTGCCACAGTCCGCTTTCGATCTTCAAGCCACCATTGCGCGCCTGTTCGTCTATCCAGTCAAATCGTGCGCGGGCGTCGAGCTCCCGGAGGCGCTGCTCACCGAAACCGGCCTCGAATTCGACCGCGCCTGGATGGTGGTCGATGCGGATGGCGAGTTCGTCACCCAGCGGCAGCTGCCGCGCATGGCGCTCATCAAGCCGCAGATGAAGCAGATGGAAGCGGTGTTGCGGGCGCCGGGCATGCTGGCCCTGCATCTCGCGTTCGACAAGGTCGAAAAGCCGGTGCGCGTGCGCGTCTGGAAAGACGAAGTCGCCGCCTATGACATGGGCGACATCGCCGCGCAATGGTTCAGCGACTTTCTTTCCGAACCGGGCAAGCCGCAGAAGCTGCGCCTGGTGCGCTTCGATCCGGAGCACAAGCGCCTGTCGAGCCTGGATTGGACGGACGGCGTCGAGGCGACGAACCAGTTTGCCGACGGCTACCCGCTGCTGGTGGCAAGCGAGGGCTCGCTGGCCGAACTCAACGAGCGGCTGGCCGCCGCGGGGCACGGCGCCGTCGGCATCGAACGCTTCCGGCCCAACATCGTGCTGGCCGGTATCGAGTCGCACGACGAAGACCGCGTCGACGCGCTGCACATTGAAACGGCTGAAGGCGAAGCCGAACTGAAGCCTGTGAAGCCCTGCACGCGCTGCCCGATTCCGGACATCGACCCGGCCACGGCCATCAGCAGCCCCGAGGTGGGCGACATGCTGCGCACCTACCGGGCGGACGCGCGCGTCGACGGGCGCATTACCTTCGGCATGAACTGCATCGTGCTGCAGGGTGTGGAGCACATGCTCAAGGTGGGGCAGGCCGTGGGTGCGAACTACCGGTTCGAATAGACAGCCGGGGCTTCTCGTTTTTTTCCGTTGCCCCCTGCAAGGGGTCAGCCAAATGCGACGCCGGCGATCAGCATGATGTTGGCGTAGGGCGTGCATTCGCCGGTGCGCACGATGGCGCGGGCCTTTGCGCTGCGGCGCTTGAACTCTTCGTGCGACACGGTTTGCGGCGCTATGCCGAGCGATTCCGGATACCAGGCGGGCAAGGCCTTGGTGCCGTTCAGGGCCTCGTCCGCCACCACCACGCTCTCGACCTGCATTTCTGAAAGAACGGCTTGAAGCACGTCGGTGAGCAGCGGCACGCCGCGCGTCACCGCGAGGTCGATGCGCCGCGGGCCGTCCGGAATCGGCAGGCCCGCATCGCCGATCACCAGCATGTCGCCATGGCCGAGGGAGGCGATGACCTGGGACAGTTCGGAATTGAGAAGAGCGGTACGTTTCACAGCGCGGTCCAGTCAGGGGGCATGGGGCTCTGCAGCACGGCATTGCGCTGCGGAATGGAAGGCTGGGCGCCCGGCTGCTGAATGCACAGCGCGGCCGCGCGAATGCCCAGGCGCACGGCTTCGTCGAACGACTGGCCTTCGCCCAGCGCAATCGCCAGCGCACCCAGGAAGGTGTCTCCCGCCGCGGTGGTGTCTATCGCCTGCACCTTGGGTGCGGGATGGTGGCGGGCTCCTTCGGCATCGATGGCCACCGCGCCACGCGCGCCGAGCGTCACGACCACGCGCTGGACGCCCTTGGCACGCAAGGCCTGGCCGGCCTGCGCTGCTTCCTGGGGGCTATCGGCCGCTTGCCCACAGAGTGCCCGGGCTTCGATTTCGTTGACGACCAGCGTGTCGATGAGCGGCCACAGCGGCTCGGCAATGGGCTGCACCGGCGACGGGTTGAGCAGCACCTTGCAGCCCGCATCGTGTGCCACCGTGATGGCATGGGCTACCTGGTGCATCGGTGTCTCGAACTGCGCCACCAGAAACGCCGCGCCTTGCAGCTGCTGCCGCAGCGCTGGCTCGTCGATCTCGACCTTTGCGTTGGCGCCGGGAATCATCACGATGCGGTTCTGGCCGCTGTCTTCCACCAGGATCAGCGCCGTGCCGGTGGGCTCCGCGCCGTCTGTGCGCAGCGCGGCGGTGTCGATGCCGTCTTGCATGAGCGCTGTGCGCAACGCCTGGCCATGCGCGTCGTTGCCGACGCAGCCGATCATGCCGACCCTGCCTCCTTCGCGTGCGCAGCTCACGGCCTGGTTGGCGCCCTTGCCGCCGGGAATATGGGCGATTGAACGGCCCAGCAGGGTTTCGCCCGCAGACGGCGCCTGCGGCACGCGCAGCACAATGTCCATGTTCAGGCTGCCGAGCACCACGATGCGCGGTTGCTGCTGCGCAGCGCTGGAAGAAGAAGGCGTCGAACTCACGGGGCGCGGGACTTTCGTTTTTCCATTGAAGAAGAAGCGGGAGCAGCAGCAGAGGGGGCGGCCGCCTCGCGGAAGCTCGCATGCCGCGCCGTCGAGGCGCGCACGCGCAGCTCCGGCTGCAGCACCACCTTGCGCGCGTCGCGCCGCTTGCCGCCGACGCGCTCCAGAAGCATGTCGACCGCCAGTGCGCCAATGCGCTCCTTGGGCTGCGCCACGGTGGTGAGCGGAGGGCTGGTGTAGGCCGACAGTTCGATGTCGTCGAAGCCGACGATCGATAGGTCGTCGGGCACGCGCACGCCGCTTTCATGCGCCGCACGCAAGGCACCGATTGCCATCAGGTCGTTGCACACAAACACCGCCGAAGGCGCCTGCTCGGTGCGCAAGATGGCATGCATTGCCTCGTAGCCGCCCTGGCTCGTGAAGCCGCCGCGCCACAGCAACGCGTCTGCATTGGCAATGTCGGGTGTGGCGCCGTTTTCGGCCAACGCCATGCGCCAGCCCTCGATGCGCTGTTCGCTGGGCATCACGCCGACCGGGCCGCCAATGCAGGCAATGCGCTTGTGTCCGAGCGAGAGCAGGTGCCGCACCGCAAGCAGGCCGCCTTGCATATGCGCGGTTTCCACCAGGTCGCAGGCGGGGTCGGCAATTTCGCGGTCGACCAGCACGGTTGGAATGCGCAGGCCGTGCAGCTGGGTGACCAGCGAATCGTCGTCGCCGGCGCCCGTCGACACCACGATCAGCCCGTCGATGCGGCGCTCGGCCAGCACCTGCAGGTACACGCTCTGGCGGCGGGGCTCGTCGTCGGTGTTGCACAGCACCAGTGTGTAGCCGGCGCCAAAGCAGCGGTCTTCCACGATGCGCACGATCTCGGCAAAGTACGGGTTCGAGCTGTTCGGAATCAGCATGCCGAGCGTCGACGTGGTGTTGCTCTTCAGGCTGCGCGCCATTGCATTGGGCACATAGCCCAGTTCGCGGATGGCCTCTTCCACGCGCTCGCGCCCCTTGGCGCTCACATGCCGCGTGTCGTTGACCACATGCGAGACGGTGGTAACCGAAACCCCTGCCCTCAGCGCAACGTCCTTGATGGTGGCCATGGCGTGTTCCTTTATTTGAAGCGTCAGGCCAGGCGGCGATCGGCCCGGCGCTGGCGCAAGGTGTCGATGATCACCGCAACCACGATCACCGCCCCGGTGATGATGCGCTTGCTAGGCTCGCTGGCGCCCACCTGCGCGAGCCCGGCTTCAAGCACCGCGATGATGAGCACGCCGAAGAAGGTGTTGACCACCGAGCCGCGTCCGCCCATGAGGCTGGTGCCGCCGATGACCACAGCCGCGATCACCTGCAGTTCGATGCCGACGCCGGCATTGGGGTCGGCCGCCTCGAGCCGTGCCGACTGCATCAAGCCCGCGAGCCCGGCCAGGAGGCCGGTGGCGGCAAATACGATGATTCGAATGGGCCGCGGGTCGATGCCCGCCAGCCGCATGGCTTCTTCATTGGTACCGATGCCCACCACGTGCCGGCCGAACACCGTGCGCGTGAGCACCAGCTGGCCGACGGCCACCAGCACCACCGCCAGCACAAAGGCCGCGGAAATGCCGCCGACCCACGGTGCGGCAAGGCCGGAGATCGCGTCGCCTACATATTGCGTGCGCGAATCGGTCACCAGGTAGGCGCCGCCGCGCACCGCTTCGAGCATGCCCAATGAAACGATGAAGCTCGGCAGCCGCCAGGCGACGGAAACCGCGCCCGTTACCGTGCCGCATACCAGCCCGGTTGCAAGGCCCAGCGCGGCAGCCACGGGCACCGAAAGCTTCCACTGGAGAATGGCCGCAGCCGTGACTGCGGCGCTCAGTGCAAGCACCGATCCCACCGAAAGATCGATGCCCGCGATGATCAGCACGAAGGTCATGCCGACGGCCATCACAGCCAGCGCCGGAATTTCGTTGGCAATGGAAATGAAGGTTTCGCGGGTAAGGAAATACTCGCTCAGCGAACCGAAGAGCACGACCATGCCCACGAGCACGACGGTGAGGCCGAGATAGGTGCCCAGCTGGCCCTTGAGGGCGGAGGGCTGGGTGGAGGTGGCGGCGGCTGAGTTCATGGTGTCTCGGCTGGGGCTGTTTGGGCCGGGTTCGAATCGGAAACGACGGATGCTGCCGTCGGGCTCGTCGCAGTGGTGGCACGTCCTGCCGCGTCGCTGAATGCGGCGGCGAGCAGCGACTGTTCGCTCCATTGGCCGCGCTCGAACACGGCAACCAGCCGGCCGGCGCTCATCACGCCGATGCGGTCGCACATGGCCATCAGTTCGCGCAGGTCGCTCGACACCATCAAGAGCGCCTTGCCGGCCTCGGTCATGCGGTCGAGTTCGGCATACAGGTCGGCGCGCGCACCCACATCCACGCCGCGCGTGGGCTCGTCGAGCAGCAACACCTTGCATTCGCGGTGCAGCCAGCGCGCGAACACCACCTTTTGCTGGTTGCCGCCGCTCAGCGTGGCAACGGGTTGTTCGATGCTGCGCGAGCGAATGCGCAGCAGTTCGACGAGCCGCCTGGCAATGCCGCGCTCCTTGGCGCGTTGCAGCCAGCCGGCGTGCGAAATGGCGCCCAGGTCGCTCAGCGTGGCGTTGACGCGAATCGGCTGCGTGAGCAGCAGACCTTGCGACTTGCGGTCTTCGGTCACCAGGCCGATGCCCGCGCGAATGGCCTGCATCGGCGAGCGCCAGCCCTTGGGAGCGCGCTGCACCGGCTGCGTGCTGGCAATGCCGTCGTAGAGAAGAATTTCGCCGCGATCGGCACGGTCCGCGCCGAACAGCAGCCGCACGAGTTCGGTCCGGCCCGAGCCGACCAGGCCCGCCAGGCCCATGACTTCGCCTGCATGCAGGTCGATGTCCACGTCCTTCACAACCTGGGCACGGCCAATGCCTCTTGCACTCAGCAAAACCGGGCCTGCCATGCGGCGGTCGCGGCCTTCGTGCTCGTGCACCGCGCGGCCCACCATGCGCTGCACCAGTTCGGATTCGCGCACGCCGGCCATGGGGCGCACGTCCACCAGGCGGCCGTCGCGCAGCACCGCCACGCGGTCTGCAATGCGCTGGAGTTCTTCGAGCCGATGCGACACATAGACGATGGCCACGCCGCGCGCCTTCAGCAGTTCGATCTGCTCGAAGAGGTGCGACGTTTCGCGCGGTGTGAGCATGGCGGTGGGCTCGTCGAGCACCAGCACGCGCGTGTCGTCCTGCAGGTTGCGGGCAATCTCGACCATCTGCTGCTGGCCGATGCCGAGCCGCGCCACGGGTGTGGCCGGGTCGATGTTCTGCATGCCGATTTTTGCGAGCTGCTGCGCGGCCAGCTCGTGCAGCTTGCCGCGGCGGATCCAGCCCGTCTGGTTGGGCAACCGGTCGAGCAGCAGGTTTTCCGCCACGGACAGCGTGTTGACCAGCCCCAGCTCCTGCATGACCATGCGCACGCCCTGGCGCTCGGCATCGCGGCGCGATGCGGGCTGGAACGGCGCCCCGTTCAGCAGCATCTGGCCGCGCGTCGGCTGCACCAGGCCACAGACGATTTTCGACAGCGTGCTTTTGCCCGCGCCGTTCTCACCCGTGAGCGCAAGCACCTCGCCGGCATTCAGCTCCAGCGAAACGTCGTCGAGCACCGGCGCCGCGTAGTCTTTGCCGAGCGTGCTCAACGAGAGCACGGGCGCGGCAAGACCTGTATTCATGGCGGCGGCGGATGCGTTCAACGGCGGCTCTTCTTGTTGTACTTACTTGGACGAAGACTTGGTGACCAGCACCACGTCAGTCTTCACTTCAGCCGGCATGCTCGACTGCGGCTTTTTCTCGGCCAGGGCCTTGAGCGCGGTCTCGATGCCGAACACCGCCTGCTTGGCCGCGAACTGGTCGGCGGTGGCAAGCACGCGGCCGTCCTGCAGCATCGGCTTGATGGCGCCGATGTTGTCGTAGCCCACCACCAGCACCTTGCCGGTCTTGCCGGCGGCCTTGACTGCCGCCACGGCGCCGAGCGCCATGCTGTCGTTGCCCGCCAGCAGCGCCTTCAGGTCGGGATGCTCACGCATCATGCCGGCGGCCACCGTGTTGCCCTTGTCGATTTCCCACTGGCCCGACTGCACGCCCACCACCGTCACGCCGGCGGCCTTCATGGCGTCCTGGTAGCCGAGGGTGCGCTGCTGTGCATTGAAGGTGGTCGACACGCCCTCGATGATGCCGACCTTGTCGCCGGACTTCAGGCTCTTGGCAAGTTCGTCGCCGACCAGCTTGGCGCCAGCGCGGTTGTCGGGGCCGACGAAGGGCACCTGAATGCCCTTTTCCTTCAGCGCGGCGGCATCGAACTGGTTGTCGATGTTCACCACCAGGATGCCCCGGTCGATGGCGGCCTTGACCACCGGCACCAGTGCCTTCGAATCGGCCGGCGCGATGACCAGTGCGTTGATCTTCTGCGCCATCATCTGCTCGACCATCTTGATCTGGGCGGCCGTGTCGGTCTCGTCCTTGATGCCGTTGGCCACCAGCGTGTATTGCGAGGCGTTGGCTTTCTGGTGCGCCTTGGCACCGTCTTCCATGGTGCGGAAGAATTCGTTGGCCAGCGACTTCATGACCAGCGCCACCTTGGGCTTTTCCTGGGCGAGGGCGGGCGTGGCGGCAAAGGCGCCCAGCAACGTCAGAGCGGCTGCGCTTTGCAGCGTACGGCGGGTGAACTTCATGGTGATGTGTCTCCTGAGGTGATTGAGCGGGCGCCGGTCTTGGCCGGGGGCTCCGATGTTAACCAACGAAAACGTTTGCGCAAACGTTTGCTTCTTGGGTTTAACCCTGAGCAATTTGAGCTGTCTCGCACACTCCGCAAACGGTGGCCGAGCCGGCTCGCCTAAAATCCTGGGTTACCCAGAGGACCCCCCATGAGTTTGCAATGCGGCATCGTCGGCCTGCCCAACGTCGGTAAATCCACCCTTTTCAATGCGTTGACCAAAGCCGGTATCGCAGCGGAAAACTATCCGTTCTGCACCATCGAGCCCAACGTGGGTGTGGTGGAAGTGCCCGATCCGCGGCTGGCGCAGCTCAGCGAGATCGTCAAGCCCGAGCGCGTGGTGCCCGCCATCGTCGAGTTTGTCGACATTGCCGGCCTGGTGGCCGGTGCCAGCACGGGCGAGGGCCTGGGCAACAAGTTTCTTGCGCACATCCGCGAGACCGACGCCACGGTGAACGTGGTGCGCTGCTTCGACGACGAGAACGTGATCCACGTGGCCGGCAAGGTCGACCCGATCTCGGACATCGAAGTGATCCAGACCGAACTCTGCCTGGCCGACCTGGCCACTGTCGAGAAGGCTCTGCACCGCCACACCAAGGTGGCGCGTTCGGGCGACAAGGACGCGCAGAAGCTCGTCGGCCTGCTCGAGCGTTGCCAGGCCGCGCTGAACGAGAACACGCCGGTGCGCGCGCTCGAGTTCACGAAGGAAGAACAGCCGCTGGTGAAGTCTTTCACGCTGATCACCGCTAAGCCGGCGATGTTCGTCGGCAACGTGGCCGAGGACGGCTTCGAGAACAACCCCTACCTCGATCGCCTGCGCGAGTACGCGGCAAAGCAGGGCGCACCCGTGGTCGCCATCTGCGCCAAGATCGAAGCCGACCTGGCCGAGATGGACGACGAAGACAAGAAGATGTTCCTCGCCGAAATCGGCCAGGAAGAGCCGGGCCTCAACCGCCTGATTCGCGCCGCCTTCAAGCTGCTGGGCCTTCAGACGTACTTCACCGCGGGCGTGAAGGAAGTGCGCGCCTGGACCATCCACATCGGCGACACCGGCCCGCAGGCCGCCGGAGTGATTCACGGCGACTTCGAAAAGGGTTACATCCGCGCGCAAACCATCGCGTTCGAGGACTACATCGCCTACAAGGGTGAACAGGGCGCCAAGGACGCGGGCAAGATGCGTTCGGAAGGCAAGGAATACGTCGTCAAGGACGGCGACGTGATGAACTTCCTCTTCAGCTCGTAAAGCTCGCCACGTGCTCACCGTCCATCACCTGAACAACTCGCGCTCGCAGCGCGTGCTGTGGCTCCTCGAAGAACTCGGGCTGCCTTACGAGATCGTTCACTACCAGCGCGATCCGAAGACCATGTTGGCGCCCGCTTCGCTGCGTGCCGTTCATCCGCTGGGCAAGTCGCCGGTAGTCACAACGGACGACGGGCTCACGCTTGCGGAATCGGGCGCGATCATCGAGACGGTGATCGAGCGTTATGGCAACGGCCGGTTGGCACCGGCTGCGGGCACACCCGAGGCGCTGCGCTATCGCTACTGGCTGCACTTTGCGGAGGGCACGGCCATGTCGCCGCTGCTGCTGAAGCTGGTGTTCGACAAGATCGAGCGCAGCAAGATGCCTTTCTTCGTGAAGCCGATTGCAAAGATGATTTCGGGCAAGGCCAAGGCGGCCATCATCATGCCCAACATCGAGAGCCACCTGAACTTCATGGAAGCCGAGCTTGGCAAGAGCGAATGGTTTGCCGGCAATGAATTCACGGGTGCCGACATCCAGATGAGCTTTCCGGTCGAAGCTTCGCAAGCGCGCGGCGGCCTCGATGCAAAGCGCCCGCGCCTCATGGCTTACCTGGAGCGCATCTATGCCCGTCCGGCCTACCGGCGCGCGCTGGAACGCGGCGGCCCCTACGATCTGTTGAACTGAGCGCGCTGCGCCGGGCGCGCGCCGGGGCTACCCCGGAAAGATGTGAAGCAGCGCCACGGTCATGCACACGTAGCGCAGGAATTTGCCGATGACCATGTAGCCAAGGCATGGCCAGAACGGCAGCTTGAGCCAACCCGCCACGGCGCAGAGCGGGTCGCCAACAATCGGGAGCCAGCTCAAGAGGCATGCCTTCGGGCCAAGCCGCTCGAGCCAGCTCAATACGCGCACATGATGTTTCGAGTGCGAGTATTTGTCTGCCACCTTGTGTGCGCCGTAGCCTATCCACCAGTCGACGGCACCGCCCAGCGTGTTGCCCACGGTGGCCACCAGAATGGCAGGCCAGAACATTTCGGGATTGAGCTTGAGCAGGCCGAAAAGAATCGGCTCCGAACCCACGGGCAACAGCGTGGCCGATACAAAGGCCGCTATGAACAGCGTGGAGAGGCCGTATTGCGGAAGCGCAAGTAGCGCCAGAAGAGCGTCGAGCCAGGCTTGCATAAGGTGAAATGAGTCGACGCAGTATAGGTAGCCCGGTTGCTTGAACAGGTCGGAGAAAGCGCCGAGGAGCGCGGGTTTCATTCCCCTACCCAAAGCGCAAATCGTTTCATTCCCCGAAATCGCGCGTGGCTACAATCGTGCCTCATTTTTCAGCAGCCGGACTCGCGACGCTATCTCCTCCATGACCTTGCAGATCGGCACTCACACGCTGGAAAACCGCCTGTTCGCCGCGCCGATGGCCGGCGTGACGGACCGGCCTTTTCGCATGCTGTGCCGCCAGCTTGGCGCGGGCTATGCGGTAAGCGAGATGGTGACCTCGCGCAAAGACCTCTGGAACACGCTCAAGACATCGCGCCGCGCCAATCATGACGGCGAGCCCGGCCCCATCGCGGTGCAGATCGCCGGCACCGATGCGGCCATGATGGCCGAGGCCACGGTCTACAACATCGAGCGTGGCGCGCAGATCATCGACATCAACATGGGCTGCCCGGCCAAGAAGGTCTGCAACAAGTGGGCGGGTTCGGCGCTGATGCGCGACGAGCCGCTGGCGCGCGAGATCGTGCAGGCCGTGGTGGACGCAGCCCACCCCTTCAACGTGCCGGTCACGCTCAAGATGCGCACCGGCTGGAGCGAAGAGCACCGCAACGCGGTAAGGCTGGCGCGCGACTTCGAGTCGGCCGGCGTGCAGATGCTCACCGTGCATGGCCGTACGCGCGAGCAGGGCTACAAGGGCAACGCCGAGTACGACACCATTGCCGCTGTGAAAGCTGCGGTGCGCATTCCCGTGGTGGCCAACGGCGACATCAATTCGCCGGAGAAGGCGCGCGACGTGCTCGCGGCCACCGGGGCCGACGCGGTGATGATCGGCCGTGCCGCGCAAGGCCGACCATGGATTTTTCGTGAGATTTCTCACTTTCTCGCGACGGGTACGCATCTTGCGCCGCCGCTGGTCATTGAGGTTCGCCGCTTGCTGCTCGATCATCTGGTGGAGCACTACGCGCTCTACGGCGAATTCAGCGGCGTGCGCACGGCGCGCAAGCACATCGGCTGGTATGTGCGTACGCTTGCGGACGGCGAAGCCTTCCGCGCGCAAATGAACACCATCGAAGATTCCGCCGCGCAGCTGCGTGCGGTCGGCGATTATTTCGACGGGTTGGCGGACCGCATGGACCGCATGCCCGTGTACCAGGCGGCCGAAGAGCTGTCCGGTGAAGAGGAGGCGGCCTGCGCCGCTGATTGAGAGAGAAGAAGAGAAGAAAAGCATGAGCAAGAAACACATCGAGGACTGCGTTCGCACCAGTCTGGACAGCTACTTTCGCGATTTGCGCGGCACCGAACCCGACGGCATGTACGAGATGCTCGTGCGCGTGGTCGAGAAGCCCTTGCTCGATGTCGTGATGACGCGCGCCGAAGGCAACCAGTCGAAGGCTGCGCAATGGTTGGGCCTGAATCGCAACACGCTTCGCAAGAAGCTGGTTGAACACAAACTTTTGAAATAACTACACGGCATATTCCATGGCCCAGACCGCACTCATCTCCGTTTCCGACAAAACCGGCATCCTTGAATTTGCCCAGGCACTGCATGGCCTTGGCATCAAGCTCTTGTCCACCGGCGGCACTGCCAAGCTGCTGGCCGATGCCGGCCTGCCCGTGACCGAAGTGGCCGACCACACCGGCTTTCCTGAAATGCTCGACGGCCGCGTGAAGACGCTGCACCCCAAGATCCACGGTGGCCTGCTGGCGCGCCGCGACTTGCCCGCGCACGTGGCTGCCATCAAGGAACACGGCATCGACACCATCGACCTGCTGGTGGTCAATCTCTATCCGTTCGAAGCCACAGTGGCCAAGGCCGGCTGCACGCTCGAAGACGCGATCGAGAACATCGACATTGGCGGCCCAGCCATGGTGCGCAGCGCCGCCAAGAACTGGAAGGACGTGGGCGTGCTGACCGACGCCTCGCAGTACCCGGTGGCACTGGCTGAACTCCAGGCCGCCGGCAAGCTCAGCGACAAAACCAAGTTCGCGTTCTCGGTGGCCGCGTTCAACCGCATTGCCGATTACGACGGCGCCATCAGCGACTATCTTTCGGCCATCGACTTCGAGGCCAGCATCGGCCAGCCTTCGCCGGCGCGCTCGTTGTTCCCGGCGCAAAGCAACGGGCGCTTCGTGAAAGTGCAAGACCTGCGCTACGGCGAGAACCCGCACCAGCAGGCCGCGTTCTACCGCGACCTGTACCCCGCGCCAGGCTCGCTCGTATCGGCCAGGCAGCTGCAGGGCAAGGAGCTCAGCTACAACAACATCGCCGATGCCGACGCTGCCTGGGAATGCGTGAAGAGCTTCGACGCGCCGGCCTGCGTGATCGTCAAGCACGCCAACCCCTGCGGCGTGGCCGTGGGCAAGGACTCGCTCGAGGCCTACAGCAAGGCCTTCAAGACAGATCCGACATCGGCCTTCGGCGGCATCATCGCCTTCAACCGCCCGGTGGACCTTGCCACTGCGCAGGCCGTCAACAAGCAGTTCGTCGAAGTGCTGATGGCGCCCGGCTACACGCCCGAGGCGCTCGAAGTGTTCCAGGCGACCAAGGCCAAGCTCAACGTGCGCGTGCTCGAGATCGCATTGCCCAAGGGCGGCGCGACCGACTGGGACAACGGCCGCAACGCGATGGACGTCAAGCGGGTCGGCTCGGGCCTCTTGATCCAGACCGCGGACAACCACGAGCTCGCGGCCAGCGATCTCAAGGTGGTCAGCAAGAAGCAGCCGACGCCCGAGCAACTGCAAGACCTGCTGTTCGCATGGAAGGTGGCCAAGTACGTGAAGAGCAACGCCATCGTGTTCTGCGCCGGCGGCATGACCATGGGCGTGGGCGCCGGCCAGATGAGCCGCCTCGATTCGGCGCGCATCGCGAGCATCAAGGCCGAGCATGCGGGCCTGTCGCTCAAAGACACCGCGGTGGCAAGCGATGCGTTCTTCCCGTTCCGCGACGGCCTCGACGTGGTGGTCGACGCCGGTGCGAGCTGCGTCATCCAGCCCGGCGGTTCGATGCGCGACCAGGAAGTGATCGACGCCGCTGACGAGCGCGGCGTGGTCATGGTGCTTTCGGGCGTGCGCCACTTCCGCCACTGAGCACCAACCGCCCATCGCCCGCCTGGGCGAAGGCCGGACTGCCTGCCAGCGTTTTGCTGGCGGCAGCCCGGCTTTTTTCTTGGCTGGACGCTCGGCTTAAAGGGGCTGCGACGCCTTGAAGATCTGCCTTGCCGCTTCGATGGTGGCGGCAATGTCGTCGTCGCTGTGCGCAGCGCTCACAAAGCCCGCTTCGTAGAGCGCCGGCGCGATGTACACGCCGCGGTCGAGCAGGCCATGGAACAGCGCATTGAACTTTGCGTTGTCCGTTGTCATCACGGTGGCGTAGTTCTGCGGCAGTTCGTTCATGAGAAAGAAGCCGAACATGCCGCCTTCGCTATCGGCGTTGAAGGCCTGGCCTTCTGCTGCGGCGGCCGCTTTCAGGCCGGCGACCAGCGACTGGGTTTTTTTCGACAGCGCTTCATAGAAGCCGGGCTTTGCAATTTCCTTCAGCGTAGCGAGTCCGCAGGCCGTGGCCACGGGGTTGCCCGAAAGCGTCCCAGCCTGGTAGACCGGGCCTAGCGGTGCAAGCTGCTCCATGATGGCGCGCGGGCCGCCGAAAGCCGCCAGCGGCATGCCTCCGCCAATGACCTTGCCGAGCACCGTGAGGTCGGGCGTGATGCCCAGCACGCCTTGTGCGCCGTGCAGGCCCACGCGAAAGCCGGTCATCACTTCGTCGAACACCAGCAGCGCGCCGTGCTGCGTGCATAGGTCGCGGCAGCGCTTTGCAAATTCGGGCGTGGCGCGCACGAAGTTCATGTTGCCGGCAATCGCCTCGATCATGAGGCAGGCAATGTCGTTGCCGTGCAGCGCAAAGGCTTCTTCGAGCTGGGCGATGTTGTTGTACTCGAGCACCAGCGTGTGCTGCGTGACCTCGGGCGGCACGCCGGCCGAGGTGGGGTGGCCGAAGGTGGCGAGGCCCGAGCCGGCCTTGACCAGCAGCGCGTCGGCGTGGCCGTGGTAGCAGCCCTCGAACTTGATGATGTGCTTGCGGCCGGTGGCGCCGCGGGCCAGGCGCAGCGCGCTCATGGCGGCTTCGGTGCCCGAGCTCACAAGGCGCACCATCTCCATTGACGGCACCAACGCGAGGATGGCTTCGGCCAGCTCGATTTCGCGTTCGGTGGGCGCTCCGTACGAAAAGCCTTCCAGCACGGCCTTTTGTACCGCCTCGACGACGGCCGGATGGCCGTGGCCCAGGATCATGGGGCCCCACGATCCGATGTAGTCGATGTAGCGCTTGTCGTTGGCGTCCCAGAAGTAGGCGCCTTCGGCACGGCGGATGAAGCGCGGCGTGCCGCCCACGGCCTTGAATGCGCGCACGGGCGAATTGACGCCGCCGGGAATGACCGCGCGTGCGCGGTCGAAAAGAATGTCGTTTTGGTCAGCGTTTGGCATCAATGTCTGGTGTCGTGAGGGGGGAGGGCAAAGTCTGGTGGTGCGTCGGGGTCTTCGCCGTCGTCTTCGTCGTCTTCAGGTTCGGCCCAGAACAGGCGGTCGGGGAGCACGTGGCCCATGCCGGGCCTGAAACCCGCGTCGAGGCAGCGGTCCATGTAGGCGAGGGCTTCGGTGGTGGCGGCCACCAGGTCGGTGCCGCTCGCGAGCAACGCGGCCAGCGCGGCCGAAAGAGTGTCGCCGGCGCCGGCAAAGACGGCTTCGAGCCGCTCGTACTTTTCGCTAGCGAGCACTGACTGCGGAGAGGCCAGCACGTTGTCGATGAACTGGTCGGGCAGGACCATGCCGGTTACCAGTGTGTAGGGCACGCCAAACTCCCCGGCAGCCTTGGCGATGTCGCGTGCGCCGGGCGGACGGTCGCCGCTCCAGTCGGGAAGCAGCCATCGCCAGAGCGTACTGTGGTTTCCAACCAACACTGTGGCCTGCGGCAAAAGTAACTCCCGAAAAGCGTCCAGATAGGGCTCGATCAGGTTCTCGTCCCACCAGGAAAGGTTGGGCATATAGGCCACCAGCGGCACGTCGGGGTAGTCGGACGCGGTCTCGGCAATGGTGCTCAGGGTGTCCGGGCTGCCGACAAAACCGACCTTGATGAGCTGGACTTCCACATCCTCCAGGATGGCGCGCGCCTGCTCGGCCACGGCCTCTTCGTCGAAGGCGAAATGGTCGAATATCTCAGCCGTGTCGCGGGCGTAGGCGCCTGTAACCACAGGAAGCATGTGTGCGCCCACCGACGCCATTGCGAGGGCATCGGCGCCCAGGCCGCCGGCACCGCTCGGATCGCTGGCGTTGAAGACCAGCACGCACGGCGGATTCAGGTCGCGCTCGGCTACCTCTTCGGCGTCCGCCGAGGGGTCGTTAAGATCGCCCGGTTTACGGGCGTTGTCTGCTGGAAGTAAGTAAATGGTCATACGCCGGGCAAAATCCCCTGGATGGTGGCATAGGCGCGACGTTTACGGCCCGCCAGTGAGATACGCATAGATACACTCGTTGCATTTAATGAACAAGGACTTTAAGCTCCGATGAATACGAAAACTTGGATGTGCCTGATTTGTGGGTGGATCTATGACGAAGCGGTTGGTGTACCGGAAGACGGCATCGCAGCAGGCACGGCCTGGGCCGATGTTCCGATGAACTGGACCTGTCCTGAGTGCGGTGCGCGCAAGGAAGACTTCGAAATGGTTGAAATCTGAAGAGCATGGCATAGGGCTACGCGATTTGCGTCGATGTACGGCGCGGCGGGCATCCAAGTCTCATCTCAGCAGGAGCGTGTGCAATGGGGCCGAATGGATCAGGTTACAAGGTGCTTGTCATCGATGACAGCAATACGATCCGGCGCAGTGCCGAAATATTTCTGAAGCAGGGCGGTCACGAGGTTCTTCTGGCGGAAGACGGCTTTGACGCGCTCTCGAAAATCAATGACCACAAGCCGCATCTGATTTTCTGCGACATCCTGATGCCTCGCCTGGACGGTTACCAGACCTGCGCCATCATCAAGCGCAATGCTCAATTCTCCAA
Source organism: Variovorax sp. 3319 (assembly GCF_031456585.1). Lineage (NCBI taxonomy): Bacteria > Pseudomonadati > Pseudomonadota > Betaproteobacteria > Burkholderiales > Comamonadaceae > Variovorax > Variovorax sp. 3319. The sequence goes on from NZ_JAVDUZ010000002.1 coordinate 315,968, forward strand.
TGTTCCGGTCGTGATGCTCTCCTCGAAAGACGGCGTCTTCGACAAGGCCCGCGGCCGCATGGTCGGATCGCAAGACTACCTGACCAAGCCTTTCACCAAAGACCAGCTGCTGCAGGCCGTGCAGCAGTTTGGCATTGTTCAACAGGAAGTGCAGTAATGCCCATTCGAAAAATCCTCGTCGTCGACGACTCCAAGACGGAACTGGTGTTCCTGTCTGACCTGCTCCGCAAGAACGGCTTTGCCGTCAAGACCGCTGAAAACGCCGACGACGCCATGCGCCGTCTCGAGGAAGAGCAGCCCGACCTGATCCTCATGGACGTGGTCATGCCCGGCCAGAACGGCTTTCAGCTGACGCGCGCGATTGCCCGCGATCCGAAGTACGGCTCGATCCCGATCATCCTGTGCACCAGCAAGAACCAGGAAACCGATCGTGTGTGGGGCATGCGCCAGGGCGCGCGCGACTACATCGTGAAGCCGGTCAACGAGGCCGACCTGATGTCGAAGATCACGGCGCTCGCCTGAGCAGGAGCCGACTGAGTCCATGGCCAATCGCGACGCTCTCCGCGCCTTCCAGTCCCGGCTTGCAAGCCGCCTGCAGGCTGCACGCACGACTGGCGTCGCCGCCACGTGGCTCGCGGTCGAGGCGGGAGAAGGCAAGTTCCTCTTTCCTCTCGGCCACGCGGGCGAAATCTTTCCCTGGACGCCTCCGCAGCCTGTGCCTTATTCGCAGCCGTGGTTCCTGGGCGTTGCCAACCTGCGCGGCGGCCTCTATGGCGTGGTGCAGCTGTCGGCATTCGCCTCGGGCGTTCCGAGCGGGCCGGCCGCCACCGAGGCGGCCCGCATGCAATCGCGGCTCGTTGCCCTCAACGAGCTGCTCGAAGTCAACTGCGCATTGCTGGTCGACCGACTGGCAGGGTTGCGCGGCGCCGAGGCTTTTACGGCCGCGGAGCCGCCAAGCGCAGAAGCACCTGCCTGGCTGGGGCATCTGTACACCGATGCGGCGGGTGAGCGCTGGCAGGAAATCAACCTGCAAGCGCTTTCGCAGCAACCCGAGTTTTTGAGTATTGGCGCCTAGTGCTTTCGCACAGCCCAAAGACAACCACCCTGAAGGACCGACCGTGAGCTCGATCGCCGACAAGTTCAAGAAATTACTGCCCGCGAACAGCGGCAACGAAAAGGCCCGCGTCGACGGCTCAGGTTCCACCTTGTCGCTCGACGATGTCGATACGGTGCAGGCACTGGACGAGAAGACCGTCCGCCTCGCCCGAAAACAAGGCCGCACCGCCGACGAGCCCACGCCTACCGGCTTTGCCGATGGCGGCGCGCTGCCTCCCAGCGAAGCAGCCAACGAGGCAGGCGCGGGCGCGCTGGACGCAGCCCAGGCCGCGGCCGACAAGGCCGGCTCCCGGCCGGCGCGCCAGCAGCGGATCCTGGCCATCATGCTGGCCGTGGTCGTGCTGCTGCTGTTGCTGGTGGCCGGTTCCGCCATTCTTCGCGCTGAGCGGCTCGCCCAGCAGGTGGCCGCCACCGGCCAGTCGCTGATGCAGTCGCAGCGTCTCGCAAAATCGATCTCCCAGGCTCTTGTGGGCAGCGCACCCGCGTTCGTCGAGGTGAAGGACAGCGCCGACGACCTCACGCGCCGCGTGCAGGGCCTGACCAACGGCGACGATGCCTTGCGCCTCGAACGCGTGGGCAACCAGTACGACGAGGACATGGCCAAGATCAACCCGCTGGTCGCCCGTGCCGACGCCAGTGCCAAGGTTGTGCTGTCGCAGCGCCAGATCCTGACCCAGGTGGGTGCCGCCTTGCGCGACATCAACCAGCAATCGTCCGCGCTGCTCGAAATGACGGAAACCGTCGCTTCGCTGAAGATGCAGCAGAACGCCACGCTGCCTGAAATTTCGGCCGCCGGCCAGCTCGTGATGCTGACCCAGCGCATCGGCAAGTCGACCAACGAATTCTTCACGGTCGAGGGTGTGAACCCGGACGCCGTGTTCCTGCTCGGCAAGGACCTGAACACCTTCCAGGAAACCACCCGCGGCCTGCTCGACGGCAATGCGCAGCAGCGCTTCCCCGGCTCGAAAGACCCGCAGACCCGCCAGCAGCTCGAAGCCATCCTGAAGACCTACGAGCAGATGCGCACGCAGGCATCCGCCATTCTGGGCAACCTGCAGGGCCTGGTGGCCGCGCGCGAAGCGCAGGCGTCCATCCTGACCGACAGCGAACCGCTGCGCAAGTCGCTCGGCGAGCTGCAGGACAAGCTCTCCGCACGCACCGGCCTTGGCGCCGGAACCATCGTGCTGCTGTTCGTGCTGTCGCTGGCCGCTCTGGCTCTTGCCGGCGCCATCGGTTTCGTGCAGGTTCGCGAAGGCCGCGAACGCGCCGCCATCGCTGAACGCGAGCGTCTTGCTGCCGAACAGGCCAGCGACGAAGCCGGCCGCATCAACAACGCCAACCAGGCCGCCATTCTTCGGCTGATGAACGAACTGCAGACAGTGGCTGAAGGCGACCTGACGCAGGAAGCAACCGTGACCGAGGACATTACCGGCGCCATTGCCGACTCGGTGAACTACACGGTGGAAGAACTTCGCCTCCTGGTGGGCAACGTGCAGAACACGGCAACCCGCGTGGCCCAGACGACGTCGCAGGTGGAAAGCACCTCGACCGAGCTGCTCGCCGCTTCCACCGAACAGCTGCGTGAAATTCGCGAAACCGGCCAGTCGGTGCTGACCATGGCCGAGCGAATCAACGGCGTGTCCTCGCAAGCGCAAGAGTCCGCCACGGTGGCGCGCCAGTCGCTGCAAGCCGCATCGTCGGGTCTGCAGGCCGTGCAGAACGCCATCGGCGGTATGAACTCCATCCGCGACCAGATCCAGGAAACCTCCAAGCGGATCAAGCGCCTGGGCGAATCCTCGCAGGAGATCGGTGAAATCACCGAACTGATCTCGGACATTACCGAACAGACGAACGTGCTGGCACTGAACGCCGCCATTCAGGCCGCATCGGCCGGTGAAGCCGGTCGCGGCTTCTCGGTGGTGGCGGAAGAAGTGCAGCGGCTGGCTGAACGCTCCGCAGATGCCACGCGCCAGATTTCGGCGCTGGTGAAGGCCATTCAGACCGACACCCAAGACGCGGTGGGCGCCATGGAGCGTTCCACGCAGGGTGTGGTCGAAGGGGCCAAGCTGTCCGACAATGCCGGTACCGCACTGACGGAGATTGACCGCGTGTCGCGCCGCCTTGCAGACCTGATTGAGCAGATTTCGCAATCCGCATCCCGCGAAGCCGATTCGGCCAACGTGGTGGCTGCCAACATCCAGCACATTTTTGCGGTGACCGAGCAGACCGGAGAAGGTACCCGTACCACCGCCCAGCAGGTGCGCGAGCTTTCGCAGATGGCGGAAGAACTGCGTCGCTCGGTGGCCCGTTTCAAAATTGCCTGACAAGAGATAAGAACGGCGAGCATCCAACGTGTCGATCCAAACCCCTGCCACGGCCCCCCTCGCTGGCAACGTGCCGGCCACCGAAGACCTTGGGCCGCTGGCCTGGGTTCTGGGAGAAATCCAGAAATCCCTCGACAGCGTTGCCAAGTCGCTGCGGCGCTTCGTGCGCGACGTGGGCAATAGCGCTGAACTCGAGAGTGGCCCGCTGCAAATGGCTCGCCAGCAGCTGCACCAGTCCGTCGGTGCGCTGCAGATGGTGGGCAACACTGCGCCGGCGCTGGTGCTCGGCGCCATCGAGTTCGCGGTTCAGGGCTTCATTGCCGAACCGCAACGCTGCACCGACAGCGCAGTCCAGAAGATCGAGCGTGCCGGCTTTGCCGTCGTCGATTTCCTCAACGCACTGCTGGCCGGCAAGCCCGTGTCGTCGGTGGCGCTCTTCCCGCAATATCGCGATGTGCTCGAACTGGTCGGCAACGAGCGCGTCCACCCGGCGGACCTGTGGAGCATTGCGTGGCGCTGGGTCGAAGTGCGTCCCGCGCTCACCCAGGCCGCATTGGCCTATGACCCGGCGGTGCGTTCGCGGCTGGACCGCGAAGTGCTGCAACTGGTCAAGACCGGCGATGCGCAAGCCGCTCGCCGGCTGCACGCGCTGTGCCTGGGTCTCGGACGCGGCGCGCTGCTGCCCCGCGTGGCAAGTTTTTGGACGCTGGCTGCCGGCTTCTTCGAGGCCCTGGCGCTCGAGCTGATTCCGGCTGATTCATACGTCAAGCGCGCCGCTTCGCGCGTGCTGCTGCAATACGCCACGCTCGCGCGCGGCGACAGCACCGTCTCCGACCGTTTGGGCCAGGACCTGCTGTTCTTCTGCGCGCAGGCAGTGCCTACCGGCCGCGACGACGCCGCCACGCTGCGCACCGTGCGCAGCGCCTGGGGCGTTGCAAACGAGCCGTACGTCAACTACAGCGTCGAGCAATTCGGCCGCTTCGATCCGCTGGTGCTCACGCAGGCACGCAAGCGCATCGAAACCGCCAAGGAAATGTGGTCGGCGCTTTCGGGCGGCGACGTCACCCGTACCCGCCAGGTGTCCGACACCTTTGCGCAGTTGGGCGAATCGCTGCATAAGCTGCATCCGCCGAGTCTGCCGATGGTGGAGGCGCTCACGCACGCGGTCGAGGCGTCGGTGCGCAGCGGCCAGCCGCCCGACACCGAACTTGCGATGGAAGTCGCAACCTCGGTGCTCTACCTGGAAGCCGCGCTCGAAGACCTGGACCCGAGCGATCCGCAGCTCACCTCCCGAACCCTGCAACTGGCCGGCCGTATCGAGCGTGTGCGCGCTGGCGGCCATTCGGAGCCGCTCGAGCCCTGGATGGAAGACCTGTATCGCCGCGTGAGCGATCGCCAGACCATGGGAACCGTGGTCGACGAGCTGCGCAGCCACCTGAGCGAACTCGAAAAATCGCTCGACCAATACTTCCGCCGCCCGGCAGAAAAGGCACTGCTGCGTACCGTGCCGAGCCAGCTGCTGCAAATGCGCGGCGTGTTCTCGGTGCTGGGCCTCGAGCAGGCCGCGCACACCGTGCAGCGCATGCGCGACGACGTCGAGCAGATGCTCGTGGGCAATGCCTCGCCCGTTGAAGAAATGCATAGCTTCGATGCGCTCGGCAACAACCTGGGCGCACTCGGCTTCCTGATCGACATGCTGGGCTACCAGCCTGCACTTGCCAAGCGCCTGTTCGTGTTCGATGCCGAGGCCGGCGAACTCAAGCCGCTGATGGGCCGCCAGGCCGACACCGGCGGCTCAGATGCCGAAGTGGCAGACGGCAAGCCCGCGGCTGCCGAAGCCGTGCTCAGCATCGAAGAAGTCGATGCACAGATCGCTTCGAAGCTGGCCGCCCTCGCCACGCCCAACCGCAAGGCGAAGGTGTCGCCCATCGAGGAATTCAGCCGCAAGGCCGACAGCTGGACCAACAAGATCACCGGTCCCGCAGCGCTGCCCGACACCGAAGTTACCGAACTCGAAGAAGACGACCTGCAGAACATCTTCCTCGACGAGGCTCGCGAGGTGGTCCAGAACGGCCTGGCCGCCATCGACGAACTCGGCGGCCACCCCGACGACACCGAAGAACTCACCATCCTGCGGCGTGCTTTCCACACGCTCAAGGGCAGTTCGCGCATGGTCGGCCTTACCGACTTCGGCGATGCCGCGTGGTCCTTCGAGCAGGTGCTCAACACCTGGCTGGCCGACCAGCGCGACGCCACGCCCGAGCTGCTTTCCGCCACCCGCAATGCGCTCGGCGAATTCAGCGAATGGGTCGAGGCCATTGCTTCCGGCGCTGCGCACAGCTGGCAGTCGTCGCATTTCAGCCGCGTGGCCAACGCCCTGCTGGCCGGCGAGCCCGTGCCCACTGCGCCGCCGCGCGCCGACGCTGACGCCCTTGCCGTTGCCGCGCGCCATATTGCCGCGGAGCCGCCTGTGGCTGCCCCGTTGCCAATGCCGGAGCTGCCCGAGCTTCCGGACCTCCCCGACCTGTCGCTGGCTCCTGCCGCGCCGCCGGAGCCTGCGCCCGCGCCAATAACCGCACCCGCACCCGCCTTCGAACTGCCGGTGCAGGCGCTGGAGGAGCCCGCAAGGCACGAAACCGACGACGACTTCGCATCGACCGACTTCCTCGACTTCGATACCAAGCCGAGCCCGGAAGAGTCTTTCGAAGTGCTGACCGGCAGCGGAGATTTCGACTTCCTGGCGGCCGAAAAGGTGGAGCCCGCACCGCCGGTCGCTCAATTTGCCGCCGAACCGGCCGCAGAACCTGCGCCGATCGCCGCGCCGGAGCTGCTGCAAACGCCGGCGGCGCTGCCCGATCTGGACTGGGCCCCCGAGCTCTCGCCAGCCAGGGAGAGCGAGCCCGCAGCCCTTGCCCCGGTCGAGCCTGTGTCCGTGTCCGTGGAAGAAGAGCCCGTGGCTGCCGCACCGGCGTTCCTGCTGGAGCCGGAAGAGCCCGCCGCAACGGTGGCCGAAGCGCCCGCCGCACCGGAAGAGCCAGTCGAGCCGCCGTTGGCGGTTGCAGACACGGTTGCAGTTGCCGAAGAAGCGCCGCAGCCCGAACTCGCAGCCGAGCCCGAGCCCGAAGTGCAGGAAATGGCCGAAGCTGCAGCCCCCTCGGGTGCCGACGACCAGGTCAAGGTCATCGGGCCGCTGCGCATCGGCATCGCGCTCTACAACGTCTACCTCAACGAAGCCGACGAATGGTCGAGGCAATTGGCCACCGAAGTCGGCGAGTGGGCGCTCGAATCGCACGAGCGCCTGTCGGATTCGACCGTCGCGCTTGCGCATTCGCTGGCCGGCAGTTCGGCAACGGTCGGCTTCCATAGCCTTTCGGGCATGGCCCGCCTGCTCGAAGCGGCGCTGCAGCATCTGCAAATGCAGGGCAGCGGTACGCGCGAACAGGGGGTGGTGCTGGTTGCCGCGGCCGACGAGCTGCGCCGCCTGCTGCACCAGTTTGCCGTCGGCTTCCTGCGCGAACCTTCCGAAGGAACGCTGCAGGCATTGCGCGACATTGCCGCCGCACCCATGCCGGCCGAGGCTGCTGCCCGTGCCGACGTGCGGCCGCTGCAGCACATGGTGGCGACCGACAGCGTTGCCGACGTGGCGCTGGACGACTCCGAAGATGCCATCGACGTAGCCGATGCGGTCGACGTCGACCTGTTCCCGATCTTCGAGGAAGAAGCCGCGGAATTGCTGCCCCAGCTCGGCCAGGCGCTGCGCCAGTGGGCTCACCATCCCGACGACAACGCGCCCCGCGCCTCGGTGCTGCGCACGCTGCACACGCTCAAGGGCAGCGCCCGGCTGGCGGGTGCCATGCGCCTCGGCGAGCGGGCGCACCGCATGGAGTCCGAGATCGAAATCCTGGGCACCCAGGGCGGCGCCGACAGGATCGAGATCGAAAAGCTGCTCACGCGTCTCGACGCACTGCAGTCCACCTTCGACGCACTGCGCGCGGCGGACGATGCCACCCAGGCCGAAGTGGCCCAGCTCGTGGTGGCGGCAACCGCCGCCCAGCCGGGCGTTCAGCTGGTGCAGGTTGCTGCCGAAGCCGGCGTGCCCGCCAACGACGAGACCGCGGACACAGCCGATCAGGACGCAACCTCCGCAGACACGGCCGCCGTGCCGTCGCTCTTGCCGCGGCCGGCTCCGGCGCTGCTCGCACCGCTGCGCGCGGCGTCTACCCAGGCCGTTCGCATTCGCACCCAACTGCTCGACCGCCTGGTGGCGCAGACCGGCGAGGTCATCATCACGCGTTCGCGGCTCGAGGCCGAGCTCGGCCAGCTGCGCGGTTCGCTCTCCGACCTGACGGGCAACCTGGACCGCCTGCGCCAGCAACTGCGCGACATCGAAGTGCAGGCCGAAAGCCAGATGCAGTCCCGCCTGGCGCAAGCCAAGGACTCGCAGCAGAGCTTCGACCCGCTCGAGTTCGACCGCTTCACCCGCGTGCAGGAACTCACGCGCATGATGGCCGAGTCGGTGAACGACGTGGCCACCGTGCAGCGCACGCTGCAAAAGACGGTGCAGGCAACAGAAGACGACCTGAGCGTGCAGGCACGCCAGACGCGTGAACTGCAGCGCGGCTTGCTGCGCACGCGCATGGTGGAGTTCGAAGGCATTTCGGACCGCCTCTACCGCGTGGTGCGCCAGGCGTCGAAAGACACCGGCAAGCAGGTGCGCCTGGACATCGTCGGCGGCTCCATCGAAATGGACCGCGGCGTGCTCGACCGCATGACCCCCGCCTTCGAGCACCTGCTGCGCAATTGCGTGGCGCACGGCATCGAAGACCCGGCCACGCGCGAAAAGGCCGGCAAGGACGCCAATGGCCTGATCGTGATCGACCTGCACCATGAGGGCAACGACGTCTCGGTGAGCTTCCGCGACGACGGCGCCGGCCTGGACCACAAGCGCATTGCCGAACGTGCCCGCACACTCGGCCTGCTCGAGCCGGGCCAGGAACTCTCGCCCGAAGAAGCCACCGAGCTGATCTTCAAGCCCGGCTTCTCCACGGCGGGGCAGGTGTCCGAACTGGCTGGCCGCGGCATCGGCATGGACGTAGTGCGCGCGCAAATCGCCGCGCTCGGCGGCCGTATCGAAACGCACAGCACCGCCGGACACGGCACCACCTTCAAGCTGGTGCTGCCGCTCACCACCGCGGTGACGCACGTGGTGATGCTGCGCGCCGGTGAGGTGTCGATCGGCGTGCCGTCCAACCTGGTGGAACTGGTTCAGCGCGTGAGCAGCACCGAGCTCGAAGCCGCCTACCTGCACAACAGCCATCCGTTCGGCAGCGAACAGGTGCCGTTCTATTGGGCCGGTGCGTTGCTGCAGGCCTCGGCACGCAGCGACCATCCCGCCAGCAAGAACAACACCGTCGTGATCGTGCGAAGCGCGGCACAGCGCGTGGGCCTGCACGTGGACGAAGTGCTGGGCAACCAGGAAGTCGTGGTCAAGAACCTCGGGCCGCAACTCGCGCGCCTGCCGGGTCTGGCCGGCATCTCGGTGCTGGCTTCCGGCGCGGTGGCGCTCATCTACAACCCGGTGGCGCTGGCCGCGGTGCACGGCGAACAGGCGCGCATGCGCCAGGCCGCCGCGCTGGCTGTCTCCGCGCAGGCCGGATCGGCCGATGCCGACCACGGCGCGCCGCAGGAGCCGTTGCCGATGCTGGCTCCGCCGGTGCCGCAGGTTCCGCTGGTGCTGGTGGTGGACGACTCCATTACCGTGCGCCGCGTGACGCAGCGCCTGCTGCAGCGCGAAGGCTATCGCGTGTCGCTCGCGGCCGACGGCCTGCAAGCGCTCGAGCGGCTCCAGCAGGAGCGGCCGGCGGTGGTGCTGTCCGACATCGAAATGCCGCGCATGGACGGCTTCGACCTGGCCCGCAACATCCGCGCGGACGAGTCGATGGCCGGCCTGCCGATCATCATGATCACCTCGCGCATTGCAGAGAAGCACCGCGACTACGCCCGCACGCTGGGCGTGAACCACTACCTGGGCAAGCCGTACTCGGAAGACGAGCTGCTGCGCCTGGTTCGTGCGTACACGAGCGAACCGGCATTGGCCGCCGCGGCCTGACGCTCTCCAGCGCTCGACCCATAAAGGGGCCCGCCGGGCCCCTTTATTTTTGCAGCGCCTTGGCTCGCGCCACGCCGTAGCGCTGCAGCGTTTTCTCGCGTGCCTCGGCGTGGTCGACCACCGGCTTGGGGTAGGTCTCGCCAAGCTTGATGCCTGCCGCCTCCAGCTCCACCGGCGAGGCCGTCCAGGGCGAATGGATTGCGGCATTCGAAAGGCCCGCCAGTTGCGGCAGGTAGCGGCGGATGAACTTGCCCTCGGGGTCGAAGCGCTCGCTCTGCGTTACCGGGTTGAAGATGCGGAAGTACGGCTGCGCGTCGCAGCCGCTGGAGCTTGCCCATTGCCAGCCGCCGTTGTTCGAGGCCAGCTCGAAATCGTTCAGGTGCAACGCAAAGTAGCGCTCGCCGCGCCGCCAGTCCAGCCCCAGGTCCTTGCAGAGAAAGCTTGCCGTCACCATGCGCAGGCGGTTGTGCATGTAGCCGCTCTGGTTGATCTGCAACATCGCCGCGTCTATCAGCGGGTAGCCCGTGCGGCCCTGGCACCAGGCCTCGAACAGCTGGTCGGCATGCTTGCCGTGGTGCCACTGGATCTTGTCGTACTCGGGGCGAAAGCTCTTCGATTCGCCGCCCGAATGCACATGCGGAAAATGCGCCAGGATCTGAAAGTAGAACTCCCGCCAGATCAGTTCGCTGAGCCAGGTTGCCGCTCCCGTGTCGCCCTGCAGCGAGAGCTGGTGCGCCACCCCGGCCACCTGCCGGATCGACACGGTGCCAAAGCGCAGGTGCACACCCAGGTAGCTGGGGCCCCGCACTGCCGGAAAGTTGCGCGCCGCGTCGTAGCGGTCGATGCGCTGGAAAAAGTCTTCGAACAGCGCCGCCGCCCCCTGGGTGCCGGTGGGAATCTCGAGTTCGGAAAGGTTGGTTTCCTGAAAGCCGATCTCCTCGAGCAAGGGCACCGGCGCGCGCCAGGCCTCGGGCGGCGCGGCCAGCGCGTCGGCGTATGCCCGAACCGGGTACGACTTGAGAAAGAACGGGTCCACCTTGGCCAGCCAGGCCCGCTTGTAGGGCGTGAAGACCGTGTAAGGCTGGCCGGTCTTGGTCATCACCTCGTCGCGGTCGAAAACGGTGGAGTCCTTGTAGGTATGAAAAGCCACGCCCGCGTTGGCCAAGGCTCCGAGCACCTGGGCATCGCGGGCCAGCGCGTCGGGCTCGTCGTCGCGGTTGGCAAAAACGGCCTGCACGTCCAACGCGTGCGCCAGCGCCGGAATTTCATCGACTGCGGCGGCATGGCGCACGATGAGCCCGCCGCTCAGGTCGCGCAGCTCGTCATCGAGCTCCACGAGCGACTCGCGGATGAATTCCACCCGCCGGTCGGCGCGGGGCAGGGGTTCCAGAATGGCGCGGTCGAACACAAAAACGCACACCACCTGGCGGCAGGCCCGCAGGGCGTGGTAGAGGGCTGCGTTGTCGTCCACGCGCAGGTCGCGGCGGAACCACATGAGCCCTTTGGGATAGGTCTTGTCGACGGCCAGTAAAATCGGCGGCATATGGCTTCCGATTCTGCCCCGATGAACCTCACGCATCACTTTTTGATAGCGATGCCGGGGATGGAAGATAAAACTTTCAACCGCAGCGTCGTCTACCTCTGCGAGCACAGCGAGCGCGGTGCGCTCGGCCTTGTGATCAACAAGCCCAGCGACATCAACCTCAAGGTGTTGTTCGAGAAAATCGAGCTCCACCTGGCACGCCCCGAACTCGGCGACGCCCCGGTTTTCCAGGGTGGCCCGGTGCAGACCGAGCGCGGCTTCGTGCTGCACGAGCCGGTGTTCTCCCATGCCGAGAAGCCCGAAGAGTCGGTCTACGCCTCGACCATGACCATTCCGGGCGGTCTTGAAATGACCACCTCCAAGGACGTGCTGGAGGCCCTGGCCACCGGCGCGGGGCCGCGCAAGGTGCTGGTTTCGCTGGGCTATTCGGCCTGGGGCGAAGGCCAGCTCGAATCGGAACTGGCTGAAAACAGCTGGCTCACCGTGAGCGCCGATCCGGCCGTGATCTTCGACACCCCCATCGAGCAGCGCTACGACAAGGCGCTGATGCTGCTGGGCCTGGAGGCCTGGAAACTGTCGCCGGAAGCGGGACACGCGTGATGGCCGCTGCCATGCCAGACGCTCCCGTTCCCTCCGCTTCCCCTGTTTCCGTTGCCGTTCCTTCCCATTTTCAGAGCTTCCTGGCCTTCGATTTCGGCCTGAAGCGAACCGGCGTCGCGAGCGGAAACCGCTTGCTCGGCGCCGCCACCCCCCAGGCCACCATCAAGGCCGAGGGCGATGCCCGCTTTGCGCAAGTCGAGGCGCGCATCAAGGAATGGCAGCCCGATGCCCTGGTTGTCGGTGTGCCGTATCACCCCGACGGCGCCCCCCACGAAAACACCCGCCGCGCGCAGAAGTTTGCGCGCCAGCTGCGCGGCCGTTTCAACCTCCAGGTGTTCGAGGTCGACGAGCGCTACAGCACCACCGAGGCGCTGGCTTCGGGCGCGCGCGACGCCGATGCCGCATCGGCCTGCATCATCCTGGAGCAATTTTTGAGGAGTCTCCCGTGAGTTCAATACCCGATGCCGAAGCGCTCTACAAAGAGCTGCTGAACGGCGTGAAAGCGCTGATGCGCGCAGAGACAAAGCTGGTGGGTATTACCTCCGGCGGCGCCTGGCTGGTGGAGCGGCTGCAAAAAGACCTGGGCCTTGCCGGCGCGCCGGGCGTCATTTCGTCGGCCATGCACCGCGACGATTTCGCGCGCCGGGGCTTGTCAGCCAGCGCGCAGACCGCGCTCCCCTTCGACGTGAACGGCGCCGACGTGCTGCTGCTGGACGATGTGCTCTACACCGGCCGCACCATTCGCGCGGTGCTCAACGAGTTGTTCGACTTTGGCCGCCCGGCGTGCGTGCGGCTTGCGGTGCTGGTCGACCGCGGCGGGCGCGAACTGCCGGTGGCGGCCGATTTTGCCGCCGCGAAACTCACGCTGCCCGATACGCAGCTGCTCGCACTGGCCCGCGCAGACGACGGGGCCTTCAGCCTCAAGGTCGAGGAGAACAGCTGATGCTCTACAAGCGAAATCCGCAGCTCAACAAGAACGGCGAACTGATTCACCTGCTGTCGATCGAGGGCCTGCCCAAGGACATCGTCACGCACATTCTCGATACCGCCGCCAACTTCACGAGCGTGAGCGACCGCGAGGTGAAGAAGGTGCCACTCCTGCGCGGCAAGAGCGTGTTCAACCTGTTCTTCGAGAACAGCACCCGCACCCGCACCACCTTCGAGATCGCGGCCAAGCGCCTGTCTGCCGACGTCATCAACCTCGACATTGCGCGCTCGTCGGCCACCAAGGGCGAATCGCTGCTCGACACCATCGCCAACCTGAGCGCAATGGCCGCCGACCTGTTCGTGGTGCGCCACAGCGAATCGGGCGCGCCCTACCTCATCGCGCAGCATGTGGCACCCCACGTGCACGTGGTCAACGCCGGCGACGGCCGCCACGCACACCCCACCCAGGGGCTGCTCGACATGTACACGATCCGCCACTACAAGAAAGACTTTGCGAACCTCACGGTCGCCATCGTCGGCGACGTGCTGCATTCGCGCGTGGCGCGCTCCGACATTCATGCGCTCACCACGCTCGGCTGCGCCGAGGTGCGCGTGGTCGGTCCCAAGACCTTGGTGCCCGGCGACATGGCCGGCATGGGGGTGCGCGTGTGCCACACGCTCGAAGAAGGCATCAAGGACTGCGACGTCATCATCATGCTGCGCCTGCAGAACGAGCGCATGAGCGGCGCGCTGCTGCCCTCGTCGCAGGAGTTCTTCAAGACCTACGGCCTCACGCCCGAGAAGCTGCAGCTGGCCAAGCCCGATGCCATCGTGATGCATCCGGGTCCGATCAACCGGGGCGTCGAGATCGACTCCGCCGTGGTCGACGGCAGGCAGAGCGTGATCCTTCCACAGGTCACCTTCGGCATCGCCGTGCGTATGGCGGTCATGAGCATCGTCGCAGGTAACGAAGCATGAACACACTGATCATCAACGGCCGCGTGGTCGATCCCGCCTCTGGCACCGACAAGAAAGCCGACATCGCCATCGCCGGCGGCAAGATCGCCAGCATCGGCAGCGCGCCGGCCGGCTTCAAGGCCGATCGCACCATCGACGCCGCGGGCTGCATCGTCGCCCCCGGCCTCGTCGACCTGGCCGCGCGCCTGCGCGAGCCCGGCTACGAACACGAGGGCATGCTCGAAAGCGAAATGGCCGCCGCCATTGCGGGCGGTGTAACCAGCCTCGTGTGCCCGCCAGACACCGACCCCGTGCTCGACGAGCCCGGCCTGGTCGAAATGCTCAAGTTCCGCGCAGAGAAGCTGCAGGGTGCACGCCTGTTTCCCCTGGGTGCGCTGACGCGCAGCCTGGCCGGTGGCGTGCTCACTGAAATGGCCGAGCTCACCGAAGCCGGCTGCATCGGCTTCAGCCAGGCCGACGTGCCGCTGGCAGACACCCAGGTACTGCAGCGCGCATTGCTCTACGCAAGCACCTTCGGCTACACCGTGTGGCTGCGCCCGCAGGACCGCGACCTGGGCAAGGGTGTGGCCGCCAGCGGCCCGCTTGCCACGCGGCTCGGCCTGTCCGGTGTGCCCGTGTCGGCCGAATCCATCGCCATCTTCACCATCATCGAGCTCATGAAGAGCACCGGCGCGCGCGTGCACCTGTGCCGCATTTCGAGCGCCCGGGGCGTGGCGCTGGTCCGCGAAGCCAAGGCGCAAGGCCTGCCGCTCACCTGCGACGTGAGCATCAATTCGCTGCACCTGGCAGACACCGACATCGGCTTTTTCGACAGCCGCGCGCGCCTGAACCCGCCGCTGCGCCAGCAGGGCGACCGCGACGCGCTTTCGGCCGCGCTGGCCGATGGCACCATCGACGCGCTGGTGTCCGACCACACGCCGGTCGAGGCCGACGCCAAGACGCTGCCCTTTGCCGAAGCCGAACCCGGCGCGACCGGGCTCGAGCTGCTGCTGCCGCTGGCGTTGCAATGGGGCGAGCGCAGCGGCGCCGGCATGGCGCGCGCGCTCGAAGTGATCACCTCCGCGCCTGCGCGACTGCTGGCGGCCGCAGATGCGGGCACCGGCATCGGGCGCCTCGCAGAGGGTGGCGTGGCCGACCTGTGCGTGTTCGATCCGGCCCTCGAATGGCAGGTGCAGCCCGATGCGCTCAAGAGCCAGGGCAAGCACACGCCTTTCGCGGGCTACCCGCTCCAGGGGCGTGCGCGCCACACCCTGGTCGCGGGCCGCGTGGTTCATGGCTGATGAAAAGAAGAGGGCGCACGTCTCGATGATCCGTTCGCTGAAGGCCTGCTGGCGCCTGCTGCATGCGGTGGGGCACGCACTCGGCGGATGGTGGACGATCCGCTTCGCCTTTCCGGGCCTTTCGGAGGAAGAGCGCCACCTGCGGGTGCAGCAATGGTCGCGGCGCCTGCTCGAGATCATGGGCGTCACGCTCAAGGTGCAGGGCACGCCGCCCGCAAAGGGGCCGGTGCTGGTCATTTGCAACCATCTCTCGTGGCTGGACATTTCCACCATCCACGCTGCGTGCCACGTGCGTTTTGTCTCGAAGGCGGGCGTGAAGCGCTGGCCGGTGATCGGCACGCTTTCCACCGGCGCGGGCTCGCTCTATATCGAGCGCGAACGCCGCCGCGATGCAATGCGCGTGGTGCATCACATGACAGAGGCTTTGCAAGGCGGGGACCGCATCGGCGTGTTTCCCGAAGGCACGACAAGCGACGGGCAAGGGTTGCTGCCCTTTCATGCCAACCTGCTGCAGGCCGCCATTTCGTCGGGCGCACCGGTGCTGCCCGCCGCGCTGCGCTTTGCCGACGCGGCCACCGGAGAAACAAGCCAGGCGCCGCGCTACATCGACGACGACAACCTGCTCACCTCGCTCTGGAACACGCTTCGCGCGCCGCCCCTCTTGGCCATCGTGCGCTTCGGCGAGCCGCAGCCCTCGCTGGGCCGCGAGCGCCGTGCCTGGGCGCTGTCGCTGCATGAAGACGTGCAGCAGCTGCGCCGCGAAACGCACTGATACGACTGATACGCACGGCACGGCATCTGCACAAAAAAAGCGCTCCCGAGGGAGCGCTTAACGACGCACGAATGCGCCGTGAGGAGGAACCGCAATGCAAAGCCGCACATCGGGCGATGCCTGTGTGAGCTTGACTGCAGGTTGAACCCTTCGCAGGCCGCAGCGTGCGGGAGAAATCAGTTCGTGCGCGTGGGCGAGTGCCTACATACGTAGGCCGGGCAATCGCCGGCTTGGCGCGAGGTGGTAGCCCGCTTTCAGCCGGCCCGGCCCTGTCCCTCTTCCTTGCTGCGCTCGCTTTGCTCCATGGTGCCCGAGCGCAGAAGGTCGCCTGCCTCGTTGGCGACCACGGCCTCGCTGAAGTAATAGCCCTGTGCCAGGGTCGTGGAGCCTGTGGAATTGAGAAACGCGCGCTGCGCTTCGGTCTCCAGCCCCTCCACGATGATGCCGATGCGTGCCTCTCGCGCCAGGTTCATGATGGCGCGCACGGTGGCCGCGCTGTCGGGGTCGTCAATGGCTCTCTTGAGCATCGATTGCGCGATCTTCAGGTGGTTGACGCGGTAGGTACGCAGGTACTCGAACGACGAGTATTCGGTGCCGAAGTCGTCGATGGCAATCCGCACGCCAAGCGCCCTCAACTGCGGCAGCACTTCGTTGTGGCTCCATGTCATCTGGGCCAGCGTCGACTCCGTCACGTCGAACTCCAGGTCGGAAGGGTTGAGCTGCCATTTGGCAAGGGAGTCGACCACGTCGCGGACCAGCTCGGCGCCTTTTCTGAGCTGCCCGAGCGACAGGTTGATCGCTACCACTGGCGGGGCCACGCCCTGTTCGCGCCACAGGCTCATTTGTTTGCACGCTTCGTTCAGCACCCACCGGCCGAGCATGACGATGCCCCCGGTTCGTTCCGCAATGGGCACGAAGGCGGTTGCGTCGAGCAAGCCGCGCTCCGGGTGGTTCCAGCGCAGCAGCGCTTCCACTCCCACGATTTTTCCGGAAGACAGCTCGACCTGCGGCTGGTAGTAGAGCTCCAGCTGTTCGCGTTCAATCGCCTTCTTCAAGTCTTCGCCCAACGCCACGCGGTCGCGCACCTCATGGTCGATTTCTTCGGAGTGAAAGTGGAACTGGTTGCGCCCCTCTTCCTTGGACCGGTACAGCGCAAGGTCTGCCTGCACGAGCATTTCGTCCGGCCCTGCGCTGCCAGCGATGTAGGGGCAGATGCCGATGCTCACGGACACATGCACTTCGTTGCCAGCGAGCATGTAGGGGCGCGCCAGCTCCGCCTGTATTTTTGCGGCCAGCGCGCCGGCACCTGCGAGCTCGCCCATTTCACTTTGCAGCACCGCAAATTCGTCGCCGCCCAGGCGTGCCACCACATCGGTTTCGCGTGTGCAATTCTTCAGGCGCTGGGCCACCTCGCGCAACAGCAGGTCGCCCGTGGGGTGGCCGTACATGTCGTTCACGGGCTTGAAATGATCCAGGTCGAGATAGTGCAGCGCAAAGGGCACGGAGCCCCTGCGTGCGGCCGCATGGGCCTGGTGAAGGCGTTCGGTCAGCGTGGCGCGGTTTGCAAGGCCGGTGAGCCCGTCGGTGCGCGCGAGCCGCGCCAACTGCTCTTCCGCCGCCTTGCGTTCGGTAATGTCGATGACGATGCCCTCGACCTCGATGAGCCTGCCTTCCTTGTCGCGAACCGGAACATAGCGGTTCTCCACCCACCGCCGCGTGCCGTCGCCTGTGCACAGCCGGTATTCGATGGAGGCGCCTTCCGCGTCCTTCTCGAGCACGCGAGCCATTGCATCGGCAACCCCCGCGCGGTCGGCCGGGTCGATCAGAACATCTGCCCAGTCCGGGTTGGCCATGAGGCTGGCCGGATCGTGGCCGAACTTGGTGATGTTGTGCGAGATGTAGATCAGAGGAAAGGCCGGCTCGCCGCGCAGCCGGTACAGGATGGTCGGGCTGTTCTGCACGATGATGTTGGCATCCGACAGCTCGCGGGTGCGCTCTTCGACAGCCTGCTCGAGCATGTTCATCTTGAAGGCGGCGTCCTGCGTCATTTGCCACTTCATGGTGAGCGCACTTGCCAGCTGCCGCACCTCGATCGGGTCGAACGGTTTCTTGAGCACCAGCAGGCGGTCGCGCGCGTCCAGCCGCTCGAACACTTCCACCCACGACTGGTCTGCATAAGCGGTGCAAATGACGATCTGCAGGCGCGGGTCCACCAGCCAGAGCTGCTCGATCGTCTCCACGCCGTCCCAGCCCGGGGGCATTCGCATGTCGATGAAGGCCATGGCGTAGGGCTGGTCCGCGTCCAGTGCCTCGCGCACCTTGGCAAGCGCTTCTTGCCCCTGGTAGGCGGTGTGCAGCACAAAGTCGACCGCGGTCTGCTTTGCCGAAGTGCCGAACAGCGCAGCCTCCATGTCGTCCAGATCCGATGCCGCCGGCTGGGGCAGAAGAATCTTGCGGAAGTCTTCGTGAATTGCAGGCGTGTCGTCCGCCAGCAGAATACGCCGGTTTTGCTGCTTGGTCATCGGGCTTCTTCTGCCTCCCTCGTCGCAATTCGGGACGTGATTGCTGCGCACGTGCGAACCAAATGCCTCATGTTGCGGCTCCTTACATGATCGATGCATTAGACACTTCGAAGCGCCGTCTGGCTTGGGTTCGACGCCTATTCAAGGCCATGCGGTGGCCGCGAAGAAACATGCTCATGCATTGGCCCCCGCGGCTGCGAACGAGGCTGTCCGCAGCTTGGGTCCGGCAATGGCAGTAGCATCCGCATCTTCAAGTCGGCGGATCGCCCGCCGGCGCTGTTCGTCGAACAGCGCAATGAACTCCTTTTCGAAATCAACGCCGTGAACAAGAAAATGCAGGAGCAAAGCACGGAGAGGCGCCCGAGACCGCCCGTACGCACCACCGTGAAGGACGCAATGCTGAAGCGCGACACCGATGTCGATACAGCGACTTCCGCGCTCAGGGCCGCTGCCGACGACGTTACCGCCAGCGTGGCCGAACTGATGCACCTCATCGGTCCGAGAGCAGCTTCAACCCCCCTGGAGTGGCGAAGCGGCAGCGCCGAGCGCATTGACGCCAGCAAGCAGTTCGGCCTCGTCGGCGAGATTCACGATGTGACCTTTCAGCTGCGTGCGCTGCAGCGCGCGGCCGAGTTGGCCGCCCGCCGCGCCCGCCGCCGCGCTGCCGAAGAGAGCGCCCGGCGCGAGGGCTCCGGCAGCTGAAAATCGCAGCAACACTACTGCCCGCGGGGCTGTAGTGGCGTGCCGGCGCAAGGCGCCCATAATGCCGCCTGCGGCCACGCCAGAGGCCGTATCAAACCGAAGACTGCGCCTCGACCACGGCGAGCCAGCCACCTTCTTTTCTGGCCTCACGGGATGACATCATGAGCGTATTGCAGATGTTTCTACCGGCCTCCGAACCAGCGCGCAGCGAGGCGCTGGAGCAGTTCAGAAGAACCCACCACCTCCCGCGCCACCTCGTGCGAGGCATCGGGCGCAAGACCCCAGGCGCACCGGGACCGATTGCGTTCATCGGGCCGGTGCAAGGCCAGCAGCAGGCCGCGTCACCAGCCCTGCGTACGCCGGCTGCGCCGGAATAGGGGTTTCAGGTCAGCGACGCGCTGAAGGCGAAGAGAGCCTGGCCGGCACTGACGCGCGGCAGGCTTCCAGAATTTCATCGGCCAGTGGCGAGTCGTCAGGGCAGGCCCGCGACAGCACTATGGCGCCGATCACCTGCGCAATGACCTCGATTCGCTTGGCGCGCGCGCCGCCCGGCTCGCCTTTCTCCGCACCCGCAGACCGGCTTCCCAAGGTCGCGAGCATGTTTTCCAGGCCGGCTGCGAAAGCCGTCTTGACTGCCTGCGGCTGACGCGCAGCGTCTGCGCACAGCGCGGCCATCGTGCAACCTTCGCCAGGCGTGTCGCGGTGCGCGCGGGACAGGTAGTGATCGACGAATTCTTTTGCACCGACGCCTTCGGCCTTGGCTGCCGTCTGCGCGAAACCGCAAGTAGCCGCTTCGGCCATCAGGTCGGTCTTGGAGCCGAAGTGCTTGTAGAACCCGCCGTGGGTAAAGCCTGCCTCCGCCATCAAGTCCGCAATCCCCACGCCGTCGTAGCCGCGCTCGCGAAACAGCGCAGAGGCAGTCTCGACGATGCGCGCGCGATTTGCCTGCGCCTGCGCTTTGGTGACCTTCATGTCCAGATCTCTTTAGATGTTGGGTATGCCGTCCGCGAAGTCCATGAATATACATTGATGTCGATCATCATCAAAGTCCTTGACGGCAAAGATGATGATTGACATCATTACGTCGTTCAGCTTTTCGAACCCCACCGATTCCAACGCCCGACAGCCATTTTCAAAAAAAAGAGGCAGCACATGACATTCAAGGCACTACTCGCCGGCAAGACCGGCGACACCATTTCAACCAGCCTGGTCGACTTCAACGAGCAGGACCTGATGCCGGGCGATGTCACCGTCTCGGTCGAGTACTCGACGGTGAACTACAAGGACGCGATGGCACTCAGTGGCCGTTCCCCGGTCATCCGCCAGTTTCCGCTGATCCCGGGAATCGACTTTGCCGGCGTGGTCGAGTCGTCGACCTATCCCGGGCTTGCCGCCGGCGACCGTGTGCTGGCGACCGGCTGGGGACTGAGCCAAACGCATCACGGCGGCTTTGCACAGAAGGCGCGGGTGAGCGGTGATTGGCTCATCAAGATACCGGAGGTCTTTTCGACTCGCGACGCCATGGCCATCGGCACCGCTGGCTTCACCGCCATGTTGTCCGTGCTCGCCCTGGAGCACGGTGGCCTCACGCCTGACCGTGGCGATGTGCTCGTGACCGGCGCGAACGGCGGAGCCGGGTCTGTGGCAATCGCGCTGTTGTCGGGCCTCGGCTATCGCGTGATCGCCTCGACCGGGCGCCTGGAGGAAGCCGACTATTTGCGCGAACTGGGTGCGGCAGACGTCATCGATCGCCGCACCTTGTCCGAGCCCGGGGCACCAATCGCCAAGGAGCGATGGGCCGGGGCCGTCGATTCAGTCGGCAGCCATACGCTGGCAAACGTCCTGGCGCAGACGCGGTATCGCGGCGTGGTCGCGGCCTTTGGCCTCGCACAGGGCGCCGATCTGCCGGCTTCCGTATTGCCCTTCATCCTGCGCAACATCACCCTCGCCGGTATCGATTCTGTGAATGCACCGCAGCCGACCCGGCTGCAGGCATGGTCGCGGTTGGCAAGCGACCTGGATCTGCAAAAGCTTGAACGCACAACCAGGGCGATTGGCCTGGCCCAAGTGCCTGAAGTCGCCAGCCAGGTACTCGCAGGAAAAGTCCAGGGCCGCACCATCGTCGATGTGCGTGCGTGACTGACCGCGATCAACATCCAGGATCGAGCATGCCGTACATCGACACCCCCACTCGATCCATCGACGTCAGGGGCATCACGCTTGCCTACCGAGACTTGGGGCCGCGTGACGGTGTGCCGCTGGTCCTGCTCAACCACTGGGGCGCCGTACTCGACAATTTCGATCCACGCATCGTCGATGGACTCGCACGCAGTCATCGCGTTATTGCCACCGACTACCGGGGAATCGGCGCTTCTGGCGGTACGTCGCCCGTCACCATCGATGCCATGGCAAGCGATGCGATTGCACTGGTTCGCGCGCTGGGCTTCGAGAAGGTCGATCTGCTCGGCTTCTCCCTTGGAGGCTTTGTAGCGCAAGACATCGTGCTGAAGGCGCCCGACCTCGTGCGCCGGCTCATCCTGGCCGGCACGGGGCCGGCGGGAGGCACGGGCATCGCGAAAGTCGGAGCGGTTTCGTGGCCGCTGATGGTCAAGGGGTTGTTGACGCTGCGGGATCCGAAGACATACCTGTTCTTCACCTCCACGGCCAATGGCCGGCAGGCCGCGAAAGCCTTCCTGGAGCGCTTGAAGGAGCGCAAGGCGAACCGGGACAAGGGGCCGACGCCAAGTGCCTTCCTGCGCCAACTGAAGGCCATCCAGGCCTGGGGCAGGCAGGCGCCGCAGGATCTCGGCCGCATCCGCATTCCGGTGCTCATTGCCAACGGCGACAACGACATCATGTTGCCCACCGTGAACAGCCATGACATGGCACGGCGCATTGCTGGCTCGCAACTGGTGATCTACAAGGACGCCGGGCATGGCGGGATTTTTCAGTACCACGGCGAGTTCGTGCCCAAGGCGCTGGCCTTCCTCGGCGACTGAGACGATCAACACAGGAGAGCGACTTGGGTACACAAACCACCGTCGATGTCGGCGGCAAGCGCGCGCTGGTAACCGGCGCATCCAGCGGCATTGGCGCGGCAATTGCGCGTGAGCTCGCCAGTCTTGGCGTCGACCTGGTGCTGACAGCGCGGCGCCGCGATGCGCTCGAAGCGGTCGCGGCAACCTGCAAGGGCGTAAATGTCGAGATCGTCACGGCAGATCTCGGCAAGCCCGACGCGGCGCGCGCATTGTGGAACGAGGCAATCGCCGGCGGGCCGATAGATATCCTGGTCAACAATGCCGGCTTCGGCTACTTCCGCCGCTTCGACGAAGTCGACTGGGCGCGAGACGCGGAACTCATCCAGCTCAACATGACCTCGCTCGTCGCGCTCGCGCGATGCTTCGTCGATGCACGCAAGACAAGCACCGCACCTGCGCACATGGTGAACATCGCGTCCACCGGTGCATACCAGTCAGTGCCGAACATGGCGCTGTACGCCGCGTCGAAGGCGTTTGTCCGCAACTTCAGCGAGGGCCTCCATGACGAGCACCGCGCCACCTCGCTGTCGGTGACCTGCATCTGCCCCGGCGGCACTGACACCGCCTTCCATGCCGCATCCGGCGGGGGCGACTACTCGTGGCTCGCAAACGCATCGACGAAGAGCGCAGAGTTTGTGGCGCACGCCGCAATCCGCGCAATGCTGCAAGGCAAGCGCACGGTGGTGCCGGGCCTTTTCAACAAGCTGTCGTGCTTTGGTGTGCGCTTCCTGACGCGGAGGTTCGCGTCGCGGGTGGCGACGCAAGTGCTCGGCAAGCCGCGGTTCGTGCTGCCGACGCGAAGAGAGGCTTGAGGAGAAACGGGCAGCTATCGCCAGGAATTCGTGCCGCGCCGCTGATCGACTCCTGGCCGCGCTGAATGACTCAGCTCAAACCATGTCGTCTTGGTTTGCTGCACTCGAACTCGTGGCCTTTCGTTCTGCAGTAAGCGCCAGTTTATGAACTATCGTGGAATTGACGCGTATCAAGTCTGCCCATCAAACTCAGCAGCAATCGCTCCAAGGGGTCGAATGCTGTCCAGCCTACGCCACCTGTGTCGCCGCGGATTGCCGCGGCAGAGGGATGCCTTTGTGCTAATGGCTATGTTTGCTGCCCTAGCGTCGTGGCTCGTGTTCTGGTTCGGCGAATAGTCATCTGGGCCAACGAGCGGCACATTCCGCGCCCGGGAGGAACAATGGCCGCCGCAAGGGTCGAGGTCCGGTTCGCCGCAGTCGTGAAAGGCACTGCTGATGTGCCGTTCCATGGCGTGAGTCGGGAGAGCGTCGGGGAGCTGGCTAGCGCCAGTCCGGTGGCGCGCTTGCTGGTGCCTTCGACAGGAATCGAACCTGTATCTGAGTCTTAGGAGGACCCCGTTCTATCCATTGAACTACGAAGACGGTGGACGGCCCGAACTTTACCAGTTCGGTTGGGCTTCGAACCGGCCGGTGAGGTTCAGCGCAAGCCCACGCGCGAGGCGTGCCAGCGCAGCACGGCGGCGCGTGCGGGGTCGGACGCCTCGATGCGATCGGCGCGCGTTTGCAGGGCGCGCATTTCTTCGACCTCGCTGATGATCTTGCCTGGGCTCAGCAACGCCTGAACGAGCACGCTTGCTTCTTCTGCAAGCGCCTTGAGCGCGCCAGCCAAGCCATTGCCGAATGTGCTCGTGCTGGACGATCGGTCAAGGGTAGACATAAAGGGACTCCTGGATCTGGTGAGTGGGGGTGACCCCTCTATTCTAGGGTTTACCCGCATATACCCCGGAGCGGGGGAATTGGCCCGAGCCAAGCCAGGAGCCGGTCCTTGCGCATACACGCTCGCGCGCTCGTCCAACCACACGGCGCGGGCTAACCCCAAGACAAAATCTTTGAAAAGTTGACCATGGTCAAGCAAGCGACGTTCGTGCTGCGCGCACCATCTGCCCTGTTCGCATCTCGGCTCAGATTCTTTAAAAAATAGAGCGCACCCTTACACAGGAGACAACATGATGAAGAACTTCTTTTCGCGCGCCCACGCTTGCCGGGCAAAAGTTTTTACCGCCGCAATGCTGGCACTTGCAGCCGCCGCGCCGGCTGCTGCGTGGGAGCCCGCCAAGCCGGTGGAGTTCGTGATTCCCGCGGGCACGGGCGGAGGCGCCGACCAGATGGGCCGATTGCTGCAAGGCATCGTCATCAAGTACAAGCTCATGAAGGAGCCGCTGATCGTCGTCAACAAGTCCGGCGGCGCCGGCGCCGAGGGCTTCCTTGCGGTGAAGGAGGCCAAGGGCGATCCGCACAAGATCATCATCTCGCTGTCCAACCTGTTCACCACGCCCATGGCCACTGGCGTGCCCTTCAACTGGAAGGACATGACGCCGGTTGCGATGATGGCGCTCGACCAGTTCGTGCTGTGGACCAATGCCGAGCAGCCCTACAAGAACGCTTCGGAGTACATCGCGGCAGCCAAGGCTGCGGGCCCGAACAAGTTCAAGATGGCCGGCACCGGCTC
Source organism: Variovorax sp. 3319 (assembly GCF_031456585.1). Taxonomy (NCBI): domain Bacteria; kingdom Pseudomonadati; phylum Pseudomonadota; class Betaproteobacteria; order Burkholderiales; family Comamonadaceae; genus Variovorax; species Variovorax sp. 3319. The sequence goes on from NZ_JAVDUZ010000002.1 coordinate 340,360, forward strand.
GAAGCAAGAGGATCAGATCATTACCGTGGCGCTAGAGAAGGCCACCGGCACCAAGTTCATCTACGTGCCGTTCAAGGGCGGCGGCGAAGTGGCGGTGCAGCTGGTGGGCGGCCACGTGCAATCGACCGTCAACAACCCGATCGAGGCCGTGGCCCAGTGGCGTGCAGGCAAGCTGCGCGCACTGTGCGTGTTCGACGACGAGCGCATGCCGTTCAAGGCCAAGGTGACCGACACGCAGTCGTGGAACGACATTCCCACCTGCAAGGAAGCCGGCGTTCCCACCAAGTACACGATGCTGCGCGGCATTTTCATGGCCCCGGGCGTCACGCCCGAGCAGCGCGCTTTCTATGTCGACCTGCTGACCAAGATCGCGGCCACGCCCGACTGGAAGGAATACATGGAGAAGGGCGCGTTCAACCCGACGTTCATGACGGGCGACGCCTTCACCAAGTGGCTCACCGAAGCAGAAGCCACGCACCGCACGCTCATGAGCGAAGCCGGTTTCCTGGCAAGCAACAAGTAGCAGCAATCGAGCGCCCTGCAGCGCTCCCTGCCTGACGACGCGGCCGGCGGCTGACGGGCGGCGGGCAGGGCGCTGCACTCTCGTTTTTTTCTCGGTACATACACACGAACGATGAGGACTCCATGGAGCACGACGAGAATTCCGAAGGCGCCGTACGCACTGGCGTAGCGACCAACGTGGTCGAGGCGGTGGTGGCGGTGGTCCTGCTGGTCATAGGCCTCGTGGTCATTGTCGAGAGCCAGAGGCTGGGCTCCGGCTGGACCAGCGACGGCCCCGGCGCGGGCTACTTCCCTTTCTACATCGGCGCAATCATCGCGGTTTCCGGCGCCGGCATCCTGTACCAGGCGCTGCTTGGCAAAGACAAGAAGACCGAAGTCTTCGTCGACTCCGTGCAGCTCAAGCGCGTGCTGTCGGTGCTGCTGCCGGCCACGGTCTATGTGCTCGCGATTTCGCTGCTGGGCCTGTACGTGGCATCGGCGATCTACATCGCGCTGTTCATGGTGTTTCTTGGCAAGTACTCGTGGGTGAAGAGCGTCATTGCGGCGTTGATCGTCAACACGGTTTTCTTCTTCATGTTCGAGGTGTGGTTCAAGGTGCCGCTGTTCAAGGGCGCACTCGATCCCCTCCGATTCCTCGGCTACTGAATTTCACGGAGCAAACGCGAAATGGAAGAAATCAGCGCCCTGCTGCAGGGCTTCTCGGTGATCCTTACCCCCATGAACATCGGCCTGATGTTCGTCGGCATCATCCTGGGGGTGCTGATTGGCGTGCTCCCGGGCCTGGGCGGCGCCAATGGCGTGGCCATCCTGCTGCCCCTCACATTCACGATGTCGCCCACCTCGGCGATCATCATGCTGTCGTGCATCTACTGGGGTGCGCTGTTCGGCGGGGCCATTACCTCCATCCTGTTCAACATACCGGGTGAACCGTGGTCGGTGGCCACCACCTTCGATGGGTACCCGATGGCGCAGCAGGGCAACGCGGGTGCGGCGCTGACCACGGCGTTTACGTCGTCGTTCGTCGGCGCGCTACTGGCGGTGATCATGATCACCTTCCTCGCTCCGCTGGTGGCCAAGTTTGCGCTGAAGTTCGGCTCGCCCGAATTCTTTGCGGTGTACCTGCTCACCTTCTGCAGTTTCGTGGGCATGGGCAAGGGGTCGCCGTTCAAGATCCTGGCGTCGATGGCGCTCGGCTTTGCGTTGGCCAGCGTGGGCATGGACACGGTCACGGGCCAGTTGCGGCTCACCTTCGGCCAGCCCGAGCTGATGCGCGGCTTCGACTTTCTGATTGCGGTGATCGGCCTGTTCGGCATCGGCGAAATCCTGCTGTCGATGGAAGAGGGCCTCAAGTTCTCGGGCAAGACCGCGAAGATCGATCCGAAGGTGGTTCTGCAAACCTGGAAGCAGCTGCCGCAATACTGGGTTACCTCGCTGCGCAGTTCGCTCATCGGCATCTGGATGGGCATTACGCCCGGCGGCGCCACGCCGGCTTCGTTCATGGCCTATGGCCTGGCCAAGAAAATGTCCAAGCGCGGTTCCAAGTTCGGCACCGGTCAGATGGAAGGCGTGGTTGCGCCCGAGACTGCGGCGCACGCCGCAGGCACCAGTGCGTTGTTGCCAATGCTGGCGCTGGGCATTCCGGGTTCGCCCACTGCCGCAGTGCTGCTGGGCGGCCTGCTGATCTGGGGCTTGCAGCCCGGGCCGCTGCTCTTCGTGGAGCAGAAAGACTTTGTCTGGGGGCTCATTGCCAGCATGTACCTGGGCAACATCGTCGGCCTCATCGTGGTGCTGAGCACGGTGCCGCTGTTCGCTTCGATCCTGCGCATTCCGTTCTCGATCATTGCGCCGGTGATCATCGTGATCTGCGCCATTGGTGCGTACACGGTGCACAACGCCATGCTCGACATCTGGTTCATGCTCGGCTTCGGCGTGGTGGGGTATCTGTTCAAGAAGCTCGACTTTCCGTTGGCGCCGCTGGTGCTGGCGCTGGTGCTCGGCGACAAGGCCGAAGACTCGTTCCGCCAGGCCATGCTGGTCTCGCAGGGCGACGTGACGATCATGTTCTCGAACGCGCTGGTCGGCGGCATCACCACCCTGGCACTGGTGCTGCTGTTCTGGCCGCTGATCTCCAAGGTGCTGGCCTTCATCAAGCCCAAGAAGCCCGATGAGTTTGCCGTCGAACGGCCCGTGGACTGACCGGAGAACAACGAACATGCCAGTCATTGCACTCACCCAGGAGATGGGTTCGCTTGCCAAGGACGTCTCGCAGCGCCTTGCAGAGCAGCTCGGCCTCGAGATCATGCGGCACGAAACCATCGAACGCGTGGCCGACCGCATGCAGGTACCCACCAGCTTCATCGGCCGCCTTCGCGACGGCAAGGCCGGCTTCGTCGAACGGCTCACCGCCGACAAGCGCAGCCTTGCGCTCTATACGGCCGAAGAACTGTTTGCGCTGGCAGACCGCGGCAACGTGGTGCTGCGCGGCTGGGGCGCAACCTGCCTGCTGCGGCCGGTGCCGCACGTGGTGTGCGTGCGCATCACGCGCTCGATGAAGAACCGGGTCGCTTGGCTGATGGCACACCTGGAAACCGACGATGCCGAGTTTGCCGAAGCCGAGATCCGGCGCAGCGACGACGCGCACGCCGCGCGCATGCATGCGCAGTTCGGCGTGACATGGGGCGACCCAGTGCTCTACGACCTGGTGCTCAACACCGACCGGCTCTCGGTCGACAGCTGCGTGGCGCAAATCCGCGCGCTGATGGAGCGCCCCGAGTTTGCCGAAACACCGGCCTCGCGCGCGCTGTTGGCCAACATGGCGCTTGCGGCGCGGGTCAAGTCGGCGCTGAAGGACAACGAGGCGACCAGCGACATCCGCGTGACCGTGGAGGCCGACCAGGGCAAGGTCAAGCTGAGCGGCATCGTTCTGAATGCGGAAGAACGCGCGCTCACGGAAGATGTGGCTTCCAAGGTCAACGGCGTGAGCGGCGTGGACAACGCGCTGCGCCTGATGACCGTTCCGCGCCGCTTCGCGTCGGCAAAGCAGACCTGAAGACGCGGTCCCTCTAGATCTTTCCGCGTTTTCGGAGCCGGCTAAGGGTTTCTGCGGAGAGGTTGAGATACGACGCAAGCTCCTTGCTCGGAATGCGGTCTTCCAGTTCAGGGTGCTTGCGCATGAACCGGTGCACGCGCCCGGGTGCATCGAGCAAATGCAGCGTAATGGTGTGCGCCATGATTTCGCTCATGCCGCGCATCACGCAGTATTCGAACAGTTCCTTCGTCTCGGGGTGGCGGTTCAGGAACGCGATCCACTCCTTGAGCGGCAGGCTGGCCACGCGGGCCTTGGTCACGCAAACGATGCCATAGGGCGTGGGCGTGCCCAGCCGGAGGGCCGCATAGCTGGTTTCCATGTCGTGCGCATCGGCAAAGCGCAGGATCATTTCCTTGCCCTCGGGGTTGCTCACCACCCGCTTGAGGATGCCGTCGAGGATGAAGTACTGCTCCATCTCGCGCACGCCCTGGTGCAGCAGAAAGTCGCCCTTGTTGCCGTCCACGATGACGAGATGGGTTTCCAGCTCGGCGCGTTCGCTCTCGCTCAGGTCCTTGAGAAGGATGTTCTGCCGGAGCTGTGCGCGAATGATGTTTTTCTCCGGATGGTTTTCCAACAAAGTCATGGGTCCCGTCTTGCTCGAATTCGCAACAACAACTTCTGGTTCATCTGGCCGGTGCCGTTTTCCGGAAAGTTGACCGCGGTCAACGTCCGAAAGACATGCCCCGAATCATAGTCCCGGCTCGGGCCTCGGCCATTCACCCAAGCAAGAAGGAGAGACATGTCTTCAGTAAGAACGGATAAAGAGGCATCCACGACCCTCGACGACGCCCTCAAGCCAAAGAACAAGGCTGCCGATGGCGATGCGGTTGTGCTCGCGCTCAAGCAACCCACGGAAGAGGCGCACGACACCACCATCGACGGCTTCCACCTGGTCATCGATGCGCTGAAGCTGAACGACATCGACACGATCTTCGGCTTGCCGGGCATTCCAATTACCGACCTCACGCGCATGGCGCAGGCAGAAGGCCTGCGCGTCATCTCGTTTCGCCACGAGCAGCATGCGGGCAATGCCGCGGCCGCTGCCGGCTTTCTCACGCAGAAGCCTGGCATCTGCCTCACGGTGTCGGCGCCGGGCTTCCTGAACGGCCTCACGGCGCTGGCCAATGCCACCACCAACTGCTTCCCGATGATTCTCATCAGCGGCTCGAGCGAGCGCGAGATCGTCGACCTGCAGCAGGGTGACTACGAAGAAATGGACCAGCTGGCCATTGCCAAGCCGCTGTGCAAGGCCGCCTTCCGCGTGCTGCACGCCGAAGACATCGGCGTGGGCATTGCGCGCGCAATTCGTTCTGCCGTGTCGGGCCGCCCGGGCGGCGTGTACCTCGACCTGCCGGCCAAGCTGTTCGCGCAGACCATGGACGCCGAAGCCGGCCGCAGGTCGCTCATCAAGGTGATCGATCCGGCGCCTCGCCAGATTCCGGCCCCCGATGCAGTAAAGCGCGCACTCGACCTGCTCAAGGGTGCCAAGAAGCCGCTGATCCTGCTCGGCAAGGGCGCAGCCTACGCACAGGCCGACGCCGACATTCGCGCGCTGGTCGAGAAAACCGGCATTCCCTACCTGCCGATGTCGATGGCCAAGGGCCTGCTGCCCGACACGCATGCGCAATCGGCCGCGGCCGCGCGCTCCTACGTGCTGCAAGAGGCCGACGTGGTGATGCTGGTGGGTGCGCGCCTCAACTGGCTGCTCTCGCACGGCAAGGGCAAGACCTGGGGCCAGGAGAAGGGCGCCAAGCAGTTCATCCAGATCGACATTGCACCGACCGAGATCGACAGCAACGTGGCCATCGCCGCGCCGGTGATCGGCGACATCGGCTCCTGCGTGGCTGCGCTGCTTGCCGGTGTCGATGCCAAGTGGGCCAAGCCGCCGGCCGAATGGACCGGCGCCATTGCCGAGCGCAAGGACAAGAACCTGTCGAAGATGGCCGCAACGCTGGCTGCACGGCCTTCGCCGATGAACTTCCACAGCGCGCTGAGCGTGATCCGCGACCAGGTCAAGGCCCGGCCCGACGCCATCGTGGTGAACGAGGGTGCCAACACGCTCGACTTCGCGCGCAGCATCGTCGACATGTACGAGCCGCGCAAGCGCCTCGACGTGGGCACCTGGGGAATCATGGGCATCGGCATGGGCTTTGCTGTGGCGGCCGCGGTGGTCACCGACAAGCCGGTGATCGCCATCGAGGGCGACAGCGCCTTCGGCTTCAGCGGCATGGAGGTGGAAACCATCTGCCGCTACAACCTGCCGATCTGCATCGTGGTGTTCAACAACAACGGCGTCTACCGCGGCACCGACGTCAACCCCAGCGGCACGCCCGATGTGGCGCCCACCGTGTTCGTGAAGAACGCGCGCTACGACAAGCTGATGGAAGCCTTCGGCGGCGTGGGTGTCAACGCCACCACCGCCGACGAACTGCAGAAGGCGCTGGCCGAAGCCGTGGCTTCCCGCCGCCCCACGCTGATCAACGCCGTGATCGACGAGACCGCCGGCACCGAGAGCGGCCGCATCACCAGCCTCAATCCGGCCACGGCCAAGAAGAAGTAAGCCTTTCCATTCAATCAGGAGATACGCAGCATGAGCAGCAACAACAAACCCCTCAACGGCATCAAGATCATCGACTTCACCCACGTGCAGGCGGGTCCGGCATGCACGCAGATGCTGGCCTGGTTCGGCGCCGACGTGATCAAGGTCGAGCGTCCCGGCGCCGGCGACGTCACGCGCAGCCAGCTGCGCGACATCCCGAATGTCGACGCGCTGTACTTCACCATGCTCAACAGCAACAAGCGCTCGATCACGCTGGACACCAAGAAGCCCGAGGGCAAGGCGGTGCTGGAAAAGCTGATCCGCGAATCCGACGTGCTGGTGGAAAACTTCGGCCCCGGTGCACTCGACCGCATGGGCTTTACCTGGGCTCGCATCCAGGAACTGAATCCCAAGATGATCGTCGCCTCGGTCAAGGGCTTCAGCGACGGCCACCACTACGAAGACCTGAAGGTGTACGAGAACGTGGCACAGTGCGCGGGCGGCGCGGCCTCCACCACCGGCTGGTGGAAGGGCGAAAACTCGGTGCCCACCATTTCGGCGGCTGCACTGGGCGACTCCAACACCGGCATGCACCTGGCCATCGGCATCCTGACGGCCATCATCGGCCGCCAGCAAACGGGCAAGGGCCAGAAGGTGGCCTGCTCCATGCAGGACGCCGTACTCAACCTGTGCCGCGTGAAGATGCGCGACCAGCAGCGCCTGGACAGCGTGGGCTACCTGGAGGAATACCCCCAGTACCCGCACGAGATGGACGCCTTCAAGGACAAGGTGGTGCCGCGCGGCGGCAACGCCGGCGGCGGCGGCCAGCCGGGCTGGATCCTGAAGTGCAAGGGCTGGCAGACCGACCCCAACGCCTACATCTACTTCACGGTGCAGGGCCACGCCTGGGACCCGATCTGCGATGCGCTCGGCAAGCCGGAGTGGAAGACCGACCCCGACTACATGACTCCCAAGGCACGCCAGCCGCACATCGACCAGATCTTCGCGACCATCGAAGACTTCATCAAGGACAAGACCAAGTTCGAGGCGGTGGACATCTTCCGCAAGCACGACATTCCTTGCGCCCCGGTGCTCTCGATGAAGGAACTGCTGCATGACGAGTCGCTGCGCAAGAGCGGTTCCATCGTCGAAGTGCCGCACAAGGAGCGCGGCAGCTACTGGACCATCGGCAGCCCTATCAAGTTCTCGGACCTCAAGCCCGAAGTCACCGCCTCGCCGCTCCTGGGCGAGCACACTGACGAAGTGCTGGCCGAACTGGGCTACACCAAGGAACAGATCGACAACCTGAAGGAAGCAAAGGCCGTGTAGCGGCTCCCCCGGCTTCGCCCGCTCCCACGGCGGGCGAAGCCGGGAATCGATATGAAGCGCCAGAGGTAAACATGCAAGCGAACGTTGATTTCAAGCAGCTCGTCGAAGGCGCCGGCGACGCGATCATGGTGTGCGATGCGAAAGGAGCGATCACGCTCTGGAACCGCGCCGCCGAGCGCATCTTCGGCTTTACCGAAGCCGAGGCCCTGGGCCAGTCGCTCGACATGATCATTCCCCAGCGGCAGCGCCAGCGCCACTGGGACGGTTACCACAAGACCATGGAAACCGGCATCACCAAGTACGGAGCCGACCTGCTGCGTGTACCCGCGCTGCACAAGGACGGGCACACGCTGTCGATTGCCTTCACGGTGTCGATGCTGTTCTCGGAGGATCGTGAGGTCACGGGCATCGTTGCCATCGTGCGAGACGAAACCGCCCGCTTTGCCGAAGAGCGTAAATTGCGCGCTCGACTGCAAGAAGCAGAGACCACGATCAAAGGAGACAGCTGATGAGCAAGGCACTTGAGGGCGTTCGCATTCTCGACTTCACCCATGTCCAGTCCGGTCCCACCTGCACCCAGCTGCTGGCGTGGTTCGGCGCCGACGTGATCAAGGTGGAGCGCGCCGGCGAAGGCGACGCAACGCGCGCACAGCTGCGCGACATTCCCGGCGTGGACAGCCTCTACTTCACGATGCTGAACCACAACAAGCGCTCGATCACGCTGGACACCAAGAAGCCCAAGGGCAAGCAGGTGCTCGACTCGCTGATCAAGACCTGCGACGTGCTGGTGGAAAACTTTGCACCCGGCGCGCTCGACCGCATGGGCATTACCTGGGCGCACATCCAGGAGCTCAACCCGCGCATGATCGTGGCCTCGGTCAAGGGCTTTGGCCCCGGCAAGTACGAGCACTGCAAGGTGTACGAAAACGTGGCGCAGTGCGCGGGCGGGGCGGCGTCGACCACGGGCTTCGAAGACGGCCCGCCGGTTGTCACCGGCGCGCAGATCGGCGACAGCGGCACCGGCCTGCACCTGGCGCTGGGCATTGTGGCGGCGCTCTACCAGCGCAACAACACGGGCCGCGGCCAGCAGGTGCTCGCGCCCATGCAGGACGCGGTGCTGAACCTCTGCCGCGTGAAGATGCGCGACCAGCAGCGGCTGGAGCGCACCGGCACCATGCACGAGTACCCGCAGTACCCCGATGGCAAGTTTGGCGACGCGGTGCCGCGCGCGGGCAATGCATCAGGCGGCGGCCAGCCTGGCTCCATTCTCAAGTGCAAGGGCTGGGAGACCGACCCCAACGCGTACATCTACTTCATCACGCAGGGTGCGGTGTGGCCGGCGGTGTGCAAGGTCATCGGCGAAGAAGGCTGGATTACCGACGAGGCCTATGCCACGCCCGCGGCGCGCCTGCTGCACCTGAAGCCGATCTTCGCGCGCATCGAGCAATGGACCATGACCAAGGACAAGTTCGAGGCCATGGACATCCTCAACCAGTACGACATTCCGTGCGGCCCGATTCTCTCGATGAAGGAAATTGCCGCCGACGAGTCGCTGCGTGAGACCGGCACCATCGTCGAGGTGGACCACCCGACACGGGGCAAGTACCTGACGGTAGGCAACCCGATCAAGATGTCCGACAGCCCGACCGAAGTGACGCGCTCGCCGCTTCTGGGCGAGCACACCGAAGAAGTGCTGACGCAGCTCGGCTACACGGCGGGCGACGTTGCGGCGCTGCGTGCCGAAGGTGTGATTTGAGCTTTAGCTGAAACGCCGTTTTTAAAAGGCCGTGGGAATTGCGGGTGCCATTTTGCCTGTGCCGGGAATTCGCGGCCATTTATGTATAACTTATCGCAAATGCATTCAATAAAATAGTTTAACTATTATTTATCGATCATCGAATCTACATTTTGATCATGCCGACACGCAAAACATTTGCCGCCCGGCGTTCAATTTCTAGGAGAAATTTCATGATCGATGATTTGCCGGTTCAATACTGGAGCAGTGAAACGGAGCGCAATGCCTACAACGCAGCGTTCTATGAATTGGGTTTCCGCTGGCATTGGGATCGCGAGATCTACTGCCAGCTGCTGCGCCAGAGCCAGGACGGCATCGAGCGTGTTTGCCAATACCTGAAGGCTCATCAGCCGCATCTTCTGCGTGCCTACGACGCCAAATTCCTGGCCGAGGTGATCGAGCAGAAGAAGGAAGAGCATCAAAAGCGCGAAATCGACGCCGGTGCCATGAAAAGGCGCTATTTCAATTGGGCCGAAAGCCGCGGCGCAGAGCTCGGCGCCTGAAATTGCCATGAATATCCACGAATACCAAGGCAAAGACGTATTGCGCAAGTACGGCGTGCCCACGCCACGTGGATATGCATGCTTTTCGCCTGACGAAGCAGCCGATGCCGCAGCGCGGCTGGGCGGCCGGGCGTGGGTGGTCAAGGCGCAAATTCATGCCGGCGGACGCGGCAAGGGCGGCGGTGTCTGGCTCGCATGGTCGCCCACCGAAGTGCGGCGCCATGCGAACGAACTGCTGGGCATGACCTTGCGAACGCACCAGACGGGGCCGCAAGGCCGGCTGGTCAAGCGCCTCCTGGTCGAGGAGAGCGTCGAGATCGAGAAGGAGTTCTATCTCGGCATGGTGGTCGACCGCGATTCGCGGCGCGTTGCGCTCATGGCGTCGAGCGAAGGCGGCATGGACATCGAAGAGGTCGCGGCGCGCACGCCGGAAAAAATCCGCAAGCTGTTCATCGACCCTGCCACGGGCGTGAAGGCGACAGAGGCGGACAGCTTGGCGCGCGACATCGGCTTTTCCGGAAAGTCGATGCTGCAGGTGCGCACGCTGGTGCAAAGCCTCTACCAGGCCTTCGATGCCTGCGACGCATCGCTGGCAGAGATCAACCCGCTGGTGCTGACGCGCGACGGCCGCGTGATGGCACTGGACGCCAAGTTCAATTTCGACCCCAACGCGCTCTTCCGTCAACCGGAGATCGCCGCGATGCGCGACTTGGACGAGGAAGACCCGGCCGAGGTGGAAGCCTCGAAGTTCGACCTTTCCTACATTCCGCTCGAGGGCGACATCGGTTGCCTGGTGAATGGCGCAGGGCTGGCAATGGCCACGATGGACGCGATCAAGCTCTACGGTGGATCGCCCGCCAATTTTCTCGACGTGGGCGGCGGCGCTACGGCCGAGAAGGTGACCGAAGCGTTCAAGCTGATGCTGCGCAACCCGAACCTGCGGGCCATCCTGGTCAACATCTTCGGCGGCATCATGAAGTGCGACGTGATTGCGCGCGGCATTGTTGCGGCGGCGCGAGAGGTCGAGCTGTCGGTGCCGCTCGTGGTGCGCATGAAAGGCACCAACGAAACCCTGGGGCGGACCATCCTCGGGCAATCGGGGCTTCCGATCATTTCCGCCAATGACATGGCGGATGCAGCTCAGACGGTTGTGGCTGCGGCTCGCCGGGGGGCTCGATGAGGGCTCGCTGCTGCACACGCCCTGAACAGCAGCGCCAAGAACAAGAGACGGAGAGCTGAGACATGTCGATCCTGATCAACAAGCACACCCGCGTAATCACACAAGGCATCACCGGCAAGACAGGGCAGTTTCACACCGCCATGTGCCGCGACTACGGCCACGGACAGAAGTGCTTCGTGGCCGGAGTCAACCCCAACAAGGCAGGCAAGACCTTCGACGGCATTCCCGTGTTCGGCACCGTGAAAGAAGCCAAGGCGGAAACCGGCGCCACCGTCTCCGTCATCTACGTGCCCCCGCCCTTTGCCGCCGCTGCCATCGACGAGGCTGTCGATGCCGGGCTCGACCTTGTCGTGTGCATCACCGAAGGCATTCCGGTGCGCGACATGATTCGCACACGCCACCGCATGGAGGGCAGCAAGACCTTGCTGCTCGGCCCCAATTGCCCTGGCCTCATCACGCCTGACGAAATCAAGATCGGCATCATGCCCGGCCACATCCACCAGAAGGGCCGCATCGGCGTGGTCTCACGCTCGGGCACGCTCACCTATGAGGCCGCCAGCCAGCTTGCGAGCTTCGGCATCGGGCAGTCGACCGTCGTGGGCATCGGCGGCGACCCGGTCGGCGGGCTGCGGCACATCGATGTGCTCAAGATGTTCAACGACGATCCTCGCACCGACGCCGTGATCATGGTCGGCGAAATCGGCGGCAACGACGAAGAAATCTGCGCGCGCTGGATCAAGGACCACATGCAGAAGCCCGTGGTCGGCTTCATTGCCGGTGCCAGCGCACCGCCAGGCAAGCGCATGGGCCATGCGGGCGCCATCGTGTCCGGCGGCAAGGGAACCGCGCAGGAGAAGCTCGCGGTCATGAAGGAGTGCGGCATTCACGTGACCGACAACCCCGCCGAAATGGGAAAGCTGCTCGCGTCGCTCGTGGTCCCCGATTACTTGCCGTTCGACTGAGCCTTAAGAAACCACTCCAACAGAAACCAAGGAAGACACGACATGCAGCAGCAACAGCAGCGATGGGTCCGTTTCGAGCACGGCGGCGAGACCGGCTTCGGCACGCTCGAGGGCGACACCGTGCACGAGCACCGCGGCAACATGTTCGACCGGCCCGAGCCCACCGGCCGCGTGTTCGTGCTCTCCGGCGTGCGGCTCCTCACACCCACCGAGCCCACCAAGGTCATCGCGCTGTGGAACAACTTTCATGCGCTCGGCGAAAAGCTCCAGCTGCCGGTGCCGGCCGAGCCGCTCTACTTGCTGAAGGCGCCCAACTCGTACCTTGCACCGGGTGCGGACATCCGCAAGCCTTTATGCGACGGCAAGGTCGTGTTCGAGGGGGAACTCGGCATCGTCATCGGCAAGACCTGCACCGCGGTGCCGGAGGCCGAAGCGCTCAGCCACGTGTTCGGCTACACCTGCGCCAACGACGTGACCGTGGCCGACATACTGAACCGCGATGCTTCCTTCGCGCAGTGGGTGCGCGCCAAGGGCTTCGACACCTTCTGCCCGATGGGCCCGGTGGTGGCCACCGGCCTCGACCCCGCAACGCTGACCGTGACCACGCTGCTCAACGGCGAGGTGCGGCAGAACTATCCGATCAGCGACATGCGCTTTTCGGTCCAGCAACTCGTGAGCCTCATCTCCCTCGACATGACGCTGTACCCCGGCGACGTGATCCTGTGCGGCACTTCCATCGGCGTCGGTTCGATGAAGCCCGGCAGCCTCGTCGAGGTGGAGATCGGCGGTATCGGCAGGCTCGGCAACCGCTTCGGCTGAAGCCTGCCCTTGCGCAAAGAATCAACAACTTGGGGATCGACATGAAGATAGCAGTCATCGGAGCGGGCGCCATTGGCGGCCTGGTGGGCGCAAAGCTCGCCCTGGCCGGCGAGGACGTGACGTTCATCGTGCGCGGAAAGAACCTCGACGCCATTGCCACCAACGGCTTCAAGCTCATCGGAGCCGACGGAACGGAGCAGGTGGCGCTCAATGCAAAAGCCACCGACCGATACGATCAGGCGGGCCCGCAGGACATCGTCATCCTGGCGATGAAGGCGCACCAGGTCGAGGCCGTGGCAAACGATGTTCCCAAGCTCTTCGGACCCGACACCGTCGTGGTCACCATGCAGAACGGCATTCCCTTCTGGTATTTCCACAACCATGGCGGCGCGTTGGCAGGCACGCCGGTGCGCAGTGTCGACCCCACGGGCGTGGTCGCTGCAAAGATTCCGGCCGAACGCGTTATCGGCTGCGTGGTGTACCCGGCCTCGGAGCTGATTGCACCGGGCGTGGTGAAGCACATCGAGGGCGAGCGCTTTCCCGTTGGCGAGCTCGACGGCTCTTCGAGCGAGCGCGTCAGCCGCGTTTCGGCCTGCCTCACCGCGGCTGGCTTCAAGGCGCCGGTGCTCGATAACATCCGCTCCGAGATCTGGCTCAAGCTCTGGGGCAACCTGACCTTCAACCCGATCAGCAGCCTCTCGCACTCGACGCTGGTCGACATCTGCCAGTACCCGCCGTCGCGCGAGCTGGCCGCGGCAATGATGCAAGAGGCGCAAGCGGTGGCCCACAAGCTCGGCATCGAGTTTCGCGTGACGCTCGACAAGCGCATTGCAGGTGCCGAGAAAGTGGGCAAGCACAAGACATCGATGCTGCAAGACGTCGAGGCAGGGCGCGCGCCCGAGATCGATGCGCTGGTGGGCGCCGTGGTCGAACTGGCCCGGCTCACCGAAACCCCTACGCCGCACATCGACACGGTGTATGCGCTCGTCAAATTGCTGGCGCGTACGATGGAAGAGCAGCGCGGCCGGGTTTGCCTTCAAGAGATGGCCAGCTAGCACCACTCGGGCTGGGCGATTTTTGCGCAGCATGTGTGCGCTGTGTTCAATGAAATGGAATGGATGATGCGACGTACACGCAGCGCGAAGATCGTGGCCACGCTGGGCCCCGCCACCACCGACGAGCCGGCCATTCGTGCCCTGTTCGAGCGCGGTGTGGATGTGTTCCGGCTCAACTTCAGCCACGGCACGCAGCACGACCATGCGCGCCGGCTCGACACCATTCGCAGGCTCGAGAAAGAATTCGGCAGGCCCATCGGCGTGCTGCTCGACCTGCAAGGGCCGAAGCTGCGGCTGGGCACTTTCGAAGGCGGACGCGCGCAGCTCGACGCGGGTGCGCGCTTCCGGCTCGACATGGACAAGACCAGCGGCCACGCAGGCCGCGCACCGCTGCTGCACCCCGAGATTTTTGCGGCGCTGCAAGTGGGCACCGAGCTCCTGCTGGACGACGGCAAGCTGCGGCTGCGCGTGGACAGCTACGGCGCCGACTTTGCCGAAACCACAGTGCTCGTCGGCGGGCCCATCTCGGACCGCAAAGGGGTGAACGTGCCGAGCGTGGTGCTGCCGATTTCGCCGCTCACGCCCAAGGATCTGGACGACCTGGCCTGCGGCCTTGCAATGGGTGTGGACTGGGTGGCGCTTTCTTTCGTGCAGCGCCCTGAAGACATCGAAGAGGCGCGCGCCATCATCGGCAACCGCGCATGGATCATGGCCAAGCTCGAGAAGCCCGCGGCCATCGACCACCTGGACGCCATCGTCGACCTGTGCGACGGCGTCATGGTGGCGCGCGGCGACCTTGGCGTGGAGCTGCCGCCAGAGCGTGTGCCCGAGCTGCAGCGCCTTATCGTGCGAGCCTGCCGCAAGCGCGGCAAGCCGGTGGTGGTGGCCACGCAAATGCTCGAGTCGATGATTGCCGCACCGGTGCCCACGCGCGCCGAAGTGTCCGACGTTGCAACCGCGGTCTACGACGGCGTCGATGCGGTAATGCTCTCCGCCGAATCCGCTTCCGGCAAGTATCCGCTGGAGGCCGTGGCCATGATGGACCGCATCATCTCCCGCGTGGAAGCCGATGCGTCTTATCGCATCGGCATCGACGCCACGCATGAAGCGTCGCTCTCGACCACGGCCGACGCGGTGTGCGCCTCGATGCGGCAGGTGGCTGCGCTGCTTGCGCCCGCCGCCACCGTCACCTACACCTCTTCAGGCTTTACCAGCCTGCGTGCCGCACGCGAGCGACCGGCCGTTCCCATCCTGAGCCTTACGCCTGACGTGGCCACTGCGCGGCGCATGGCCATGGTGTGGGGCACGCACGCGGTGCTGGTCGACGATGTGCACGACGTGGCCGAGATGATCGAGTGCGCCTGCCGCGTGGCGTGCGCCGAAGGTTTCGCGAGCGCCGGCAGCGACGTGGTGGTGGTGGCCGGCCTTCCGTTCGGGCTTTCGGGAACGACGAACCTGCTGCACGTCGCGCGAATACCGTAGGCGTTCGGTTCAACGTTCTCGTCTGAATGAAGCACGCGACCCTGCGGCAGCTGAAGGTCTTCGAAGCGGTGGCGCGCCTGCTGAGTTTTTCGCGCGCCGCGGAAGAGCTGCACCTCACGCAGCCGGCCGTTTCCACGCAGGTGCGCAAGCTCGAAGAGCATGCGGGCAATGCGCTGTTCGAGCAGTTCGGCAAGAAGATCTACCTCACCCCTGCGGGCACCGAACTGCTGCAGATCAGCCGCGCGATCATCCAGCAGTTCGAGGCCGCCGAGAATGCAATGCTGCAGTTCAACGGCGTGTCGGGCGGCAAGCTCAACGTGGGCGTCATCAGCGCGGGCGACTATTTCTTTCCGCGCCTGCTCGTGGAGTTTGCAAGCCGGCACCGCGGCGTGACGCTCAACTTCACGGTGCACAACCGCGAAGGGCTCATGACCCACATTGCGGAGAACCTGACCGACCTGGCGATCATGGTGCGGCCCCCCACCGACCTGGACACCGTCAACCAGCCCTTCGCGCCGCACCCTTATGTGATTGTTGCGGCGCCCAACCATCCGCTGGTGGGCGTACCCAGCATTCCGCTGGACCGGCTGATGCGCGAGCCTTTCGTGGTGCGCGAAAAAGCCTCGGACACCTGGCATTCGATGGAAGAGGGCTTTGGCGGCGACCTGAGCGGCATCAACATTGCCATGGAAATACGCAGCACCGAAACCATCAAGCAGGCTGTGATCGCGGGCATGGGCGTGAGCTTTGTCTCGGCCCACACCATCAGCCAGGAAACCCGGGCGGGCAGCTTGCGCGTGCTCGACGTGCAAGGCTTTCCGCTGATGCTCAACTGGTACGTGGTGCACCGGCGCGCCAAGCGACTGCCGCCGGTGGCGCAAGCCTTCAAGGACTTTCTGCTCGCCGATGGTCCGGCGCTCATTTCGCAGATCGTGCCTTTCGAATCTACGGCTTGAAGAACATGGGGAGTGCCTTGCGCACCCTCCCGATGGGCCGAGGGCCCGACCGGATCAGCGGGTGCGCGCGCCTGCTGAACGCTGCAGCGCGGCACGTGCGGCCTTCGCGAAGATCACGATAGGCATGGCAGCGATGAGGCTGCGCAGGGTTTCGTTCGCGCCAAGCGAAGCGGCGTTCTTGAGTGCGCTGGAGTTCATTGCGGTGTTGTTCATGGAACGCTCCGGAAGTTGGAATGACTGTCTGCAATTATAGGGTTTACCCCTAATCTCGGCAAACCCTCTCGCCTTCGCCCCACCGCACCGCGCAGTCCGCTGGCCGTCGAAATCCATTCGCATGCAGGCGTGATTCGGCGATGTCGAAAGACACGAATCGACACACGCCGCGCAAGGGTTCCTCATTGGAGAAATCAAGCGTCATCGCGAGGTCGAGGTTCTCCGGAACTTGACTGCGGTCAAGAGCTTTTGGGGCGCTCCGTCCGACAGTCGTTCTCGCGCGGTAACCGGTCATTCAACAGACCGGGCCGCCGACCGACATCGTCGGACCTCAATACAACATGAAGACAAAGGAAACCCATGACTCGGCCTACGACAACACTTGCCGGTTCCACTCCGGCGATGTATCCCCCCCCAGGAAGACATGGCGCCGCGCCCGCGCGATCGGAGGCCTACCGATGGGGCCAACTGCTGATTGGCATCGTGTGCATGGCGATGATCGCCAACCTGCAATACGGCTGGACGCTCTTCGTCAATCCGATCGCGGAGAAGCACGGCTGGAGCCGCGCCGCGATCCAGGTGGCCTTCACGATCTTCGTGCTCACTGAAACGTGGCTCGTGCCTATCGAAGGCTATCTGGTCGATCGCTTCGGTCCGCGCCCGGTGGTGCTGGTGGGCGGCGTCCTTTGCGGCCTTGGCTGGGTGATCAATTCGGTGGCATCCACGCTGCCGGTGCTCTACATTGCCGCGGCCATCGGCGGCATTGGCGCGGGCGCGGTGTACGGTACCTGCGTGGGCAATGCGCTGAAGTGGTTTCCCGACCGGCGCGGCCTGGCGGCGGGCATGACGGCTGCGGGCTTCGGCGCCGGCTCGGCACTGACGATCATTCCCATCTCCGCGATGATTCGCACCAGTGGCTACGAGTCCGCGTTTCTCTACTTCGGCATCGGGCAGGGGCTGATCGTTTTCTTGCTGGCCTGGGCGCTGACCCGCGCGCCCGATCACGCCAAGAGCTCGGGCAGCCGCAATGTGCAGCAGTCGCAGCGCGACTACGCCCCTTCGGAAGTACTGCGCTCGCCGGTCTTCTGGGTGATGTACGCAATGTTCGTGATGGTGGCGGCCGGAGGGCTGATGGCCACGGCCCAGCTCGGGCCCATTGCGCAAGACTTCAAGATCATGGACGTGCCCGTCAACATCATGGGCCTGGCGCTGCCGGCTCTGACCTTCGCGCTTGCAATCGACCGCGTGCTCAACGGGCTCACGCGGCCTTTCTTCGGCTGGGTGTCCGACAAGATCGGGCGCGAGCAGACGATGTTCATCGCCTTCGCGCTCGAATCGGTCGGCATCCTGATGCTGTATCACTACGGCCACAACCCGATCCTCTTCGTTGTGCTCACGGGCATCGTATTCTTTGCCTGGGGCGAGATCTACAGTCTTTTTCCGTCGACCTGCGCCGACACTTTCGGATCCAGGTACGCAGCATCGAACGCCGGCATGCTCTACACCGCCAAGGGAACGGCCTCGCTGCTGGTGCCGCTCTCCAGCGTGCTCGCGGCGGCCACCGGAAGTTGGCAGGCCGTGTTCATAGCCGCCAGTGCGGTCAATGCGGCTGCGGCATTGATGGCGTGGTTCGTCCTGCGCCCGATGCGGCGCAAGCACATCGAGCAAAGCCGGCTGTCGTCATAGCCGGCACCGCGTTCGCTGCGCGTCAGCGCAGGCCGATGCGCGCAGCGCGCGAGCGCAGCACCTCGGCTTGCGCCGGATCGGTGGCTTCGATGTTGTCCGCCGCAACTTGCAGCGAACGCATCTGCTCCACCTCTCTGATGATCTTGTTCGGGCTCAGCAGCGCCTCGGCGAGCATCAGGGTCTCGTCGAGAATCGCCTTGATCGCATCGAAGAAGCTTTCGGATGCGGCGGCATGGAAGGACTGGCGAAGAGCGGGCATTGGTCAACTCCTGATTGCTTTTGAATGCCTTTATCTTCGGCTTGCGTTCGCATCAAGTAAAACGATATTAATTGCCAGTTAAGTGCAAAATTAATGCACTCAAAACCGACGCGGCATGGACATCAACCTGGCCCGAACCTTTCTCGCGATCGTGGACACCCGGAGCTTCCAGCGTGCCGCAGAGCGGCTCCACGTAACGCAAACCTCGGTGAGCGCGCGCGTGCGCACGCTCGAAGAACTGCTGGGCCGTCCGCTCTTCGTGCGCAACAAGGCGGGGGCGGTGCTCACCGCGGCAGGCGAGCAGTTCTTGCCGCATGCCACCACGCTGGTGCAGGTGTGGGAGCGCGCGCGCCATCAGGTGGCGGTGCCAAGCGGCAGCCGCGCCGTGCTCGCCATCGGCTGCGAGATCAGCCTTTGGGACCCGCTGCTGCTGCAGTGGCTGCTGTGGATGCGCACTGCCGCGCCGCACCTGGCCATTCGCACTGAAGTCGGCTTTCCGCACGACCTGCTCGACAAGGTGGCGGCCGGCGTGCTCGACATTGCCATTGCCTACGCGCCGCAGCAGCGGCCCGGGCTGCGCGTGGAGTTGCTGATCGAAGAGAAGCTCGTGATGGTGACCACCGCACAACGCCCGCGCCTTCCCAAGCCCGCAGACTATGTGTACGTGGACTGGGGCCCGGAGTTCGCGGCGCAGCACGGCCTTGCTTTTCCGGAGCTATCGAATGCCGCGGTAATGGCGGGGCTCGGGCCGCTCGGCCGCGAGTACCTGCTGGCTGCGGGCGGCACAGGCTACTTCAGGCACGACGTGGTGCGCAGCCATCTTGAATCGGGCCGGCTGCGCCGTGTGCCCAACACGCCGGAGTTTCTTTACCCGGCCTATGCGGTGTATGCGGTGGGCGCGGACGCCGCCATTGTCGAACCCGCGCTGCAGGGCCTCAGGCAGGTGGTGAAGACCAAGCCCGCCGATGCAGACTAGGTGGGAGTGAGCGTGTGCCTTGCATGCTCCACGCGCTCCTGGTGCGACTGGAGCAGCGATTCGTAGTAAAGGCACAGCGGCATTGCAATGAACACCATGCCGGCCACGTAGATGATCAGGCTCATCAGCGGAAAGTCATCGCCGCCCCAATAGGGAATGGACGCCAGCGCGGCGCCTGCTGCAATGGCTGCAATCACGCACTGGAGTGCGTTGCGCAAGAACGTGGTTCGCGAGTACCCGGGAGGGTCGTACTTCTGACGGTCCAGCGGGGAACACTCGCCCTTGTCTCCATCATCGTGCATCGTCGTTCCTTGTATTGGAGGGCGCCGATGATTCTTATCCCGGGGTATTGCCGCGGTCAAGGCGGCAGACCCGGACCTCAGTCGTACTTCAGCGTGTAGATCAGGTCGAGCCCGCTGGTTTGCCCGGCCTGCCCGCGCAACGTGAGCCGCTGCGTCAGGTCGTAGAAGATGAAGAGGGTGCCGAAGGTGCCGCCCACGCTGCGCTCGTAGGTGAGGTAGAAATCCTTCGAGAGCCGCTTGCCGAGCGTCACCGCCGACTCGCGCAGGTCGCCGCCGTTGCCCGGCCCCTTGAAGCCGAGTTCGTCCAGTCCGAAGCGGCTCGCCAGGCTGCCGCCGCTGCCACTCTTGCTGACATGGCCGATGAGCGCGAGCGCTGCCTGCTGCAGCAACGCCGACTCGCCCCCGCTGGTGGCCGAAGCACGGCCCAGCACCACCCACGAGAGGGTTTCCGCATCGGACAAGGCGGGCTCGGAATAGAGCTTGACGCGCGGCGACTGCGCGGTGCCCGTGATCTGCACGCCGGCGCGCTGCGAGATGTTGGGCCGGATGGCCAGGATGTCGAGCGACGGATTGTCGAACGGACCGTTGAAGCGCGCGAGGCCTGTTTCCACGTCGAGTTGCTGTCCGTAGGCGCGGTACTGGCCCTTGACGGTTCTGACCTCGCCGGTGATGCGCGGCGGCGCATTGAGCCGGTTGCTTCTGATTTCCAGGTCGCCTTCGAGCCGGGTCGTGATGCCGCGGCCCTGCACGGCGAAGTCGTCGCCCAGGTCGAAGTTCACCACGATGTCGGGCGGCTTTGCCGTTTGCGGCTTGGCGGCTTGGGCCTCGTTGCGCGCCGCATCGCGCTGGGCCTGTTCGGCCGCTTCGCGGTCCTTGGCGGCGGAGCGCACGACCACGTCGGAGCCCAGGCTGGGTGCGGTCTCGTCGGGCAGGATGATCACGGCGCGGTCGGTCTTGAGCTTGCCGCGCACATTGAACTGGCCGTTGTCGAGCCGTGCCTGCAGGTTGCCCGAGAGCGTGACTTGCCGGTCGGTGCGAACCAGCACGCGCAGCGCACGCAGGTCGGCTTGCAGTGCCATGCGAATGCCGGTGCCGGATGAGCCCGGTGCGCCGGCCGCGCCCCAGCCGATGTCGCCGCGCGCCGTGAGCGAGCCGCCGTCGACGGCCGCCTCGCTGGCCGCGGTGCTGCGGTTGCCGCTCTGGCCCGCTATGCGCGCGGTGCTGCCCGCGCCACCCTTGAGCGTGAACTCGGTGATCTCGACGCGCGTGCCGCTCAGCGTGGCGCGCAGGCGGCCGTCGCGCAGGTCCAACCCTTCGACGGGGGCGCGCAGCGCGAGCTTGTCGGCGCCCAGCGTGCCGTTCCAGCGCGGTGCCGCTCGGTTGCCTGCCAGAACGGCGTCTGCATCGAGCGTGCCTGCCACGCGCCAGCCGGGCGGTGCGAGCATCGACCACACGCCGAGGTTGGGCAGCGCCGCCTTGATGTTGCCGGCCAGCGGCGCATCGGCCGCCCATTGCCAGCCGTTCGCGCGTTGCTGCATGCGCGTGTTGAGGTCGGCATTGATCTTTCCGGCGCGCTCGCTGTCCCATGCCAGTGTGGCGCGCACGGCATCGCCTTGTGCGTCGAGCCGCAGCTCGGCCTGCCGCAGGCCTGCGGGCGTGCTGGGTGCCTCTGCGCCGGCGGTGGCGGTGGCGGTGGCGGAGTTCATCGTGCGCTCGCTCGCCGTGCCTGTGCCGCGGCTCGTGATGCGCGTCACCAAGGCTGCTTCGCCCGCCTGCACCCGGATGTCGCCGCTCTGCCGTGCCAGCCGCGCCTGGGCCCGCAGCGTGTCGCCGGCGTCTATGTCCCAGTCGCCATCGAACATCAGGTCGCCGCTCACGCCCAGTTCATTGAAGGTGGCGCTCGCGCCGAAAGCCTCGGCCCATGCCATCGGAAGGCCCTGCAGCTTGCCCTTGGACTGCACGCGAAAAGCCTGGTTGGGCGCCACGCCGCTTCGGCTGAAGCGCAGCGGCTGCCATTCGATGCGAACGGTGCCGGGGGCCGGCCCACGCAGGGTGGCAGTGGCCGCGGAGGCTTCGAGGTCGAGGCGGCTGGTGGCGCCGCTTCCGCTGGTCTTGATGGTGGCGGCGACTTCGCGGCCAAGCTCCAGCGTCCATGGCGCCGCGGCAGCACCCGCAGCAGCCGTGCTGGCCCGCGCGGTGTCTTGTGCTTGCACGCGCAGGCTGGCGAGTGTGGCGCGCCATTGGTTGGGCCCCGCAAGGCCACCGTTCGCGCGGGTGTCGAGCGTGAGCTTTTGCGTGCCGGTGGTGGCCTCACCCTGCAGCGCAAGCGTGGCCTGCGCGAGGCTGCCGTCGAGGTTGGCGCGAACGTCCTTCAATTGAACCGTGGTTGCTGCAGCATTGGCATTGGCATTGGCATTGGCCGCCGCCATGCGCAGTTCGAGGCGCGGCACGCCGAGCGTGGCCTTGATGCTCGGCTCTGCCGCGCCGCGCTGGGCCGGCGCACCGGGGTTCTCGAGGCGGCGCTGAATGGTCTGCCAGCCGCCTTGCCAGCTGGCGTCCAGCCGCGCGGAGCCCTTGGCCGTCTTGCCCGCGAACACGTTGGACAGTTCGGGCAGGCCTTCGATCCAGCGCTGCACGGCGTCGGCATCGTCGATGCGCGCCTTGATGTCGCCACTCCCCTGGGCCGGCGCGATGCGGCCTTCGAGCTCCGCACCGCCGCCCGGCAAGGCCAGCTCGAGCTTGCCGCTCGCAGCCTGTTCGGCCACGCGCACCTGCAGCTTGCCGGCAATGCTGGCGCCTTCGGCCTCCAGGCGCAGCGTTCGCAAGTCGAGCACCTGGTTTTTCCATTGGCCCTGCGCAACCGCGCGGTCGAGGCCGAAGCCGGGCATCGCCTTGCTGCCGGCGCCGCCCTCAGCCCGCAGCGCCAGGTCGAAGCCGATGGTGTCTTCGCGCTGCTGCGCGGTGGCCGTGCCGTTGATGGGTGCGCCCGACAACTCGCTGTGCAGCAGGCCGGCGCGCACACCGCGCACAGTTGCGCGCACTTGCCATGGCGCAGGGGCGGGGCTCCAGCGGCCCTCTGCTTCAATGCGGCCGCCACCCGCGCGCACCACGGCCTCCGGAATCGTCCAGTTGGTGCCGTCGAAGCCTACGCGCGCCTCGACCTGCTCGAGTGGAAGCGCGCCCTTGTCCCAAGGTCCGGGTAACGCATTGCGGATGCTGGCCGAGGCTTGCCAGGCGGCCGGACCGGTGGCCGGATCGGGCTGGAGCTCGACCGTGCCGGTAAGGCGGGTGCGCGGTGCGTCGGGCCATAGCGCGGCCGCATCCACGTTGCGAAGATCGGCCTTGGCATCGATGACGGGCTGCGGCAGCCAAGGTGCAATGTTGGCTTGCAGCCTGGCTTCCAT
Source organism: Variovorax sp. 3319 (assembly GCF_031456585.1). Lineage (NCBI taxonomy): Bacteria > Pseudomonadati > Pseudomonadota > Betaproteobacteria > Burkholderiales > Comamonadaceae > Variovorax > Variovorax sp. 3319. Next base: position 363,430 of record NZ_JAVDUZ010000002.1, read on the forward strand.
CGGGTCTTCCGCGGCGGGCTCGGCCGGCTTCAGCTCGGCGGCTATCTGCAGCCGTGCATCGGTGCCGGCAAGGTTGCCCTTGATGGCTGCCTGGGCCAGCACGTCGATGCTGCGGCCTTCCGCCAGCGGGGCTTTCACGCGGCCGTTCAGCGCGGCGTCCAGCGCCATGGGTGCGGGGCCCTGCAGCTTTACGCGTGCGCTGTAGTGGCCTTCGGCAATGTCGACGCCCTTCACCTCCAGCTGATGTTCGGCGCCGGTGTAGCGGTAGCTCCCGGCAAGCTGGTTGGCCTGGAGCGCGGGTGGGCCGGCCCAGCGCAGCTCGTCGATGCGAAACGGCACATCGACCTCGATGGGCAGCGCAAGCTGCTCGAGCGGCTCGGTGGGCGTGTCGCTCGGCGGGCCGCGCTTTTCGATGAGGAGCCGTGCCGCATGCACCTCGCCGAGTTGCACCTTGCGCTTGAAGAGCGGTGCCAGTTGCCAGCCGATGTCAGCCTCATGCACCTCGACAGCCAGCTTCTCGCTTTGCCAGCGCAGCCAGCCAATGCGCCCACCGGTGCGCAGCGATCCGGTCACGTCGCGGCTTTCGAGTGTTTGTCCGGCGGGCAGGTAGCGCGCGGCCTTGGCAAGCGCAAAGGCCAGCGACTGGTTGGAGCCGATCCACCACCACGCGCCCGCACCGAGCACAAGCACCAGCGCAAGCAGGCCCGCGGCAGTCCAGCCCAGCCCGCGCAGCACCCGGCGCGTGCGTGAGCGCCGGGCGCGCGGCTGTGCCTTCTCGGGCTGGTGTTCGGCGTCAGTCTGCATCGATGCGCGTTTTGTCAGAAGGTGAAGCCCAGGCGGAAGTGAAGGCGGAACTTCTTCGTGTCCACGCCATAGGCAAGGTCGGCCTGCACCGGTCCCACCGGGCTGCGCCAGCGCGCGCCCACGCCCACGCCAACCTTGGGCTTGAGTTCTCCGGGCTTGTCGGCCACGGCGCCCGCATCGACGAAGACGGTGCTTTCCCACTCGGTGAGCTTGTCGTTGTAGACAAAGGGCCGTTGCCATTCGAGGCTCATCACGCCCAGGTAGCGGCCCGCCACGATCTGGCCGTCGCTGCGCACGGTGCCTATCTGGCGGTAGCTGTAGCCGCGCACCGTGGTGTCGCCGCCGGTCAGGAACATCAGCGTGGAGGGAATCTGCGCGCTCTCCTTGGCGGCCACCGCGCCGGCTTCGGCCCGCAGCTGGAGCCGGCTGCGGCGTGCCAGCGTGGCGGCGTCCTGTCCGTTCGCAAAGCCTAGGGGCAGCACGCCTAGCCAGCGCGCATAGGTGCGCGTGAAAGGCAGTTGCTCGCCCGTCAGCGTGTAGCCCGCGGCCAGCTCGAGCGCCAGGCCATAGCCGCGGGTGGGTGCAGCGTTGTCGTCGAAGTAGCGGCCGGTCCAGCCCCAGTTGGCAGTCACGGCGGAGGCCGAGGGCGGCGCGTTGGTGCCGCGGTTCTGCGCGTAGTCGTATTGCAGGAAGTAGCTGCGGTCGATGTGGCCGCCCGACTTGTTGCGCCCGCTGCGCACGCGGCCGCTGTCGACCACATAGCTGCCCGAGGTTTCGCTCTTGAGTTCGGCGCCCGCAAACCAGCGCCATCCGGTGTCGTCGGGAATCGCGTTCCACTCGGTGCCCAGCAACTTGGTGTCCCGGTCGATAGACAGGCGCGACACCGCGCGCCAGCCGAGCAGGGGCAGGCGGTTGTGGATGTGGTCGACGGAAAGGCGCGGCCCGTTGTCGGTGGTGAAGCCGGCGCCGAGCACCACCTTCTGCATGGGGGCTTCGCGCAATTGCGCGATCACGGGGGCGGCGAGCGGCGTGCCGCTTTCGGTGTCGAGGGTAAGAAAAACCGAGTCGTAGTAGCCGCTGCTCGCCAGGCGCTGCTGGGCATCGAGCAGCTTCTGCTGGTCGTAGTCGGTGCCGGTGGGAAGCTGCGCAATGCGGCGCGCGCCGTCGGCGTCGTAGCGCTCGACGCCGCGCAGCACGAGCGGGCCGAAGCGGTAGGCAGGGCCCGATTGATAGGTGACGCTGAGCCGCACCTCCTGCCGGTCCGCATCGACCTCGGCGTGGCTCATTTCGATGCTGCCGGTGGGAAAGCGCTTGGCCGTGAGGCTGCGCAAGGCGGTGTTCTTGGCGTTGTCCCAGCCTTGCTGGGTGAAGGGCTGGCCCGCCCGCAGTGCCCAGGCAGTGCGGATCGAATCGCGCTGTGCCTCGGCGGTGGGGTCGCTGGCAATCTGGCCGCCGTAGCTGATTTGCACGGTGCTCACGCGGGTGAGCTCGCCGGGCTCTACGGTAATGACGATCTCGCGCGGGGCCTTTGTGCTGGCCGGCGTTTCGTTGAGCTCCAGCGTAAGCGTGGGCGTGAAGTAGCCCAGCGTGCCGAGCAGCTCGCGGGCATTGGCTTCGGCCGCCACCATGAGCCGCGAGATCTCCGTGGCGCCCAGGTCGTCGAGCGTTCGGTAGCGCTGGATGTCCAGGTGCAGCGAGAGATATTCGCGAACCGCGGCAGGGCCGCGAACATCTACCGTGAAGGCATCGCGCCGGCCGCGCTTCTCGCCTTCCTTTTTACTTTCGTCAGCGCTTGTGGCCGCGGTGTCGCCGCTGCGCACCAGCACCGGGGGAGGGGAGTCCTTGGTTGTGTCTTTCTTGGGCAGCAGGCTGCATCCCTGCAAAAGCAGGACGCCGCAAAAAAGCAAAGCCGGCAACCATGCCGGCGCAAAGACTTGGACCACCCTGAACATGGGCGGATTTTGACAGCATGGCGAGCGCGCTCCAGAAGCATCCGGAAACAGGTTCGCCCCACCCACCCCCGCTTACTTCGAAAGCATTCGCATGGCTTCTTCGAGGCCGCGCAGTGTCAGTGGGTACATGCGGTTGGACATGAGCTGCTGCATGACGGCAATGCTCTGGCGGTATTGCCATACGCCTTGCGGCTCGGGGTTGATCCAGGCGAACTTCGGAAACGCATGCGTCAGGCGCTGGACCCACTCGGCGCCGGCTTCCTCGTTGTTGTATTCAACGCTGCCGCCGGGCTGCAGGATTTCGTAGGGGCTCATGGTCGCGTCGCCGACGAAGATGAGCTTGTAGTCCTTGTTGTACTTGCGCAGGATGTCCCAGGTTGCGAACTTCTCGGAGAAGCGGCGCTTGTTGTTCTTCCACATGAAGTCGTACACGCAGTTGTGGAAGTAATAGAACTCCAGGTGCTTGAACTCGGTCTTCACGGCCGAGAACAGCTCTTCCACCCGCTGGATGTGCTCGTCCATGGTGCCGCCCACGTCCATCAGCAGCAGCACCTTCACGTTGTTGTGGCGCTCCGGCCGCATCTTGATGTCGAGGTAGCCGGCATTGGCCGCGGTGGAGTGGATGGTGTCGTCCAGGTCCAGCTCTTCGTCGTGGCCTTCGCGCGCAAACTTGCGCAGCCGCCGCAGCGCCACCTTGATGTTGCGCGTGCCCAGCTCCTGGCTGTCGTCGTAGTCCTTGTAGGCGCGCTGGTCCCACACCTTCACGGCGCTCTTGTTCTTGCCCGCGCCGCCGATGCGAATGCCCTGCGGGTTGTAGCCGCCGTGGCCGAAAGGCGAGGTGCCGCCCGTGCCGATCCACTTGTTGCCGCCCTCATGGCGTTCTTTCTGCTCTTCGAAGCGCTTCTTGAGCGTTTCCATGAGTTCGTCCCAGCCCATCTTCTCGATCTTGGCTTTTTCCTCGGCGGTGAACTCCCGCTCCAGCGTCTTGCGCAGCCAGTCGAGCGGCACTTCCTTGGTGAAGTCGGCCAGCATTTCGACGCCCTTGAAGTAGGCGGCAAAGGCGCGGTCGAACTTGTCGTAGTGCTTCTCGTCCTTGACGAGCGCGGTGCGCGAGAGATAGTAGAAGTCGTCGATGCCGTAGGCGCCGTCGGAATTAGGCCCCACCACGTCGGCCTGCAGCGCCTCGAGCAGCGTGAGGTATTCCTTGACCGACACCGGCAGCTTGGCCGAGCGCAGCGTGTAGAAGAAATCGATCAGCATGGCGGGCTTTTCTTTCCTTGAGCTTTTCTTCAGCTTCGCGGCTTGTCGAGCAGGTAAAGCAACTGTGCCTTCACCTCGGGCCACTCGCCCGAGCGCAGGCTGTACATCACCGTGTCGCGGATCGTTCCGTCGCGGCGCATTGCGTGCCCGCGAATCACGCCGTCCTTCCTGGCGCCGAGCCGCTCGATGGCTTGCTGCGAAGCAAAGTTGAAATTGTCGGTGCGCCAGCCCACCACGTTGCAGCCGAGGGTATCGAAGGCGTGCGTCAGCATGAGCAGCTTGCAGGTGGTGTTGACGTGCGTGCGCTGGCAGCGCCTGGCGTACCAGGTGTAGCCGATCTCCACGCGCTTCACGGCCGGCAGGATGTCGTGAAAGCTGGTGCTGCCGAGCACGGTGCCGGTTTCGGCCTCGGTCACGGCAAACGCAAAGCGGTGGCCGGCTTCGCGGCCCTGCAGGGCAGTTTCGATGTAGGCACGGGTTTCGTGCGGCTCGGGCACGGAGGTGACGCGCAGCTTCCAGAGCTCGCCGTCGGCCGCGGCGGCGCGCAGGCCCTCTTCATGGGCAAGCGACAGCGGCACCAGGGCCAGGTCGCGTGCCTTCAGCGTGACAGGTTCGACGAACGCCATCTTGCAGACACCCTTCTCGGTTGATTTTTTCAGCGCTGCGGCTTGCCGTACTTGCGGTCGTACCAGGCGCGCGCCAGTTGCACGCCGCCGCCGCCGCCCAGGCCGATCAGCAGAATGCCGAAGATCTCCCGGTTGCCATAGCCGTTGGCGCCGAAGGCATCGAGCCCCAGTTGCAGGCCGATCCAGCGGCCAAGCAGTGCACCGGCCACAAACAGCACGGCCTGCGCAACGCCCAGCTTGAGCAGCTGGCCCACCGGATGCGGCGCCTGTGGCTCGCTCACAGGGAAACCTCCGTGCTTCGCACTGCGGTGCGAATCCCCTTCGAAGCGGCCGGGCGGGGACTCATCGGTTATTTCGCTGCATGAAGACGAGCTTTTCGAACAGCGTCACGTCTTGCTCGTTCTTGAGCAGGGCGCCCACCAGGGGTGGCACCGCAACTTTGTCGTCCTTGCTCTGCAGGGCTTCGAGCGGAATGTCCTCGGCCACCAGCAGCTTGAGCCAGTCGAGCAGTTCGGAGGTGGAAGGCTTCTTCTTCAGGCCGGGCAGGTTGCGCACGTCGTAGAACGTCTTCATTGCGGCCGTGAGCAGCTCTTGCTTCAGGCCGGGAAAGTGCACCGCGACAATGTGCTTCATCGTCTCGGCATCTGGGAACTTGATGTAGTGGAAGAAGCAGCGGCGCAGGAAGGCGTCGGGCAGTTCTTTCTCGTTGTTGGAGGTGATGAACACCACCGGCCGGTGCTTGGCGCGGATGAGTTCGCGCGTTTCGTAGCAGTAGAACTCCATGCGGTCGATTTCTCGCAGCAGGTCGTTCGGAAACTCGATGTCCGCCTTGTCGATCTCGTCGATGAGGAGCGCCACCGGCTGGTCGGCCGTGAAGGCCTGCCAGAGCACGCCCTTGACGATGTAGTTCTGGATGTCCTTGACGCGCTCGCCGCCGTCCACGTCCTTGAGTTGCGAGTCGCGCAGGCGGCTCACAGCGTCGTATTCGTACAGGCCCTGCTGCGCCTTGGTGGTCGATTTGATGTGCCACTGCAGGAGCGGCAGCCCGAGCGATTCGGCCACTTCTTCCGCCAGCATGGTCTTGCCGGTGCCGGGCTCGCCCTTGACGAGCAGCGGGCGCTTGAGGGTGATGGCGGCATTGACTGCCAGCATCAGGTCCTGAGTGGCAACGTAGTTGTCTGAGCCCTTGAATTTCATGAGTGGACAGGAAGCAGGTGGAGAAGGCAGGGTGGAGAAAAGAACACACTCGATCCGGTTCGCGCAACCTCTTGGGCGGCTTGCCGGGGGTCTTGCAAGACCCTTGCATATAATCGAATGTTGATTCGAAAAACTGTATCTCCACGAGATTGTGCGCGCAAAATGAACAAGTTGTTGACCACGATGTTTGCCTTCGCTGTCGCTTGCGTGACGGTCTCGGCGCAAGCCCAGCAAGTCACGGGCAAGGCCCAGGACGGTTCCAAGAAGGTGGCAATGTGCGTGGGCTGCCACGGCATCATCGGCTACCAGGCCAGCTTTCCGGAGATCCACAAGGTTCCGATGATTGCCGGCCAGAGCGCCAGCTACATCACTGCCGCGCTCACCGCCTACAAGGGCGGCGACCGCAAGCACCCCACCATGCGCGCCATTGCCGACAGCCTGAGCGAGCAGGACATTGCCGACGTGGCCGCCTACTACAGCCAGCTGGGCCTGAAGGAAGGCGACGCGCCCCCGGCCGAAATGGCCAAGCCAATGCCTGAAAACATCCAGGCCCTGGTGTCGCGCGACAAGGACAACAGCTGCACCAAGTGCCACGGCGCCAACTTCAATACGCCGAACGATGGCACCGTGCCCAAGCTGGCCGGCCAGCATGCCGATTACCTCTTCGTCGCGCTCAAGTCGTACCGCGTCAAGAACAACCTGCACCTGGGCCGTTCGAACGCCGTCATGGCGCAGCAGGTCGAGCCCAAGAAGTTCACCAACGCCGAACTCAAGACGCTCGCCAACTACATCAGCACGCTGCCCGGCGAGCTCAAGACGGTGCCGGAATCGCGCCTGCACCGCAGCGGCGGCCAGTAACCAGCCAGGCCTGGCAGCGCAACCCGGCTGCCGCGCACAAGAAAAAGCCCGCTTCGAGCGGGCTTTTCTGCGTCTGGCGGGTTCGTCTTGGGTCAGACGTCGAAGAACACCGTTTCGTCTGCGCCCTGCATGCGGATGTCGATGCGGTAGCTCACCGCGCCGCCGCGCTCCACGCGCTCGGCAATCAGCGTGTGGCGGCGCTCGGCCGGCACGCTCGCCAGCACGGCGTCTTTCGCATTGGCTTCGGCCTCGTCGCTGAAATACACGCGCGTGAACGCATGCAGCAGCAGGCCGCGCATCAGCACGATCACGTTGATGTGCGGGGCTTCGCCCAGTGTTTCAGCGCCCGGCTTCACGGTGTGGAACAAGAAGCGGTTCTGCGGATCGGTGCCCGTGCCGGCGCGTCCGAAGGCGCGAAAGCCCATTTCGCTGGCCTCGGCCGGGGTTTGCGGGTAATGGCCTTCGCCGTCTGCCTGGCTGATTTCGACCAGCGCGTCGCCAATCGGGTTGCCGTCGCCGTCGAGCACGCGGCCTTCGAGGCGAATGCGCTCGCCTCGGGCGTTGTCCAGCGCCACGGCGGCGTCGAAGGGCTGGTTGAAGTCGTAGCCGTACTGCGTCGCGGTAAGGCCGTAGGCGAAGTAGGGGCCCACGGTCTGGGAAGGGGTCTGGCCGAAGTCGGCTTCCTGGGCGGTCATCAATGGCATGGGAAATCCTTTCAGCGGTTCTCGAACGGCGTTTCGTCGGCGCCGCGCAGCACGATGTCGAACTGGTAGCCCAGCGCGTAGCCCTCTTCGGTGATGTCGAGGCTGAAGTCGGCAATCAGGCGGTTGCGGTAGCGCTCGGGCGTGCCGGTGACCATGGGGTCGTACTGCAGCAGCGGATCGCCGGGAAAGTACATCTGCGTGACCAGGCGGCTCGCAAAGCTCTGGCCGAAAAGCGACAGGTGAATGTGCTGCGGACGCCAGGCGTTCGGATGGTTGCCCCACGGGTACGCGCCGGGCTTGATGGTGAGAAAGCGATAGCGGCCTTCGCTGTCCGTCAGGCAGCGGCCGGCGCCCAGAAAGTTGGGGTCGAGCGGTGCGTCGTGCTGGTCGACCTTGTGCACGTAGCGGCCCGATGCGTTGGCCTGCCACAGCTCGACCAGCGTATTGGCCACCGGGCGGCGGCGTTCGTCGAGCACCTGGCCGGTCAGGATCATGCGTTCGCCCAGCGGCTCGCCGTTCTTGCGGGCGTTGCGCGTCAGGTCGTGGTCGAACTCGCCGATGCTGTCGTGGCCATAGACCGGCTGCTGCAGTTCGCCCAGCGAGGCCTTCAGCGGCACCAGCGGCTTTTGCGGGCCCCGCTTCACGGTGGACTTGTAGCCGGGGTAGACATAAGAGGGGTGTGCCTCCCAGTCGCGCGGCGTGAGGACGGCCGAGGAGGCCTTCGTTTTGGTCAACATGTCGTTGTCTCCTGTCGTGGGGGACGGATCGAATCCGGAACCCGAACTTTAGAAGTCCCGTTCGATGATGTAAATTGAAGATTGATTCGTTTTGAATAACCACCGGTAATTGAAAAACGCAGCCGATCTTCGCCAGGACTTTGTGCGCAACGTGCAGCTGCGCCACTTGCGTTGCCTTGTCGCCGTGGCGCAAGAACGCCATCTGGCGCGTGCCGCCGAGCGGCTTTCGCTGAGCCAGCCGGCTGTTTCCAAGACGCTTTCAGAGCTTGAATCCATCGTAGGCACGCGCCTGGTCGAGCGGAGCAAGGCCGGCCGGCGCGGCGTTCAGGGGCTCGCGCCCGCCGGCGAGCAGTTGCTGGCCCATGCGCTGCGCGTGCTCGAGGCGCTCGACGCCAGCGCCCAAGCCGTGGCGCCCGCCTCGGGTGAGCGCGTCGAGCGGCTGCGCATCGGCGCGCTGCCGAGCGTGGCGCCGGCCTTGCTGCCTGTGGCGCTCGCGCGCTTTCGCGACCGCTGGCCCGCAGTGCAGGTGGTGGTGAAGAGTGCAGCCAACCCGGTGCTGCTCGACGAGCTGCGCGCCGGCGAACTCGACCTGGTGGTCGGCCGCATGAGCGATCCGCGCCTGATGGGCGGGCTCAGCTTCGAGCTGCTCTACACCGAGCCGCTGGTGTTTGCCGTGCGCGCCGGCCACCCCCTTTCGGCGCGGCCCACCCGGGCCGTGTCGGTTCAGGCAGTGCTCGGCTACCCGCTGGTGGTGTACGGCGAGGGCACGATTCCCCGCCACAACACCGAAAGCTTCTTGTCTGCGCGTGGCCTCGCGCTGCCTGCCAATGCCTTGCAGACGCTCGACGTTGCCGTGGCGCGCGGCCTGCTGGCTGTTTCCGATGCGGTGTGGATCACCCCCCTGGGCGCCGCGCGCGGTGAGCTGGCCGACGAGCGCCTGGTCAGGCTGCGTATCGAAACCGCCGGCACCGACGAGCCCGTGGGCCTGCTGCTGCGCAGCGAGGCCGAGCCTTCCGCCCTGCGAGGTGCCATGGCCGCCCTGCTGCGCGAGGGCGCGAAGCAGCAGGGGGCGTTGCCTTCCCGAAGGGCCGGCTAGTCCTTGGTGGCGCGGCGCTGCACGCAGGCCACGTAGCCGTCGCCATCGGGCGGGCGGCCGGCGCGCTGGCTCTCCCACATCATCTGCCCGAGGCATTCCATGGCCTCGTGATGCGCGTCGAGCAATGAGCCGCGGCGCGCGGCCAGCAACTCGACCGCCTGGCGGATGCCGCGCGGCTGGTCGATCGAGCATTGCTCGCTGATCGAAAGATGCATCGACAGGTGCAGGAACGGGTTCTCCCGGCCGTTCGAGCCGTCGTACACGCGCGCCACTGCTGCATCGGCGTCGGCCAGGTCCTCGTGGTATTCGGGGTGCGCGTCGATCCATCCCGCGGCAATCGTCTCGAGGGCTTCCATCGGCAAGCCTTGCCGGTGCTTTGCGTACACGTCGCAGAAGAAGCGGCGCACGTCTTCCTGGGAGGGATTGAACATATCTGTATGAGGGAGCCGAAAAGGGGGAAGAAAAATGCCGGGTGAATCCGCGAGTGGAGGGCTCGGAACACGCCTGATGTTCCGGTAGCACGACGTTACATCGTTACGTAACGAACGGCGAAAAGAGGCTGGCGAGCGCGATTTCCTGAGTGGTCCGATGGCGGAGAAATAAAAAAATCCCGTTATAGATCAATGACTTACTGCGAGCGAGGTGCCCCGTCGAACAACTGTTAACGATTTGGCACGCCTGTTGCCCCTGTACATGCATCTTTTGTCACAGAGGCCCACCATGAACGCAACCCAAGCATCGACCAATTCGACCGAAGGACTCGCCGCAAGTGGCGTGGCTCCCGTGGTCATCGCCCAAGCCAACAGCATGCCGCTCGGCGCTCCCGCCGCAGCCAGCTCGATGGCGCCCACCGCAACCGCGGCGCCTGCCGGCATCGGCACATTGTCCAATGCTACGCCGGGCGTCGCAGTGATGCGCGACGGTGTCCGCATTCCGGTGGAGGGCAACCAGACGTTGATGGCGGGCGACCGTGTGATCGTTCCCGAAGGCGGCCAGGCCAACGTGCTGTTCCCCGGCTCGGCCAGCAACAAGGCGCCGCTGGCCGGCGTCTTCACCGGCGGCACCGATGCCACGATCGGCTCGACCAAGCTGCCCGGCGGCCTCGAGCAAGTAAACGTGGACGTCGCCTCGGGCGACCTGCAGGTGACCCCTCCCGACAGCGATGCCGATGCGGCCGCGCTCGCCGTCACGAAGAAGGTCGCCGCAGGCGGCGGCCTCGGCCTGGGTGAATTCGCACTCGGCGCTTTGGGAGCCGCCGGCCTGGGCGCCGCACTCGGCGGTGGTGGTGGCGGCGACGGCGGAACGATTCCGTTCCTCGTCGGCAGCGGCGACACGGATGCCGATGCGGATGCCGACGCGGACGCGGATGCAGATGCGGACGGTGATGCCGATGCTGATGCTGATGCCGACGCTGATGCAGACGCTGATGCAGACGCTGATGCAGACGCTGATGCAGATGCAGATGCAGATGCAGATGCCGATGCCGATGCAGATGCCGATGCAGATGCCGATGCCGATGCCGATGCAGATGCAGATGCAGACGCTGATGCAGATGCCGACGCAGACGCAGACGCAGACGCTGATGCAGACGCCGATGCAGACGCAGACGCAGACGCCGATGCCGATGCCGATGCCGATGCCGATGCAGATGCCGATGCCGATGCCGATGCAGATGCAGATGCAGATGCAGATGCAGATGCAGATGCAGATGCAGATGCAGATGCAGATGCAGATGCCGACGCCGATGCAGATGCAGACGCAGACGCAGACGGCGACGCACTCCTGAACCCGGGCGACAACCTCCTCAGCGGCGTGGTCGGCTCGACGGACGACAACCTCGGCCTGGGCGATTCACTCGACCCCGTCACTGGCGTCCTCGACGGGACGACCGACCTGGTGGACGACATCGTTGCGCCGGTGCTCGGCTCCGAATTCACACGGGACGACCCGAACCAGTTCGACCCCGTGGACAACGTGGCCGAGACAGTGCTCGACAGCGTCAATGGCGCGATCAGCCCGGCGCTCGACGGCCTGCTTGGTGAAGGCGCCACCGATTCGCTGGTCGGCCAGGTCGACCATGTGACCGACGCGCTGCAAAACGGCCTGGACAACCTTGTGGGCGACAACGGCATCCTGATCGGCGCGACCACCGCGCTCGGCCTGGACGGCGTCATCGACGACCTCGTGGGCGACGGCGGTGTGGTCGAGAACGTCGTCGACGGGCTGCTTGGCGACAACAGCCTCGTGGCTGGCCTGGTGAGCGAAGAAGGCCTCGTGGGCGGCTTGCTGGCGGAAGACAGCGCCGTGGGCGCACTGCTTGCTGAAGACGGCGTTGTCGGCGGCCTGCTCGGCGGCGCAACGAGCGGCGATGGCCTGGTCGGCGGGCTCCTGGGCGACGATGGCCTCCTGGGTGGCCTGCTTGGCGGCCCCCTGGGTGAGGAAGGCCTTGTCGGCGGCCTGCTCGGAGACGATGGCGCACTCGGCGGGCTGGTCGGCGGCGACGGCCTTGTGGGCGGCCTGCTTGGAGGCGATGGCGCACTCGCCGGCGTGCTGGGCAGCGAAGGCCTCACAGGCGGGCTGTTGGGCCAGGACGGCTTGGTGGACAACCTGCTCGGCGACGGCGGCGTCGTGGGCGGCCTGCTGGCAGACAGCCCCGTGAGTGGCTTGCTCGGCGGCGAAGACGCCCTGCTGGGCGGTGCGCTCGATGGAGTGCTGGGCGACCAAGGCCTTCTGGGAGGCGTACTCGGCGACAACGGCCTGGGCGGTGGCCTGCTGGGTGAAGGTGGCCTGTTGAGCAACGAAGGTCCGGTCGGCAGCCTGCTGGGTGGCGACCTCCTCGGTGGCGATCTGCTTGGCGGTGACCTGCTGGGCGGCGTGCTCGGTGAGGACGGCATCGTCGGCGGCCTGGTCGGCGGCGATCTGCTTGGCGGTGACCTGCTGGGCGGCGTGCTCGGCGAGGACGGCATCGTCGGTGGCCTGGTCGGCGGCGATCTGCTCGGCGGTGACCTGCTGGGTGGCGTGCTCGGTGAGGACGGCATCGTCGGTGGCCTGGTCGGCGGCGATCTGCTCGGCGGTGACCTGCTGGGCGGCGTGCTCGGTGAGGACGGCATCGTCGGCGGCCTGGTCGGCGGCGATCTGCTTGGCGGTGACCTTCTGGGCGGTGTTCTCGGCGAAGACGGCATCGTTGGCGGCTTGGTCGGCGGTGACCTTCTCGGCGGCGACCTGCTGGGCGGTGTTCTCGGCGAAGACGGCGTCGTCGGCGGTTTGCTCGGCGGCGACCTGCTCGGTGGAGACCTCCTGGGTGGCGACCTCCTCAGCGGTGTTGTCGGCGACGACGGCCTGGTCGGAAGCCTGCTGGGCAACAGCGGCCTGCTTGGCGGCGTGCTGGGCGACAGCGGCCCGGTCGCGAACATTCTTGACCCGGTGCTCGACACGGCAGGCTCGGTCGGCGAGGTGCTGCAACCGGTGATTGCCGCCGTCTCCGAGGTGGCCGAACCCGTCACCGACATCCTGGCCGGTGCGGCCCCGACGCTTGAGCCGGTTGTCGAAACAGTCGCCAGCGTGGTCGACACCGTCGAGCACGCCGCTCCGATCGTGACGGACGTCGTAACCCCGATCACCAGCCTGGTCGACCAGGCGGCCGGCACCGGCAGCGTTCTGACTCCGGTCACGAACATCCTGCACGGCCTGCTGGGCTGAGGAACAAGGGCAGCAGCAGGAGAAGAAGAAAAACAACAGCGCAGGGGCGGGCCTCGCGGCCCGCCCCCCGCACAAAGGACCCAACATGAAAAACACTTTCCGGATACTTGCCGTCGTCGCACTGGGGGCAAGCCTTGCCGCCTGCGGAACAGGGCCCAAGGGCGGACGCGAAGACGCGACCTACTACTACTCGAACAAGGCCACACCGGTCGCGAAGGTGGAGCCGCCTCCGCCCGCGCCGCCGGTGCAGGAGAGCCCCGCCGCGGCAAGGATCGTGTATTTCGATTTCGACAGATACGACATCAAGGCGCAGTACCGCAGCGTTGTGGAGGCGCATGCGAACTTCCTGCGGAGCCGGCCTGGCAGCAAGGTGACCATCGAAGGCCACACCGACTTGCGCGGCGGCCGCGAATACAACCTGGCCCTGGGCCAGCGCCGGGCCGAATCCGTGCAACGCGCGCTCACGCAACTCGGCGTGCCGGCCGAGCGCATCGAGGCCGTCAGCTGGGGCCTCGAAAAGCCGGCGTCGACCGAGGCCACCGAGGAGGGTCACCAACTCAATCGCCGAGCCGAATTCAGCTACCGCTGAAATCCGGATAACGCGATGCCTTCGAGGGGAGTTTCCGGTCCGCTGCGTCAAAAAAGCAAGAGCACATGACAGGCGCGATCGGTCTCCCGTATTCGATCGAGGCCGAATGATGTCCTTCTCCGATCAGCTCCATGCCTGCCACGAGCGCCTGGTGCCGGTGTGCGCGGCATTGCCGGCGCCGTACCCGGCATTCACGCTTTTCTTCTCGGTGAGCGACGGATCGCAGCGCGCGCACGTGGTTCACACGCGTGCGGCCGAATTCGAGGACGCATGGCACGAAGGCGCCAAAGCCATGGCCCGCTGGGTGCGCGAAAACGGCATCGTGTCGCCGTGGCTGCGCATCGACTGGGTAGAAGGCGCAAGCCCGATCGACTGGTCGCAGTTCAAGGCCCAGCTGGCTGCCGTCAAGCGCAACTACTTTCGCCTTGGCCTGGCGTTCGACAAGGACTTCAGCACGGCATTCACCGAGCAGGAGCTCAACGCCAATGCCATGCTCCATGCCGATTCGAACATTGCGCATGCGGTGGTGAACGCGCGCAACTTCGAGATCTATGGCCAGGCGCGCTTCGCACGCACGCTTACGCTCGAACTCCCGGCGGACCAGCCGGTCTACCTGCTGGCCACTGCGGGTGTGTTCTGCCAACCCGACTGCGTGGTGCACAAGCTCGTGGGCACGGGGCTCGATGCGGGGCGGCGCCAGGCGCCCGCGCTCAACCCGCAGTCGGCGCTCGACCTCGTGCGCAGCGGCACGTCCTATCTCGCGCGCCAGGTTCAGGGCGACGGGCGGTTTGTCTACGGCTACTTTCCGTGTTTCGACCGCCGCATTCCGGCCAGCGACGCCACTCGCCACGCGAGCGTGCTCCACGCGATGCTCGAGGCGTGGGAGCTCACGGGTGGCGACCAGCTGTGCGCCGCCATCGACCGTGCCCTCGGGTATCTGGCGAACTGGCTCATACGCGGCTACACCCTCCCGGACGGCAGCCAGGCCGCGTTCCTGGTCGATGCGGATGAAGAGATCAAGCTGAGCGGCAATGCGGCCTGCGTGCTCGCACTGGTGAGGTACTGCGAGGCCACCGACACGCGCCAATGGCTGCCATTGCTCGAGAAGCTGGCGCAGGGCATCGTCTCGATGCAAGACGTTGTCACGGGTCGCTTCAACCACGTGCTGCATGCAGGCAACCTGCAAGTCAAGCAGGCCTCTCGCGCCATTTACTACGACGGCGAAGCGGCCCTGGGGCTCCTGCGCCTGTATGGCCTGACGCGCGATGCGCGATGGCTCGCAGCGGTGGAAAAAGCCTTCGATCATTTCATTGCAAGCCAGCACTGGCAGTCGCACGACCACAGCTTGAGCTGCTGCGTCAACGAGCTCACGCGCTGGAGCCCGCAAGAAAAGTACTTTCGCTTCGGCCTGCAGAACGTGGCCGGCTACCTGGACTTCGTGCTCGACCGCAAGACCACGTATCCGACGCTGCTCGCGCTCATGCTTGCCGCGCAGCAGATGCTCCAGCGGCTCGAGGGCATGCCCGCCATGCGGCACCTGCTCGAAGAGCTCGAAACCGAAAAGTTTCATCGCGCACTCGAGTACCGCGCGCACTACCTGCTCAACGGTTTTTTCTGGCCAGAAATGGCGATGTACTTCCGGCGGCCTGCCGCCGTTGCCGGGTCGTTCTTCATACGGCACCACGCGTTCCGCGTGCGCGTGGACGACGTGGCGCAGTACGTGTCGGGCTTTGTCGCCTACCACCGCTACCTGCTCGAGCGCCGTGCCGTGCCCGGCGCCGCCAGCGGTAGCGCAAAGGACGACGGCGCCGCATGGACCGCCAGCGAAATGGCGCGCGTAACCGGCGGCGAATGGGTCGTGCGCCCGGAAGAGGGCTGGCGTGCCGCCGGCGTGACGCAGCGCTCTTTCTTGCGCAAGGGCCGCGTGGTGTTCGAGCACCAGCCGCGCACTTCGAAGACGCAGTTGGCCGCGGTGGCCCTCAAGGGCGTGTTGCAGCCCGCGGCCGCCGTGCTGTGTACCGATCCCGCGCCGCACCTCGACAAGCGCGTGCCCGTGCTCCAGGTGCCCAACGTGCTGCAGGCCGTGCTGGAGCTGGGGGCTCACGCGCGCAACGAGTTCGTCGGCCGCGTCTGCGGCGTGCTGGGCAGCGGCATCGGCAGCAACACCGTGGCCGCCATGCTGGCCGATGCGTTGGCCGTCTGGGGCGAAGTGGCCCGGCCCGAAGGCAATGTGAGCCTGCCTTCAGGCATTGCATGGAACCTCACTTGCATGCCGCGGCATGCCGCGTATTGGGTGCTTGAGATGGCGTCGCCGCACATGCTCGCCTCGGCGCAACTGGTGCGTCCGATGCTGGCGATCGTCACGGGCCTGTCGGCGGCATCGCAGAAAGCACGTGGTCCCTCGGAAGCTGCCGCGCGCCTGGACAGCCGCATCTTCCAGGGCATGGCGCCGGGCGACAGCGCCGTGCTGAACCGCGACATTCCCGAATTCGCAACCTTCGCCGAAGCCGCGATGGCGCAGCAGCTGCAGATAGTGACCTACGGCGAGCACAAGGATGCCGACGTGCGGCTGCTCGCGTTCGGCCAGGGCGAGGTTCAGGCGCTTGTCTACGGAGAACCGTTCCAGCTGCGGCTCAACGCGCCGGGCCGCCACATGGGCGCGAGCGCCGTGGCCGTACTCGCGGCGCTGCAGGCCATGCGCCTGAAGCTCGCCGCGGCCGTGGAGCCCTTTGCCCGCTTCGAGCCGCCGGGCGGGCGCGGCGCGCTGCACACCATCCACATCGGCGGCGGCAGCTTCAAGCTGATCGACGAAACCTACGACGCAAACCCAAGCTCGATGCGCGCCGCGCTCGAGCTGCTGTCGCAGGCCCCCTGCGAACCGGCCCGGCGCGTCGCAATCCTCGGCGACATGCAGGAGCTGGGCCCCGCCGCGCAGCGGCATCACCTCGACCTGGAGCCCGAACTGCTCGCATCGCAGCCCGACCGCGTGCTGCTGTGCGGGCCTCTCATGCGGGCGCTGCATGCACGCATACGCACCAAGGTCCGGTCGCATTGGTTCGTCGATGTGTCCGACCTGTCGACCGCACTCGGAGGCCTGCTGCAGCCGGGCGACTGGGTGCTGGCCAAGAGTTCCGCAGGCGTTGGCCTGTCCCGGCTCGCCCGGGTTTTGAAAGCATTGCCATGAAATTCAGCGCGTACCAGCCCTTGCACTATCAACCGGCAGAGGCGGCAACTGCGCGCCGCTGGTGGCTCGGCTGGCTGCAACTGCTTGGCGCCTGGCTTCTTTGCATGTTGCTGTGCGCCAATGTCGCACTGGTGCTGACCAAGGGCCTGCCTGACGATGAAGCCCGTCCCGCTGCCAGAAAAGCCACAGGTTGCGTGCATGCGGAGCGCGGTAACAAAGATGTCGCCACGCCCGACGATCCGGCTGTGAAGGAATACACAGGAACGCCGCGCTGCCTCGGCATACAAGGGTAGATATTGCTTGTAACAGAAGGGTAACAGTTGATAATCGTTGAGGCGTCACTGCCCGACGGATCGGCCATTCCCATGATCAAGTTTCTCTTGCCCAGTCAGTTGGTTGCCGATGTACCCAAAGAGCCGGGTGCCAGCCCGTATGCGGGCGCCCTGAACGCGGCCTTTCGCGACGCTTATCCCTTGGTCAAGAGCGCTGCGTGGCGCTCGCTGCCCATCAGCCTATTCGGTCTGCTGCCGTCGATCTTCCTGCTCCAGGTGTACGACCGCGTGCTGTCGCGCAGCGGCATCTCCACGCTCGCCGCGCTGGTGTGCGGCATTCTGTTTTTCCTGTGCATCGAGTTCTGGATGCGCTCGCGGCGTTCGCGCCTGCTGCGCAATGCGGGCGCCATCATCGACCACGGCGTGTCTGGCGCGTTGCTGAACTCGATGCTGAACCGCCCGCTGCGCGCGCTCGAGGCACGGCCGGCCTCGGTATGGCACCAGTTCTTTCGCGACGTGGCTTCCGTGCGCGGCACGGTCACCGGCGGCCTGGCGCAATCGATCTTCGATCTGCCAATGGCGATCTTCGCGCTGGTGGTGATCGGCATCGTTGCATTGCCGGTGTTGCCGGTGGTGGCCTTGTTTCTTGGCGTGATGGCGTTTCTGGCGTGGTGGTGGGCCGACGAGGTGCGCAGCGGCCGGGTCGAGGAAGTGCAACGTGGCCGCGGCCTCGACCGCATGACCTCGGAGATCTGCAATGCGCGCGAAACGCTCAAGACGCAGTCGAACGACGGTCCCACCATCGAAATGTGGCGCCAGACCTACAACGCCTGGCTGAGCGAAAGCTTCAGCAAGAACGGCCAGATCGAATCCGCTCGCGACGGCACCACGGTGCTGCTGACGGTCTTCTCGGTCATCGTGGTGACGGTGGGCGCTATTTCCGTCATGGAGCAGTGGATGACGGTGGGCGGCCTGGTCGCCTCGAACATGCTGGCCCTCAAGGCATTGCAGCCGGTGGCCGGCCTTGTCTCGAGCTGGCGTTCGCTGGCCGCCGCCAAAGAGGCCGCAAAGCGGCTCGAGAAAGTGCTTGCCGAGCCGGTCGAAAAGCCGCCGAGCGGCATGACGCTGCCGCAGCCGCTGGGCCGTGTCACGCTCAAGGACGTGAGCTTCAGCTTCACGGAAACCGCGCAGAAGCCGGTGCTCGAAAACGTCGATCTCGACATCGGGCCGGGCGGCCTGCATGTGATCGTCGGGCGCAACGGCGCCGGCAAGTCGACGCTGGTCAAGCTGCTTTCGGGCCTGTACACGCCCACGCGCGGCATCATCAGCATTGGCGAATACGACCTGTCGCAGTTCGGCCGCGAAGAGCTTTCCCGATGGATCAGCTATCTCTCGCAAGAGGTGTACTGGTTTGGCGGCCCGCTGATCGACACCATGCGCCGCACGGCCCCGGGGCAGAGCGACGAGCAGGTGGTGGCGGCCTGCAAGCTCTCGGGCGCGCACGACTTCATCTCGAAGCTGCCCGATGGTTACCGCACCGTGGTGGGCGAAGGCGGCACCGGTTTTTCGGTCGGCGAGCGCCGCAAGCTGGCGCTGGCCATGAGCTTCTTGCGCAAGCCCTCGGTGCTGGTGCTCGACGAGCCCAGCAACGACCTTGACTTTCAGAGCGAACGAACCTTGCTTGCCACGCTGCTCGCCGTGGCCAAGGTGCGCACCGTGGTGGTCGTCACGCATTCGCTGCGCATCGTCTCGGCCGCCACGGTGGTCTATCACGTCACGGGGCAGGGCAATGTCGAGCAGGGAACGGCTGCAGTGATGGTGCCGAAGCTCTTTGGTGTCAAGAAGGCGCTGGTGGCGTTGGGCGATCCGGCTGCGGCAGACGCGGAGGCCGATGCGCATCCGCATTCGCAGGGCGCAGCTGCAGCCGCGAACCGTTCGATGGCCTGAGCCGGGCAACGGAAGAGAAGAGCAATTGCAATTGGGAGCCGCGACTTGAAATCAGATCTGCCGCAGATACTGCAGGACGAAGAGCACAAGCGCGCGGCTCGCGCCTCGCCCGAGGGGCGTCGCCGCCAGTGGGTCATCGGCAGCGTTGTGGCCGTGCTCGCTGTCGTCGGCCTGGGCTTTCCCATGGAAACAGTGGTGGTGGCACCCGGGCGCGTGATTCCGTCGGACCGCGTCAAGTCCATCCAGCATCTGGAAGGCGGCATCGTCAGCAACGTGCTGGTGAAAGAAGGCGACCGCGTGAAGCAGGGGCAGTCGCTTGTCGAGATCGACCTTGGCGGCAGCGGCCTCAATTTTGAAGAGCTCACTGCGCGCTATGCGGCCACGCAAGCCACGCGCATCCGGCTCATTGCAGAGAGCCGCGGCAAGCCGCTCAAGCGCGACAGCTTTGCGGCGGACATCGACGAGAGCGTGCTCGACGGCGAAACCGGTGCCTATGAGGCACGCGCGCTCGAGCAGCGCGGGGTGATGGCCGGCGCGGTGTCGGGGCTCGAGCAGGCGCGCAGCAAAGAGCTCGAGCAGCAGGCCAAGGTAAAGGGGCTGAACGACCGGCTGGCACTGATGCAGAAAGAGCTTGAAATCTCGGAGCAGCTGCTGTCCGAAAAACTGGTGGGCCAGGTCGAGGTGCTCGAAAAGCGCAGGCTGGTCGAAGGTGTGCGAAGCGAACTCGCGGTGGCACGCCAGGGCGCCATATCGGCCAGCGCCGCCATCGCCGAGGCACAGGCCAAGATGGCCGAGGCGGAAGGGCGCTTTCGGCGGCGCGCCTCCGACGAGCTGGCCACGGTGGAACGCCAATTCGCAAGCCTGAGCGAAGACCTTGCGCGCGCGCGCACGCAGCGCTCCCGCACGATCGTCAAGGCGCCCGCGGACGGCATCGTCAAGGGGCTGCGCAGCGCCAGCCCGGGTTGGGTCATCAAGCCCGGCGAAGCCATCATGGAAGTGGTGCCCGACAAGGACGAGGTCATGATCGAGGCGCGCCTGAATCCCAACGACCGCGGCTTTGTCGAAGTGGGGCAGGCGGCGCGCGTGAAGATCACCGCCTACGACTACCTGCGCTACGGTGCAATCGATGGCAAGGTCACGCTGGTGGCCGCCGATGCCGACCGCGATCCGGCCGTTGCCAATGCGGCGCCCTACTACCGCATCCTGGTCGGCACCGGGCAGGCCTATGTCGGGCACCAGGACAACCGCGTCACCGCGGGCATGGAGTCCGAGGTCGACCTGAAGGTGGGAACCGATCCGTTCATCTGGTACATCCTTCGTCCGGTGCTCAAGCTGCGGCGCGAAGCCTTCCGCGAACCATGAGGGCGCGCAAATCGGCAGGCCGGCGCCGCATGGGCCGCAGCGTTCTCCTTGCAGCACTGTGCGCCGGTTTTGCACTGCCTCCAGGCGCGGCAATCGCACAGGAGGAGGCGGCGCAGCTCGTTCCGGCGCGGCGCCTTTCCACTCCGTCGATCGGTGCCGCAAGCTATGCCCAGCGCGTAAAGCAGGCGCTTGTCGCGCTCTCGCAGGAATACCCTGAAGTGCAGTCCGCGCAGGCGGCAGCCAACACCAGCAGCTTCGGCGTCGATGCAGCCAAGAAGGCGCGCTTTCCGCGCTTCAAGATGGGCACCGCGTCCGGCAACTACAACAGCGGCGCGGCCAACGCCAAGACCGAGAACTACACCGTACTCACAGCTGAAGCGCGCGTGAGCCTGATCGACGGCGGCGCCATGAACGCCGCGGTGCGCGCGGCCGAGGCCGGCAACCAGGCCGACGACGAAGCGGTGGTGACCACGTCGCAAAAAGTGGTGCTCGATGCGTTGACCGCCTACCTGCAGGTGCAGCGCTTCGACCTGAAGAAGCAGATCGCGCGCAAGTCGACCGAGGTGGTGGCCGAGTTGTCGAAGGCCGAGGCCCGGCGTGTTGCGCTTGGCGCCGCCGGCGAGAACGACCTGAACATGGCGGCCGCGCGCCGCGCGAGCGTTGCCGCGCGCGAATCCGACTTTCAGGCGCAGCGCGACGAGGCGCTCGCCAAGTTCAACACCTACTTCAAGTTCACGCCCGCCACCGACTCGCTGCCCGTGCTCGCGGCGCCCGCGTTCTGGCGCATTGCGTCGCAGGAAGAAGCCCTGCGCCGCGCCGAAGAGCGCAGCACTGAAATTGCCGAGGCCAAGGGGCGCGTTGCGAAAGCCCAGGCGCTTGTCGACCAGCAGGAGGCCAGCATCTACCCCACGGTGGATGCGGTGCTGGTCAAGAGCAAGGACCCGCGCGGTGTGTCGCCGCAAGACCCGACGCGCGCGGCCTTCGAGCTCAACTGGAACTTCGGCAACGGCTTCGACCGGCAGCTGCGCCTGAAGTCGGCACTGGCCGAAGTGGCCAACCAGGAAGCCAAGCTCGAAGGCGTGAAGCTCAACCTGCTGGAGCTCACGTCGGCCTCATGGGCGCGCACGGTTTCCGGCCGCGAGCGCGAGCGCCAGTTGATGGAAGCCGTGAGCACTTCAGGCCAGGCCTTTCGCGGCCGGCGCCGCCTGATGGAGTTCGGCCGCGAGACCCTGCCCGCCGTGCTCGACGCGCAACTGGACTACTACAACCTGCTGTTCGACTATGTCGATGCCGTGTTCGACCTGCGCATTTCCGAACTGCGGCTGGCGCGCACCACCGGAGAATTGCGCATCGACCCTGACGCAAGCAACGCATGGATCGATCGCATCTTTGGCCCACCCAGCCGGCCCGCCCTGAGCGACGACGGCCTGCTGACGGCGCTGTGCATCTCGAGCAACGCAAGCTGCGCGAGCGAACCGGTGGTCGACCGCGGCGCCGCGGCGGTTGCATCGAATCCGCCGCTGCGCCGGTCCACACGCCTGGCAGAGCGCTGAGCAGGCGAAGGGCTCAGGCGTCTTCGGGAATGCCCGGCTCTCCGTCGAGAATCTGGTACTTGCGCATCTTTTCCCATAGCACCTTGCGGCTGATGCCCAGGTGCTGCGCGGTGTCCTGGCGCTTCCAGTCGTTGATCTCCAGCGCCGCAATGATGCGGTTGCGCTCGCTGCCGTTCCATCCCTTGCGCTCGCCGTTGCCGTCGGGCGCCATGCCGCTGGCGCCTGCGCCGTACCCGTTTCTTTCGGCCGGGTTTGCAGAAGGCGTCGGCGTGCCGCGCGTGAGTGCAATGGCGCGCTGAATGAGGTTCTGGTCCCATGAATGCAGCTGCCGCGCAATCACCCCAACGCGCTCGGCCAGGTTGCGCAACTGCCGCACGTTGCCAGGAAAGTACGTTTCGGCAACCGCATCGCTCAGCCAGTGCGGTGTTTCACCCAAGGCCTCGAGTTCATCGCCCAGCACATTGCCGAGCAGCGCCTTGAAGATGGCGATCTTGTCGATTTCGCCGCGCTCCTCGAGGCTGGGCACATGCAGCTCGATCACCGCAAGCCGGTAGAACAGGTCTGCGCGAAACTCTCCGTTTGCCACCATTTCGCGCAGGTTGCGGTTGGTGGCGGCCACCAGCCGAAAGTCGACCCGGACAGGCGCGGTGGCACCGAGGCGCGTGACTGCGTTGTCTTCCAGCACGCGCAGCAGCTTGACCTGCTGGTACTTCGGCAGATCGCCAATCTCGTCGAGAAACAGCGTGCCGCCCGTGGCCTGCTCGAAATAGCCGCGATGCGCATGCACGGCGCCGGTGAACGAGCCCTTGGTATGTCCGAAGAAAAGCGATTCGAACAGGCCGTCGGGAATTGCGCCGCAGTTCACCGCCACGAAAGCGCCTTTGCTGTAGTGCTGGTGCCCCAGGTGCAGTTGCTGTGCAATGCGCTCCTTGCCCACACCGGTCTCGCCGCGCACCAGCACGCTGTGGTTGCAATCGGCGAATGCCCCCACTTCGGCCAGCAGCGACTTCATCGCGTCCGAATGTGCCACCAGCACGTCGGGGGCCTGCGGAGCGATGTCGCGTGCGCGCAGCTGCCGCACCAGCTTTGCCACCATGGTGCGCAGCTCTGCGCAGGTGAAGTCGTACGGCAGAACGTGAAGGTATTCGGGCGGATAGGTGCGCGAGTCGCGCTCGCGCGACCCCGCTGCCACCCAGATTACCGGCATGCCCTGCAGCAGTTCGGTCGCGTGGGCCAGGCCGCCGCCGTCTATCACCGTCACGCTGATGATTGCCACCGAAGGCCGAAGCGCCGTGCCGCGCTCCTGCTGCGGCGGCGGCATGCCGTCGGCGCGGATCACCTCCACGTCGAAGCTCGCCATGCACCGGGCGATGCGGTCGAGGATGTCGGCCTTGCCTTCCCAGACAAAGAGGTCGAGTTCGTCGAAGTTGGGAGCGCTCATGGGAACAATAGCTTGAGTGTTAGTACACCAACTCCGCGCCCGCCTTGCATGAAAGACGGGCGCCGACTTCGGCATCGGCAAGATCAATGCCCAGGTTGTTCAGCAACGACCCCAGGAGCGAATTGACGACCGAGGAGATGAGAGGCGCGATGAGGGTCTTGAGCAACGAAAAAACCGCGGTGGCGGCTGCATCCGTCGTGCTCAATATGGCGCCGAGCAAGCCTGTCGATGCATTTGGACCATACAGATTGAGTTGAAGGCCGTTGACGACGCCGGTCAGCAGGCCGGCTACGTTGTTCGTGGCAGAGGTCGAGAGATACGTTTGTGCGGGCGCCGCGGTGTCGTCCAGTTCTTTCAGGAGCCCGGGCGCGGAGGAATGGAAAAGCAATGAATCGGTGCTGCCGCCAAGGGGGCCGGAGTTGACCGCGAGGCCGATGCCCCCGCCACCAAAAGCCGTGCGCTGCGCCGTCGCCTTCTGAGTGGTCCATGTGCCGTTCGGTTGCAAATACTCTTGCACACTGCCAACGCACACTCCGAGGACCACAACGGTGCAGGTTTTTCTTGTCTGGATCGTGCCGATGTCGATCAGCGGAATGGGTTCCACGGTGGGCGGAGGGGACGACGATGAAAAAACCTTGGACTTTGCATCTGCCGCGCTGGTGCCCATTTTTCCGATGCGCAACGTCGCAATACTGGTTGTCGCGTTTGCCCAGAGCTTCCTGTCGGCGTTGTTGGTGCAGTCGTAGTCCGTCACGTAGGCTGCCGCCGAGGCAACGTCGATGCTGATGTCGATTCGAATGGGCAACGGCAATGCCTTGACATCCGCGATTTCGGTTTTGGCGGGGGTGTGGCAATTGACCGCAATGACCGCGCAGCTCCCTGGCGGGGTCAGGTCGATGATGGAACCAAGGATCGAGACCAGGGCAGAGGTCAGCGAAGTCAGTGCGTTCAACAGGCCGCTGATCAACGTTGTCAGCAGCTGCCCGGCTGCACCGATGTTTGTTGAAACGAGTGCTCGAACCTGTGCGGTTCGAACATAGATCTTGTTCGGCCCAAGCGGATCGATTTTTGCCAGCTCAGGGTTGCCGACGGCAGAAAACTGCGGCGGCTCTATCACCTTGATGCTGGCGGTGACCCCGGCAAGATTCACATCCGCAGCAACGCCGTTCTTGCCGTTGGCCGCCTGGACCACGCCCTGCAGCAACTGAAAAAGCTGGACGCTGGTGTCCAGCCCCGCGGCATCGGTGCCGGATTGCACGCCGAGCAGATCACCCAGCTTCAGCAACGGCTGGGCCGCAGCGGCATTGGCTGCAACCCTCAGCAGGGTGAGCGCATCCACAGCCGCCTGGGCCGTGCTTCCGCTGCGCTGCAGCGCATTGATCATGGCCTGCAGCAGCGTGCCGACCGAAACATTGGTGGCCAGAACCTCGTCGTACTTGCCGGCGCCAATGCCCAACTGCAGCGCCAGCTCGTCGAGAAAGCCCAGCAGCTTGAGGTCGGTGTTGATCAATCCGTTCCAACCCACCGCGTCGAGGTTGAGGCTGCCGCCGAGCAGCCCGCCGAACACCGAGTTGAGGATGGGCGACTGCGTGCTGTCCACGCTCAGAAGCGTGCTGCGAATGCTCAATGCCGCCAGCGGGTGCTTCAGGGCCGCGATGGCATCGACACCGATGGCCCGGGGTGCGTTGCCGGGAATGCCTGCAAGCACCAGCGCCGGCGTCCTGTTGATGGTGACTCGCACTGCGTTCAGTTTCTGGCCGCTCTCCGGCGGGCCAAAGTGAGGCGCGCTTGGCCTGGACAAGGGGTCCCAATGGCCGCACGCCACACTGTCTGCCGCAATGGCCGCCAGGCCGGGCGGGAGGTTGAGCGCCGCATTGGCAATTGCAGCCGCTGTTGCGGTTGTGCAGCTCTCCGCTTCAAGCGCCTGCGCACCGGCAAGCGCGGCAAGGTCGGCCGTCTTCTGGAGTTCGCGCTTTACGAAGAACATGTAGCCGAGTTCGACGCCGACGAGCACGATGACAAGCAGGCTCAACGCAATGGCCGACGTAATGACCACCGACCCGCCTTGCCGCCGTGCTGTGCTTCGTTTGAATGCGTGCATCGTTCGCATCGGTCTACGAAGGGGCTCTGGCGGTGGTGGCCTTGCCGAGCAGGCGCTCGGGCATCCAGCTTGCGGTAAGCGGAACCGGCGGCAGCAGCGGATTGGCCCGGTAGGGGTAAGTGACCTTCACCGCGATCGTCCCAGGCGAAACAGTCACTTCAGGAGGAATGTCCGCCATCTTTGCGCGAAGCCATGTCTCTTTTGTCGACGGTACATTGCCTGCTGCAGCAGGGGTGATCATCGAGAGTGCGAGCGACCGGTAGATGGCTGTTCGAACATTGGCCTGCAGGTCGGCGGCCGGCGTGTCGCTTCGAAAGGTTTGCGCGGCTCTTGCGCCGTCTTCCGCTGCGCGTGAGACCACTTGCTGCACATAGAGAACGCCGCAGAAGGTGACGAGCCCGTAGATGCCGAGAAACAGAACGCTGAACACGAGCGCGAACTCGATCGCGGCAACGCCGTGCTGTTGGCGGGAAGCGGCCTTTTCGAGCCGTGGGCGGCCGGGCCTCACAACGACCTTCCGTCGAGCAGCATGCTGGCCTTGCCCGCGATGCGCTCAGGCAGGGCAAAGGCGGGAAAGACCGGAAACAGCTGGTCGATTCCGGTGACGGTCTGTCACCATCATCTGGCAGCGGGTGTTCCATTCGGGGCCGCATGGCGGCGTCGCTTGCGAGCAGGTGTCTTCTGTTGCCGTACAGATTGCCGCGACGATATTGCGGTTGGTTTTGAGCCCGGCGGGCAGCCAGTCGGTGCGCTGGACCGCAACGGTGCTTGCTTCCGTTCTGCGGCTGTTCAGCGTGGCCTGGTACCGCAGGCCCGCACGCGCACCGTCTTCCGCCGCGTTCTGCAAGCTCATGCGCATGGCCAGCAAGAAGCCGTAGCAGATTACCGCGTAGAGCAGCGCAAAGACGATGAGGAACACGAACGCAAACTCGATCGCGTACACGCCGCGTTGGGCGTGCCCGGGTTTGGCGTGCGTGCGTATTTGCGTCATGGTTCCTGGTGCGCGGCGAAGATGGCGCGGGGTCAGCGGTCGCCTGAAGAGGAACCGCCGCCGCTCTTCGACTTGGCTACCGTCGAGCCCAGGTGCTCGGGAATCGGATGCTCGAAACTCTTGATGTAGCGCTCATAGCTTCGCCCGGCAACGCTTCCGGCGATGGGCCGCGGCGTGCGCGAGGCGATTTCTCCGCCGCGTTGCCAGGCGAGCAGGTTCAGGGTTGCATCGCCCATGAGCAGCGGCGGCGGTTCGTACTCTTCGGCCTCGGCCTCTTGTACGTCTGCCTGTTTTGCCTCGGCTTTTTGTGTCTCTGTCTTCTGCGCTTCGAGCGGCTGAGGTGCCGCCTGGGCCACGGCAGCTGTTCCCATGCAGCAGAGTGCGGCAATCAAGGCAAGACGTAGCGGCAGCAGGGCAGTCCGCTCAGCGAGCTTGTGGTTCATGGTGTACCTCGTGCGGTCGAGTTCAGGTAAAGCGGTGCTTCAGGCGCGGAGGCCGAAGGATTCGTCTGGCTTGCGGTTCTTACGCCGCCCGCGCCCGCCCATCGAGACGGCTTGAGTGCAAGGGGCACCACCACCGCTTCTCCGCGGGCCTCGGGGGCCACGCCGGCCGAAGGTGCGGGCAACCCGCCCGATGCGCGCATCTGCAGTGCCGCTTCGCGCACCGCCTGGCGTGTCGGTTGGGGCATGCGGTTGGCGTCCATCAGGGCAGCTGCCTGGTCGCGCTGGTTGGTCACTTCCAGGTAGAGCGCAAGATTGGCGAGCGCCTGCGCACTGTCGGGGCGCAACTGCAGGGCCTGCATCAGCGGCAGCCGCGCCTCTTCGGCCTGGCCGGCGCGAAGGTAGGCATAGCCAAGGTCGCTCAGCAGCAACGCATCGGTCGGCGTGCGGCGCTGTGCTTGCGCGAGCAGCTGCACTGCTTCGGCGTAGTTGCCGCGAGCGCCTGCCAGGAGGCCCAGGCCGCGATAGCCCGAACTTGCGAGCGGCGTGCCCAGCAGGCGCTTGTAGGTGGCTTCCGCGGGCGCGGCCTGTCCGGTCTGGCGCAGCGCTTCGGCGCGCGTGCGGGTCGATTCGGGCGACACGCCCCAGCGCTGCTCGAGCGCGTCGATGTGCGCGAGCGATGCAAACCACAGGTCTTCTTTCTGCATCTGCTCGACCAGCTTGAGATACGTGGCCTGCGTGTCCACGTTCGCGCCCGCCCTGGTGTCCGCTGCGGCTTCGGCGGCCATGCGCTGCTGTGCATCGGCGCTGGCGGCGTATTGGTCCTTGGTGCCGGCGCAGCCGGCCACCGCGATGGCCGCTGCCGCTGCGCAGGCGATTGCCAGCAACCGGCAGGCAGGGCGCGGGCTTGCGCAAAAATCGAGTGGCTTCATTTGGCGGCGGCTCCCAGTGAACGGAAGATTGCAAGAAAGGCCGGACCTGCCGTAACGATGACCAGCGCCGGCAGCAGCGTGGTCACCATCACCGCGGTCATCTTCACCGTGATCTTTCCGATGCGTTCCTTCATTTCGGAACGCCGGTGTTCGCGCAGCCGGTCGCTGAAGATGCGCAGCGGCTCCTGCACGGCACCGCCGTGCTTGTCGACCTGCACCAGCAAGGAGACAAGCCCGCGAAGGTTTTCGTTCTTGTGCAGGGTTGCAAGGCGTTGCAGCGAATGCTCGCGGCTGCGGCCGCGGCTGTACTGGTTGTTGGCCAGCGTCAGCTCGTAGCCGAGCACGCGCAGCACGTGCGAGAAGTCACTGGCCATGATCTGCAGGCTCTGGTCCAGGCTCAGCCCCACGCCTTGCAAAAGGCGGAGCAGGTCGATGAACAGCGGCAGCTCCTGGTTCACCCGCTCGCGGCGTGTGGCGGCAAAGCGGCCGAGCACCCATTTGGGTGCCATGAATCCGATGACGAATGCAGCCGCCAGCACGATGGTGACGGTGCGCTGCGGCCGCCCCGCGCTCCACAGCACATACACAAGAAACGGAAGAAGGAACGTGAAGACGATGCGGGTCACCAGAAAAACCAGCTGGGCACGCTTCGACGAAAAGCCGCATTGATCGATGAGGTTGCGGTCTTCCTTGGCCACGAGCGCGCGGCCCAGGCGCGAATCGAGCCAGTGGAAAGGCAGGTCGAGGTCCTGTTTTGTCGAGCCGTTGAGCAAGTCGGTCGCATCGGCGGAAGCCATGGACCCTTGCGGCGCCGTGGTGACCTGCTGGATGGCACGGCCGATGACCTTGCCGCTGCGTGTGCGCCGCAGTTCGGCCGCAATCAGTGCACCGGCGCCGGCCATGAGGCCCAAGGCCAGCAAAGCGAGGCTGACAATTGCCAGCTGGGTAGAGGTGGCGTTCATGTGAGTTTCGCCAGCCGGTAGAGGAGCGCTGCGCCGAACAGCTGGAAGCCCGCTGCGGAAAGCACCATGATGCGCCCGGTTCCGTCGTTCCACATTCCCATGAAGTACCCGGGATTGGTGAAGATGAAGAAGACGCCCACGCTCACTGGCAGCAGCCCCAGGATCCACGCTGAAAGCCGGGTTTCGGACGAAAGCGCGAGCAGCTCATGCTCGGCTTGCTCGCGATCGCGCATGAAATTGCCCACGCGCTCCAGCAGCAGGTCGGAGCGCCCGCCGTAGCGCACGCCCAGGCCAAGAATGGAAGCCAGCAGGAACATTTCTTCTATGCGCACATTGCTGGCTGTCTGGTGCAGGGCGCGATCCAGGTCCATGCCCGCGCGCACCAGCGATGCCGAGCGCTCCAGCTGGCCGCGCAGCGGAGCCTCGGTGGTGGCAATTGCAAGCTGGAAAGCCGCCTGCGTGGAGTTGCCGATGGTGATCAGCCGCACCATCGCGTCGATGTATGCGGGCAGCTGGCTCACGATCTTGCGGCGAAACTTTTGCAGCCGGAGCCAGACCGCGAATGCTGCGAGCAGTATCAGCAGCGCAAGCGCGCTCGCACCCGGCAGCCATCCGCCGAACACGCCGGCGAGTGCGGCCATTGCCACGATGGCAAGCAAGCCCAGCGCGGCGGTGCGTGGGGCAATCACGCCTGCGAGCCGGTCGGGCAGGGCCTTTTCAAGCAGCCCCGCGGGTGGCGCGGCCGGGCCGCCCGCATCGGCGTTGAGCCACGGGTCCGAGGTCACGCCCGTCATGAGGCCGTCGTTGGCCGGGTCCCGCACCGGCATTGGCACCGGTGTGCCTTCGGCTGTGCTTACCTGGATCTGGTGTTTCAGGTGCCGGCCGGCCAGCTGCCGTGCCTGGCGGCCCTTGGCCCATTGCCACAGCAGCAGCCCTGCGGCTGCCAGCAGCAACGCGACGCACGCCACTGCAAGCAGGATTTCACGCACGGTTGTTGTCCCCCTGTTGCGCCGCGCGCGTCAGCGACTGGCGAAAGCGCGTGATCTTGGGCGAATGCGGTGCAATGCCCAGCGACACCCAGCGGTCGCGCTCCTCGCCATCGGGCGAGGTGATGGGTTCGTAGCGGTAGAGCTCCTGCATGGCGACCACGTTGTCGTTGACGCCGGTGACTTCGCTCAGTGAAAGGATGCGGCGCTGCCCGTTCGAAAGGCGGCCGATCTGCACGATGAAATCGATGGCATTGGCAATCTGCCGGCGCAGGCTCACTTCGCTTCCCTGGTAGCCCGCAAAGCCCGCGAGCATTTCAAGGCGGTACAGGCATTCGCGCGGAGAACTGGCGTGAATGGTGCCCATCGAGCCTTCGTGGCCCGTGTTCATTGCCTGCATCATCTCGATCACTTCGGCGCCGCGCACCTCGCCCACGATGATTCGGTCGGGCCGCATGCGCAGGCTGTTGCGCAGCAGGTCGCGGATGGACACCACGCCGGTGCCGTCGAATCCGCCCGGCCGGCTTTCGAGCCGCACCACGTGGCTGGTGCCGAGCGAAAGCTCCGCCGTGTCTTCGATGGTGATGACGCGCTCGCGCGGCGGAATGAAGGTGGCCAGCGCGTTGAGCAGCGAGGTCTTGCCCGAGCTGGTGCCGCCGCTCACAAGAATGTTGCAGCGCGCGCGAACCGCAATCTCGAGCAGCTGCGCCATGCCCGCGTCGAAGGTGCCGAGCTTGACCATGTCGGCCGGCGTGAGCGGCTCCTTGCGGAACTTGCGAATGGAAACCGAGAGCCCGTCGATCGCCAGCGGCTCGATGATCACGTTGATGCGGCCGCCATCGGGCAGGCGCGCGTCGACCATCGGGTTCGATTCGTCCAGCCGCCGGCCGAGCGGCGCTAGGATGCGGCGCACGATGCGCATCACGTGCTCCGCATCGGCAAAGCGCACCGTCTCGCGCTCGAGCATGCCGTGGCGCGAGACGTACACGTTCTGGTAGCCGTTGATCAGGATGTCTTCGACGGCCGGATCGTTGAGCAGGTCTTCCAGCGGCCCGAAACCCGCAAGCTCCTTGGTCAGCGCGTCGGAGATGAGCTGCATCTCGCGGTCGTTGATGGGCACGCGGCGCAGCCGCACGAAGCTGTCGACCTCGAGTTCGACAAACTGCTGGATGGAGGCGCGCGACCAGCGGCCGAACTCCGCGCCGAGTTCTTCGATGCGGCTCAGCAGGTGGTCATGCGTCCAACTCTTGATGTCCTGGAACTGCTGGGAGTTGATGAACGCCTGGTCGTCGTCGGCAAATTCGAGATCGTTGGACATGGGGCGTTTCAACCTTCACTAGAGCTTTTCCAGAAGCCGGCAAGCCGCGGCACCCGCGGCATGCGCGCCGCCCAGCGGGATTCCTTGGCCGGCGGCTGGCCGGTGCAGGAAATGAGTTCCTGGTGCAGGCCGCGCGCCAGCTCGGCCACGGCTTGCGAATAGGCGTCGCCACGCGCCGTGCGCACCAGCATTTCTCCGCGGCTTGCCGCCGCCAGCAGTTGCGCGCTGCGCGCGGGCACTACGTGGTGCAGCGGCAGTTCGAGCCGGTCGGCGATGTCCTTGGCCGAAAGGTCCACGTGGCTGTCGAACTTGTTGACCACGAGTGCCAGCCGCTCGGTTTCGACGCCGCGCGTGCGCAGCTCCTTGAGCATGGTTGCCGTCGAAACGATGGCGCCGATGCTCTGGTCGCACACGACCCAGCTGCGCGGTGCCGCCTTCACGGTCTGGGCGACGAAGTCGAGGGTCGAAAACCCCCCGAGATCGGCAATCTGGAAATCGAAGAAGTCGCCGAGCCGCTTGATCAACGCCACTGAATCGGCGTGCGATATTTCGCGCACTTGCGCAAGGCTTGCGGGCAGCGGAAGCACCGCGACGCCGCTTGCGTGATGGGCCAGCGCGGTGTGCAGCAGCGTCTGGTCGAGACGGCGCAGGTTGCGTACACCGTCTACAAAGCTGAAGCCGCTTTGCGTGTCGAGATACAGGAGCCCGTCGCGCGCCGGAAGCCCGAGGTCGAGCAGCGCAACGCCGCCGCGCGTGTTGCGCGCACCGGCGGGAAGCGTCGCCGCTTGGCAGAGCTGATCTTTCAGCACCAGCGACAGGCTGGCTGCGAGCGTGGTCACGCCGATGCCCGCGCGCGCGCCGAGCAGGGCAAGCGTTCGTCCGCGCGTGCGGCCCGGCAGGCTGCTCTGGCGATCGAGCAGCTTGCGCAGCGTGCTGATCGCATCCGCCGGCGGTGCGCCCATGTCGACGAAGTCGTCCACGCCGGCGCGCAGCGCGGCAAGCATCGAGGCAGGCTCGGCCGATACGCCGGTGGCCAGCACCGGCAGCGTCGGCCATTCGCGCTTGAGGCGCTGGTGCAGCTCGCTTGCCGCCGCGGCATGGCCGCCTGAAAAATCGAGAAAGACTGCCGCCGGGCCGAGCATGGCCATGCGCTCGTCCAGCGACTTGGCCTCGGCAGGAAGGTTCACGACCGTACCCAGCCCTGCGAGCGCGTCGGTCAGCCAGGTGATGTGGCTGCTGTTCGGCGATGCGAAGAGGTAGGTCTCCGCACCGGGGTCGGGAAGACTGTCGCGTGGAGCGTTCATGGCGTCTGCCACCGGATCTGTGGGGTTTGTTTCAGTCAACGTGAGAAGCCCGGAACAGTGGTGCCGGAAGCCGGCCCCAGAAGATGCGCCCGCCAGACGGGACCGTCGCGCTGCTCGGCGCCACCGGGGAGGTAGGGGCCGAGATCGGTGCCGCGCGCAATGGGCTTTACCAGGTGCGGCGTGACGAGGATCACCAGCTCCTTCTCGTTCATCTGGTACTTGTTCTGCTTGAAGAAGGTTCCGAGCACCGGAATGTCGCCAAGCAGCGGGACCTTGTCGGCGTTCGAAGTGGTGGTGCGGCTCACGAGGCCGCCGATGATGAAGCTCTCGCCGTCGCCGAGTTCCACTGTGGTGTCGGCGCGCCGGGTGCTGATGGCGGGCACGGCCACGCCGCCGATGCTGAGCGAGTTGGTGTAGTCCAGGTCGCTGGCTTCCGGCGCCACCTTGAGCACGATGCGTTCGTTGGACAGCACGGTGGGCGTCAGGGTGAGGCCGATGCCGAAGGGCTTGTATTCGATGCTCGTGGTGCCCAGGCCCTGGGGGGCCGGCACCGGCAGTTCGCCGCCGGCCAGAAAGCTTGCGCTCTGCCCCGACAGGGCCACCAGCGTGGGTTCGGCGAGCACGCGGGCCATGCCGTTGCCCTCGAGAAAACCCACGTTCAGGCCGATGCCGGCCCTGCCGAAGTTGAAGAGAAGGCTGAACGCCTGCGCGAGCGGATTGCTGATGTCGGCCGCAATGGCTCCGTCAGGTCCGAACGAGGCCGAACGCAGCGACGACGGGGTGAGAACGCCGAAGCTGAAGCCGTTCGAATTGGCACGCGTGCTGAAGATGTTGAGGCCGGCCTGCTTGAGCACGCTGCGGTTGAACTCGACGATCTTGACCTCGACCTGCACGGTGTTGCTGCGCACGTTGACCACGGAGCGATCGACGAGTGTCGATTTTTCACCGCCGGACGACATGGCTGCATCGCGTGCTTCCTGGTGCGCCTCCATGCTGTTGAGCGAGCCGGCAAGCGTGGAGGCGCGGCGCCGTACTTCAAGCGCATAGACGGTTGCGTTGGCTTGGCCCTTTTCCCAGATCATGAGGGTGGTGCGGCCCGCCGCCTTGCCGGTGATGATGAGGCGCGCCGCCGGCAAGTTGGGCGATTGGCGGGTGAGTGCAACGCCCGCCACGGTTTCGTCGGCGATGGCCATGCGCTCGATGCCCTTGCCGATCAGCAATTCCTTTTGCGTGCCGGCATCGATGCGCAGCTGAAGCGCGGCGCGCGCAGGCGTTGCCTCTGCATCGGCTGCCGCTGCCCGTGCCGCCGGCCAGACGACCGATGCCAGCAGGCACAGCACCGCAAGGGTCGGGCGCAGGGGGTGGGCCGTGCCGGGTGTTCTCGCGCAGTGGGCGATCGTCATGGTGTTTTTCTTGTGAGTGGCTTGCATGTGCGTGCCACTGGTTGCTGATCAGTAATTGATGGTTTCGCTGCGGTCGCCGCGAATGACCTCGACCTGCAGTCCGCCGCGGGAGCCACCGGTGCGGGCAGGCGCGTTCGCGGTGGGCGCTGCTGCGGCTGTTGCTGCAGCTGCTGGCACTCGCAAGTTGACTGGCTTGCCGCCCGTGACAAAGTCGACCGCCATGACCCCGGCCTGGGCGCGGTCCAGGCCCTCGAGCGGCGGCCTGCGCGCTT
Source organism: Variovorax sp. 3319 (assembly GCF_031456585.1). NCBI lineage: Bacteria > Pseudomonadati > Pseudomonadota > Betaproteobacteria > Burkholderiales > Comamonadaceae > Variovorax > Variovorax sp. 3319. The sequence continues at coordinate 397,420 of NZ_JAVDUZ010000002.1, forward strand.
CGCCGGCCTTGGGCGGCGCTGGCTGCAGGGCGGTGGGCAGCTCGGCAAAAAGCTTCGGGTCGGGCTCCGACATATCGGTGGGGTTGCGCAAGGCCAGGACCAGGCGGCCGCTGTATTCGGCAATCGTCAGTCGATTGACGTCGTCGACCGGCACTGCCAGCACGGCGGTGCGGGCGGCTTCGGCGCGCGAGGCCTGTTGCTGCTGCTGTTGCTGGGCCGAACCGTTCTTGTCCATGCCCGAGGCCATGCCGTCGATGGAGGCACCGCCATAGGCGAGCACGCGCTTGCGCGACAGGAGCAGGCGAGCCTGGCTGTGGTCGACATCCTTGCCGTCGGACTTCAGCATCAGGAACACATCGACGAAGTCGCCGGGCCTGACCTTGTGGCCCACGCCCATTACCTCGTCGGCCTTGATGGCGACTGCGCGTTCGCCCTCGGCCACGCGCAGGGCGAGGCCGGAAACGAGTTGCCCTTCGACGAGCGGCGTGCCCTCGCCCAGGTCGATGACGGGAACACGGCCCGCAAGCGGTGCCGTCTCCTGGAAGGCGCCTGCGGGGTTGATCGTCAGGCGCTCGACGCGGAGTGCATCGGGCGGGATCGCGCGGCCCGCGGGCAGCGGCTTGGCGGCCACTACCACCCGGAAGGTCTGCGCCTGCGCGGTCTTGCCCGCCGCGGCAGCGGAAGGGGCGGCCACGACAGGAGGCGGCGGCTGCCGGCTGAGCAGCCATGCATAGCCGCCGAGCGCGAGGGCCAGGAGCACAAGGACGGCGGCGATGATTTTGGTGAGATTGATCATGGGCGGCGGGTCAAGAAGGGAGCAATTCGAGAGTCATTGATGAACAACTCGTGGTGACGGAGCGATCAGCTCTGTCGACCCCAAACCATCCACACCGCGGCGGCCATAGAAAGGTAGGCCGCATAGGGAATAAACCGGACCCGCGCCGACGCGGGCTGGCCCTGTGCTGGAGACAGCGGCCCAAAAAGTACGAGCGAAAGCCGGGGAGCAATGGGCCAGCGCCTTAGAGCCAGCCCAAGCGCGGCGTGAAGGCCGGCAAGGAGGCTGCCGATGAGCCAGATGCAGGGCAGGGCCGAAAGGCCTACCCAGAGGCCGAGAGCTCCAGCGAACTTCACGTCGCCGGCTCCCATGACCCGGAGTGCATAAAAAAGCAGCAGAAAGCCGAAAGCGAGTCCGGCACCCAGCAATGCGGCAGGCCAGTCTTGCCCGATCGGACCGGTTCCTGTTGCCAGTGCCGCAAGAGCCAATGAGGCTCCTGCGAGCACAAGCCAGTTGGGAACGCGCCGCTGCCTGAAGTCATAGGCGGCAATGAAGAGCAACCACATCAAATAAGCCGATGTCATTGCTGGCATTGCGCTTCAGGTAGCAGGGGTGATGGCCGTCCTGATGCCCTGCCAGATGGTTCCCAGGCTTTCGCCTATTCCGCCATCTCCGGTAATGGCCGTGATCATCACAACCGAGATCAGCCCCGCAATAATTCCGTATTCAATTGCGGTGGCGCCTTCTTCATCACGCAAAAAACGAGTAATTGAATTAAACATGATTCACCTTTTTAAAAAGTTAACTAACGGCAGGCAATGTGAATGTTATACAGCGTAACTCCGTGTATCAAGGAGGTGAACCCGCGAGGCGGCGCGTTTCATGTGCTAGTGAGGATGAGCAAGCACGAAGGCGGCCAGCCTCTTGCCGCAGTCGTGAAAGTTGTTGCTCCGAGGGAAGCGGCATCTCCTCGAACGCATTCTTCCCTCTGTGGGAACTCTGCCGTATCCCATGAATGTGGGACGTGCGTTACGGGCAAACGGAACGTACAAGAGCAGCCCGTTACGGCAACAAAAGGGCTGCGTGTTACGTAACTACCGCGGTGTGATGCCAGATGTAACACCGAAGATTGGTGCTTTATCTAGGGAAAAAGTCACATTTTTGGGGGTGCAACCCCACTGACAGGAGGGCCTAGCGCCGGCTTAACCCAAGACTTCTTCGTAAAAAAGCTTCCAATCGCCGCCTTGGCGAAGCCAGTATTGGCGGCGCGTGCGCCCGCTTTTTTCTCCGTCGAATACCTCGCCGAAGGTGGCGACCATGGTGTCGTCCCCGTCCCGCCAATGCAGGTAGGAAACATCCTTGAACTGGACACGCTTGCCTTGGGCGTATTCCACTTCGTCGCGGAGAACTGCAAATCCGTCGAGGGATTTTTTATTACTATTGCGCTGGAAATCCGCTAAATAGAACTTTTTCAGCAGCGCTTCATTGCCGCTGGCGCGCGCATCTTTCCAGGCGACGATGGTGCTGGTGAAGGTGCGGGCTTCTTTTTCGGCCTGCGGCGGTGAGATCCATTGCAGGCTGCGCGCGGTAATCACCGGAGTCGCGCCGATCTGCACCTTGCGCAGCAGCTGCTTCAGGTCGGGATTGGCCATGACCACGCAGCCGTCGCTTGCCTGCGGCGCGCGGGCAAACTGCTGCGACGGGGTTCCGTGCAGCCAGATGCCGCCGCCAGTCTTGCCGCGCCGCACGTCGTAGGGGTTGGGGTAGTTGATGGGCAGCGCGCCGGCGCCGTAAAAGTCGCGCAGCGACTTCGGGTCGAGGCTGCTGGTGATGTAGTACACCCCCAGCGGCGTGCGCGCGTCTCCTTCGGTGGCCTTGTCGATACCTGACTTGCCGACCGATATGTAGTAGTCGGCCACCAGCTGCAGCCCCTTGTCGGTGTTCTCGAGCAGGTAGAGCCGCGAGCGCGAGGCGTCGATTGCAATGGCATGGCGGCTGCGCGTGGACAGCGCCAGGAACTGGGACGGCACTGTGCCGGCCGGCGGCCTTTCGCGCAGGGCCTGCGAGCGCCGGCGAGACTCTTCGCGCAGGTCGGCCATGGCCGGATCGCTGCGCAATCGTGCAACACCGGCGTCCGAGAAGGCGTGCGCCGGCGGCACCTGCGTTGCGAGCAGGTCGGCGTAGACCAGGTGGGCGAGCTGAAAATTGGGATAGTCGCGCACCAGGTCGCGCGCCTTCGCCAGTGCGGGCCGGGTCTGGCCGCGGCCGAACAGCTCGTAGACGGCAATCAGGCGGGCTTCAGCGCCACTGGCTTCCTGGATGGCCGGCGACGACGCAGCAGTTTTACGCGGCGCGCCCTTGCCCGCGGCGGTGCGGGTTGCCGCAGCAGGGGCTTGCCTTGCCCTGGCACGTGCTTCCTTGCCGGCGCCATGTTGTACCGCACGGCTGCTGCCCGTCTTGGCCTTGCTGCCTTGCATAGGCTGGGCCGAAGCGTTGGCTGCGCCCGGCGCGGCCAGCAGCAGGGCCGATGCCGCCAGGATTGCGGCAAGCCCGTTTCTGCCGTGTTGCATCGGAAGGTTCTGTGGCCGGGCGCACCGGACGATCTCCGCCACTATCCGCCGACGCTTTCCTTGCGAATTTGCCATTGGTTGCCGGAGCGCTGCAGCTCCAGTGTCTTGCGGCTGGAGATGTTGAGGCTGTCGGCCCGGTAGACCTGGCGGAACTTGGCCGTTGCGGCTTGCCCGTTGACGCCGATCACCAGGTTTTCGATGTTCACGCTGATGCTCGACTTGCCGACGATGCGAGCCCGGCGCTCTTCCTCCCAGCTCTTGCGGCTTTGCCCGCCGCCTGGATTGAAGTCGGGCCCGTAGGCGGCGAGATAACGGTCCATGTCCTTGCCCGCCCAGGCGGCGGCCCAGCCGCGAACTGCAGATTCGACTTCGGCGGAGGAGGAGGTGGCGGCGGCCGCTGCCGGCGCGGGAGCTGGCGCGGGGGCTGGCGTGGATGCGGATGCAGAGGCAGGCGGCGCAGATGCTTCGGGTGCCTTTGCGACGACGGCGGGTGCCGGTGCGGGAGCCGCCGGCTTGGCGGCCGGAGCGGGCGCAGGTGCCGGCACCGGAATGGGTGGGGGCGGAACCGGTGCCTTTGCCACAACCGCGGGCGTTGTCGCCGCCACCGTGGCGGCCGGTTTGCCGCCAGCCGGCGCCGGAGTGAACAAGGTGCGGATCACCGCGAGCTTGGGCTGCACCGCCGTGTTGTTCTGGTCGAGCTGCAACGCCTTGCTGTAGGCCTGGCTGGCCAGCCGCGCATACACGTCGCCCAGGTTCTCCTGGGCCGTGGCATAGCTCGGGTTGGTGCGAATCGCGCTCTCGAGCGCGCTGCGGGCCTTGTCGAACTGGTTCTGGCTTGCGTAGATCACCGCAAGGTTGTTGTACGGCTCGGGCAGCTCGGGCGCGTCTTGCGTCAGTTGCGTAAAGGCCGCAATGGCTTCGGCGCGCTTGCCGGTGTCGAGCTGGATCACGCCCTTGAGAAAGCGCATCTGCGGATCTTTCGGCTTGTCCTTCAGGAACGCGTCGGCGCGGCCCATGGCTTCGTCGAGCTTGCCGGCTTGCATGAGGCGGTCGACTTCATCGTGCTCCGCCGCAGCGAATGCGGGCACTGCCATGCCGCAGGCACTTGCCAGGAGCAGGGCGCGCACGGCAGGGGAAAAGCTGAAACGGGCGCGCGGGTGGGGGCTCTTGGGCATTGCGGACAAGACCTCGTAGGAGGGAAGGGAGAGATGCGGCAGGAATTGTATGTGTGCAGTTAACTTGCGGATACATCGGCAACACCGAGAGCCAATGCGTGAAGGCCCAGGCTGTCAAGGGGTCATTTGCAATGCCGCATCGATGAATACGCATCGACTTGCGGAACGCGTCTTGATCATGTAACGTTGTGTAAGCGGATTGTCAGCAATCCCCCAATTCCTTCACTCCCAGGAGTCACCTTGAAGATCACCAAACGCCGCTTGCTGGAGAGCGGCGCAGCAGCATTTGCCGCGTCGCTTTTTGCGCCGGGTTCCTTGGCGCAGCAGCGCGCCGCAGCTGGCGCGGCCGGCGGCGACGCATGGCCGACCAAGCCGGTTCGCATTCTTGTGGGCTTTCCCGCCGGTGCATCGCCCGACCTTGCCGCGCGCGCCATTGCGGAGCCGTTGTCGAAGATCTTGCGCCAGCCGGTCACGGTCGAGAACAAGCCCGGCGCAAGCGGCAATCTTGTGGCCGACCAGGTGGCCAAGGCGACCGACGACCACACCATCGGTGCATTGATCAACGGCAACCTCACCATCGCGAAGCTGCTCAATCCCAAGCTCAGCTTCGATCCCGAAAAAGACTTCCTGCCGGTCGGCATGATCGGCACCGCGCCGCTGGTGCTGGTGGTTTCGGGCAATGCGCCCGGCAAGACCGCGGCCGACCTGCTGCTGTGGACGCGCAACCTGAGCAGCACCGGCAAGTACGGCACGCCGGGCGTGGGCACGGTGGGCCACTTGGGCATGGAGCTCATCAAGAGCCGCGCCGCCATTACCGCGCAGCACAAGCCCTACACCGGCAACCCCCAGGTCATTGCAGGCCTGCTGGCAGGCGAGATCCAGCTTGCCCTTCTGCCGCCCGGCCTGGCGCTGCCGCATGTGAAGTCCGGAAAGATCAAGGCCATTGGCGTGACGTCGCCCGAGCGCAGCCCCCTGGCCGGCGACCTGCCCACCATTCGCGATGCCGACGTGCGCGGCGCCGACCTTGAAATCTGGACCGCGCTGGCCGCACCCGCAGGCATGAAGCCGGCGGCCGTTGCCAAACTGAACGCGGCGCTGGTCGAAGTGACCAGCTCGCCCGAGGTGAGCCAGGCGCTGCTGAAGACCGGCTGGCAAGCTCAGCCGGGCACCCCCGATGCGCTCGCCAAGCGCATGCGCTCGGACACGGCGCGCCTGGGCGGCGTGATCATCATGAAGGGCATCCAGTCAGAGGGCTAGCACGCCCCCCGACGCGCCTGCGCTGGAAGGAGCCGTTTTCTCTTTACAGCAGTTGGGAGACTTTCCTTGCGGCGTCGACCAGTGCCGGGAGCATGGTCTCCTGCATCACCTTGGCGCTGGTGCGGTTGGCTTGGCCGCTGATGTTCAGCGCCGCGACCATGCGGCCCTGTCGATTGACGATGGGGGCGGCCACCGAGATCAGGCCTTCTTCGAGCTCCTGGTTTACAAGGCACCACTGCTGCCTTCGCGCCTGTGCCACCTTTGCCATGAGCGCATCGACATCGGTCACCGTGTGCTTGGTGAGCGCCTCGCGCTCCGAGGCCTCGAGCCGGGCGCGCACCTCGTCGTCTTCAAGGTCGGCCAGCAGCAGCCTGCCCAGTGAAGTGCAATATGCCGGCAGCCGCGAGCCCACGCCCAGGCTGATGTGCATGATCTTCTTGGTCGGCACGCGCATCACATAGACGATGTCGGTCGCGTCGAGCACGGCCGCCGAGCAAGACTCTTGCACCTGCTGCACGAGCGCTTCCATCACCGGCTCGGCGCGGTTCCATATGGGCATGGAGGAAAGGTACGCAAAGCCCAGGTCGAGGATGCGCGGCGTCAGCGTAAAGAGCTTGCCGTCGGTCACCACATAGCCCAGCGTCTGCAGCGTGAGCAGGATGCGCCGCGCGCCGGCTCGCGTGAGGCCGCTCGCGGCCGCCACTTCGCTCAGCGTCTGCCTTGGGGCGCTTTCGCTGAACGATCGAATCACCTGCAGGCCGCGCGCAAAAGACTGCACGTAGCTGTCGCCGGGGGCGGGTGCCTCGGGAGCCGTGGGCGTGCCGGGTTTCTGAGCGTGGGTTGCCATGCAGGGTGATCCTCTTTAGAATTCATTATACGAACAAATGTTCTTTAGACGAACAAATCGACGGTTCACGGAATCGATGGCTTGTTCGGCGGATCGCAGGCAGTTCGGTTTCTTTTCCCACTCCCGGAGACAGGCTTCATGATCAACAAGATCGCGCGCTCGGTCGCCGATGCCCTTGAAGGCATCCAGGACGGCGCCACGGTTCTCATCGGCGGCTTCGGCACCGCCGGCATTCCCGGCGAACTCATCGACGGCCTCGTCGAGCAGGGCGCCCGTGACCTCACCGTCGTCAACAACAACGCCGGCAACGGCGAAACCGGCCTGGCGGCGCTGCTCAAGGCGGGCCGTGTGCGCAAGATCATCTGCAGCTTTCCGCGCCAGGCCGACAGCCAGGTGTTCGACGGGCTCTACCGCAGCGGCAAGCTCGAGCTCGAACTGGTGCCCCAAGGCAACCTGGCCGAGCGCATTCGCGCAGCAGGCGCCGGCATTGGCGCCTTCTTTTGCCCGACAGGCTACGGTACGCAACTCGCGGGCAACCGCGAAACGCGCGAGATCGACGGCAAGCAATATGTGCTGGAGTACCCCATCCATGGCGACGTGGCGCTCATCAAGGCCGAGCGCGGCGACCGCTGGGGCAACCTGGTGTACCGCAAGGCCGCACGCAACTTCGGCCCGGTGATGGCCATGGCTTCGAAGAAGACCATTGCCACCGTGCACGACATTGCCGAACTCGGCACGCTCGACCCAGAGACCATCGTGACCCCGGGCATCTTCGTGCACCAGGTGGTGCGCATCGAACGCGTGGCCACTCAGGCCGGCGGTTTCAAGAAGGCAGCATGACCATGACTTACACACGCCGCACTAAAGACCAATTGGCAGCCCGCGTGGCGCAGGACATCTTCGACGGCGCCGTCGTCAACCTGGGCATCGGCCAGCCGACGCTCGTGGCCAACCACCTGCCGCAAGGGCGCGAGGTCATCCTGCAAAGCGAGAACGGCATTCTGGGGATGGGCCCCGCGCCTGCGGCCGGCGAAGAAGACTACGACCTCATCAACGCCGGCAAGCAGCCCGTCACGCTGCTGCCGGGCGGCTCGTTATTTCACCACGCCGACAGCTTCGCGATGATGCGCGGCGGCCATCTCGACATTTGCGTGCTCGGCGCCTTCCAGGTGTCGGCCACGGGTGATCTTGCCAACTGGCATACCGGCGAGAAAGATGCCATTCCCGCCGTGGGCGGCGCCATGGACCTGGCCATCGGAGCCAAGCAGACCTGGGTAATGATGGACCTGCTCACCAAGCAGGGCGTGAGCAAGCTGGTGAAGGAATGCACCTATCCGCTCACCGGCATCGGCTGCGTGAAGCGGGTGTACTCCGACCTTGCTACGCTCGAATGCACGCCAGAGGGCCTGAAGCTGGTCGACGTGGTCGACGGCCTCAGCCGCGAAGAACTCGAGAAGCTCGTAGGCCTTCCCATTGCCGCCTGAAGCGGATTCATTCACTTTCGAGACAAAAGACATGACCAACCAAGCCTTCATCTGCGACGCCGTTCGCACCCCCTTCGGCCGCTACGGCGGTTCGCTCAGCAGCGTGCGCACCGACGACCTCGGCGCCGTGCCCCTCAAGGCGCTGATGGAACGCAACAAGAACGTCGACTGGCAAGCCGTGAGCGACGTGCTCTACGGCTGCGCCAACCAGGCCGGCGAAGACAACCGCAACGTCGCGCGCATGTCGGCGCTGCTGGCGGGGCTGCCCATCGAGCTCGGCGGTGCCACCATCAACCGCCTGTGCGGCTCGGGGCTCGACGCCGTGGGCACCGCGGCGCGCGCCATTCGGGCGGGCGAGGCGGGCCTCATGATTGCCGGCGGCGTCGAAAGCATGAGCCGCGCCCCCTTTGTCATGCCCAAGGCCGAAAGCGCGTTCAGCCGCAACAACGCGGTGTACGACACCACCATCGGCTGGCGCTTCGTCAACAAGCTCATGAAGGCGCAGTACGGCGTCGACTCCATGCCCGAGACGGCGGAGAACGTGGCCACCGACTACAAGATCGAGCGCGAGGCGCAAGACCTGATGGCGCTCAACTCGCAGCTGCGCGCCGTCGCATCGCAGAAGTCCGGCTTCTTCGACGCCGAGATCGTGCCCGTGACCGTGCCACAGAAAAAGGGCGATGCGATCATCGTCAACAAGGACGAGCATCCGCGCGAAACCAGCATGGAATCGCTGGCCAGGCTCAAGGGCGTGGTGCGTCCCGACGGCACCGTGACCGCGGGCAACGCCAGCGGCGTGAACGACGGCGCGTGTGCGCTGCTGCTGGCCGACGAAGCCAGCGCCGCCAGGCACGGCCTCACGCCGCGCGCCCGCGTGGTCGGCATGGCGACCGCCGGCGTTGCGCCGCGAATCATGGGCATCGGCCCCGCGCCCGCCACGCAGAAGGTGCTGGCCCTCACCGGCCTCAAGCTCGACCAGATCGACGTCATCGAGCTCAACGAAGCCTTCGCCGCCCAGGGTCTTGCCGTGCTGCGCCTGCTCGGCCTGAAGGACGACGACGCACGCGTCAACATCAACGGCGGCGCCATTGCCCTCGGCCACCCGCTGGGTGCCAGCGGCGCACGCCTTGCCACCACCGCCGTCAACCAGCTGCACAAGGGCGGCGGCCGCTATGCGCTGTGCACCATGTGCATCGGCGTAGGCCAGGGCATTGCCATGATCCTGGAACGCGTCTGATGGTTCTCGCCCGACGCGATCTGCTGCTGGGCATTCTGGCGGCGGCGGGCTTGCCCGCGCATGCGCAGCAGGCCGAGGGCAAGCCCATTCGCATCGTCGTGCCCTTTGCGGCTGGCGGCGGCAACGACGTGTTCGCGCGCCAGATGGCCAAGGGCCTCGGCGAAGTGCGCAAGTCGGGCGTCATCGTCGACAACAAGCCCGGCGCGGGCGGCAACCTCGGTACCGAGCAGGTGGTGCGCAGCGCGCCCGACGGCAGCACGCTGCTGCTCGGGCACACGGGCACGGTGTCGATCAACCCCGCGCTCTACAAGGGCCTGAAGTTCGACGCGCGCAAAGACCTGGTGCCGGTTGCCATGTTCGCCTCGTCCGCGCTGGTGCTCGTAGTGCCAGCCGCGTCGAAGGTGCGCAGCGTGGCCGATCTCGTCGCCGAAGCCAAGGCGAGGCCGGGCCTGCTCGACTACGCATCGAGCGGCAGCGGCACAGGTGGCCACCTGACTGGCGAACTCTTTGCGCAGCGCACCGGCAGCAAGCTCAACCACATTCCCTACAAGGGCACCAACCCCGCGCTCACCGATCTCGCGGGCGGGCAGGTGCAGATGATGTTCAGCGTTATTCCGCCGGCGCTCGCGCTGGTGAAAGGCGGCCGGCTGCGAGCCATCGCCGTCACTGGCGCCAAACGCTTGCCCTCGCTGCCCGATGTGCCCACCGTGGCCGAGTCGGGCTTGCGCGAGCTTGCGGGTTTCGAAAGCACGCTCACCTATGGCGTGCTTGCGCCGCGCGGCACGCCTGAGGCGTTCGTGAAAGAGCTGTCGGCGCAGATGCTCCAGGTGGCGGGCGGCGCCGAGTTCCAGTCGCGCCTCGATGTGGAGGGCGCCGTGCCGCTGCTCGGCGGGCCGGCCGAATACGCCGCGCTCATTGCCAGGGAAAGCGCGCTATGGGCCGGTATCGTCAAGGCCTCGGGAGCTTCGGTCGATTGATTCGGCAAGGCATGCGCAAGCCGTCTTGTGAAACGTAGTGTGTTGATTTTCGTGCCCCGATACAGAGGCATACGCAATACGCACCGCGGGCTTGTCGAGCGGAAAACAATCCGCTCGTCAACAACCCGCGCCCATGCGCATTGCTCCAAGGAAATCACCATGAAGCTCCCCCGCGTTGCCATTGCATCGAGCATTGCCGCGACCATCGCCGCGTCGGTGGCCGCCCTGGCGTTTGCAGCGCCGCAGCTTGGCGCCAATGCATCCGCCGGCGCTGCCCGCCCGGCGCCGGAGTTCCAGAACATCGACACATGGCTCAACTCGCCGCCGCTCAAGCTCGAGGCGCTGCGCGGCCAGGTGGTGCTGGTCGACTTCTGGACCTACACCTGCATCAACTGCCTGAACCACCTGCCGCACGTGAAAGAGTGGCACGAGAAGTACAAGGACAAGGGGCTGACCGTGGTGGGCGTGCACACGCCCGAATTCGCGTTCGAAAAATCGACCAGGAACGTGAAGGACGCCATCGAGCGCCTGCAGATCAGGCACGCCGTGGCGCAGGACAACAGCTACGGCACCTGGCGGGCTTTCAACAACCAGTATTGGCCCGCCGTGTACCTGATCGACAAGGAAGGCCGCATTGCCTATTCGCACTTTGGCGAAGGCAGCTACGGCGCCACCGAGAAGAAGATCCAGGCGCTGCTTGCGGAACCCGCGGGTGCTGCTGCCGCAGCCCCGGGTGGGAACGTCAAATGAAAAAGCTCTGGTTTGCGCTGCTCTTTTTTGCGGGCGGCGTGGCGCACGAGGTGCGCAACCCGACCAGCTGCCAGTGCGTTGCGTCGGTCAGTCTTTCGCCTCGACAGACGAAGCGAGGACGTAGCCTTCGCTCCGCACGGTCTTGATATAGCGCGGCTCGCGCGCATCGTCGCGCAGCCGCTGGCGCAGCCGGCTTACCAGCAGGTCGATGGAGCGCTCGAAAAGCTCGGCCTCGCGGCCCTGGGTAAGGCTGAGCAGTTGGTCGCGGCTCAGCACCTTCTGCGGGTGGTCCAGGAACACGCGCAGAAGCCGGTACTCGGCGCCGCTCAGCGCCACCATCACGCCGCTTTCGTCGATGAGGTGGCGCGCCACGGTGTCGACTTCCCATTCGCCGAATGCCAGCTTCTGCGCCGGCTCGGCGGCGTTCATGTTGGGCGGCAGCATGCGCGTGCGGCGCATCACGGCGCGCAGCCGCGCAAGCAGTTCACGCGCTGAAAAGGGCTTGGCCAGGTAATCGTCGGCGCCCATTTCAAGGCCCAGGATGCGGTCGGCCTCCTCGCTGCGCGCCGTCAGCATGAGGATGGGCGTGGCCTTGTACTTGCCGGTGCGCAGGTCCCGGCACAGCGTGAGCCCGTCTTCGCCGGGCAGCATCAAATCCAGAATGATCAGGTCGAACGGGCCCGACTCTTCGAGCGCGGCGCGCATGTGCCGCCCCGTGGGCACCGCGACCACCCGCAGGCCGTTCTTCACCAGGTAGGTGGTGAGCAGCTCGCGGATTTCCCGGTCGTCGTCGACGATGAGGATGTGATCGGAAGTCTTGGGTGTCATGGCAGTGAGCAAAAGGTATGGCGCGGAAGGCCTCCGCAGCCGCAATGTAGCGTCACCGCCGGGCCACAAGCGTGCGCAGTGAAACGTAGTGTGTTGATTTCTCGGGCGGATACATAGGCATACGCAATGTGCGTTTGCAGGGAGGGGGCGGCCCAACAATCCGTCCGTTCGCAACCCAGCGTACGTCAACCTTCATCAAGGAATCACCATGACCCGCATCGAAAAAGTCCTCTACACCGGCAAGACCCACACCTCTTCGGGTGGCCGCGACGGCGAAGCGCGCAGCTCCGACGGCCGCCTGGACATCAAGCTCTCTTCGCCCGGCAGCGCCGGCGCCGGCACCAACCCCGAGCAGCTGTTTGCCGCCGGCTGGTCCGCCTGCTTCATCGGCGCCATGGGCAAGGCGGCCGGAAAGATGAAAGTCACGCTGCCGCCCGACCTGGCCGTGGACGCCGAAGTCGACCTGGGCATGGCGGGCACCGAGTATTTGCTGCAGGCGCGCCTCAACGTGAGCCTGCCGGGCCTCGACCGCGAAGTGGCACGGGCGCTGACCGATGCGGCGCACCAGACTTGCCCATACTCCAAGGCAACGCGAGGCAACATCGACGTTGCCATCAACCTGGTGTGATCCGGTCACGCCGCATCTTCTAGAAGAAAGCGCCCATGCCCACTCCTGCGAACCCTTCTGCGAACACGGCCCGTGCCGCGAATGCCGCCGGAGGGTGGCGCAGGCTGCTTCCCGGTTCGCTGTTCTATCGGGTAACGCTGATCATCGTGGTGGGCCTGGCGGTTGCGCAACTGCTCACTTTTGCCGCAATCCGCTACGAGCGGAACATTGCGCTGCGCGAGCTGATGATGATCGGGATCGAGCGCGACATTGCGAGCTCGGTCGCCATTCTCGACCGCCTCCCCGCGGCCGAGCGTGCAGGCTGGCTCGACCGGCTGGAGCGGCGCAACTACCGCTTTGTGCTGGGCGGCAGTGCAGAAGGCCGCGAGCCCGAATCGCCGGCTTCGCGCCAGTTTGCCGCCGCCATCGTCGAAGCGATGCGCCCCTTCGAGATCGTGAAAGTTGGAGAGGTGGCGTGGCCGCCCGAGGGGCTGCAGATCCAGGTGCGGCTGGGCGACGGGTCTTCGGTCGTGGTTCATGCCATGCGCGTGGGCATGCCTGTGTCGGGCTGGGTGATGTGGCTGCTTGTGGTGCAGCTGCTGGTGCTGGCCGTTTGCGCGTGGTATGCGGTAAGGCTGGTCACACGGCCGCTCGCGCAGCTGTCTGCCGCGGCCGACGAGCTCGGCCCCGACCTCAAAGGCCAGGCGCTCGCGGAAGACGGGCCCAGCGAGGTTGCGCATGCGGCGCGCGCCTTCAACGCCATGCAGCAGCGCATTGCCGGCTACATGGCGGAGCGCGTCGAGATTCTGGCGGCCATTTCGCATGACCTGCAGACCCCCATCACGCGCATGCGCCTTCGCACCGACCTGATGGACAACGAGCACGACCGCGAGAAGTTCCGGCAAGACCTGGACGCCATGAACTTGCTCGTGCGTGAGGGCGTTACCTACGCACGCACGCTTCATGGCGCAACCGAGCCGCCGCTGCGCATCGACGCCGACGCGCTGCTCGAGAGCATGGTGGCCGACTACGAAGACGTGGGCCAGCAGGTGCGGCTCGAAGGCAAGGCCGGCGCGCCCATCGTGAGCCGCCCCAATGCGCTGCGCAGGATCTTGATGAACCTGATCGACAACGCGCTGAAGTTTGGCACCGACGTGCGCCTGCAGGTGCATGCCGAAGGCGGCAGGCTGGTGGTTGCCGTGCTCGACAACGGACCGGGCATTCCGCCCGACGAACTCGAGGCGGTGCTCAAGCCCTTCTACCGCGTCGAGAGCTCGCGCAACCGCAGCACCGGCGGCACGGGGCTGGGCCTGGCCATTGCGCACCAGCTCGCAATGGCCATGGGCGCCGAGCTCACGCTGGACAACCGCCCCGAAGGCGGGCTGGAAGCCCGGCTCACGCTGGGCACCGCGCCTGTGCACTGAACACATCCTTTAACGGACGAACCGAATCATGCTCATCCTCCTCATCGCCTACCTGGGCGGGGTGCTCACCATATTGAGCCCCTGCATCTTGCCGGTGCTGCCCTTCGTGTTCGCACGCGCCGACCGCCCGTTTCGCTCGCACGGCCTGCCGATGCTGCTGGGCATGGCGCTGGCGTTTGCGGCCGTTGCCACGCTGGCAGCGGTGGGCGGCGGCTGGATCGTCACGCTCAACGAGTACGGGCGCTATGCCGCCATTGCAATGCTCGCGCTCTTCGGCGTCACGCTGATGTTTCCGGGCATTGCCGACCGCATGAGCCGGCCCCTGGTGGCGCTGGGTGTGCGCATGTCCGAGACGCAAGGCAATGCGATGCCGGGCTCGGTGTTCTCGCCGCTCATGCTGGGTGTGGGCACGGGCCTGCTCTGGGCCCCGTGCGCGGGCCCGATCCTCGGCCTCATCCTGACCGGAGCGGCGCTCAATGGCGCAAGCGTTGGCACCTCGCTGCTGCTGCTCGCCTACGCTGCCGGCGCCTGCACGTCGCTGGCGGCCGCTTTGCTGTTCGGCGGGCGCGTGTTCTCGGTCATGAAACGGTCGCTGCACACCGGCGAGTGGGTGCGGCGCGCCGCCGGCGGGGCCGTGCTGGTGGGCGTGGGCGCCATCGCGATGGGGCTGGACACCGGCTTGCTCGCGCGCCTCTCGGTCGGCACCACGTCGGCGCTGGAGCAGGCGCTGGTCGACAAGATCAAGCCCGGCAAGCCGCACGCGGAGCCGGTTGCCGCGCAGGAGGAAGCAGGCTTGCTGCGGGTGTCCGACAACCGCACGGCAACTGCGCCCCCGCGCCAACTCGCGGTCGAAGGCAACTTTCCTTCGCTTGCCGGCGCCACCGAATGGATCAACTCCCCGCCGCTCACGCCGCAGGCGCTGCGCGGCAAGGTGGTGCTGGTCGACTTCTGGACCTATTCGTGCATCAACTGCCTGCGCACGCTGCCCTACCTCAACGCATGGGCGGAAAAGTACAAGGACGCGGGCCTCGTGGTGCTCGGCGTGCATACGCCGGAGTTCGCTTTCGAAAAGCGTTCGGCCAATGTGCGCAGGGCCACCAAGGACCTGGGCATCGGCTTTCCGGTGGCCACGGACAACGACTTCGCAGTCTGGCGTGCGTTCGAAAACAATGCCTGGCCGGCGTTCTACTTCATCGACGCCGAGGGGCGCATTCGCCACCATCAGCTGGGCGAGGGCCGGTACGACAAGGCCGAGCAGGTCATCCAGCAGCTGCTGGCCGAGGCGGGGCAGGCCCGCATTCCGGCGGGGCTGGTCGCGCCTACGGGGCAGGGTACCCAGGCGCAACCTGGCCTGGAGCCCGCCTTGTCCGGCGAAACCTACCTGGGCCACGAGCGCGCGCACGGTTTTGCCTCGCCGGGAGGCGTGGTGCGAGATCATTCAAAGGTCTACCAGGCGGCTTCTGCGCTGCGAACCAACCAGTGGGCGCTGGCCGGCGACTGGACAGTGGAGGCCGAGCGCGCAGTGCTCAACAGTGCCAACGGCCGCATCGCCTATCGCTTTCAGGCGCGCGACCTGCACCTGGTGCTCGGCCCGGCGGCCAACGGCAAGCCGGTGCGCTTCAGGGTGCTGGTAGACGGCAAGCCGCCTCTTGCGGATCACGGTGCCGATACGGACGCGCAGGGCTACGGTGTAGTCGATGCGCAGAAGCTCTATCAACTGGTGCGCCAGTCCGCCAATGGGACCAGCGGGAAAGACAGGCTGTTCGAGATCGAGTTTCTCGATGCGGGCGCACAGGCCTACGCGTTCACCTTCGGCTGAGCGCTGACGCGGCTCGGGGCGGCTGGCGAAAGAGCGAAACGGGCAAAAGGACTTTTACGCCGCCCAGGCGGTCAAGGAGAGCCGCCGCAGCATGTCCGTCTGGCGCGACTCTTCAGCGTCCCGCAGGCTCTTGGCTGCACGGGCGGCCACGTAGGCTACGTACATCGTCTCGATGGCCTTGCCCCATTCGTGCATCTTTTGAGAAACCGCGTTGGTCGACGTTGCCGACGGGTCTTCCGCAGGGCAGGCGGGAACCTCGAAACCTGCTTTGCTGAGGATGGTGGCTTTCTGAAAAATGGTGAGCATGGGGCTGGCCTCTGGAATATGGGCATCAGATTAGCCATCGCGCAAGAGGCGTGCCATCAGCCGCTTGACGTATGTGTTTGTCAGTAAATGGCTATCCATCCCGGCAAACAGCCGCGGTTTTCTAGGCCTTAAGCCTTAGGCTGGTGTCGATTGGGCGTGCCGCCACACCAGCGTGGCGGCCGTCAGGTCTTCGAGCGCACTGCCCACCGCCTTGAACACGGTGCGCTCGTCGCTGCCGGTGCGGCCGGCACGCTCGCCCCGGCAGAGTGCGGAGAGCGTGCCCTGCACCTCATCGGCGCGCAGCGTGCCGGCAGCCATTGCGTCGAGCAGCTCGCCCGCTTTCTGCAATGCCTCGGTGGTGTCGATGAAGGTGCGGGCGCCCGCGAAGCAGCGGGCATCGGCCTCGCGCATGGCGGGAGTGAAGCTGCCGATCAGGTCCAGGTGCGAGCCCCGACTCATCCATTCGCCGCGCACCAGCGGCTGGGTTGCGAGCGTGGCGCAGCTCACGATGTCGGCTTGCCGTACGGCTGCTTCGAGCCCCGTAACGGCGCGGGCGTTGAAGCCCTCTGCGCGCCACTGCGCGGCCAGTGCCTCGGCGCCTTCGGGCCGGTGGTTCCACACTTGCACCTCGTCGATGGCCCTCACGCTCGCATGCGCAGCAGGCAGCAACCTGGCGATGCGGCCGGTGCCAACCACCAGAAGCCGGTGCGCATCGGGCCGCGCCAGAAGCGAGGCGCCCAGCGCCGACGCAGCCGCCGTGCGGCGCGCGGTGAGCTCGTTGCCATCCATCATCGCGAGCGGCACGCCGGTGTGCGCGTCGTACAGCACATAAGTCGCATGCAGGCCGGGCAGGCCACGCGCACCGTTGCCCGGAAAGACATTGATGGTCTTGATGCCGAGAAACCCCGCATCGCTCCACGCCGGCATGATGAGCACGGTGCCCTTGTTTCCGCCGGCCGTCTCGATGCTGTGCACATGGCGCGGCGGCACCTGCGCCTCGGCCGCGAAGGCGACGCGCAGCGAGGGTACGAGACGTGCAAAACCCAGCGGCTCGCGGGTGGCGGTTTCGTCGAAGTGCTTCATGGTTGCCGTGCTTGCAGCGCGGCGTCGAAGAATTCGGCCAATGCGCGCTCGCCATTTTCGGCGGAGGATAGCTCAGCCCGCGGCAATGCGGCTCCATTCGAGGCCGTGCTTGGCAAGGTACTTTCGCAGGCGATCGGCATCGTTCACCACGCTGCGCTGCGCGCGCGACGCCTGGAAAAGCTGCCGCCCCGCATCAGACAGGCTGCGCGAATCACGGCACACACGCACCACCGCCTCCAGCTGCAGCCGGTCGAACAGGTCGAGCGCAGCCGCGCGCTCGTCGCCCAGCAGCGCATCGAGGTCCACATCCGCAGCGCCGCCGCTCGGGCCTTTGGGGCCTTCGCGGTTCCACAGCCACCGAAGCCGCGCAATCTCGGCTTCGACCAGCGCGACCGGAATGCGCCCGCCGTCCGCCAGCGTGGCCAGCCGCGTCACGCTGGCCGACAGGTCGCGAAAGTTGCCGCACCACAGCGCCTCGGCGCTTTGCGCAAACCGCAGGTAGGCGGCGCGGGCCTCGGCGTTGAAGCGCACCACGCGGTTGTTTTCGGCCGCGTGAATGGCCAGCAGGTGGTCGATGTTGGGTTCGATGTCCTCCGGCCGCTTTGCCAGGCCAGGCAGGTCGTAGGTCCAGAGGTTGATGCGCGCGAACAGGTCTTCGCGAAAACGCCCGCCGGCCACGTCGCTGCGCAGGTCGCGGTTGGTGCCGGCAATGAGCTGGAAGTCGCTCTCCACCTCCTTGTCGGCGCCTACGGGAAAGAAGCGCTTCTCTTCGATGGCCTTGAGCAGCATGGCCTGTTCATCGAGCCCGAGCTCGCCGATTTCGTCGAGGAACAGCGCGCCCTGGTGCGCCGTGCGCAGCAGGCCCGCCCGCTCGCCCGCCGCGCCGGTGAATGCGCCCTTCTTGTGGCCGAACAATGTGGACGCGGCGCCGTCGCCGCGCAGCGTGGCGCAGTTCACCTCCACGAACGGTCCCGTCATCTGGTGACGCGCCTGCTTCAGTTCGAACATGCGCCGCGCCAAAAAGGATTTGCCCGCGCCGGTCGGCCCCACCAGCAATATGGGTGCGCGCGAGCGCACCGCCACGCGTTCGATCTCGTCGATGAGCGCATTGAAGCGCGCATTGCGCGTGGCGATGCCGCTTTTCAAAAATGCCACGGCATCGCGCTGCTCGGCATCGAAGCGG
Organism: Variovorax sp. 3319; assembly: GCF_031456585.1. Classification (NCBI taxonomy): domain Bacteria; kingdom Pseudomonadati; phylum Pseudomonadota; class Betaproteobacteria; order Burkholderiales; family Comamonadaceae; genus Variovorax; species Variovorax sp. 3319. Next base: position 415,742 of record NZ_JAVDUZ010000002.1, read on the forward strand.
CGCGCAATCGCGTCGTAGCGCGACAGGTCGAGGTCGATCAGCGCCACGTCGCCCGGGTTGCCCGCGCGCTGCCGCTTGGGCGGCGAGGTTTGCGCCAGCACACCCGGTATCACCCGCGATTCGGCCAGCAGGAACATGCAGATCTGCGCCACGTGCGTGCCGGTGGTGATGTGCGTCCAGTACTGCTCGCGTTCGGTGTCGAAGGTGTAGGTGCGCGCCCAGTCGTAGAGGCGCGCGTACACCTCGCCGAAGTCCCACGGGTCAGCAAGGTCGAGCGGCACCAGATTGACTGTGGTCTCGGGCGACACGGTGGCAATGTCGGCCTTGACCACCTCGGCCAGCGCCTTGTGCTTGAGCGTGTAGAGCAGCTCCATGCGCGAGATGACCATGTCCTCGTGCTGCGCGAGCGAGACGGTGGGGCGCCACTTCTCCCAGCGGCCGGTGCCTTGCCCGGCATCGAGCTGGGTGCCGAGAAAGCCGATGACGACGATGGATTTCTTCATGCTTGGATAAATGACTATCCAAAATTATAAGAACTGCCGTCCTTTTTAGCCTGCGGGATTAGGCGTGGGCAGCAGGAGATCGGAAAAATACCTTGTAAATCAACAACTTAACCTTGTTTGGCGCTACGAAGCTGCTGACTGGCATACCCGTTGCAATAAGGAGCACAAATCCAAGAAAACGAACGAACAAAAAGAACTGCACAAGGAGAAGTCACATGGCCAACCTTCAACTCTTCCAGACCCTACGCGGCGCGCTGCTGCCTTCGGCCAACACGCTCAACGAAGCGGGTGGCGCGGCCTACGTGCTGTCGCCCAAGCACCAGCTGGCGCAGCTCGCGGCCACCGGTTGCCTCAACAGCACCTTCTATGCGCAAGCTCAGGACCAGCTCGACACCGTGCTGGCCCTCGCCCGCGAGGTCGATCCGCTGTTCGTCGCCAAGACGGCCGTGTACGCGCGCCGCGCCGGCCACATGAAGGACATGCCCGCGCTGCTGGCTGCCACGCTGGCCGTGCGCGACGTGGCACTGCTTGCCAAGGTGTTCGGCCACGTGGTCGACAACGGCAAGATGCTGCGCAACTTCGTGCAAATGCTGCGTTCCGGCGCGGTGGGCCGCAAGTCGCTTGGTACGCGTCCGAAGAAGCTCGTGCAGCAATGGCTGCTCGAAGCAACCGAGGCGCAGCTGCTGAACGCCGCCGTGGGCAACACGCCGTCGTTGGCCGATGTGGTGAAGATGGCTCACCCAAAGCCCGCCGAAGCCTGGCGCGCCGCATGGTTCGCATGGCTCATCGATCGTCCGTATGCGCTGGAGGCGCTGCCTCCGCTAACGCAGGCTTTCGAACGCTTCAAGCGCGACCGTACGCAGCCGTTGCCCGACGTTCCGTTCCAGATGCTGACCGCGCTGGAGCTGGACGCGCAGGCCTGGGCGCAGATCGCGCAACGTGGATCGTGGCAGATGGTGCGTCAGAACCTGAACACCTTTGCGCGCCACGGCGTGTTCGAACTGCCCGGCCTCGCCGAAGCGGTGGCTGCCAAGCTGCGCGACCCGCAGGCCGTGGCCAAGGCGCGGGTGCTGCCGTACCAGCTGATGGCGGCCTACACCGCAACCGGCGCCGAGGTGCCGCATGTGGTGAAGGACGCGCTGCAAGACGCGATGGAACTCGCGCTGGCCAACGTGCCGGTGTTCGAGGGCCGCGTGGTGGTGTGCCCCGACGTGTCGGGCTCCATGAGCTCGCCGGTGACGGGCCACCGCGGTTCTGCGACCTCGGCGGTGCGCTGCATCGACGTGGCCGCGCTGATGGCTGCCGCCGTGCTGCGCCGCAATGCGGATGCGCGTGTGCTGCCTTTTGAAACGAAGGTGGTGCCGCTCGAGCTGAATCCACGCGATTCGGTGATGACCAACGCAGCCAAACTGGCAGCGGTGGGTGGCGGCGGTACCTCGTGCAGCGCGCCGCTGGCGCTGCTGAACAAGGAGAAGGCGCAGGCGGACCTGGTGGTGCTGGTGTCGGACAACGAGTCGTGGGCCGACCGTGCACGTGGCCGGGGTACGGCCACCATGCAGGAGTGGGAGGCGTTCAAGCAGCGCAACCCCAAGGCGCGGCTGGTGTGCATCGACATCCAGCCCTATGCGACCACCCAGGCGCAGGAGCGCGGCGATGTGCTGAACATCGGCGGCTTCAGCGACGAAGTGTTCAAGCTGCTGGCGGTGTATGCCGCGGGCGGCCTGGGCGCCGAGCACTGGGTGGGTGTGATCGAAGAGACTTCGATCTGAGAGAAGAAAAAAGAGAGAGAAGGGCGCCGCAGGCTTCGGCCCGTGGTGCCCGGCTCGAAATGAATTGAACGTCGTCGTTCGGCGAATGCAGATGCGAGTACATCCACCATGTTCTTCCTCGCATCGATTGTTGGTCGCCGAACGGGGATGAGGTTTTTTGCAGCGAATGCTGGCGGAACTACAGACTCTTAATCTCGTGGTCGCGGGTTCGAATCCCGTCGGTCGAAAGACCGTAGCTCAGTGGTAGAGCACGAACGTTTCGCCGATTTTTGTCGCTGTTTTTTTATGGCAAGTGCGGATATCGAATCCGGCGCTTGAATCGCACAGTCGTGAAGAATGGATAGAGAGAGAAAAATGGAACAGAACTACAAACTGCACAAGGTAGCCAACGGCGTCCCCGTAAAAATGTGGACGAACGGCGTGCCGGTGGAAGACGAGGCGCAAAAGCAGCTCGAGAACGCGGCGCGCCTGCCCATCGTGTTCAAGCACATCGCGGCCATGCCCGACGTGCATTACGGCATCGGCGCGACCGTGGGTTCGGTGATCCCGACCTTCAAGGCGATCATCCCCGCCGCGGTGGGCGTGGATATCGGCTGCGGAATGATGGCCTGCAAGACCACGCTCAACGCGCGCGACCTGCCCGACAACCTGGGCCCGCTGCGTTCCGCAATCGAGAAGGCCGTGCCGCACGGATCGAACCCCAAGCGCATGGGCCGCGACAAGGGCTCGTGGGAAACGCCGCCCGACGAAACCGATGCGGCGTGGGCCAAGCTGGTGGACGAGTTCGGTCTGATCTGCGAGGACTACCCGCGCCTGAAGAACACCAACAACCACAAGCACCTGGGCACGCTGGGTACCGGCAACCACTTCATCGAGGTGTGTCTCGACGAGGCGGGCGCGGTGTGGTTCATGCTGCACTCGGGTTCGCGCGGGGTGGGCAATGCCATTGGCACGCACTTCATCGAGCTTGCGAAGAAAGACGCCGAGCTGCACCAGCGCAACCTGCCCGACCAGGACCTGGCGTACTTCGAAGAAGGTGCCAAGTACTTCGGCGACTACGTGCGCGCGGTGGGCTGGGCCCAGAAGTTTGCGCGTGCCAACCGCGAAGTGATGATGCAGCGCGTGGTCGCGGCCGCGCGCAAGGTCATTGCCAAGCCGTTCGAGGCGCATGTGGAAGCGGTGAACTGCCACCACAACTACGTGAGCCGCGAAACGCACTTCGGCGAAGACGTGCTCGTTACGCGCAAGGGCGCGGTGAGCGCGAAGGCCGGCGAGCTCGGGATCATTCCAGGCAGCATGGGAGCCAAGAGCTACATCGTGCGCGGCAAGGGCAACCCCGAGAGCTTCATGAGCTGCAGCCACGGCGCGGGCCGAAAGATGAGCCGCACCAAGGCGAAGAAGCTCTTCACCATCGCAGACCAGATCGCCGCGACCGAGGGTGTTGAATGCCGCAAGGACGCCGATGTGATCGACGAGATTCCGATGGCCTACAAGGACATCGACGCGGTGATGGAGGCGCAGAAGGACCTGGTGGAGGTGGTCTACACGCTAAAGCAGGTGGTTTGCGTGAAGGGTTAGAAGCCCGCGCTGTTCTCAGGACTGGGCGCGGTCGTGTGCAACGGCAATCGAGTAACGAACAATGAAAAGCAACAAGCAACGCCGCGCCGAAATCAAGGCGCACCGCCTCCAGCGCGCAGCCGCGCTGAAGGCACAACTGCGCACACAGGACGCCCGTCAACTCGCGGCGGGCGGCCTCGTGCCTGGCATGGTCATGGCCGACAAGTCGCGGCTTGCGCACTACAACACCACCTTTGGCGAGGTGCCGGATTTCTATCTCGACCAGGCGTTTACCTGCCGCGATTGCGGCGCCGAGGAAGTGTGGACGGCGAAGCAGCAGAAGTGGTGGCACGAAGTGGCGCAAGGCTCGGTGTATAGCCAGGCGGTTCGATGCCGCGCATGCCGACAGGCCCGTCGCGCCCTGCGCGATGCGGCGCTTCGGAACGAAGGCGCCAACCTGTTGGGCGAGGAGGTAGGCCGGCTGCGTGCGCTCGCCATGCAAAAGCCCACTGCTGAAGCGCTCGCGCAAGTGGAGGCTGCCCTGCAAAGCAAGTGGCGCAGCCTGCGCGTGGTCGCCATCGACGTCATGGGACAGTGGGGCGGCGCCGAACAGATTGCGCAACTGGAGGCTCTGGTGGCCGCGCGCCCAAGCGGGCAGAACCATCGTGTTTGGGAGCGTGAAGCTGCGGACGCTGCAGCCAAGGCGCTTCGCCGTCTGGCGGAGCCACGGCAATGATGTTGAAGCTCACCTTCCTGGGCACGTCCTCTGGTGTGCCCACGCGCGAGCGCAACGTCTCCGGCTTGGCGGTGCAGACCGTGCTCGGCCCCGACTGGTTCCTTGTCGATTGCGGCGAGGGCACGCAGCACCGGCTGCAGCAGACGCGGCTGTCCATGCACGACATGGCGGCTGTCTGCATCACGCACGTGCACGGCGACCATTGCTACGGGCTGCCGGGCCTGCTCGCGAGCGCCGGCATGGGTAAGCGCGCCAGGCCGCTGAAGCTGATTGCGCCGCTGCCGGTGTGGCAGTGGTTCGAAGCCACGCGCCGGTTGACGGACCTGCATCTGCCTTACGAGGTGGAGCATGTGGATCTCGACGCAAAGGCCCTGGTGTACGAAGGCCCGGGTCTTCGCATCGAGCGCCACGTGTTGCGGCACCGTGTGCCCAGCCATGCTTACCGCGTGCAGGTCGAAACCCGGCGCGTGCGGCTGAAGGCCGAGGCCTTGCGAGCCGCCGGCCTGCCGCCCGGCCCCGCATGGCGCGCGCTGCAGAACGGGGAGGATGTGCCCTTCGACGGAGCGGTGCTTCGCAGCGCAGATTTTGCGGAGACGCAAGTCGACACGGCAAGCGCGGTGCTTGGGGGAGACAACGCCGAGCCCGGTCTGCTGCGCGCCGCTTGCCAGGGGGCGCAGCTGCTGGTGCACGAGGCCACCTACACGCAAGAGGCGCTCGACAAGGTGGGGCCCGGCCCCATGCACAGTTCGGCGCGTCTCCTGGCCGAGTTTGCGCAATCTGCCGAAGTGCCGAACCTGGTGCTGACGCACCTGAGCCCGCGCCACCAGAACAACGAAGGCATGGCCGCTCTGATGGCGGAAACCCGGGCCCATTACAAAGGCAACGCGTTCCTGGCCAACGACCTGGATATTTTTGAACTCGACAGCACTGGCAAGCTGGCTGTCACCCGTGCCCGACCGGATGAATGAAAGAGCCGGCGACAAGAAGAAGTTTTCATGAGCAACAAAGAAAAAGAATTCCTGCGCTCGGCGCACCCCATCGATCCCGCCATGCGCGCGCAGGTCATGGACGCCCTGCGCGACATCGAAGCACGCCATGACGTGGCGGTACTGTTCGCATGCGAATCGGGCAGTCGCGGCTGGGGCTTTGCCTCGCCCGACAGCGACTACGACGTGCGCTTCATCTACGTGAACCGCCTACCGTGGTATCTCACCGTCACGCCGCGGCGCGACGTGATCGAACTGCCGATCAGCGGCGACCTCGATGTGAATGGATGGGACCTGCGCAAGGCGCTGGGGCTCATGCGCGAGTCGAACCCCACGCTGCTCGAATGGCTGCGCTCGCCGGTGGTGTACCGCGAAGACGAAGCGGCCATGCCGCGTTTTCGTGCGCTCTCCGAGGCGGTGTTTTCCAACGCGCGCGGCTGGCATCACTACACGTCGATGGCAAAGAAAAATTTCCGCGAGCACCTGCAGGCGGACGAGGTGCGCTACAAGAAATACCTCTACGTGCTGCGCCCGCTGCTGGCCGCGCGATGGATTCGCACGCAACGCGGCGTGCCGCCGATGCGCTTTGCCGACCTGGCGCAGAAAACGCTCGACCCCGTGCGCGATGCCGCGCTGGTCGAAGAAATCAACGCGCTGCTCGAAGTGAAGATGCGCGCCGGAGAAGCCGCGACCAGCCCACGCTGGCCGGGCATTCACGCGTTCATCGAAAGCGAACTGGCCGCCAACGCGGCCGAGCCTGTTACGCCGCTGCCGCAGGCCGATGGCACCGGGCTCGACGCGTTTCTTTGCGAGACCGTGCTGCGTTTCGACGCAGCCGCGGCTGCCGGGAAAGATGGAGGCCGCGCATGCGCATGATCGAACTCGACGGCTCTCAGGGCGAGGGCGGCGGCCAGATCCTGCGCACCAGCCTCGCGCTCTCCGTGGCAACGGGCCAGCCCGTCGCCATCGAGAAGATTCGTGCGGGCCGCGCCAAGCCGGGGCTCATGCGGCAGCATCTCGCCTGCGTCAACGCGGCGGCCGAAATCAGCGGCGCGCAGGTCGAAGGGGCCGAGCTCGGATCGCAGTCGCTGCGGTTCGTGCCTGGGCCGGTGCGCGCGGGCGACTACAGCTTCACGATTGCCAGCGCGGGCAGCTGCATGCTGGTGCTGCAAACGGTGCTGCCGCCGCTGTTGCTGGCCGCCGGGCCAAGCCGCGTGCAACTGCGCGGCGGCACGCACAACCCGATGGCGCCGCCTTTTCACTTCCTGGAGCGAGCCTTTGCACCACTGGTGCGCCGCCTGGGTGCGGACTTTCAACTGGCGCTGCGCCGCTGCGGCTTCTATCCGGCCGGTGGCGGCGAGGTCGACGCGACCATCGTTCCGTCGGCCGACGGGCTGAAGCCCTTCGACCTGGTCGAGCGCGGCGCATTGCTGTCGGGCCACGCCGAGTGCCTGGCGCCGGGGCTCGCACGGCACATTGCCGCGCGCGAACTGGAAACGCTGGGCAAGGCCATGGGCTGGTCGGGCGATCAGCTGCGCGTGGGTACGGCGCGGCAGAACGAAGGGCCGGGCAACGCGCTGCTCGCCACGCTGGCCTACGAGCATGTGACCGAGGTTTTCACGGCCTTCGGCGAAAAGACGCTGAGCGCGGAGCAGGTGGCGCATGCGCTGGTACGCGAACTGCGCGACTTCCAGAAGAGCCAGGCGGCCGTGGGGCCGCACCTGGCCGACCAGTTGGCGCTGCTGCTGGGCCTGGCGACATGGCAAAGCGGCGGTGCGGCCGCCTTCACCTGCAGCGAGGTAACGGAGCACACGCGAACCAACTGCGCGGTGATCGAGCGCTTTCTGCCGGTGCGCTATGCCATCGAAGAAGCCGCTGGCGCGGCCACCGTGTTTGCCAACTACAGGGGCGTTGCCGCGGGCTGAGAGCAGATGACCGACAGCGGCTCCGACCGCCCACGCACCACCAGTGTGTCGACCTGCCCCGCGGCGTGCGCAAGGCCGGCCTGCTGCGCCGCATACAGCGAAACCACGAGCCGCGATGCCGCTGCCTTCGAGTGGTCCTGAAGCCGGCTTGCGGTGTTGACCACTTCGCCTATTGCGGTGAAGGTGGTCGTGTCCAGGTAGCCAACTTCGCCCACTGCGGCGCGGCCTGCGTGCAGGCCCATGCCAAAGTCCAGCCGCTGGCCGAACTGGGCCTCGAAGCCTTCGCTCCACGCATCCATGCGCTCGCCGATGAGCTCGGTCGCGCGCAGCGCCTGCCGGCATGCAGTGGGCAGGTCGGTTTCGAGCCCGAAGATCGCCATCACGCTGTCGCCGATGAACTGGTTGGGCACGCCGCCGCTTTCTCGAACGGCCGCGCCCACCGTTGCAAAGTAGCGGTCGAGCACGTATGCAAGATCGAACGGCCATTGCCGCTCCGACAAGCCGGACCAGCGCCGGAGGTCCACGAACAGAATGGCCACGTCGCGCTCGCGCCCGAAGCTGCTCACCGGCGCGGGGCGGCCTCCGTTGGGCGGCGGCGCAAACAGCGGCGTAACCTCGATGTCGCCACGCGGCCGCAGCTGGCAGGCCAGCCGCACGTCGCCGGGCGCGCGCACACGGTCGAGCGTTCGCTGCTCGTCGCGGCCCGGCTCGCCGATATGTTCAGCGGCGCCGCGCACGCGCACGCGGCAGGTCGAGCAGCGCGCCCGGCCGCCGCACACCGAAAGATGGTCGATGCCGTGCGAGCGGCTTGCTTCGAGCACGCTCCAGCCGCGCGGCACTTGCACCGTCCGGCCGGGGTAGCGCAGCGCCACCGATAAGCCGGGCGACCGGCGTGCGAGCCGGTTGCGCATTCCGAAGGCGACGAGCAGGCAGGCCAGCCCGAGTGCGTAGAAGAGCTTGATGCCGCTCTCTGCGGCGTCCAGCGCGCGGCCCTGGGCCGCAGTTGGCACGGCCGCAGGCGGCACGCCGGTCCACTGGAACTCCCGCCCCATCGAGACGAAGCCCATTGCGGCAGTGAGCGGCAGCACGACCGCGAAGGCCAGCAGCAGATGGGAGAAGCGCCGGTAGCCCGGCCGCGCCCTCAGCGCAAAGTGCATGCCCAGGCAGCCGTGCGTCCATGCGGCGAGCATCATCGTCAGCTGTGCAGCGGCGCCCGGCAGGCTCCACAGCCCCCACACCACGCGCGCATACGAACCCTCGATGCCGTAGGCCTGGTAGGCGCCGCGCATGGCCGTGAGGTGGGCCGCCATCAGCAGCGGCAGCGCAAAGCCCAGCACGATGCGGAGGCCCTCCAGCGGAGGCATGCGCAGGGTGCGGCGCTCCCAGAGTGCGGCCACTGCAAGCGCCAGGTGCGCGGCGGCGGCGCTGTACAGCAGCAGCGTGCCCGGCAGGCTGTGCCAGAACACCTGCACGCCGCGCAGCGCCGTCTCGGCCGCGGCAAAGGAAACGATGCCGAGCGAATGGTTCAGCAGATGCGCCGTCACATAGGCCATCAGCACCAGCCCGCTCGCCCAGCGCAGATTCCGCCGGCTGGGCGGAATCGACAAAGAAGGGGCTTGGGGGGAACGTCTGTCCATGAACGGGTTCGAAGGGCTCCCGAGCATAATGCGCGCGCCCCTCTCACCCGGCATGGCCCCGACCACTCCTTCAACCACCCTTCGCTCCAGCCTTGCGCTGCGCCGCATCGCGCTGCTCGAGGGTCTTTCCGACAAGCGCCTGGACCTGCTCGCGCAGCAGTGCCTGTGGCACAGCGTGGAGGCCGGCAAGCCGCTGTTGCTGCGTGCCGAGCAGCAGGGCGACGTGTTCCTGCTGGTCTCGGGCCGGGTGCGCGTGACCACCTATTCGGCCAATGGCCGGCAGGTCACTTTCAGGGATTCGGAAGCCGGCGAACACTTTGGCGATATTGCCGCCATCGACGGCGGGCCGCGTTCCGCCGATGTGGTCACGCTGGAAGCCAGCGTGCTCGCCAGCCTCGACCGGCTCTCCTTCATGGCCCTGCTGCGCGAGGAGCCGCGGGTGGCCGAGCGCGTGATGCAGCGGCTTGCTTCACTGGTGCGGCAGCTGTCGGAGCGCGTGATCGACCTGAGCACGCTGGGTGTGCAAAACCGCCTTCATGCCGAGCTGCTGCGGCTGGCGCGAACCGCGGGCGTGGAGAACAACCAGTCGCGGCTGGACCCCGCCCCCAGGCATGCGGCCCTGGCCAGCCAGATCAGCACCAACCGCGAGCAGGTAACGCGCGAGCTCAATGTGCTGGTGCGCGGCGGCGTGCTGCGCAAGGACGGTAAGGCCCTGGTGGTGGCCGACGCAGCCCGGCTCGAGCGCATGGTGGCGCAAGTGCGCGGCGATGCGGGCTGAGCCGGCGGCTGGCCGGATCAGTTCCAGCGGCCGCGCAAACCGCCCAGGCTGAAGCGGCCCGCACCCAGCAGCACCACCGCGAGTGCGCCAAACAGGTAGAGGCCTTGCAGTTCAAGCGCCCAGCCACCCTGCTTGGTCAGTGCGAACAGGTCGGCCATGTGCACCAGGCCAAAGGCCGCAAGCATGTTGATGACGACCACGCCTGCGGCGGCGCGGGTCCAGAAGCCGGCAATCATGAGCACCGGCGCCACGATCTCGCCCACGTACACCAGGTAGGCCAGCCCGCCCGGCAGGCCGGCCTTCACCAGCATGGCACTCACGAAGCCCACGCCGGCCGAAATCTTGAAAATGCCGTGCAGCAGCACCAGCACGCCAATGGCTACGCGCAGCAGCAGCTTGCCGGAATCGTCCAGCGTGGCGGGAGAGGGAGAGGCGAGCGAAGATGCGATCGGCGCACGCGCGGAATCGGCGGCTACGGCCTGGGTGTTCATGGCAGATCCTTGAGGAAGAAAGTTGTATGCCGGCGCGGAATGCGACGGTTGCGGTTCCAGTGTGCGCAGCCACGGCGGGCGCGGCTGTGCGTTTACGCACACTTTCCCGAAGGAACCTGAGGTGCCTGAAGGGGCTGCAGGCCGGGCGCCGTCCTGCTACGCTTGCACCGCCCGCCAACACGGCGGGCTTTTTTCTGCGCCGCCCACTCCATGTTCTTTCCTGTCATTACCGATCCGCATTTTTATGCGGTTGCCATTCCGGCGGTGCTTCTGCTCGGCATCAGCAAGAGCGGGTTCGGCGCCGGCTTCGGTTCTCTCGCGGTGCCGCTGATGGCGCTCGCGGTCACGGTGCCGCAGGCTGCGGCCATCCTGATGCCGCTGCTGCTCTTGATGGACTTGCTGGGAATAGCTGCCTTCCGGCGCGACTTCGACCGGGCGCTGCTTAAGTTTCTTGTTCCGTTCGGGCTGCTGGGCACGGTCATCGGCACGCTGCTGTTTCGAACGCTTTCCGCCCCCACGGTGGCGGGCATCGTCGGCGTGTTCACCCTGCTGTTTCTTGCCCAGCGCCTGGTGTTTCCGCCCAAGCCGGACGATCCGCTGCCCTCGCGTGTGGCGGGTGCGGCACTTACCGCGGTGTCGGGCTTCACGAGCTTCATTGCCCATGCGGGCGGGCCGCCGATCAATGCCTACGTGATTCCGTTGCGGCTCAAGCCGGTGGTGTTCACGGCGACGATGGCCTACTTTTTCTTTGTGGTGAACCTGAGCAAATGGGTGCCGTATGCGTGGCTCGGCCTTATCGATTTGCGCACGCTGGCCACGTCGGCGGTGCTGATGCCGCTTGCGCCGCTGGGCGTATGGGTTGGCATTCGCATTGCGCGGCGCATCAGTGCCACGTGGTTCTACCGCTTTCTGTACCTGGGCATGCTGCTGACGGGGCTCAAGCTTGTCTACGACGGTTTTCTTGCCTGAGCCCGGGCGGCAGGGTCAGAACTCGACGATGCTCTTGAACCCGCCGAAGATCATCCGCTTTGCATCGAAGGGCATGGTCTTCGGGTCCATTGCGGCAATGCGCGGGTCGGCCATGACCTTGGCGTTGACCGCGTCGCGGTGCTTGCGCGACTTGTAGACGATCCACGAGAACGCGACCGTTTCGTCCGTCTTCTGCTTCACGCTTTGCGGAAACGAGGTGAGCTTGCCGGGCTTCACATCGTCGGCAATGCACTCCACGTATTCGAGCGCGCCGTATTCCATCCAGATCTTGCCGGCCTTGCGCGCCAGCTTGCGGTACGCCTCGACGTTGTTCGAGGGAACGGGAACGAGAAAACCATCGACATAGCGAGCCATTGAAAGTCTCCTTGAAAGAAACGGAAAGAAGAGAAGAAACGTGGGCCGCCGGACTGGCGCGCCCTCATGACGCCGCCGCACGGTTTGCCGTGCTTGCGGATGCCGCGGCCCCTTCGTTGTTTCGGTTGTTGCTGTTGTTGTCGTTCTGGGCAGGCCCCGGTGGTGCAGTGCGAAGCAGCAACGCGCCGATCAAACCCGCCAGCGCCGCAAACACGGCGCCGACAAGAAACGCAAGGTTGTAGCCGCCTGTGAGCGCAAGGGGCAACTGCGCCCCGGCTGCTTGCATCGAGCCGGTGCGCGCCGCGGCCGCGCTGGCCAGCACGGCCAGGCCCAATGCACCGCCCATCATGAAGGCGGTGTTGACCACGCCCGAGGCAAGGCCCGAATCGGCGGGGTCGACCTCGCTCATGGCTGCGAGCAGCACAGGGTTGAAGGCCATGCCGGCGCCCAGGCCGAGCAGCATCATTCCGGGCAGCACGTCGACCACAAAACTGCCGTTGACGGGCGCGCGCGCAAAGAGCGCAAGTCCGATGGCCGCGAGCCAGAGCCCGGCCGCAAGCGGCTTGCGGATGCCGAAGCGCATGACCAGCTTGGCCGAGAGGCCGAGCGAGAACACCGCCATGATGATGTTGGCCGGCAGGAAGGCAAGGCCGATCTGCATCGGCGTGTAGTTGAGCACCAGCTGCATGTAGAGTGCGGAGATGAAGAACCACGCGAACATGGCCGCAGCCCATAGCACCCCCACCACGTTGGCGACTGACACGCTGCGCAGGCGAAAGAGGCCCAGCGGCATGAGCGGATGCTGCACGCGCGCCTCGATGGCGATGAAGATGGCGAGCAGCACCACTGCAGCGCCGAGCAGGCCGAGCGTTTGCGTGGAGCCCCAGCCGGCTTCGTTGCCGTTGACCACGCCGTAGACCGCGAGCATGAGCGACAGCGTGACGGTGACTGCGCCGGCCACGTCGAGCTTTTCACCGTGCGCCTGGCCGCGAGCGTTGGGCAACAGCGCCACGCACAGCGCATACACCGCCACGCCGATCGGCAGGTTCACCAGGAAGATCCAGTGCCAGCTCAGCGAACTCGTGAGCAGCCCGCCCAGCAGCACGCCGATGCTGCCGCCACCTGCGCAAACGAAGCCGTACACGCCCATGGCCTTGGCGCGGTCCGCCGGTTCGGTGAACAGGTTCATGATGAGCGAGAGCGAAACGGCCGAGACCACCGCGCCGCCGAGGCCCTGCACCGCGCGCGCCGCCACCAGCAGGGCCTGCGAGTTGGCAAGGCCGCAGGCGAGCGATGCGAGCGTGAACAGCACAAGGCCGATGAGGAAGAGCCTGCGATGGCCGTACAGGTCGCCGAGCCGCCCGCCCAGCAGCAGGAAGCCGCCGAAGGTGAGCATGTAGGCATTCACCACCCAGACCAACGAGGTTTCGGTAAAGCCCAGGTCGGTACGAATGGAAGGCAGCGCCACGTTCACGATCGTGGTGTCGAGCACGATCATCAGCACGCCAAGGCACAGCACCATCAATGCAAGCCAGCGCTTCCGGTTGTTGTCGAGTGTGTCGGTCATGGAGAGTGATTCCCTGCAGCAGGTTGCGAGTGGGGTGGGTTCAGACCAGCGGCTTGCCGCCGTTGATGAGCCACGGCGTGCCGAAGCGGTCGGTCACCATGCCGAAGCCCTCGACCCAGAAGGTTTTCTCGAAGGGCATCGAGACAGTGCCGCCCTCGGCGAAGGTGTCGAACACGCGGCGCGCTTCGGCGACGGTGTCGAGGGTCAGCGCAACGCCGAATCCCTTCATGCCTTCGTAGGTCTGGCCGGGCATGGTGTCGGAAGCCATGAGCATGCCGTCGCCGTAGGCAAGGGAGGCATGCATGATTCGCTTCTTGGCATCTGCGGGCATCTGCTCGGTGCCGGGCGCTTCGCCGACGGTCATCATCATCTGCATGGTGCCGCCGAGTGTCTTCTCGTAGAAGCGCATGGCTTCGGCCGCATTGCCGTCGAACGTGAGGTAAGCGTGGATGGGAGACATGGTGTTTCCTTTCGGGGTTATTTTTCAGAGGCCGTCTTCAGGTTGGCAAGGCCGGTCTCGAAGTCCTTGCCGATCATCTGGTCCATGTTGAAGAAAATGCCCATGACCTTGGCGATATAGGGACTCGGGCCGTGCATGGCCCAGGTCACCCGTGTTGCGCCGTCCTGCGGCTGCAGCGTGAACTCGGCCATGTTGCGGGCTTCGAAGGGCTTGGTGAAATCGAGCTTGATCGCGATCTTCGAGGAGGGCGCCGACTCGACGATTTCCATGCGGCCCGCGCCCGCCTTGTCGTTGCCCTCCCACGCGTAGGTTGCGCCCTTGCCGGCGGGTGCGCCGCCAAAGGTGCGCTTCATGCCCGGGTCCAGCTTCTCGTAGGGCGACCATTCGCCCCAGCGGTGAAAGTCGTTGATCAGCGGAAAGATCTTCTCGGCCGGCGCGGCGATGCGCGCCGTGCGTTCGACCCGGAAGGCGTCGGGCCGGGTCGCGGCGTAGATGAGCACGATCGCGACCAGCGCGAGGATGACGAGGGCAATTTTCTTGAGCATGAAGATGTTCCTGGTGCGGGGTCGGGAGGCTCCGCCGCGGTAGTTGTTTACTGGCCGGCGTGCACCACCAGCAGCCAGCCGATGCCGAAGCGGTCGGTGAGCATGCCGAAGCTGGAGCTGAAGAAGGTCGGCGTCAGCGGCTGCATCACCTGCCCGCCGTCGGCCAGCGCATCGAACCATTGGCGCGCCTCGGCGTCGGTGGAAGCGGAAAGGGCGAGCATGATGCCCTTGAACTCCGGTTGGCCGGAACACCGCCCGTCGGATGCCATCAGCTCGGTTTCGCCGATACGCACGACGGCGTGCATCACCTTGTCGGCACCTGGCGTGGCGCCGGGGCAACCTGCCTCGGCTTCGCCCGCCGGCATTTCGGGCGCGTCGCTGTAGCGCATGAGCTGCACGACCTCGGCGCCCAGCGCCTTCTTGTAGAACGCGATTGCTTCGTCGCAACGGCCTTCGAATGACAGGTAAGACTGGACTTTCATGGCGGTTCCTTGGACTGAGGGTGAATGGGTGCGCAGAAGACCTGCGCGAATACGGAATACTTAGTTTGTGTACACCGTCCACAAAGAATAGCAGACATAATGGACACTGTCCACATGGAGATTCCGATGAGCCCCCCCGTCATTCCGCCAGGCCCCGTTTCGCCCGCTGCCCGCAGCACCTACCGGCACGGCGACTTGCGGCGCGCACTGCTCGAGGCGGGCATCGAACTGGCCCGGGACGGCGGGCCCGATGCGGTGGCGCTTCGCGAAGTGACGCGACGTGCGGGCGTGGTGCCCAACGCGGCCTACCGGCACTTCGCAAGCCGGCGGGAGCTGCTGCTGGCCGTGCGTGCAGCCGCGCTCTCGGCGGCGGCCAAGGCCATGGAAAAAGAACTGGCGGTGCTGCCTCGCGAGCAGCCGCCCATCGACTTTGCGCGGGCGCAGGTGCGGGCCATCGGCACCGGCTACCTGCGTTTTGCGCAGGCCGAGCCGGGGCTGTTTCGCACGGCTTTCGTGGTGTCGTCGGAAGATGCCGAAGGCGAAGTGGGCCCGGCGAGCGCAGGGGCCAGCGGGATGGGGCCCTTCCAGCTGCTGGGCGCCGCGATCGACCGGCTTGTGGAAGCGGGGGCGCTCGATGCCTCACGCCGGCCGAATGCCGAATACCTGGCCTGGTCGGCGGTGCATGGGCTGGCACTGCTGATCATTGAAGGGCCGCTGAAAGGCATCGATGCCGAAGCTGCCCACGCACTTGGGCAGCGGCTCATCGACATGGTGGAGCGCGGTATCTAGCCGGCAGCCCGGCGAGGCCGGCCGCTGCAGCTACAGGTAGATTTTCTGCAGCAGCCGAATCAGCGTTTCGCGCTCACGCACGGTGAGCCGTGCGCTGGCGTCGGCCTCGAGCTGCATTACCGTCTGCTCGGCTTCGCGAATCAGCTTGTCGCCCGCCTCGGTGAGGTGCAGGCCCACGGCGCGGCCGTCGTGCGGATGCGGCTTGCGCTCGATGAGCCCGCGGCTGTCCAGCGTGGCCACCAGGCTCACCAGGTTGGGCGGAAGAATGTCGAGCGCGTTGCACAGCTGGCGCGAAGTGGCGCCCGGGTTGTGCGCCAGCAGCGAGAGCACCGAAAAATCGATCTGCTTGAGGCCGTACGGCGCCATGCGTTCGGCGAATACGCCGCTGATGATCAGCCAGGCCCGGCGCGCGTTGTAGCCGACCAGGGCTTCGAGCATGCGGGCATCGAGCCGGTCGGACTTGCCGTTGCCCGGCGTTGCGGGCTCTGCCTTGGCGGAACTGTTTTTGGATGGACGAGGCATGGCCCGAGCGTAACCCGCGCCCGGCACGCAGGGCTTACGTCAGCTTGATGCAGCCGGAGTTTTTGCAGCGTCGTGCGACATGGCAACACCTTCGCAGGCGCGCTTGACGATGCCCAGCCGCATTTCGAACTCGGGCAGCACCCAGCGCCGGAATGCCGCCGCGGGGCCGGCCCTGGCGGCGCGCTCCGCCTCCGATGCATCGGCCGCATCGATGCGCGCCCAGGCCCAGGCCATCAGGGTGAGCATCACCACGCGCAGGTAGTCGTCGGCCACTTCGTAGGGCAGCACCGGGTTTGCATGCGCGGCCATGGCAATGGTGGTGCCCAGGTAGCGCAACTGCGCGAGCCGCCGCTGCACATCGGCATCGGCTTCGCGCGAGGCATCGAGCGTGTCGCGCAGTTCGAGCAGCACGGCCGACATGGCGGCGCCGGCGTCGGGCAGCACCTTGCGCACCAGCAGGTCGATGGCCTGGATCTCGTTGGTGCCCTCGTAGATCATGGTGACGCGTGCATCGCGCACGATCTGCTCGATGCCCCATTCGCGCACATAGCCGTGGCCGCCGAACACCTGCAGGCATTCGCTTGCGCCATGAAAAGCCTGCTGCGTGCAGGCGGCTTTCAGCACCGGGGTGACCAGCGAGCACCAGCGCTGCGCGCGGTCGCGCGTCTTGGCGTCGGCGTCGTGCGTGGCCACGTCGAGCATGAGCGCTGTGCGGTAGGCGAGCGTGCGCCCGGCTTCGACCCACGCGCGTTGCGTATCCAGGATGCGCCGGATGGCGGGATGCTCGGCAATCAGGTCGGCGGCTTCGCTGCCTCGGCTTGCGGGCACTGTGCCGGGCGCGCGCATCTGGCGGCGCTCCGCGGCGTAGGCGTCGGCCTTCTGCCAGGCGGCATCGAGCAGGCCGATGCCCTGCAGCGCCACATGCATGCGCGCCGCGTTCATCATGACGAACATCGCGGCCAGGCCGCGGCCCGGTTCGCCGACCAGCCAGCCCGTGGCTTCGTCGAAGCGCATGACGCAGGTCGGGCTGCCGTGCAGGCCCATTTTTTCTTCGATGCGTTCGCAGTGCACCGCGTTGCGCGTGCCGTCTTGCAGCTGCTTGGGCACCAGCACCAGCGACAGGCCCTTGGGCCCTGCAGGCGCATCGGGCAATCGGCACAGCACCAGGTGCACGATGTTCGGCGTGAGGTCGTGCTCGCCGCCTGAAATGAAGATCTTGCCGCCGCTCACCCGCAAGCTGCCGTCGGCCTGCGGCACGGCGCGCGTGCGCACCTGGCCCAGGTCGCTGCCTGCGTGGGCTTCGGTCAGGCACATGGTGGCGAGCCATTCGCCGCTTGCGATCTTCGGGAGGTAGAGCGCGCGCAGTTCGTCGCTGCCGTGATGCTTGAGGCAGGCGTAGGCGCCGTGCAGCAGGCCTGGCGCCATGGTGAACCCGTGGTTTGCTGCGCTCAGCCATTCGTAGAGAACGGCTTCGAGCACGGTGGGCAAACCCTGGCCGCCGTCTTCAGGCGCCGCGGACAGGCTGGGCCAGCCGCCATCGACCAGCGCCCGGTAGGCCTCGCGGAAGCCCGGCGGCGTGGTGACTTCGCCCTGGCTGAAGCGGCAGCCGATCTCGTCTCCGCCGCGGTTCGATGGCGCGACCGCCTCAGCCACGAAGCGGGCCGCTTCTTCCAGCACCTGCGCCTGCAGCGCCTCGTCGGCTTCGGCAAAGGGCGCGAGCGCGCCGAGCCGCAAGGGCGCGTCGAGCACGGCGTTCAGGATGAATCGGCTGTCTTCGGGGCGGGGGCGGTAATCCATCGAGGTATCGGCAACAGGAAGAGGATCAGGACTCGGCGGTGAAGCCGATCTTCTTGACCAGCGGGCCCCAGCGTTCGTATTCGGACTGGAGCGATTTCTTCATGTCCTCGGGCGAGGAGCCGTGGGCGACGAGGCCCACCGACAGCAGGCCCTCGGCCACTGTCTTGTCTTTGAGGGCAGCCTGGATTGCGGTGCTTGCCGTGGCGACGACGCTGGCCGGGGTCTTGGCGGGTGCGAAAAAGCCGAACCATTCGTCAGCCACGATCTCCGGAAATCCCTGCTCGGTGAAGGTGGGCACATCGGGCAGGTAGGCGGCGCGCTGCGCGCCCGAGGTGGCCAGCACGCGCAGCTTGCCGGCCTTGGCAAAGGGCAGGTAGTCGCCCACCGGCGTCATGCTCGATGCGATCTGTCCGCCCACCACGTCGTTGATGGCCGGCAGGGAACCGCGGTAAGGTATGTGGCGCAGGTCGGTGCCGCTGTTCAGGCCGAGCAGCGCGCCCAGAAAGTGCGGCGTGGAGCCCGCGCCCGGCGAGCCGTAGCTGGCCTGGCCGGGGTTGGCCTTGGCCCAGGCGATGTAGTCTTTCAGCGTTTTCACGCTGGCCGGCACCATCGGTCCGACCGCCAGGCCGTGGGTCATGACGGCGCCGATGGAAACGGGCGCGAAATCGGCAAGGCCGTAGCTCAGCTTGGTATAGATGTGCGGGTAGGTCGACAGTGCGGAGGCCTGCGCCAGGCACAGCACCGAGCCGTCGGCCACCGAAGTCTTGAGCGTTTCGAGCGCAATGCGCCCGCCGGCCCCCGGCTTGTTCTCGACCACTGCGTTGATCTTGGAGAAAGGCGTGTCGCCGAGTTTTTCGGCCACGCGGCGCGCCACGCTGTCGCCAGCGCTGCCGGCCGGAAAGCCGTAGTAGATCTTTGCCTGCTGCACCGCCTGGGCGAGTGCGGCAAGCGGATGCAGGGCGCCGAATGCGGCTGCGCCGCCGAGCACCTTCACGAACTGACGTCGGTTGGTCATGGTCTTGTCTCCGGTTTTCTAGGGTGCTGGAATCGAAATCAGCGCGGCGCCATGCGCAAGGCGCCGTCGAGGCGAATCACTTCGCCGTTCAAATGCCCGTTGGTCACGATGTGGCAGGCCAGCTCGGCAAATTCCGAAGGCTTGCCCAGGCGCGGCGGAAACGGAATCGATGCCGCAAGCGATTGCTGCACGGCTTCGGGCAGTTCCATCAAGAGCGGCGTGGCAAAGAGGCCGGGCGCCACGGTGCACACGCGAATGGCGTGTTGCGCCAGGTCGCGCGCCATCGGCAGCGTCATGCCGACCAGGCCGCCCTTCGATGCGCTGTAGGCCTGCTGGCCCACCTGGCCATCGAAGGCCGCAACCGAAGCGGTGAAGAGCATCACGCCCTTTTCGCCGTTGTCGAGCGCCTCGAGCTTGGCGCAGCGTGCCGCAAACAGGCGCGCCATGTTGTAGCCGCCGATCAGGTTGATGTGGACCACGCGCACAAAGTCTTCGAGCGGCGCGGGGTTGCCGTCCTTGCCGACGATGCGCTTGGCGCTGCCGATGCCGGCCACGTTCATGAGGATGCGCGCAGGGCCGTGCGCCGCGGCGGCCTTGTCGAGCGCGGCGTTCACGCTGTCGGTGTCGGTGATGTCGCAAACGCACGCCACGCCGCCGATCTCTGCGGCCACTTTTTCGGCGAGCTCTGCGTTGCGGTCGAGAACGGCCACCTTGGCACCCAGGCGCGAGAGTTCGCGCGCGGTGGCCTCGCCCAGGCCCGATGCGCCGCCGGTGACGAGTGCTGCTTGTCCTTCGATCTTCATGGTGTTGTCTCCTGGATGTGGTTCAGCGGGGCTTCAGCGTGAAGGGCAGGGTGTCGGTGTGCAAGGCCTCGACGAGGTCGGCGCGGTGCTTGAGCACGGCCCGCTGGTTGATGGAGCCCTTGTCCGTCACTTCGCCCTTGTCGATGGAGGGAGGCTCGGCCATCAGGTGCAGCCGCGCGATGCGGTTGGCGCTGCCGGTGCCCATGGCCGCCAGTTCATTCGCCACCTGCTGGAAGTGCGCTTGCACGGGGGCGCTTTCGAGCACCTGCTGCATGGTTGCGTCTTCGGGCAGGCCTGCAAGCTGGCGCACCTTCTGCGTCGGGAAGATCAGCGCGCCGACTTCCTTCAGGTTGATGCCGGTCAGCACCGCGTCTTGCACATAGGGCGCGCCAGCCGCTATGACCTTTGCGCGCAGCGGGCCCACGCTCACGAAGGTGCCGGTGGCGAGCTTGAAATCTTCGGCAATGCGGCCGTCGAAGCGCAGGCCGCGGTGAATGTTGCTTTCGTCGATCCACTTCACGGCGTCGCCGGTGCAGAAGAAGCCTTCTTCGTCGAGCGCCTCTGCCGTGGCCTCGGGCGCGCGCCAGTAGCCGGGCGTGATGTTGGGGCCGCGGTAGCGCACCTCGGTCTTGCCGTCGACCTCGATCAGCTTCAGTTCGATGCCCGCGGCGGGCAGGCCGATGTCGCCCGACTTGACCTCGGGACCGGTGACATACAGCGCGAACGGGCCCGACTCGGTCATGCCCAGGCCCGTGCCCATCACGATGCGCTCGCCCACTTCGGCCTCTTGCGTGCGGTGCAGGCTGTCCCAGATGGGCTGCGCCAGCGCCGCGCCCGAATAGAAGAACATCTTCACGCGCGACAACAGGTTGCGGCGCAGCACCGCATCGGTTTCCATGGCGTGCGCAATCGCCTCGAAGCCGGTCGGCACGTTGAAATAGATGGTGGGCGCAATCTCGCGCAGGTTGCGCAGCGTCTCGGCCATGCCTGTTGGCGTGGGCTTGCCGTCGTCGATGTAGAGCGTGCCGCCGTTGTCCAGCACGATGCCCACGTTGTGGTTGCCGCCGAAGGTGTGGTTCCACGGCAGCCAGTCGACCAGCACCGGCGGTTCTTCGCCCAGCGCGGGAATCGACTGGCGCAGCTGCTGCTGGTTGGCGCACCACATGCGGTGCGTATTGATCACCGCCTTGGGCATCTTGGTAGAGCCCGAGGTGAAAAGAAACTTGGTGATGGTGTCGGGCCCGGTGGCGCGCATTGCGGCGTCGATGGCCGGCGTTGCAGGCGTGGCGGCGAGGGCGTCCAGGCTGGTGGTGGCGCGGCCTTCGAGCTGGCCTTCGGCAAGGACTACCTCGGTGCCGGCCAGCACCACAGCCTGGATGGCGCGTGAATAGCGCGCGGCGTCGGCGGCAAACACGAGGCCGGGCGTGAGCGTCTCCAGCACGTGGCGCAGCTTTTCGAAGTCCTGGCTCACCAGCGAATAGGGCGGCGACACGGGGCAATACGGCACGCCGGCATAAAGGCAGCCCAGGGCCAGCAGTGCATGTTCGATACTGTTCTCGCTGAGGATTGCGACCGGCCGTTCCGGGCTCAGGCCGCGGTCGAGCAGGGCCTGGCCGATGCCGCGCGCCTTTTGCAGCGCCTCGGCGTAGCTCACGCGCTGCCAGTCGCCGGTGCTGCCATCGGCCAGCCGTTCCCGGCGGGCGATGAAGGTGCGCTCGGGCGCGGCTTCGGCCCAGTGCGCCAGGCGGTCGGTCATGCGGTCGCGGTAGGGGCCGAGCTCTGTTTCGGCCCGCAGGTATTGCGTGCCCGGCGCGCCGTCGCGCAACACTGCGCGGGTAACGCCGAACGCCAGCGGACGGTATCGGATCGTGGTCATCCCTTGCTCACCTTCGCGCCGCGGCCTTCGAGGAAATCGCGCACGCGCTCCTTGGCCTCGGGCGCGTTCTGCACGATGCCGGACATCAGTGCCTCGGTAAAGAAGCCGTGGTCGGCCGATTGCTCGGCAATGCGCGGCAGCGCATGCATGAGCGCGTAGTTGGTAAGCGGCGCGTTGGTGGCAATGCGTTTGGCGAGCTCGAAGGCCTTGTCGAAGGCTGCGCCTTCGTCGACCAGGTACTGCGCAAAGTTGGCGCGCTCGCCGTCTTCCGCGTTGTAGACGCGGCCGGTCATCATCATGTCGGTCATGCGGGCGACGCCGATGAGCTTGGGAATGCGCACCGAGCCGCCGCCGCCCACGAAGATGCCGCGCGAGCCTTCGGGCAGCGCGTAGAAGGTGGAGCGGTCGGCCACGCGAATGTGGCAGGCGCTGGCCAGCTCCAGCCCGCCGCCCACCACCGCGCCGTGCAGCGCGGCAACCACTGGCACCGGGCCGTGCTGGATGAGGTCGAGCGCGGCATGCCACATGCGCGAATGCTGCATGCCCTGGCCCGCGTCGCGTTCTTTCAGTTCGCTCAGGTCCAGGCCGGCGCAGAAGTGCGGGCCTTCGCCGTCGAGCACCGCGGCGCGTACCGTGGAGGGCAGGGTCTCGAAGGTGTTGCGCAACGCGAGGACCAGGCCGTCCGAAAGGGCATTGCGTTTGGCGCCGCGCGTCAGGCGAACGATGGCGACTTCGTCGCGAATGTCGAGTTGGAGGTCGGGATTGGTCATGATTGCATTGGTGTGTGAGTTGGATTATGGTTATGATAAATAATCAATTCAAGGCACTTGAGCGCCCCAAATCCTAGGGACTTACCCGTACTGGAGACAACGAGATGGACCACAAGAACCTCATCGCGATCGACATCCACACCCACGCCGAAGTGAGCTGCTGGAACCCGTTCGACAACTACGGCGAGGAATACGACCGCGCCGCGGACAAGTACTTCGGCTCGAGCGGGCGGCCGACCATTGCCGAGAGCGTGGCGTACTACCGTGAAAGAAAGATCGGCCTGGTGATGTTCATGGTCGACGCCGAGTCGAACATGGGCCGCCGGCGCATTCCGAACGAGGAAATTGCCGAGGCCGCGCAAAAGAACAGCGACATCATGATTGCCTTTGCCAGCATCGATCCGCACAAGGGAAAGATGGGCGCGCGCGAGGCGCGGCGGCTCATCGAGGAGCACGGCGTGAAGGGCTTCAAGTTTCACCCGACGGTGCAGGGCTACCACCCGTACGACAAGATGGCCTGGCCCATCTACGAGGTGATTGCCGAGTACAACCTGCCGGCCATCTTCCACACGGGCCACAGCGGCATTGGCTCGGGCATGCGCTGCGGCGGCGGCCTCAGGCTGGAGTACAGCAACCCGATGCACCTGGACGACGTGGCCATCGACTTTCCGGACATGCAGATCGTGATGGCGCACCCCAGCTTTCCGTGGCAGGACGAGGCGCTGAGCGTGGCCACGCACAAGCCCAACGTGTGGATCGACCTGTCGGGCTGGAGCCCCAAGTACTTTCCGAAGCAGCTGGTGCAATACGCCAACACGCTGCTGAAAGACCGCATCCTGTTCGGCAGCGACTATCCGCTGATCACGCCCGACCGCTGGATGAAGGACTTCGAGACGGCCGGCTTCAAGCCTGAGGTGATGCCCGGCATCCTGAAGGGCAACGCGGTGCGGCTATTGAAGCTGGAAGGCTGACCACGGGCCAGCCCTCGGGGCGGGCTCAGCCGTCCGCCTCTTCTGCCTCTTCTTTTTCTTCGAGCCGGTCCCAGTCGCGGCCCGAGCGGCGTTGCCGTTCCTCGCGTTCGCGCGCCATCTGCTCTTCGAACTGCTGGCGGCCCGCCTTGTTGGCCGCGATGAGCTTGGCGCGGTCCTTGTAGTGCGGATAGATCTCATCGCTGAGCAAGATGTTCCGGCGGCGGAACCGCATGGCGGTTTCGCGCGCCTCGTGCGCGGGCCAACCCAGCGCCTCCAGCGTGGTGCGGGCGCTGCGCAGCGACGACTCGAACACCTCTCGCTCGACGTCGTTCACGCCGCGATCGCGCAGCTGGAAGAGGTGAGTCACGTTGCGGGCCCGCGCAATGATGCGCGCCTGGGGAAAGTGCTCTTTCACCAGGTCGACGATATTGAGCGACTGCTCGATGTCGTCCACCGCCACCACAATGGCCTTGGCCGTACCGGCGCCGGCGGTGCGCAGCAGGTCGAGCCGCGTTGCGTCGCCATAGAACACGCGAAAGCCGAACTGCCGCAGGCCTTCGACGGTGTCGGCGTCATGGTCGAGCACCGTGACGCGCAGGCCCTGCGACATCAGCATGCGGCCGACGATCTGGCCGTAGCGGCCAAAGCCGCAGATCAGCACCTTGGCGTCCTGCTGCTCTGAAATTTCTTCCAGTTGCGTGCCGTTGTTGCGGCTGTAGCGGGGCAGCACGAACTTGTCGAGCAGCACCAGCAAGAGCGGCGACAGCAGCATCGACAGCGCCACCGCACCAATCAGGAGCGAGGTGATTTCAGGCGGCAGCACGTCGGGCCCCGCGGCCTGGAACACCACGAACGCAAACTCGCCGCCCTGCGCCAGCAGCAGCGTGAACACGGGGCGCTCCTGGTAGGCAATGCCCATGGCCTTTGCCAGTGCGTAGATCACCACCAGCTTGACGGCCATGAAACCGACAACCAGAACGGCCATGAGCCAGGGGCTCGCAATGAGCACGCCGAAGTTGATCGACATGCCCACGGCAATGAAGAAGAGGCCCAGCAGCAGGCCCTTGAACGGCTCGATGTCGGTTTCGAGCTCGCGCCGGTATTCGCTTTCGGCCAGCAGCACGCCGGCAAGAAAGGCGCCGAGCGCCATCGAAAGGCCGACGAACTGCATCAGGGCTGCGATGGCCACCACCAGCAGCAGCGCTGCGGCGGTAAAGATCTCGGGCGTATCGCTGCGGGCAATCCAGCGCAGCACCGGGCGCAGGGCAAGCCGGCCGCCCAGGATGATGCCGGCGATCACTCCGACGATCTTGAGCGCCTCGAGGGCGCGGTCCAGCCCGCTGAGCGACTGTTCAGCCGCCGTGGCGCCAGCCAGGAGGGGCAGCAGCGCGAGGATTGGAATGGCCGCCACGTCCTGGAACAGCAGGATCGAAAAGCCGGCCTGGCCGCTCGGCGTCTTGAGCAGGTTGCGCTCGCCGAACACCTGCAGCGCAATGGCGGTGGACGAGAGCGCCAGGCCGAGCGCCGCCACCAGCGCCACGCGCCATTCGGCACCTGCAGCCCAGCCCACGGCAAACAGCACCGCGGCGCAACTCAGCACTTGCGCCGCGCCCCATCCGAAGATCGGCCTGCGCAGGTTCCACAGGCGCTTGGGCTCAAGCTCGAGGCCCACCAGAAACAGCATCAGCACCACGCCGAATTCGGCGAAATGCAGCACGTCTTCCACGCTGGAGACGAGCCCCAGCCCCCAGGGGCCGATGGCGATGCCGGCCACGAGATAGCCAATGATGGACCCGAGGCCCAACGCTTTGGAGAGCGGCACCACCAGAACGGCGGCGCTCAGATAAATAAGGCTGCTGGTCAGCCAAGCGGGTGCGTGCTCCATGGTCAGGCCGTGCCTTTCTTGTTGTTGTTCTGGGCTTCTTCGTTGGCAGCGGAGATGGAAGCCAATCCATGGGCCATGGCGGACTGGAAGGCTCCGGAAGCGCCTGCGCCGGCTTCGTCATGCTCGGCGGGGCGGTCGGCCTCGGGCACCGGGCATGCGATGCAGGCATCGAGCTCTTCGAGTTCGGGCCACTCGGGGTAGCTGCCGAGCCGCTGCGCGAACACATCAACGTGCGCGTCCACGTCGGCCTCGCTGGCGCTGCGCGCGCCGTGAAAGACCAGCGGCGGCAAGAAGCGCATGCCGCAAAGGGCGGCGGTCTGCTCGTACGGCGGCAGGAAGGCGTCGAAAAAATAGCGGTGGTAGCTTTGCGGGTGGTAGCTCTGCTCGGGGCTGCCCGTGGTGACAGCCAGCCACAAGTCCTTGCCCTGCAAGGCCGTGCCGCCGGGGCCATATGCCCAGCCGTAGCCGAGCACATCGTCCACCCAGAGCTTTTGCAGCGCGGGCATCGAATACCACTGGATCGGGTGCAGCAGCACCACGAGGCTGGCCTTGGCAAGCCGCGCCTGCTCGGCCTCGATGTCGATGGAAAAGTCGGGGTAGCTGCCATAGAGGTCGTTCACCTCGACGCCGGGCACCGAACGGGCGGCGGCCAGCAGCCGGCGGTTGACGCGGGAATCGCGCCAGTGCGGGTGGGCCGCAAGCACATAGATGCCGCCGGAATCGGCGTTGGCGCTGTCGGCGGATGTTGTTGTGGTCATGCCGCGAACATAGCTCAAGATCGGCTCCTGCCGGGCCGGGCATGCCTCGTGTCGCTACGATGCGGGGTGTTCCAGCTCTGGAGGAGATGCTCATGCCGGTGGTTCTGGTCGCCAATCCCAAGGGTGGCGTAGGCAAGTCGACGCTCGCGACGAACATTGCGGGCTACTTTGCGAGCCGCGGCCATGCCGTGATGCTCGGCGACGTGGACCGCCAGCAATCGTCGCGCCTTTGGCTCGGCCTGCGGCCGCCGCAGGCGAGGCCCATCTCCACCTGGGAGGCCACTGGCGACAGCGCCGTGGTGCGGCCGCCGCGCGGAACCACGCATGCGGTGCTCGACACGCCGGCCGGCCTGCACGGGTGGCGCTTCAAGGAAGTGCTGGCGCTGGCCGACCGGGTCATCGTGCCGCTGCAGCCGAGCATCTTCGACATCTACGCGACGCGCGATTTTCTCGACCGGCTGATGGAGCAGCGCCGTGCCGAAAAAACAAAGATCAGCCTCGTGGGCATGCGTGTGAACGCCCGCACCCTTGCTGCCGACCGGTTGAACGAGTTCATCGCAAGCCTGGGCGTGCCGGTGCTGGGCGAGCTGCGCGACACGCAGAACTACGTTCAGCTTGCGGCGCGCGGGCTCACGTTGTTCGACATTGCGCCAGGACGCGTGCAGCGCGACCTGGCGCAGTGGCAACCGATCTGCGAGTGGCTGGAAGGCTGAGGGTTTTGGCTGTCGCGGTGCCGACACCCGCGCCAGCGCCGTTGACGCCAGAATGCCGCGCATGACCAAAAAGACATTCCAGACCCTTCAGGATCTTGCCGCCTGCGTTGGCCAGGAAGTCGCCGTGAGCGACTGGATCACCATCACGCAGGAGCAGGTGAACCAGTTCGCAGAAGCCACGGGCGACCACCAGTGGATTCATGTCGACGTCGAGCGCGCCAAGGCGGGCCCCTTCGGCGGGCCGATTGCGCACGGCTTTCTCACGCTGTCGCTGCTGCCGCGTTTCTATGAGACGGCTCTGGACGTGGTCGAGTCGCGCATGGGCGTGAACTACGGGCTGAACCGGGTGCGCTTCATGTCGCCGGTGCCGGTGGGCAAGCGGCTGCGGGCGCGCATGAAGCTGCTCACCGCCGAGCCGATTGCGGACGACGGCATCCAGATGACTTGGGAAACCACGATCGAGCTCGAAGGCGCGGCCAAGCCGGCCTGCGTGGCGGAGTCGGTGGTGCGCCGCTACCGCTGAGGCGTTTTTCCCTCCTACATCCGGCGGTCGGTCACTTCGCCGTAAGTGGCGGGGCCCTGGCGGGTAACGCCGAGTGCGCCGGCGCGAACAGCCGCGCGGTCGGTTGTGCCGGCAGTCGGGGCGGCGGTGCCGGTGCCGCCATTGCCGATTTGCAACGGCTGGCGCGCCTGGGCCTGGACTTCGGCGCGCGACTGGGCCGACTGGAAAGGTGCCGGCGGCAGCGGATTCTGTTCACCCTGGAAGGCCTGGGCGCCGGTACAGACGCCGACGGCGGCAAAGGTCGCAAAGGCAATTGACTTGGCATTCATGGCGGAACTCCTTGAGGCAAGGCGGTGGATGGACTCACTCGTATGCCCGGCCGGACGACCGGACATGCCTGTCATACGGTGCTTCTTGCCTGTTGGATTCGCCGTTGCCTCTGCAAGGGCCGCCTTTTCAGCCGAATCCGTTTTGCCGCCAGGCTTCGAATACGGTTACCGCCACCGCATTCGAGAGATTGAGGCTGCGCTGCCCCTCGCGCATCGGCAGCCGCAGGCGCTGGGGCTCGGCAAAACCTTCGCGCACCGCCGGTGGCAGTCCGCTCGTCTCCGAGCCGAACACCAGCCAGTCGCCGGGCTGGAATCGAACGTCGTGCACGGCGCGCATGCCTCGCGTGGTAAGCGCAAACATGCGCCCGGCGGCAGGCTGCTCGGTGTCGAGCAGGGCCTGCCAGCTGGCGTGGCGCTTGACCTCGGCGTATTCGTGATAGTCGAGCCCGGCGCGGCGCAGCAGACGGTCGTCCATCGAAAAGCCCAGCGGCTCGACCAGATGCAGCGCGCAGCCGGTATTGGCCGCCAGGCGGATCACGTTGCCCGTATTCGGCGGAATTTCGGGGTGGACCAGGACGATATGGAACATGCGCCGATTGTCGCGGCGGCGCGGCCGCTCAATGCGGCGAGCCGGTCCGCGCGAGCACCACGGCCGTGATGTGGGCCGCGCCGGCCAGCCGCAGCGCCGCGGCCGCCGAGAAAAGGGAGGCGCCCGTCGTCATCACGTCGTCGACCAGCACGACGCGCCGGCCCTGCAGCTGGCTTGCGCGCATAGGCTCTACCGCGAAGGCTCCGCGCAGGTTGCGAAGGCGCTCGGCGCGCTCAAGGCCGATCTGCGCCGGTGTGTCGCGGGTACGCAGGAGCAGCGCGGCATCGGTCTTGGCGGGCGCCAGCCTGCGCGCGAGTTCGAGTGCCTGGTTGAAGCCGCGCTCGCGCAGCCGGGCGGGCGCCATGGGCATCGGCAGCACGGCGTCGCATTGTTCAAGCGCCGGCTCCACCCAGGGCACGCTGCGCATCAGCGTCGACAGGGGCCCGGCCCAGCCCGCCTCGCCGCGAAACTTGAACTGGGCGATGCAGTCGGGCCACGGCCACGCGTAGTCGCAGGCCGCAAGACAGGCATCGAGCGGCGGCGGATCGCCCACGCATTCTCCGCACCGCACAACGCCCTCGGGAACAGCCAGCGCGCAGCTGCTGCAGCGGGCGGCCGGCGGCGCAAAACGGGCCACGCAGGCGTCGCAAATGCGCCGGGAAGGCCAGGCACGGCATACCTCGCACTGGCTGGGCAGCCGTGCAAGCAGAGAGGTCAAAGGCCGACGGGCCCAACGGCTGAACATGGCCTCAATATACTCACGGCCCCATGGCCACCGACCCTGCAAGAAGACCGCCGACCATCGATCCCACGGCGGCCGCACGCTGGAGGCGGCTCGCGCCTGCCGACGGCTCACCCTGGCTGCACGAGGAAATCGGCCGCCGCATGGAAGACCGGCTGCAATGGATCAAGGCGCAGCCGCGCACCTGGGCCGACTGGGCACCCCTTCGCGGCGGCATGGAGGCGCACGAACTCGTGGCCCGGCGCTATCGCGAGGCTGCCTGCTTCGTGATCGAAACCGAGCCGGCGCTTGCCGCAGCGACCAGCCAGGTACTGGCTGCGCCGTGGTGGAGCGCACGCCGCTGGCAGGGCGGAAAGGCCCGTTTCGATGCGCCGCCGGAAGACGGAGTCGATCTGCTCTGGGCCAACATGTCGCTGCACATGGCCGCCGACCCCGAGGCGCTCATTGCGCAGTGGCACCGGCTGGTCGCGACCGACGGCTTCCTGATGTTCTCGTGCCTGGGCCCTGATACCGTGCGCGAATTGCGCGCGCTGCACGCGCGGCTTGGCTGGCCGGCGGCGGGCCACGAATACACCGACATGCACGACTGGGGCGACATGCTGGTACACGCCGGCTTTGCCGAGCCGGTGATGGACATGGAACGCATCGTGCTTACCTGGGCCACGCCCGAGGCAGCGCTTGCCGAGTTGCGCACGCTCGGGCGCAACCTGCATCCGGCGCGCTTTCCGGCGCTGCGCGGCAAGGCATGGCACCAATCGCTCAAACAGGCGCTGCCCGAATTGGCCCCGGCAGAAGAGGGCGGCGGGCGCATTGCGCTGACCTTCGAAGTCATCTATGGCCACGCCTTCAAGCCGGCGCCGCGCGTGGCGCTTTCGGCCGAGAGCGCGGTGTCGCTGCGCGAGATGCGCTCGATGCTGCAGCGCGGGCGGCCGGGGGGCTGAGCCGCCGGGCCGCTCCCAAGGCGAAACCGCGGCGCGCAGCGCATAGGCTATCGAATAAGCGGCGAGCCCCTCGAGCTGCGCATCTTGCGGGCGGGCACCTGTGTCTACCCGCTACAATCCGCCGTTGCGTGAAACTCGCGGGTGTTGTTCCGCGAACGAGGGCTATCCGATCCTGTGGAGACAAGGGGTTGGCCGGTTGTCGACGCACCGATTTGCTGAACTCGCCCGTGTCGAATTCCGTGTTTCGTTTTGCCACCGTTTCAGGCCAGAACATCCACTGGTTCCTGAAGCGCAATTGCTCGGTGACGCCGAGCCAGCTGGGCTGGCTCTATGCCTCGCTGTGCGTGGTATCGCTCGGTATCGGTACGGCGTTCTGGCTGCACGGAGCGCCGCTGGTGCTGCCCTTTGCGTGGCTCGAACTGGCGGCGGTGGGTTACGTATTCATGCTGTACGCGCGGCACGCGACCGATGGAGAAAAGATCGCGTTGCAGGGCGGACGGCTGGTGGTAGAGCTCGAGAACGGTGGAGACTACGAGCGCACGGAATTTCTGCCGCACCAGGTGCGGATCGAACCGCAGGCCGGCGATCGCTCGCTGATCGAGGTCTCGGGTCCGGGTCGGTCGGTCAGGGTGGGGCGCTATGTACGCCCGGAGTTGCGAGCCGCACTGGCGCGCGAGATTCGCATGGCGTTGCGTGGCGCCTGAACGGCTCGCGCGGCACGGCACGGTTGGGTTTGTTGAAAAAATTGAGAAACGTGAACACGATGAAGAGCATTTGGCGCAACAAGTACAGGCCGGCGAATCTGTTGCTGGCGGCCGGCGCGGCTTTCAGCGGCGCGGCGCACGCAGTCAACGATCTGCCCGGCGGCCCTTCGGTGCGCCAGCTGAATCTTCCGCTTGGCGTTACCAAGATTGCGCAGGAACAGCATTTCCTGCACACGGTGATGATGATCCTGTGCACGGTCATCTTCGTTGCCGTGTTCGCGGTCATGTTCTATTCCATCTGGAAGCACCGCAAATCGGTCGGCCACAAGGCGGCCAACTTCCATGAATCGGTGGTGGTCGAGGTCATCTGGACCATCGTGCCGTTCATCATCGTGATCGTGATGGCGCTGCCCGCCACCAAGGTGCTGGTGGCCCAGAAGGACACCACCAACGCCGACCTCACCATCAAGACCACCGGCTACCAGTGGAAGTGGGGCTACGACTACCTGAACGGCGAAGGCGAAGGCCTGGCCTTCATCTCCACGCTCGACAGCTCGCAGCGCGCCATGTCCGACGCCGGCGCCAAGGGCCAGATGCCTGACGACTATCTGTTCAAGGTCGACAACCCGCTGGTCGTGCCGGTGCAGAAGAAAGTTCGCATCATCACCACCGCCAACGACGTGATCCACGCGTTTGCGGTGCCCCAGCTCGGCATCAAGCAGGACGCTATTCCCGGCTTCGTGCGCGACACCTGGTTCCGCGCCGAAACCGTGGGCGACTACTACGGCCAGTGCCAGGAACTCTGCGGCAAGGAACACGCCTACATGCCCATCCATGTGAAGGTGGTTTCGGCCGCCGACTACACGGCATGGGTCGACACCAAGCGCAAGGAAGCCGCCGCCAAGCTCGACGATCCGAGCAAGGTCTGGACGCTGCCCGACATGATGGCGCGCGGCGAGAAGGTCTATGCCGCCAACTGCGCAGCCTGCCACCAGGCCAACGGCAAGGGTGCCGGCCCGATCAAGCCGCTCGACGCCAGCCCCAAGGTGGTCGACGCCGACCACAAGGTGCAGCTGATGGTGCTGCTCAACGGCCAGAACAATGGCGCAATGCCCTCCTGGAAGCAGCTGAGCGACACCGACCTCGCCGCCGTTGCCACCTATACCAAGAACAGCTGGTCGAACAAGACGGGCCAGCTGGTGCAGCCGGCCGAAGTTCTGGCCCTGCGCGGCAAGTGATCGTGAAGATCGAGCAAAAGCGCCCCGCGACGAAGAAATTGCAAGGAACAATGAAATGAGTGCAGTCCTCGACCCCCACGGTCACGCCCACGACGGCCACGCACACGATCACGACGAGCACCATGCAGCGCCCACCGGCTGGCGCCGCTGGGTGTTCGCCACCAACCACAAGGACATCGGTACGCTCTACCTGCTGTTCAGCTTCACGATGCTGATGGTAGGCGGCGTGCTCGCGCTCCTGATTCGCGCCGAGCTGTTCCAGCCCGGCCTGCAGCTGGTGAACCCCGAGCTGTTCAACCAGTTCACCACCATGCACGGCCTGATCATGGTGTTCGGCGCCATCATGCCGGCGTTCGTGGGCTTCGCAAACTGGATGATCCCGCTGCAGATCGGCGCATCCGACATGGCCTTTGCGCGCATGAACAACTTCAGCTTCTGGCTGCTGATTCCTGCTGCGCTGATGCTCGTGGGCTCGTTCTTCATGCCTGGCGGCGCACCCGCCGCGGGCTGGACGCTGTACGCGCCGCTCACGCTGCAAATGGGCCCCTCGATGGACGCCGGCATCTTTGCGATGCACATCATGGGCGCCTCGTCGATCATGGGCTCGATCAACATCATCGTCACCATCCTGAACATGCGCGCCCCCGGCATGACGCTGATGAAGATGCCGATGTTCTGCTGGACCTGGCTCATCACCGCCTACCTGCTGATTGCCGTGATGCCCGTGCTCGCAGGCGCCATCACCATGACGCTGACCGACCGCCACTTCGGCACCAGCTTCTTCAACCCCGCCGGCGGCGGCGACCCGGTGATGTACCAGCACATCTTCTGGTTCTTCGGTCACCCCGAGGTCTACATCATGATCTTGCCGGCCTTCGGCATCATCAGCCAGATCGTTCCGGCGTTCTCGCGCAAGAAGCTGTTCGGCTACGCCTCGATGGTGTACGCCACCTCGTCGATCGCGATTCTTTCGTTCATCGTCTGGGCGCACCACATGTTCACGACCGGCATGCCGGTCACGGGCCAGCTGTTCTTCATGTACGCGACCATGCTGATCGCGGTGCCTACGGCCGTGAAGATCTTCAACTGGATCGCCACCATGTGGCAGGGCTCGATGACGTTCGAGACCCCGATGCTGTTTGCCGTGGGCTTCATCTTCGTGTTCACGATGGGCGGCTTCACCGGTCTCATCCTGGCCATCGCCCCCATCGACATCCAGCTGCAGGACACCTACTACGTCGTGGCCCACTTCCACTACGTGCTGGTGGCCGGCTCGCTCTATGCCATGTTCGCGGGCTACTACTACTGGGCGCCCAAGTGGACGGGCGTGATGTACAGCGAAGCTCGCGGCAAGATCCACTTCTGGTGGTCGCTGATCTCGTTCAACGTCACGTTCTTCCCGATGCACTTCCTGGGGCTGGCCGGCATGCCGCGCCGCTATGCCGACTACCCGATGCAGTTTGCCGACTTCAACGCGGTGGCATCGATCGGTGCGTTCGCCTTCGGTCTTGCCCAGGTCTACTTCTTCTTCTTCATCGTGCTGCCGACCATGCTCGGCAAGGGCGAGAAGGCACCGCAAAGGCCATGGGAAGCCGCTGAAGGCCTGGAGTGGGAAGTGCCGTCGCCGGCGCCTTTCCACACTTTCGAGAACCCGCCCAAGCTCGACCCGACCGCTACCAAGGTGATCGGCTGATCGCTTCACGGCCGCAGTCCGCATGACGACAATGACCACGCCCGAACAAAGAAAGAACAACCGACGCATGGGGCTCACGCTGGCCTCCATCGCGGTGCTGTTCTTTCTCGGATTCCTGGTCCGCATGATCTGGTTCAGCGGACGCTGAAGCGAACGGAGCCGTACGCATGAGCCTCGGTCAACGCATCAAGCGCGCCAATGTACGCATGGTCGGCAAGCTGGCCGTGGTGGCCTGCGGCATGTTCGCGTTCGGCTATGCCCTGGTGCCGCTCTACCGCGCCATCTGCGAAATGACCGGCATCAACATCCTCGCGCTCAACGAGCTCGAGGTGCCGGGCGGCGCGAGCGGCGGCAAGAACGTGCGCGTGCCCGACAACTCGCAGGTCGACACCACCCGCACCATCACGGTCGAGTTCGACTCCAACGTGCGCGGCGGCCTCTGGGACTTCAAGCCCGCCGAGCGGACGATGCAGGTTCACCCCGGCCAGCTGAACACGGTGATGTACGAGTTCCAGAATGTGCAGAACCGCCGCATGGCGGCGCAGGCCATTCCGAGCTATGCGCCGCAGCAGGCCGCTCCGTACTTCAACAAGCTCGAGTGCTTCTGCTTCAACCAGTACACCCTGGACGCCGGCGAAAAGAAGCAGTGGCCCGTCGCATTCGTCATCGATCCGAAGATCTCCAAGGACGTGAAGACGATCACGCTGTCGTACACCTTCTTCGAAGTCGGCGGCAAGACGCCTCCGGCCCCGGTTGCTGCCGTTTCCAATGCTGCCCATGAGCCCCGCTCGTGACCGCCGGTCCGAATTCGCCGCCGCCCAAGGCCACGCTGTGGGACACGGTGAAGGCCGTCTGCTGGTCGTTCTTCGGGGTGCGCAAGAAAAGCGCCTATCAGGACGATCTGGCCAAGCTGAACCCATTGCACATCATCGCGGTGGCATTTGCCGCGGTCATCGTTTTTATCGTCGGCCTGGTGCTGCTGGTGCGCCACGTGGCTGCGCCCTGAAAACAGCCCGCAGGGCCCCCGACATCCAGACCCCATCGAATTGAATCGAGAGAAGAAAGAAAGCCAGGAGCTGATATGAGTTCAACCACCCACGGCACCACGCCCTACTACTTTGTGCCCGGGCCATCGGCCTACCCGGTCATGGCCTCGATCGGCCTGTTCTTCGTGATTCTTGGCGCCGGCCAGTGGATCAATGGCCATCAATGGGGCGCGTGGTCGCTGCTGCTCGGCATGGTCGTGTGGCTCGCCACGTTGTTCGTGTGGTTCAGTGCTGCCATCGGCGAGAGCGAAAGCGGCCAGTACGGCCACAAGATCGATCTCTCGTACCGCTGGAGCATGAGCTGGTTCATCTTTTCCGAGGTGATGTTCTTCGGTGCGTTCTTTACCGCGCTGTGGTGGACCCGTACCCACTCGCTGCCGGCGCTCGGCAGTCTCGACAACGCGCTGCTCTGGCCCGACTTCAAGGCCGTGTGGCCCAGCATTGCCGCCGGCGCAACCGGCTCGCCGGCCGACATCGTCGAGCCGTTCCAGACCGTCGGCCCGTTCTGGCTGCCCACGATCAACACCGCGCTCCTGCTGAGCTCGGGCGTCACGCTCACCATTGCGCACCATGCGCTGCGCGCCGGCCATCGTGCCCAGTGCATCCGCTTCATGTGGCTCACCGTGCTGCTCGGCCTGGTCTTCCTGGGCGTGCAGGGCTACGAATACTTCCACCTGTACACCGAACTGAACCTCAAGCTCAGCTCGGGTGCCTATGGTTCGACCTTCTTCATGCTGACCGGCTTCCACGGCTTGCACGTGTTCATCGGCATGCTGATGCTGCTGTTCATCACGCTGCGCCTGCGAAAGGGCCACTTCACGCCGGAACGCCATTTCGGCTTTGAAGGCGCGGCCTGGTACTGGCACTTCGTCGACGTGGTGTGGCTTGGCCTTTACGTGCTGGTCTACTGGCTTTGAGCGAAACCCGCGGCATACAAGCAAAAAGGCGCCGAAAGGCGCCTTTTTCATGGTTCTCGTGGAACGAGCACCATCTACTTGCTGACCGGGAGCCCGGTGGGCTGGATGTAGCCGAGTTTCCAGGCGAGCAGCATGCAGAGGAACAAAACCACCGAAATGCCGATCCGAAAGGTGAGGGCGCGCGCCATGCCACCGCTTTTGGCACGCCCGTTGCGCCCGTCTTTCAGCATGTAGAAGAGCGCGAAGGCAAGGCTCGCGAAGATGCCCAGAAAAGCCAGGGCGACGAAGTATTTCATGACCCCGATTATCGGCCGCGCGCCTCATCCCTTCCAGTGACGCCGGAACCCGTTTCTTCCGCCGCGCGTGCGCCCAGGCGGGGCCGCCTTCTGCTGGTCACGCTGGCGGCCGCGCTCACTTTGGCCGCCACGGTGTCGCTCGGACGCTGGCAGCTTTCGCGCGCGGCGCAAAAAGAGGCGCTGCAGGCCGAGATCGAAGCCCAGAAGCAGAAGCCGCCGCTCGACCAGGCCGAATTTCTGGCCCTGGAAGCGCCGGCTGGCGCGTTGCACCGGCCCGTGCGGCTGCGCGGCCTCTGGCTGACGCCGCAAACGGTTTACCTGGACAACCGGCAGATGCACGGCGTGCCCGGGTTTTACGTGCTGACCCCGTTCGCCCTCGAAGGAAGCGACCAGACGGTGATGGTGCAGCGTGGCTGGGTACAACGCAATTTCAACGACCGCATGCAATTGGGCGCGGTCCAGACGCCGCCCGGCATTGTCGAAGTCACGGGGCTGATCGAACCCCCGCCGGGCCACTTGTTCGAGCTCGGCAAGCCGGCCGCAGCCGCCTCGGCACCGGAAGCCCAGGGGTCTTCGCCCATCCGGCAGAATCTGGACCTGGAAGCGTTCCGCGCCGAAACCAAGCTGCCGCTGCGCACCGACGTGTCGCTGCAGCAGGTCGGCCCCGCTTCCGAGGGGTTGCAGCGCGACTGGCCGGCCCCCGCACTGGGTCTGGAGAAGCACTACGGCTATGCATTCCAGTGGTTCGGGCTCTCAGCCCTCGTGGTCATCCTCTATGTCTGGTTCCAATTCATTGCCCCCTTCCGCCGCTCCAGGCGCCGCACACACGATGCAAGCAGCCTCTGACGAACCCCTGGGCCTGACGGTGCACTCGATGCCGTCGCCCAACCAGGCACTCGACGGCGCCGAGGGCCGCCGCACGGTCGTCGGGCGCTGGAAGATGATCGCGGTAATGCTGATGTGCGCCGCTCCCGTCATCGCGTCTTACTTCACCTACTACGTGATTCGGCCCGAAGGCCGCAGCGTCTACGGCGAGCTGATCGATCCGCAGCGCGTGCTGCCCGCACTCACCGCCACCGACCGCAATGGCGCATCGGTCGACATCGCGACGCTCAAGGGCCAGTGGCTGCTGGTCGCCGTGGCCGATGCGGCCTGCAATGCACTTTGCGAACAGCAGCTCTACCTGCAGCGCCAGTTGCGCGAAAGCCTGGGGCGCGAAAAAGACCGGCTCGACCGTGTCTGGTTCGTGAGCGATGCAGCGCCTGTGCCCGCCCGCCTGGACAACGGCCTGCGCGGCGCCACCGTGCTGCGCGTGCCGGCCGAGCAGCTCGCCAAATGGTTTGCGCCCGTGCAAGGCCACTCGCTGGCCGAGCACCTGTATGTGGTCGATCCCATGGGCAACTGGATGATGCGTTTCCCGGCGGGCATGGATGCCAAGGGCGCCAGCCGCGCCAAGCGCGACCTCGACCGCCTGCTGCGCGCCTCCGCATCCTGGGACGAACCCGGCCGCTGACACCGCATGGACACCGGCTCGCTCTACGACCTCACTCCGATCGCCTGGCTGATGGCGGCCGGCGTGCTGATCGCGCTCGGCCCCCTGGTGTGGGTGTGGCGCCGCAATGCCGGTGCAGGACCGGCGCGCCGGCTGCACGCCTTGACCGTGCTCACGCTGTTTCTCACTTTCGATCTCACGCTCTTCGGCGCCTTCACCCGGCTTACGGATTCGGGCCTGGGCTGCCCCGACTGGCCTGGTTGCTACGGCAATGCAAGCCCGGTGGGCGCGCGCCACGAGATCGCGATGGCGCAGTCGGCCCAGCCGACCGGGCCGGTCACCCACAGCAAGGCATGGGTAGAGATGGTCCACCGCTACCTGGCCACAGGCGTGGGGGTGCTCATCCTCACGCTGGCCGCAGCCACGTGGGTGGTGCGGCGGCGCCAGCCTGTACCGGCGGAGGGCGAACACGCCACGCTCAGCGCGTGGTGGCCGGCGCTCACGCTGGTCTGGGTCTGCCTGCAAGGTGCATTCGGTGCGCTTACCGTCACCTGGAAGCTCTTTCCCGCCATCGTCACGCTTCACTTGCTGGGCGCGGTGGTGCTGCTCGTGCTGCTGTGCATCCAGGCGGTGCGCTACCGCCAGGCCGCCGCGGACCGCCTGCCCACTGCCGTATCGCCAGCGCTGCGCAACGGCCTCATCGCCACATCGGCGCTGCTCCTGCTGCAGATTGCGCTTGGCGGCTGGGTCAGCACCAATTACGCCGTGCTGGCCTGCACCCAGTTTCCGACCTGCCAGGACAGCTGGTGGCCGCCGATGAACTTTGCGCAGGGCTTTGAAATCTGGCGCCATCTGGGCGTGACCGGGAGCGGAGCGCCGCTCGATTTTTCGGCGCTCACTGCCATTCACTATGTGCACCGGCTGATGGCCTATGCGGTGTTTGCCGCACTCGGTGTGCTCGCATGGCGGCTGCGCCGCATCGAGCCGCTGCGGCCTCAAGCGGGCTGGCTTGCGGGCCTGGCCTTGCTGCAGCTTGCTACCGGCCTGGGCAACGTGCTGCTGGGCTGGCCGCTGGCCGCCGCCGTGCTGCACACCGGAGGTGCCGCGGCGCTGGCCGTGGTGCTGACCTGGGCGCTTTGCGAAAGCCGCCGCGCGACCGCCACCGCAACCGTACACAACAGAGACAAGGCGCCCGGCGCCCTGCATGACAACCAGAGGGGGGCCACCGCGTGAGCACGCCGATTTCCGTGGAGCAGGCGAGCACAGCCAACGTGCTGCGCCAGTTCTATGCGCTGACCAAGCCGCGCGTGGTGCA
Source organism: Variovorax sp. 3319 (assembly GCF_031456585.1). Lineage (NCBI taxonomy): Bacteria > Pseudomonadati > Pseudomonadota > Betaproteobacteria > Burkholderiales > Comamonadaceae > Variovorax > Variovorax sp. 3319. The sequence continues at coordinate 454,225 of NZ_JAVDUZ010000002.1, forward strand.
GCTGATTGTTTTTTGCGCCCTCATAGGCATGGTGCTGGCCGTACCGGGCGCGCCCACGTGGGCCGATGTGCAACGTGCCCTGCTGGCTTGCGCAGGCATCTGGCTGGTGGCCGGAGCGGCGGCGGCGTTCAACTGCCTGGTCGAGAAGGGTATCGACGCCAAGATGAAGCGCACCGCGTGGCGACCCACGGCACGCGGGCAGCTCAGCGACCGGCAGGCGCTGGTGTTCTCGGCGCTGCTGTGCCTGGCCGGCTCGGCGCTGCTGTGGTTCAAGGTCAACCCGCTCACCATGTGGCTTACCTTTGCCACCTTTGTCGGCTACGCCGTGATCTACACCGTCATCCTCAAGCCCCTGACGCCGCAGAACATCGTGATCGGCGGCGCATCGGGAGCAATGCCGCCCGTGCTGGGCTGGGCCGCAATGACCGGCGATGTGGGGCCGGAGGCCCTCATCCTGTTTCTCATCATCTTTCTTTGGACGCCGCCGCACTTCTGGGCCCTGGCGCTCTATCGCGTCGAGGACTACCGCAAGGCGGGCCTGCCAATGTTGCCCGTGACCCACGGCAACGAGTTCACGCGGTTGCAGGTGCTGCTGTACACATTCATCCTCTTCGCGGCCTGCCTGATGCCGTTTATCTACGGCATGAGCGGCTGGCTCTACCTGGCGGTGGCAGTGGGCGTGAGCATCGGATTCACCGGCTATGCCTTTGCGCTCTGGCGCAAGTATTCCGACACGCTGGCGCGCAAGACCTTCAGGTTTTCGCTGATTCACCTGAGCGTGCTGTTCGCGGCATTGCTCGTCGACCACTATCTCCGTTGATCGAAATGTCCGTATCCATGAACAAGCGAAATGCTCTCAGGTTGATCGTCGGCAGTGCAGGGTGGGCGGGTGCTGCCGCCACCTTCGGGCTCGGGCTTTCCGGCTGCAGCGAACCCCGGCCGAGCTTCAATGCGGTCGACATTACCGGGGCGGACTACGCCAAGGACTTTTCTCTCAAGGACGCCGACGGCAAGGTCCGCACCATGGCCGATTTCAAGGGCAAGGTGGTGGTGCTGTTCTTCGGCTATGCGCAGTGCCCCGACGTCTGCCCGACCACCATGACCGAGATGGCGCAGGTCAAGCAGCAACTCGGAAGCGACGGCAACAAGCTGCAGGTGGTATTTGTCACGGTCGATCCGGCGCGCGACACGCCCGAAGTGCTCAAGGCCTACATGGGCGCGTTCGACCCGGGCTTCGTGGCGCTCATTCCCACGGCCGAGCAACTCGCTGCAACCGCGAAGGACTTCAAGGTCTATTACAAGAAGGTCGAGGGCAAGACCCCCACCAGCTACTCGATGGACCATTCCGCGGCCAGCTTTGTCTACGACACCGAGGGCCGGGTGCGGCTCTACGCACGCTATGGCACTGGCGTTGCGCCCATGGTCTCCGACGTGAAGGCGCTGCTCAAGGCCTGAGCGGGCCCTGGCCCAGCCGATGGACGCCGCCGTTGCTTTTGCGTCGGTCGATCACCTGAAGACGCGCAAGGGCGCGTTCCGCATCGCGCTCATCCCGCCCGAGGTGCTGGACGCGCTGAACGGCGGTTTGCTCGAAACCGTCAACCTCAATGAATTTCTGGCGCTGGAGCTGCCGCAGCTTGCGCGCAGCGTTGCGGGCCACATCGGCCTGGATCCGGCGAGCGAGCGGCTGGCCGACACGCTCGCGATGCTCGGCGCGTTCAAGCCGATGCAGCGGCACGGCCACATTGCGCGCGCTCTTTACGACCTGGCGGCGCTGCACGCCGAGCGCGACGCCGTGGCGCACCGGCTGGCCACGCATGCGAGCGATGCTGCGCGCTGCTGGGCCGCGCAGTGGGTTGCGCTCTCGGGCTTGCCGCTGGCTGCTCAACTGCAGGCGGTGCGCCGCTTTGCCGCAGATCCGCACTTCGGCGTGCGCGAAATCGCCTGGATGGCGGTGCGCGACGCGGTCATCGGCGCGCTCGACGAATCGCTGGCGCTGTTGCAACCCTGGACGGCCGACGCCGACCCGAACATCCGCCGCTTTGCGAGCGAGCTCACGCGCCCGCGCGGCGTGTGGTGTGCACAGATCGAAGCGCTCAAGGCCGAACCGTGGCGGGCGCTGCCACTCATCGAACCGCTGCGCGCCGACCCCAGCCGTTATGTGCAGAACTCGGTGGCCAACTGGCTCAACGACGCGAGCAAGACCCAGCCGGAATGGGTCGACCGGCTCTGCACTCGCTGGATCGACGAATCCGACGCGCCGGCAACCCGATACATCGCCAAGCGCGCGCTGCGGACGCTTTCGAAGCAGGCATGAAGGAATAAAAAAAGCCCGGCATGACCGGGCTTTTTTCTGAGCGAAGAACCGAACCGGGGCTTACGCGTATTCGGCCAGCGCCTTCTTCATCTTCTTCATGGCCGCGACTTCGATCTGGCGAATGCGCTCGGCGCTCACGCCGTACACCGCCGCAAGGTCGTGCAGCGTCATGCCGCCCGAACCGTCGTCGTTGACCTTGAGCCAGCGCTCTTCCACGATGCGGCGGCTGCGTTCGTCCAGCGCCTCGAGCGCGGTCGCGATACCGTCGCTCGAGAGCCGGTCGCGCTGCTGCGATTCGAGCAGGGCGGTCGGTTCTTGCGTGGCGTCGGCCAGGTAGGCGATCGGACCGAAGGCTTCATCGCCGTCGTCCGACGGACCCGGATCGAGCAGCACGTCGCCGCCCGACAGGCGGGTTTCCATTTCAAGCACTTCTTCGGGCTTGACGTTGAGCCGGGTCGCCATTTGCGACACCTCGTCGGGGCTCAGCGTGTCGCGGTGCGTGCCGTTGTCGGCTGCGGCCGAATCGGCTTTGAAGCCTTGCTTCATCGAGCGCAGGTTGAAGAACAGCTTGCGCTGGGCCTTGGTCGTGGCGACCTTGACCATGCGCCAGTTCTTCAGGATGTACTCGTGAATCTCGGCCTTGATCCAGTGCATGGCGTAGCTCACGAGCCGCACGCCCTGGTCGGGGTCGAAACGCTTCACGGCCTTCATGAGACCGACATTGCCCTCCTGGATCAGGTCGCCGTGAGGCAGGCCGTAACCCAGGTATTGGCGCGAAATGGAAACCACGAGACGCAGGTGCGAGAGGATCAGCGCACCAGCCGCTTCGAGGTCGTTGTGGTCGCGCAAACGGCGTGCGAAGCCCTGCTCTTCTTCGAGCGTGAGCATCGGCAGGCGGTTGGCGGCCGAAATATAAGCATCCAGGTTGCCCAGCGGCGGCACCATCGACCATGGATTGGCAACGGCGAGCTGGTTGGCAGAGGCTCCAGACAGCGTGGTCATCAGGGGAAACTCCTTTGTATTGGGCATATTAGCACTCGATTAGAGGGAGTGCTAAAGCAAGGGTTCCCGTTCAGTCTCTATTGGGCCGATAGCCAATGGCATCACCTTGTCCATGCAACGAACGTTGGTTCCGGGATCATGCCGCGAGTTCCTTTACCAACTCCTTGGGATTTCATCGCACGGCAGCAATTTCTTACAATCCGTTGCGTTGCGTTTCGCCGCGCGGCCCAAGTCGCGCCTTCGTGTATATCTATTGCACCCGCTCATGCCTTCCTCCAGACCCGCCTGCCGCATCATTCGCAATGCCCGCCTGGCCGCAGGGCTGACCGCCTCTATGGCACTGTTCGCCTGCGGCGGAGGGGGAGGCGGAGGTGGCGCGGGTAACGCGGCATTCTTCGTTCCCACCGCGCCGCAGCCCGCCACGCCTTCGCCCGCCGGCACATCCGGCGAATCCACTGTGCTGATGCGCGTCAAGTCCGAGGCCGTCGGCGGAAACTGCACCTTGGGCGGCGCACGCGTCGACGCCGGCCTGGACGCCGACAACAATCACGTGCTCGCGGACAGCGAAGTCACGTCCACCCAGTACATCTGCAACGCCACCGCCGGGGTGGATGGCCTCAGCACGCTGGTGCGCATGCGGGCCGAGCCCGCCGGCGGCAACTGCGCGCAGGGCGGCTCGCAAGTGCTGGCCGGCAAGGACCTGAACCGCAACGACGTGCTCGAGGATGCGGAGGTGACCAGTTCGGCCTACGTCTGCGGCGGTGGGCCGGGTGCGACGGGCGCTGCGGGGTCGAATGGCCGCGACAGCCTGCTCGCATTCGCCGCCGAAGCACCGGGCAGCACCTGCACCTATGGCGGTCAACGCGTGCAGTCCGGGCTGGACCTGAACGCCAACGGCGTGCTCGACGCCGCAGAGGTCACGGCCACGGCCTACGTGTGCGCGGCCGCGCCGGCCGACACGCGCTGGGTCAACGTCACCGCCTCGAGTGTCCAGACCGAGTCGAACACCGGCTATCAGGCGAATTCGAGCACCGGCGTCATGCTCACCCTGCCGCCCGCGCCCACGGTGGGCGATTGGATCAAGGTTGTGGGGGTGGGCAGCGGCGGGTGGACCATCGCGCAGAACGCTGGGCAGCGCATCGACACGCGCGGCCTGCCCGGCGGATCGGACTTCGACTGGCGCTCGGGGGCGCTCACCAGCAACTGGAGCAGCCTGGCCTCGTCCGCTGATGCCGCCCGTCTGGCGGCAGCATCCAGCAGCGGCGATCTGTACACCTCGAGCGATTCCGGTGCGACCTGGGGCCTGCGCCTCACAGGACAGACCTGGAGTGGCGTCGCTTCTTCCAGCGATGGACTTGCGCTGCTCGCCGCAACCAACGGCGGTGCGCTTTTCCGCTCGACCGACGGCGGCAGCACATGGGCCAACGACGGATCTTCCCGAGCCTGGAGCGCGGTGGCCAGTTCCGCCGACGGGTCGCGCCTGGTCGCGACCGCCTACCTCGGGCAGATCTGGACGTCCTCGGACGGCGGCAGCAGCTGGACTGCGCGTGAGTCGAACCGAGCCTGGCGTGCCGTGGCCTCTTCGGCCGATGGCCGGGTTCTGGTGGCGGCCACCAATGGCGCCCAGCTGTATGTCTCGACCGACTATGGCGTGAGCTGGACCGCGCGCGCGAGCGGCCAATTCTGGTGGTCGGCGGCGTCGTCGGCGGACGGCAGCATCCTGTACGCCACCGTGGACACGGGCGCCGTCTGGATTTCCACCGATTCGGGTACCACGTGGGAAGCGCAGAGCGTCAACCGGGAATGGCGAGGCATTGCCACGTCCGCCGACGGCCGCTACGTCGTGGCCGCCACCAGCGGTGGTCGCCTCTACGCGTCCAGCGACAGCGGCCGGACCTGGCGTGCGACCAGCGACGCCGGTGCCTGGACTGCGGTCGCGAGCAGCGCCGACGGCGTGAAGGTGGCCGCCGCCAAGTCGGGCTCAGCTATCCACCTCGGTACGCGTCGCGCTTCGACCACCCTCGGCACGGCCGGGTCGATTTCCGGAGGGCAACAAGACTCGCTGGAGCTGCAATACGTGGGAGGCGGCGTGTTCCTCCCCGTGGGCTACGTGTTGGCCAACGTGGTATTCGTCATTCGCTAAATCCGCTTCGCGGCTCGCACGCTGGTGTGGGGCTTACCAGCGGATACCCAACCGCAAAAACAGCCTCGAGAGTACGAAAAGCGGCCCCACCCAGAGGTATTGGATATCTTCGAAGAACGAAGGTTTCCGGCCCTCGATCTTGTGCCCGATGAACTGAAAGACCCACGCCACGACAAAGATGGCGGCGGAAATTGGCAGAACAAGGGCGCCCATGGCCTGAACTATTGCCAGCACCAGCGCGGTACCGATCAGCATGGTGATCAGGAAGGCGGGGGAGCGAAGGGTGGCGTAGTACACCAGGCTGGCCGCCACAAAGCCGTAGGCCACCCACGGGTGCAGCGCGAACAACAGCCCGACGATGCTCAGCATGATGGCCGGGATCGCGACGAAGTGAATCAGTTCGTTGGTCGGATGGCGGTGGCTTTCGCCATAGTGGGCAAGCAGCCGGTCGACCTTGCGGTCTGTTGCGGCCACCGGGGCATCGGCGGTGTGCATCATGTCTGTCTCCAAAGCGTCGCTCGGTACGGCGATGTACCTGCATGGTGCCTTCGCCGAAAGGCGATGGCAAGTGCTATTGAAAACGCAGCAAAACCATCTTTGGGCGCCCCTCATGGGGCCATGACTTAGGACACTGTTGCGCATTTCGCGCGTCGCTAAGATCGGCCGCGTGGCCCTTCCGCTCGAATCTTCCTCCCAGCCGCCGCCTTCCATTGCTGAAACCGGCCTTGCCCGCGCGCGTACCGCGATCCTGGTGGTGGACGACCACGATCTGCTGCGTCTCGGCGTGCGCGCACTGGTGCAGACGCAGGCCGCTTCTTCCGGCGCGAGCATCGAAGTTTTCGAAGCCGGCAATGCGGCCGATGCGCTTGCGCTCTACGAAGAACATCAGGATTCCATCGGCCTGGTGCTGCTCGACCTGGCGCTGCCGGACACCCATGGCCTCAGCGGCCTGGCCGAATTTCGCCTGCGCTACCCGGCGGCGCGCCTCGTGGTGCTTTCGGGCACGGGCAACACATCCCTGGCCCAGGGCGCGCTGGCGTTGGGTGCGAGCGCCTTCCTGCCGAAGTCGGCAGACCTGAAAGAGGTGGTGGGCTTTATCCGGGCCTGCGGGCTGCTCGACGCGGAAGCGGCCGCAGTCACGCCTCCGCCTCTCATGAAAGCGCCCGGCGGCCAGATCGAATCGATGCAGGCCAGCGCCTGGCAAGAGCTCACCCCGCGCCAGATGCAGGTGCTGCAGTGGGTGCTCGAAGGCAAGGCGAACAAGGAAATTGCCCAGATTGCAAACCTGAGCGAAGGCACGGTGAAAAACCACGTATCGACCATCCTTCTGCTGTTCGGCGTGCGTTCGCGCGCGCAATTGATCAGCAGCCTGCGTTGAGCCCGCCGCCCGTGGCCGCCGACACGCCGCTGAGCCAGCGGGTGCTGCGCGAGCACGTGGCCTCGGTGTATTTCAACTACAACGCGACTTTTCTCGCGCGCCTGGTCTTCGTTCTTGTGCTCGGTGGGTTCATGTACCTGCAGCTGGGCGACCCGATGGTGCTGCCGTTTGTGGTGCTGCATCTGGCGCTCTACCTGGGCATGTATTTCACGCCGCGCTGGAATCCGTCGGTGCCGGCGTCGGAAAGCGCCTGGTGGGCCCGCAAGATCACCCGCATCGTGACGCTTCTCGGGTTTGCCGATGCGCTGGCGCCATGGATCTTCGTGCCCTCAGGCAACCTGCCCGTCACGGCCGCGCTGATGGTGGTGATGATGGGCAACTGCGCTCGCGCGGTTCAGTCGCTGCGGCCGCTGAAGGCGGCGCTGTTCGGCCACACGCTGCCGATGATGGGCGGGCTGATCGTCGCCCTGGCGTGGCAGGGCGATTCCATCCATCTCTTTCTTGCGGCCTTTGCCACGATCTACCTCGTTCTGATGCTGCGCGTGGGCGTGCAGGAACACCAACTGCTGGCGGATTCGCTGGCCCTGCGCTTCGAAAAGGAAGCACTGGCCGTGCGGCTGGAGGAGCAGATCGCCGCCACCGAACGTGCCAGCGAAGAAAAAACCCGCTTCCTCGCCAGCGCCAGCCATGATTTGCGGCAGCCGCTGCATGCCATTGCGCTATTCGGCGCCGCGCTGGAGAACGAACTGCGCGGCCGCCCCGAAGGCGCCCATGCGGAGCGCCTGATGCGCGCGGTGAACGCATTGGGCACCTCGCTGGACACAATGCTCGATGTCTCGCGGCTCGATGCGGGCGTGGTTACGCCGGAGATCCGGCCGGTGCAGCTCGACGCCTTGTTCCTGCCGCTCAACCACATGTTTTCGCCCCAGGCCGAGCAGAAGGCGTTGCAGCTGCGCGTGCGCGCGAGCGGATTGTGGGTGCGCAGCGACCCGCAGTTGCTGCACCGCCTGCTTTCCAACCTTATCGACAACGCGCTCAAGTACACCGTGAGCGGCGGCGTGACCGTGCAGGCCCGGGCCCGCGGCGACGCAGTGTGGATCGAAGTGCGCGATACGGGCGTCGGCATTGCGCCTGAGCAGATGGGCCGCATCTTCGAAGAGTTCTACCAGGTCGGCAATCCGGGCCGCGACCGGTCGCAAGGGCTGGGTATCGGGCTGTCGATCGTGCAGCGTCTGTCGCGCCTGCTGGACCATCCGCTGCAGGTGCATTCGCGCCCCGGCCGGGGAACGCACTTTCGCGTGGTGTTGCGCGGTGCCGCACCGGCGGCGGGCTTTAGCGCGCAAGTGCCCGAGGCTCACCGGCAGCGCGCCGCAGGGCCCCATAGGCTCCCGGGACGTGTACTGCTGGTCGACGACGAGGCGGAAATCCGCGAGGCCATGAGTGAACTGTTGCGCTCCTGGTCCATAGATGTGGAGGCCGTGGCCGACGAGACGCAGGCGGAGAACGCCATTGCGCGGGCGGAGCGCCACGCGCAACCCTTCGATCTGCTGGTGTGCGACTACCGCCTGTCCGAGGGCAACGACGGGCTTGACGCCGGCCTGCGCCTTCGCCGCCGTTCCGGCAGCGGCATGCCCCTGTTGCTGGTTACTGGTGAAACCGCACCCGACCGCTTGCAGCGCGTCCGCGCGTCCGGCGTTGCCGTGCTGTTCAAGCCAGTCGATGCCGGCAAGCTGTTTCGAACCCTGAGCGAACTTGCGCCTGCTGGTGCGCCATGACTTTTGGCACTGGTGTGCGAGTGGGGCGCGCTTTACCTTTGTGCGGTTTCACACATCAATGTTCTCAGGGAGAAGTTTCATGCAAGCAAAACTATTGATATCGGCGCTCGCCGCGACGCTGGCCGCCTGCGGTGGAGGAGGTGGCGGCGGGGGTGGCGGTGGCTTTGCCGGTCTGCCGGTAGTGCCGGCACCTGCACCCGCGCCCGCTCCTCCCGCTCCACCGCCGCCGGCCCCGCCGCCGCCCGCTCCGGCGCCGGTTCCCGCCACGCGCACTTTCATGTACGAGGCCCTTACGCCGTCGGCCGATGCATCGGCGTTTCTCAGCCGGCTGAATGCACAGGGCGCACGAGCCTTTCGCTTTTTCAGCGGCCTTGCTTTCACCACGGGCCCGGCGAGCGTGGAGGTCGTAGAGGCCTACGTGAAAGACGCGGAGACCACCTACACCTTCGAACTGCTGCCCGACACCGGCTCCGTGGCCGACCTGCAGGCGCAGCTCAGTGCGCAGGGTGCCAGGGGCTTCAAGTGGGGCGGACCGTACGCGGTTGGCGGCCAGATCCGCGCGCTCTATCGCAAGGACAACAACTCCTCGTCGACCTACACCTATTCCGTGCTGACGGCGGCTGCCGACAGCGCCGGCTATCTGGCGCAAGCCAACGCACAGGGCGGCAATGGCTACTTCAGCGTCGCCGGGGCCTACATGGTCGGCGGGACCACGGTGCTGGTGTACCAGAAGGACTCGCAAGGCAGCGCAACCTATGGCTACGAGGCGCTGGGCCAGCCGGGCAGCGACGCCGATTTCCTCGCACAACTCGAGTCCCAGGGCGCCCGGGGCTTCCGCTTCAAGACGGGTTATGTCTTTTCGGATGGCACTAGGTTGCTCTACGAGAAAGACCTGTCGCAGTCGGCCACGTTCAGCTACCAGAACCTGCAGCCCGCGGGTAACAGCGCGGACTACATCGTGCAGGCGAATGCCGAAGGCGCCAAGGGCAACGCGCTGGTGGGCGACTATGCGCTGCCAAGCGGGCAGATCAGGACGCTCTATATCCGGCCGGCCAACTGCACCGGTTTTCTCTGCGATACCCGTTCGCTCTTCGGCTTTTGAGCGGCTTCTGAGCAGCGGCGGGCGCTGCTGGCGGCCGCTTAGCCCAGCAGCGCATGCGCAAATTCGCGCGCGTTGAAGGTCTCGAGGTCTTCCAGCTTCTCGCCCACACCGATGAAGTAAACCGGAATCGGCCGCTCGCGCGCAATGGCGCAGAGCACGCCACCCTTGGCCGTGCCGTCGAGCTTGGTCACCACCAGGCCTGTGAGGCCCAGGGTTTCGTCGAAGGCCCTCACCTGCGCCAGGGCGTTCTGCCCGGTGTTGCCGTCGATCACCAGCAGCACCTCGTGCGGCGCGGTGGCGTCGGCCTTGGTGACAACGCGCTTGATCTTCTTGAGCTCGTCCATCAGGTGCAGCTGCGTCGGCAGCCGGCCTGCGGTGTCGACCAGCACCACGTCCTTGCCGCGGGCCTTGCCGGCCGTCACCGCGTCGAAGCTCACCGCGGAAGGGTCGCCGCCTTCCTGGCTGACGATCTCGACCGTGTTGCGGTCGGCCCAGACCAGCAGCTGCTCGCGCGCAGCCGCCCGGAAGGTGTCGGCCGCTGCAAGCAGTACCGAGGCGCCTTCGTTGGCCAAATGCTTGGTGAGCTTGCCGATGGACGTGGTCTTGCCCGCGCCGTTGACGCCGGCCACCATGATGACTGTCGGCGAGAACTGGCCGATGACCAGCGGCTTTTCGAGCGGCTTGAGCAAGTCGGCGATGGCATCTGCCAGCAGCTTCTTTACCTGCGCGGCGTCCGTGGCCATCTGGCGCTTTACGCGGCCCCGCAAGTCGTCGAGCAGGAATTCGGTGGCCTTGACGCCCGCGTCGGCCATCAGCAGGGCCGATTCGAGCTCTTCATAAAGTGCTTCGTCGATCTGCGCGTTGACGAACACCGCCTGGATTCCGGTGCCCGTCTTGCGCAGGCCGGTTTTCAGCTTGTCGAACCAGCCTTTGCGTTCGGCGGGCAGGGCGGCTTCTGCAGAGGGCGCTGGCTGCGGCGCAGGGGGCTCGGCGGGAGCAGGCACTGGAACCGGTGCCGGCGCAGGCACTGGCGCAGCGGCGGCGGGCTCTGCAGGCGCAGGAGCAGGCGGCGCCACGGTCGGGGGCGTGGCCGGTGCGGGCGTAGGCGCCGGTGAGGCCGCGGGCGCAATTACCGGTGGAGGCGCCGGTTCCTCCACGGCCGGCTTCGAGCCGAACCAGCTCGACGGCGAGAACACCGAGCGCGCAGGGGCGGGCTCGGGCGCCGGTGACGGTTCAGCTGCCGGGGCGGGCGCCGGTGTGGCCGGAGCTTCGGCGGGTGGTTTTTTCTTGAAGAAACTGAACATCGGGAGCTTTTTACAATCCGACCCATTCTATGAAACACCCCTCGCCACGCCGTGCTGCGTCTGGTGCGGTGCTGGCAGTGGCGCTTTCCGCGCTGTGGGCCGCGCCCGTACTGGCCCAGTCCACACCGGCTCCCGCCGCCTCTTCAACCGCTTCCACCCCTTCCACCCCCGTTGCACCCGCAAGTGCCGCAGCCGCGCCCGCGCCCCAGCAGTTCACCCTTGCCAACGGCATGACGCTGCTGGTGCTGCCCGACCGGCGGGCCCCCACCGCGGTGCAGATGGTCTGGGTGCGCGTGGGCTCCGTCGACGAGGTCGACGGCACCTCGGGCGTGGCCCATGTGCTCGAGCACATGATGTTCAAGGGCACCAAGGCCATCAAGCCTGGGGAGTTCTCGCGTCGCGTGGCGGCCCTGGGCGGCCAGGAAAACGCGTTTACCTCGCGCGACTTCACCGGCTACTACCAGCAGATTCCCGTGGCCAGCCTCGAGCAGGTCATGAAGCTCGAATCGGACCGTTTTGCCAACAACCAGTGGTCCGACGACGAGTTCAAGCGCGAGATCGAAGTGGTCAAGGAAGAGCGCCGCATGCGCACCGAAGACCAGCCGCGCGCATTGCTTGGCGAACAGCAGAACGCCGCGGTGTTCACAGCCTCGCCCTACCAACGTCCCGTGGTCGGCTGGATGAGCGACCTGGACGCGATGACGCCCGATGACGCGCGCGAGTTCTTCCGGCGCTGGTATGTGCCGGGCAACGCGGCGGTGGTGGTGGTCGGCGACGTCGACGTGGCCCAAGTGCGCGCCCTGGCCGAAAAATACTATGGCGGCATTCCCGCCCGCGCAGTGCCCCCGCGCAAGCCGCGCATCGAACCCGCGCAGCGCGGCATCCGCCGCATCGAATTCAAGGCGCCCGCCGAGCAGGCCTACGTGTCGCTTGCCTTCCGCATTCCGCAGCTGGAAAAAATCGATGATGCGGACAGCGACGTATGGGCGCTCGAAGTGCTCTCGGCCGTGCTCGACGGCTATTCCGGCGCACGCCTCGATCGTGCCTTGACCCAAGGCCCCGACCGCGTGGCCGACTCGGCCGGCGCCTATTCGGGCCTGGCCGGCCGCGGACCGCAGCTGTTCATGCTGGTGGGTGTGCCGGCGAACGGAAAAACCCCCGAGGCAGTCGAGGCGGCGTTGCGGGCCCAGGTGGCGCGTATCGCCAGGGACGGCGTGGGCGAGGCCGAACTCGCACGCGTCAAGACTCAGTGGGTGGCCAGCGAAACCTACAAGCGCGATTCCGTGATGGCGCAGGCCCGCGAACTTGGAAGCAACTGGGTGCAGGGGCTTCCGCTGGATTCCAGCGCCCGCATCATTGCGAAGCTGCAGGCAGTGACCCCGGCCCAGGTACAGGCGGTGGCCGCCAAATACTTCGGCGACGACCAGCTCACGGTGGCCACCTTGCGTCCTTTGCCGCCGGAAGCCAAGCCCCGCCCACGCGGTTTTGCAGCCCCTGCGGGCGAGATGCGCTGAAGGACCGGATCGGCATGATCACAATGAAAAAAATCCTCCGTCCCGCCCTGTTCGCCGTTGCTGCCGCTTTGGCAGGCGCTGCGCAGGCCGCGCTCCCCATCGAACACTGGACGCTCGCAAGCGGCGCCAGGATCTACCTGGTGTCGACCCAGGCGCTGCCCATCGTCGACGTGCAGATCGATTTCGACGCGGGCAGCCGGCGCGATCCGGCCGCACAGGCCGGCCTGGCCAGCGTCACGGCCACCATGGTCGAGAAGGGCGTGCGCGCCGGCAAGAACGGCGAACCGGCGCTCGACGAGAACGCGCTGGGCGAAGCCTGGGCCGACCTGGGCGCCGAGTTCAACGCCAGCGCCGGAACCGATCGCGCCAGCTACTCGCTGCGCACCCTTTCCGACCCGGCGTTGCTGGCCAAGGTTGTTGCGCTGGCTTCGCGCGAGATCGGCGAGCCGGCGTTTCCCGATGACGTGTGGCAGCGCGAGCGCGAACGCATCAATGCATCGCTCAAGGAGGCGAACACCAAGCCGGCGACCATCGCGGGCCGTGCTTTTGCGCAGAGCGTCTACGGCAGCCACCCCTACGGCCAGGAGGTGACCGAGGCCACGCTGGCACGCATCGACACGGCGGCAATGCGTCAGCGCTACCAGCAGTTCATCGTGCCGTGCCGCGCCAAGCTCAGCATCGTCGGCGCCGTGACCCGCGCGGAAGCGGAGGCCATGGCCTCGGCGCTGCTCTCGCGGCTGCCCGGCCCCGAGGCCTGCACGCCGCTGCCGGCAGTTGCGCCGGTGGCCGCACTGGCTGCGCCGAAGGACGAACGCATTCCGTTCGCATCGGCCCAGGCCCATGTGCTGATCGGCCAGCCCGGCTATGCGCGTAAAGATCCGGACCACTTCGCGCTCACGCTCGGCAACTACGTGCTCGGTGGCGGCGGGTTCGTTTCGCGGCTGACCAACGAAGTGCGCGAGAAGCGCGGCCTGGCCTACAGCGTCTACAGCGGCTTTTCGCCGGGGCTCGACGCAGGGGCCTTCCGCATCGGTTTCCAGACGCGGCCCGACCAGGCTGAAGAGGCGGTAAAGATATCGCGCGAAGTGCTTGCCAAGTTTGTGGCCGAAGGCCCGACCGCCGCCGAGCTCAAGGCCGCCAAGGACAACCTGATCGGCGGCTTCCCGCTCTTGATGGACAGCAACCGGAAGCTCATCGGCAACGTGGCCAACATCGCCTGGCACGATTTGCCGCTCGACTATCTCGACACCTGGACCACGCGCATGAATGCGGTTACTGCTGCAGAGGTGCGCGCCGCGTTTGCGCGCAAGCTGCAGCCCGAGCGCATGGTGACGGTGGTGGTGGGCGGCAAGTGAGCGGGCGGCGCTTCAGCGCAAGGCGTGTGCGCCGCTGCCGGCGGCGCTGCGCACCGTTGTCCTGAGACGCTCGAGGAGCCGCGGCGCCGCGCGCGCCTGCTGCCAATAGAGCGGCACTTGCAGTGTTGCGCCGGGCACCAGTTCCACCAGCGCACCCGTGCGCATTGCATCGGCCGCCATGCTCACGGGGAGCATGCCCCAGCCCATGCCGGCGCGCGCGGCTTCGACGAACCCATGCGCAGAAGGCAGCCAATGCCGCGGCGTCTCGATGCTGCGATGGCAGATGCGCCGCACCCAGCGGGCCTGCAAGCGGTCCTTGCGATCGAACACCAGGCTCGGCGCAAGCGCCAGCGTGCGCGCGCCCACGCCCTTGGCGAAATATCGGAGCACGAACTCCGGGCTTGCAGCCGCCACGTAGTGCATGGCGCCCAGCGCCTCGCTGTTGCACCCCGCCACCGGTTGCGCCAGTGCGGTAACCGCGGCCAGCACTGCGCCGCTTCGAAGGCGCTCGGCCGTGTGGTCCTGGTCGTCCACGGTCAAGTCGAGCAGCGCGGATTCTTCTTGCCTGGCAAATGCTGCGGCGGCCGACATGAACCATGTGGCCAGGCTGTCGGCATTCACCGCCACGCGCACCGTCACTCTCTCGGCGCCTTTGCCGGTCTTGCCGGCCATGCCGAGCGCGGGAAGCGCGTCGCGCAGTTCGTGCTCCAGCATGCCTACTCGTTCGAAGTGGCGGCAAAGCTGCTGGCCGGCCTCGGTGGCGATGCACGGCTGGCCGCGCACCAGCAGCGCGCCGCCTGTGCGTTCTTCGAGCAGCTTCACCCGCTGCGAAACCGCCGACGGTGTGACGTTCAGGGCACGCGCCGCGCGCTCGAAGCTGCCTTCGCGCACCACGGCGGCCAATGCGTTCAACGCAGCGTAGTCGAGCATGATTTGCAACAATTAGAAAAACTGAATAAGGCTTAGAAAGTTTAGTTTGAGTTAATTAGGTCGTAACGGCAAGCTTGCGTCATGGCCACCGAACAAATCACCACCGCATTCGCCAACGGGCTTTTCATGAGCCTGGTGCTCATCGTTGCTATCGGCGCGCAGAACGCCTATGTGCTGCGCCAGGGCTTGCGGCGCGAGCATGTGAGCGCCGTGGTGCTCTTCTGTGCCGCGAGCGACGCGGTCCTGATCACGGCAGGCGTGGCCGGAATGGCGCAGGCGCTGCAAGGGCGCCCCGCAGTGGCCACCGCACTTGCGGGTTTCGGTGCGCTGTTCCTGGGGGCCTATGGAATGCGCGCGCTGTGGCGCTCGCGGCAGGCTGGTGCACTGCAGGCGGCGCCCCGGGGCGCTTCGGCCTCACGGGCCGCCGTGCTGGCGCAGGCTGCAGGCTTCACGCTGTTGAATCCGCATGTCTACCTCGACACCGTGCTGCTCGTGGGCAGCACTGGCGCGCAATATGGCGGCGGGCTCAAGGCATGGTTCGTTGCGGGCGCGGCGCTCGCGAGCGCGCTGTGGTTTTCGGCGCTCGGGTTTGGTGCGCGCTGGCTGGCGCCGGTGTTTGCGCGTCCGCGGGCCTGGCAGGTGCTCGACGCGCTGATCGGCGGCACCATGCTCGTGCTTGCCGCGCTGCTGGCGCGGCGGGCCTTTCTCGGCGTCTAGGCGGGCATCTGGCGGCGCGCGGCGGCGTTAAGCTTGCCGCATGCCCCAGAAGAAAGCCGCAGCCGCCAGGCGCCCCGCCTCGTCGCCATCATCGACACCGCCCCGCTCCAGGTCGCGGCCGAGTGAAGTGCGCATCATCGGCGGCCAATGGAAGCGCACCCGCCTTTCCGTGGCCGACAAGCCGGGCCTGCGCCCCACACCCGACCGCGTGCGGGAAACACTGTTCAACTGGCTTGCAAGCATCGCGGGTGCGGGCGGCGGTGAGCTACCCGGCTGGCACTGCGTCGATGCATTCGCCGGCACCGGCGCCCTGGGCCTGGAGGCCGCTTCGCGCGGCGCCGCGAGCGTGCTGCTGTGCGAACAGGACGCCGCGCTGGTGGCGCAATTGCAGTCCGCAAAAACCAAGCTCTCGGCCGAGGCCGTGCGAATCGAGCGTGGCAACGGCCTCACGGCCCTCGAACGCGTGGCTGCGGGCAGCCTGGATGCCGTCTTTCTCGATCCGCCTTTCGACAGCGCCGCCCTCTACGAGCCTTCGCTGCGGGCCGCCGCACGGGCAGTGAAGACCGGAGGCGCCATCTACCTGGAAGCGCCGAAACATTGGACCGATGATGAGCTTTCGGCTCTGGGGCTTGTTGGTTTTCGTTACTTGAAGGCAGGGGCCGTGCATGCGCACTTGCTGCGGCACCTTGCGAACGGAACCGCATAGGGACTGCATAATTCGCCGGACAAGCCGCACCGGCTGCATGAGGAAGAAGCAACCATGGCCAGCAACGTGATCGCGGTTTATCCCGGCACTTTCGATCCCATCACCCTCGGCCACGAGGACGTGGTGCGGCGTGCAACCCAGCTTTTCTCGAAGGTCATCGTCGCGGTTGCGGCGGGCCACCACAAAAAAGCGCTGTTCACCTTGCAGGAACGCATGGAAATGGCGCGCGAGGCCGTAAAGCCCTACAGCGACCAGGTCACGGTCGAGAGCTTTTCGGGCCTGCTGCGCGACTTTGTCGTGGCACGTGGCGGCAAGGCCATGGTGCGCGGCCTTCGCGCCGTGACCGACTTCGACTACGAGTTTCAACTGGCGGGCATGAACCGTTCGCTCATGCCCGACGTGGAAACCGTGTTCCTGACACCCAGCGACAAGTACCAGTTCATTTCGAGCACCTTCGTGCGCGAAATCGCCATGCTCGGCGGCGAGGTCCACAAGTTCGTTTCGCCCGATGTGGAGACGCATCTGGCCGCCAAGGTGCGCAGCCTCGGTCGTGAATAGCCGGCTTCCCTTGCCTCGCCTGCATCCGCTGGGCGATGCGGCGTTGCTTTGCGAACTGGCGCCTCCCGCCACGCTGGCACAGCAGCAGCAGATCTGGGCCCTGGGCGCCCAGGTGCAGCAATGGCCCGGCGTGGGCGAGGTGCTGCCGGGCATGAACAATCTCACGCTGACTTTCGATCCGGTCGCGATCGATATCGATACGCTGATGGCGCGCGTCAACGAGGCTTGGCCGCGGCTGTCGGCCAAGGCAATCGCCGGCCGGCTGGTGGAAATTCCGGTGGCCTACGGCGGCGAGCACGGGCCTGACCTTGCCGATGTTGCTGCGCACACCGGGCTCACGCCCGCCGAGGTGGTGCGGCGCCACAGTGGCGGCGAGTACGTCGTCTACCTGCTCGGCTTTCTGCCGGGCTTCGCCTTCATGGGTGGGTTGCCGCCCGAGCTCGCCACGCCGCGCCGGGCCGAACCGCGAACTGCCGTACCCGCGCGCTCCGTTGGCATCGGCGGCGAGCAGACCGGCATCTATCCGCTGGTGTCGCCGGGTGGCTGGCAACTCATCGGCCGCACTTCGCTGGAGCTTTTCGACCCGACGGCCGAGCCGCCCACTTTGCTGCGGCCGGGCGACCGCGTGCGCTTTGTCGTTGAAAGTGTCGAGACATGATGCTGGTCCAGAAACCCGGCATGCTGGCCTCGGTGCAAGATCTTGGGCGGCACGGACACCGGCAGGTCGGCATCTGTCCCGGCGGCGCACTCGATGTGCTGGCGCTCACGCTTGCGAACCGGCTGGTCGGCAATGCCGACGGTGCTGCGGGCCTCGAAATAACCATGGGCGGTTGCGAGATCCGCTTTGAAACCGCCACGCGCATCGCATTGGCCGGGGACGATTTTTCCGCCCGGCTCGACGGCCGGCCCATCTGGCCGTGCTGGAGCGTACCTGTCGCGGCGGGACAAACGCTCAAGCTCGCGGGTGCGAACGCACTGGCACCGGGTGCAAAGAAGGCCGGCTTGCGCAGCTGGCTTGCGGTGGCGGGCGGTGTCGACGTGCCACCGGTGCTCGGTTCGCGCAGCACAGACTTGAAGGCGGGCTTCGGCGGCCACCACGGGCGGGCGCTGCGCAAGGGCGACCGGCTTGCGCTGGGAGCAACGGCGCTCGACGCCGATCGGCTCGCCCGTCGCGCGTTCGGCTTGCGCGGCCCCGAGTGGGGCCCTGAGCAGAGCGACTCGGCCATTGCGCTGCGCGTGCTGCCCGGCCCGGAGTTCGACCAGTTCACCGCGGCTTCGCATGCGCTGCTCTGGAGCGAGCGCTGGCGAATTACCGCGCAGAGCAACCGCATGGGAAGCCGGCTCGCGGGCGCCGAACTCAAGCGCAAGCGCAGCATCGACATGCTCTCGTCGGGCGTCATTCCCGGCACCATCCAGGTGCCGCCGTCGGGCCAGCCGATCATCCTGATGGGCGACGCACAGACCACGGGCGGCTATCCACGCATCGGCGTGGTGATTCGCGCCGACCTCTGGAAGCTCGCGCAGGCGCCGCTCGACGGCCGGCTGCAGCTGGTGCAGGTCGACATGGGGACGGCGCTCGAGGCGTGGGCCGGGCAGCAGCGCTACCTCGCGCAAGTGGCGCAAGGGCTGGCCGCGGCAGGCTGGAGCAGACCGGCATAGACTGTGCGGGCAGCAGCGCGCGGGCGCGGCTCCGATGCGCCGGCCCGTCTTGAAGAAGGAACAAACCCAATGCAAATCGACCTGAATGCCGACCTGGGCGAAGGCGCGGGCAGCGACGAAGCGCTGCTCGGCCTTGTGAGCTCGGCCAACATTGCCTGCGGCTGGCACGCGGGCGATGCCAAGACCATGCAGCAATGCGTACGCTGGGCCATCGAGCACGGCGTGGCCATCGGCGCGCATCCGAGCTTTCCCGATCGCGAGAACTTCGGCCGCAGCACCATGCATTTGCCGCCGGACGAAATCGTGGCCAATGTGCTCTACCAGGTCGGCGCGCTTGCGGCGATCGTCAAGGCGGAAGGCGGCAAGCTGTCGCACGTAAAGCCGCACGGGCAGCTCTACAACCAGGCCGTGAAGGAGCCCGAGCTTGCCGAAGCGCTCTGCGAAGCGGTGCGGCGCTTCGACCCGTCGCTCAGGTTTTTCGGCCTTGCGGGCAGCGGCATGATCGACGCCGCGCGCCGTGCCGGCCTTACGCCGGTGGAAGAAGTGTTTGCCGACCGCGGCTACATGCCCGACGGCAGCCTGGTGCCCCGCAGCCAGCCCGGCGCACTCATTGAAGACGAAGAACAGTCGCTGGCCCAGACGCTCTCGCTCGTGCGCGACCGCAAGGTGACGGCCATCGACGGCAGCACCGTGGCCGTCAACGCCCAGACCGTATGCCTGCACGGCGATGGCGCCCATGCGCTTGCATTCGCACGCCGCATTCGCGACCGCCTGCAGCAAGAAGGCATTGCTGTTCGCGCGACGACAGCCTGAGCGCAGTCTTCAAGCCGTGGTGCAGCGAACCAACGTCCTGCTGACCGGTTTCGATCCGTTCGACCGCGAAGCCCTCAACCCTTCATGGGAAGCCGTGCGGGCCCTCGACGGCTGGAAGTGCGGCCGTGCCACCGTGCATGCGCGCCAGATGCCTTGCGTTTTCGGCGATGCCATCGAGGCGCTTGCGCGTGCCATGGACGAACTGCAGCCCCAACTGGTGCTGTGCATCGGCCAGGCGGGCGGCCGCGCAGAAATCACGCCCGAGCGCGTGGCCATCAACATCGACGACGGCCGCATTGCAGACAACGCGGGCCGGCAACCGATCGACGCTCCCGTGGTGCCCGGTGCACCAGCGGCGTATTTTTCGACGCTGCCAATCAAGGCCATCGTGCGCGACCTGCGCGCGGCGGGCGTGCCCGCCTCGGTGTCGAACACGGCCGGCACCTTCGTCTGCAACCACATCTTCTACGGCCTGATGCACCGCATGGCCACGCACCCGGTGCCAGGACTGCGCGGCGGGTTCATTCACATTCCGTATATGCCCGAGCAGGCGGCGCGCTTTCCGGGGCTGCCCAGCATGTCGCTCGCCACCATGGTCGAGGCTCTGCGCGTTGCGGTAGCTACCGCACTGGCTGTAGAAAAGGACATTGCCGAAACCGGCGGTCAGCTCCACTGAGCGAGCCAGGAGAGCAGCGCCGCGTTGACGAGTTCGGGCTTCTCCATCGTGAGCATGTGCCCGCATTGCGGCAGCCACACCACCTCGGCATGCGGCACCAGCGCCGCAATTTCGCGCGTGCAGTCGGGCGGCGTCAGCCGGTCCGTGTCGCCGCAAACCAGGAGCACCGGTGCGCGCAGCGAAGGCAGGTGGGTGCGCGCATCGGGGCGCCGCATCACCGCGCGGTTCTGGCTGACGAGCTGCTGCGTGCCGGCGTCCACCACGATCTCTACGTAGCGCTCCACCAGCGCCTGATCGGCCGCCTGCGTGGGGTGAAACGCGAAGACGACATTCGGCTCGATCACGTCGCGCAGTTCGCCGCGCTCGAACAACTCGATGGCGCTTTCGCGCAGCTCGTACATGTCGGGCGACTCTGGCCGCGCGTTGGTGCCCAGCAGCGCAAGCCCTGCAATGCGCCCGGGCGCCTGCCGCACCGCTTCCATGGCGACCATGCCGCCCATGGATGCGCCGCAGAGCACCAGCGGGCCGGGGTTCTCGCGCAGCACTGCCGAGGCCATGTCTTCGATGGTGTCGTGCCGCATATGGGCATCGCTCACACGTGCCTCGAACATGGCGGGAAGAACGGGAAGCTGGGCCTCCCAGAGGCGCTCGTCGCAGGCGAGGCCGGGCAGCAGGACAAGGTGTGGCATGGGGCGGATTTTGCGTCATCGCGCGCTCCGGCGTAACGGCATAGGCTGCTTGGCCAGAAGCCATCCGGCGGCGGAATCGACATACTTTCATTTGCTGCGCGATCTGCGGTTCGCGCGTTTCCGCTTCATACCGAGGACAAGAAAATGAACCTGGTTCAACGCGTGCAGGACATCCTGCTCAAGCCCAAGGCCACCTGGCCCGCCATCGATGCCGAGCCCGCGGACACTGCATCGCTTTACAAGAACTACGTGATGATCCTTGCGCTGATTCCGGCGGTAGCGGGCTTCATCGGCCTGTCGGTCATCGGCTTCGGCGCCTTCGGTGTCAACTTTCGGGTGCCCGTTGCCACGGGGCTCGTGAACATGGTCGTCGGCTACGTGCTCTCGCTTGCCATGGTGTTTGTGCTGGCGCTGATCATCGATGCGCTTGCGCCCACCTTCGAGGGCACGAAGAGCCAGATCGGCGCGCTCAAGCTTTCGGCATACGCCAGCACCGCGAGCTTCCTGGGGGGCGTGTTCAGCCTGATCCCTTCCTTGTCCATTCTGGGTGCGCTCGCAGCGCTCTATGGCATCTACCTGATCTACGTCGGCCTGCCGGTGCTCATGAAGTGCCCGCCCGACAAGGCGCTGGCATACACCGCGGTTGTGGTGGTTTGCGCCATCATCGGCGGCGTGGTGATTGCCTGGGTGCTTTCGCTTCTTACGCCCTCGCCGGCACGCGTGGGCGCCGCACCGTTCGCGCTGCAGGTGGCGGCCATGCAACAGATGGTGCCGCCGAGGCTCTGAGCGCGGCGCACGCGGTGGAGAATGGGCGTTCCATGCCAACGCCCAAACCCGACTCCGCCACCGAACTCATCCTGATCCGCCACGGCGAAACGGCCTGGAACCGCGAACTGCGTTTTCAGGGGCATGCCGATGTGCCGCTCAACGACATGGGGCACGAGCAGGCGCGGCGACTGGGCTTGCGGATGGCGGGCGAAACGGCGCAGCACATCATCAGCAGCGACCTCCTTCGTGCGCAGCAAACCGCGGCGCCGGCGTCGCTGCAGCTGTCGCTGCCGGTGGTCACGTCGGCCAGCTTGCGCGAGCAGCACTTCGGCGTGGTCGAAGGCATGCGGGCCGACGAAATACAGGCCCTGCACCCCAGGGCATGGGAAGAGTGGCTGCAGTTCCGCGAGGACCACGCCATGCCCGAGGGCGAGTCGGCACGCGAATTTCACACGCGCATCGTCGCGGCGCTGGGCAACCTTGCAGCCACCTACCGTGGGCAGCGCCTGGTGGTCGTTACCCACGGCGGGGTGCTCGACATGGTGTGGCGCACTGCGCGCGGCCTCAGCCTCAGCGGGCCGCGGCAGAGCGACATTCCCAATGCGGGCTTCAACCGCATCCGTATCGCAGACCCTGCCATGCCCGACGCCATCGAGATCGTCGACTGGGCCGACACGCGGCATCTTGCCGACCTGCCGCCGCAGCCTGTGTACGACCAGCGGCGGCACCTCGAGAAGAACTGAGCATCCTCGGGCCCGTGCACGCGCCTCAGGTGCAGCTGCCCGCCTTGGGAGTGCGCAGCAAGGGCTGGCCCGCACCAATTCCCGTGGGCTTGCCGGCATCCACCGCCAGGCGGCCGTTCACCAGCACCGTGACCACGCCCTCCGACAGCAGTGTCGGTTGGGTGTACGTGGCCTTGGCCGCATAACGTGCGGGATCGAACACGACCACGTCGGCGTAGTAACCGGGCCGCAGGTGCCCGCGCTGTTTCAGCCCCAGCGTGTCAGCGGTCAGCGACGAGCTGCTGCGGATGAACTGCGCAAGCGAGATCGTGTGCTCCTTCACCACGTACTGGTCGTACTTGCGTGCAAAGGTGCCGTAGGCGCGCGGATGTCCCAGCGAGGAGTCGGACGACGTCATGACCCACGGCCGCTTCATGAACGCGCGCACGTCGTCGTCGCTCTGGTTGAACGAGGCGATCATCAGGTCGCCGTCCCGCAGCACGGCAATGGCGGCATCCACCGGGTCGGCGTTCGAGGCCTTGGCCACGTCGGCCAGCGTCTTGCCCACGTACTTGGTGCTGCCGGCTGAAAACAATATGGTTTCCGGACCGCCGCGCAGGCGCAGGTTCTCGCGCATGCCGGTTCGCAGGCGCTCCTGCGCGGCCGCATCGTCGAAGCGCTTGAGCATTGCCGCGCGCCCGCCGTCGACCGCCCAGGGCGGCACCAGCGCCGCCGAGAAGCGCGTGCTCGACGCCGTCCACGGATAGTGGTCGGCCGTGATGTCGAGGCCGGCGGCGCGCTCTTTCTCTATGCGGCGGATGATGTCGCCGCTCTGGCCCTGCACGTCTACGCCCAACGCCTTGATGTGGGCCACGTGCACGGGCAGGCGGGCTTCGTGGCCAATGCGGATCACTTCCTCGATCGAGCCCTTGAGCCCGATGTTGTACATCGACTCATCGCGAATGTGGCTGTCGTATAGCCCGCCGTGATGCGCCGCAACCTTCGCGAGCTCGATGACTTCCTCGGTCTTCGAGAAATTCTGCGGCGGATAGAAAAGCCCGGTCGAGAGTCCCAGCGCACCGTCGCACATGGCCCGGCTCACATGCTTGCGCATGGCGTCGAGCTGCTCGGGCGTCGGCGCGCGATTGGCCTCGCCAAGCTGGTCGATGCGCACAGGGCCGAAGCCGACGTACATGGCAACGTTGGTCCCAACGGGTGCCGACCGCAGGCGCTGGGTCTGCGCGGCAATGTCGAAGCCGCCGAAACCGTCGTTTCCGATCACTGCCGTGGTCACGCCTTGGGTGAGAAACGGAATGTTCAGGCGCTTGTGCGGATCGGCGGAATGCAGGTCGGCATCGGCATGGGTGTGCGCATCGATGAAGCCCGGTGCCACGACCATGCCGGTCGCATCGATGGTTCGCCGTGCAACGAACTGTGCCGGTGCCTTCTTGCCCGCAAAGACGATGCGGTCGCCCGCAATGCCGACGTCGCCCACCACGGGGTCATTCGAGTCGCCGGTGTAGACGGTGCCGCCGCGCAGCAGAAGATCGAGTTCGACCGGGGCATCGGTCGCGGCATGCGCCGCGGTAGAAAGGCCTGCCATGGCCGCGAGGACGGCAAGCACTACAACTGATTTCTGCATGGGACGTGACTGGAGCGATAAGGACCGGCCAGTTTAGGAGTCGCCTCCGCGTGCCCGTTAATTCCTTTTGCGACACGCCCCATGACCGGAAGGCATGACCTCGCTTGCCCCTCAAAGGCGGGAAGCCAACTGCTCGAGGCCGAGCCGCGAATAGACATCGCCGGCCTGGCGCCGCAGCCGCAGCGATTCGGGCTGGCCATTGAGCTGCTGCTGCAGGATGCCCTGCGCGCCCGTGAGCGTGGCCTCGCTTCCGGCATGCACGAGCGCATCGAGGTACACCTGCTCGAACAGGTCGCGTTGCGCATGGCTGCCCCCGATCTCGATGAGGCGTGGCAAGGCGCTGCCGAGCCCGTCGATGGCCGAAGCGAAGTCGCCCCGCGCATGGGCAACAAGCCCGCGAGCGGCCGGCACGCAGACGTGCTGCCACGCGGCGCGGCTCGATTCCGGTGCGCGCGGCGCGTACGCCTCGATGTTGCGCAGCAGCGAATCCGCTTCGGCCTGGCCCGCCCGGGCCAGGCCATAGAGGTACTGCAGGTCGAGAAAGGGCAGCACATGGTCCGCCTGGCGCTGCAGGAGATAGTCGCCCACATCGCTCCAGCGCGTGCCGACATCGATGCCAGCGAGCTCGAAGCGTGCCAGCAGAGAGACTGCGCCGATCTGGTCCTGCGAGTAGTCCTTTGCCACGCCCCACACCTCGCGGTCGTACACCGCGAGTGCTTCCGCATTGCGCCCCAGCTCGATGAGGAACAGGGCGACGTGCCACCAGTTGTGCGTCACCATGAACGAATTGAGGCCGGTCCAGGTGTCGCTTACGCCCTGCATGAACGCCAGGCCCTCTGAAAGCCGGCCTTCGGTGAGCATGACATGTGCCAGTGCATGGTGCGCCCACGGCTCCTTGCGGCACATGCCGATGGCGCGGAGGGCGCTGGCCTCGGCATCGCGCATCAGGTGGCACTGCTCATAGCCGAAGGCCACCATGCCGTGCACGTAGGGCACATCGGCCGCCGCGGATAGCGCCGCAAGTGCGAGCCGAAGCATGCCCGGGCAGTCGCCGGTATTGAAGCAGTGGTATTGCCCCAGCTTCAGCGACACCAGGTCGCGGGGGTACTCGCGCGCCTGCTCGGCGTGCAGGGCGATGGCTGCGGCAATATTGCCACCAGCCCAAGCTTCCACGGCTGCTATGTAGCGTTGCTCGCGCTGCGTCGCACGCGCGGCCGCCGCGCGGGCCTTGGTGAGATAGGGGAGTGCATTGGCCGCAGCATCGCGCGATTCGGCAAAGAGGTGAAGCGTTGCGCAATAGGCCTGGACGATGGGGCTCGAGTCGCCACCGGCCAAGGCCAGCAGGTTGACGGCGCGCGCTTCGCTCGAAACGAAGCCCATGACGAAGTCTTCGACAAGCGGCAGGCTGGCAGCGCTGTCGAGCGTGAGCGGGTTGCCGAAGCTGTCGGCATGCGGGGTTGCGGAGGGCATGGCCGGATGGTGCCATGCCCCGCCGCAGGCTTCAAACGCCCGCTTGCTGGTGGCGGTACTCCTGGGTCTTTCCACCGTAGCCGTAGGCAGCGCCGCGGGCATCGATCACGTGGATGTACGACACCTCGTGCAGGTTGGGGCGCAGCCTTGCCATGGCGGCATGCACTTCGCGCAGGTAGCGCGCCTTTTCCGCCTTGGTGTTGGTTTCGTCCGTCACGCTGATGTCGAGGTGAAACGCCGACTTGCCAAGCGAGGCGAGCGACTGTCCGCCGATGAACCATGCATCGGCGCCGATGTACTGCACCGTGATGGCAATCACCGGCAACTGCTTTCCGAGCACGCTCTGGGTGAGTTCGGCAACCACGTCGACGGTCTTGCGGGTGAGTTGGGCGTCGGGCTCGCCCGACAGATGAACAACGATGTGCGGCATTTGGAACTCCGTGAATGAGTGGTCGATGGGGTTATTGTGTGGGCCGACAGGTCATCGGAAAAGCGGGAAGATATGATTTCAAACATCGGAAAATCGAATGGATAAAACATGCAGACGTTCGACCTGGAGCAGCTTCGCACGCTTGTGGCGGTCATCGACGCCGGCAGCCTCACGGCGGCTGCGCCGCGCGTGTTCCTTTCGCAGTCGTCGGTCAGCGAGCAAATTCGCAAGCTCGAGGAGCGGGCAGGGCAGTCGTTGCTCACGCGCAGCAAGAGCGGTGTGGCACCCACCGGGGCGGGCATGCGGCTCCTGGCTTATGCGCGCCGCATCCTCGCGCTCAGCGATGAGGCATTTCGCGACTTGCATGGAGAGACCCTGCAGGGCGAACTGCGGCTGGCCGTGACCGACTACTTTCGCCCTGGCGACCTCACGCGGTTGCTGGGGCGCCTGGGCGAGAGCTACCCGCAGGTGCGGTTGAACGTGAGCATCCTGAAGAGTGACGCGCTTCGGGCCGCGTATGCAAACGGAGAATTCGACGTGGGGCTGGCAATGAATATCGCAGGTGCGGCCGCTTCGCCGGAGCAAGGCGCCAAGGCACAGGTGATCCGGCGCGAATCGCTGGTGTGGCTTGGCGCGGCCGGCATGAGGCTGGCCAGGGGGGAATCGCTTCGGCTGCTGGCCCTGCCCGACACCTGCTCGTTGCATCAGTACACCGTGGCGCTGCTTCGGCGGCGCAAGGTGCCGTATGTGCTGGCACATGTGGCGTCAGGGGTGGCGGGGTTGCAGTCGGCACTGGCAGCGGGGCTGGGGGTGGCATGCCTGAACGAATCCGCAGTGAGCGAAGGCGTGGCGCGGCTGGCGCCGCCGCATGGATTGCCGGCCTTGCCCCGCGTCGCATTTCAATTCCTGCCTGGCCGGCGGGGTGAAACGGAGTTTGTGACAAGGGCCCGAGAAATGCTGGCCACTCACCTGGTGTGACGCCCTCTGAAGTGGGTGGCGCGGGACTTGCGTCAAGCTGCCTGACATGAACGCGCCCCAACCCAGAACCCCGGCGGATTTTCTGCGGCACTCCCGTTTCGACGACGCGCAGGCCATCTTTTCGGGCACCTTGTTCGTCGCCATTGCCATGATGCTGTTCGGCCAGGCAGGCTTGCTCACGGGCGGCACGGCCGGCGTTGCATTTCTCTTGCACTACGCCACCGGTGTGAGCTTCGGAAAATTGTTCTTCCTGGTCAACTTGCCGTTCTACTGGTTCGCGTGGCGCCACATGGGGCGGGCCTTCACCATCAAGACGTTCTCGGCCATCGCACTGCTTTCGGTGATGACCGACTGGGCGCCTCGCTACATCTCGATCGATTCCCTGCACCCGGCCTTTGCCGCCGTGCTCGGCGGTCTGCTGCTTGGCACGGGTTGCCTGTTTCTCGCACGCCACCGCGCGAGCCTGGGCGGTGCAACGGTATTGACGCTCTATCTGCAGGAAAAGCGCGGCTGGCCTGCCGGCAAGGTGCAGATCGGTATCGACTGCTCGGTGGTACTGCTTGCGCTGTTCGTGATTCCGCCCCAGCGGGTGGGCTGGTCGGTGCTGGCGGCGGTGGTGATGGGGCTTTTCTTGTGGATCAATCACAAGCCAGGGCGGTACGCCGCGACTTGAAATGCGGGGCGCGCCGCCCCGAACAGCAGCGTAAAAGCGCTAAAGCAGAACAGGCCAGGGCCGCTGCGGCTCACGGATCTGCTCGAACGCACGCGACACGCGCAGCACACCGAGGTCGTCGAAACGCTTGCCGGCAATCTGCAGCCCGATCGGCAGTCCGCTCGCCGAGTACCCGCAGTTCACTGAAGACGCAGGCTGCTCCGACATGTTGAACGGAACAGTGAACCCGATGTGCTCCAGCGGCCGCAGCGGGTCGTTGGTTGGCGAAGGCGCTTCCGCGGCTGCGGGCATGTTGGGCGACACGGGTGAGATCACGTAGTCGAACCGTGCGCAGGCTTGCACTGCCGCCACGCGTGTTGCGTGGAACTGGCTGAAGCCACGGAACACATGCTCGCCGCTGAACTCGGCCGCGCTTTCGGCCCACTCGCGGATGTACGGCAGCACCTTGGCGCGCTGGTCGGCGCGCAAGGCTTTCATGTCCACCAGCGAGCGCATGCGCCACAAATGATCCATGCCGTCGAGCATGGCCTGGGACATGAACGGCTGCATGGTTTCGACAATTGCACCAGCCTTTTCGAACAGCCGGGCTGCATGCTCGACTGCCGCCTCGATCTCCGGCTCGACTGCCAGGCCGCAGCCCGCGTCCAGCAGCAACCCGATGCGCAACCCCCGCAGATGATCGGGCGTTACGTCATACGCCGCCCAATCGATGTCTTGCGGCGGCAAGCTCATGCTGTCTCGCGCGTCCGGTTTCGAAAGCACCTGCATCATCAAGGCCGCATCGCCGACGCTGCGGGTCATTGGTCCTGCAGCGCGGCCCATGTACGGCGGATCGATGGGAATGCGGCCCAGGCTCGGCTTCAGCGTGAAGATGCCGCACCAGCTTGCGGGCAAACGCAGCGAGCCACCGATATCGGTGCCGATGTGCAGTGGGCCGTAGCCTGCCGCAGCGGCTGCGCCGGCACCGGCGCTCGAGCCGCCTGGGGTCCTGCTCAGGTCCCACGGATTGCGCGCCAGCTTGTGAAAGCTTGAAAGTCCGGACGACAGCATGCCGTAGTCCGGCATCGTGGTCTTGCTGACGATCACCGCGCCGGCTTCCTTCAGCCGTGCGGCAGGCGGTGCGTCGGCGGTGGAGGGCTTCAAGTCGACTGCTGCCGTGCCGGCTGGCATCGGGTCGCCGCGAGTGGCGATGTTTTCCTTGATGGTGGCGGGCACTCCGTCGAGCGGGCCGAGCGCTTCCCCGCGCTGCCAGCGCGCTTCGGAAGCACGCGCCTGCTCAAGTGCGGCTTCGGGCCTGAAGAGCCAGGTGGCTTGCAGCTTCGGTTCACAGCGCTCGATGTGCGCGATAACGGCCTGCGCAACCTCGACGGGCGACAGTCGCTTGTCGCGATAAGCTTCGGAGAGTTCCCGGGCCGAAAGGTCGTTCAATGCGGGGGAAGAAGAAGACACGTCCGTGCTCATCCCCACGACAGCGCCGACAGGTCGTTCACGAAGATCGGGTTCTCCTTCCAGAGGCCCTTGACGTTCTTCTTTGCGATGGTCGGGAACTGCGGCTGATAGAGAAAGCCGTTGGCAGCGTCGGTGGCCAACATCTTCTGCGCTTCGCCCAGGAGCTTGTTGCGCTCGGCGGCGTTGCCGGTGGCTTTGATCTTGTCGAACAGCGTGTTGAAGGCTTTCGACTGGTAGCCCCAGTAGTAGTCTGCCTTGGCGTAGTTGCCAAGGTCGAAGGGCTCCACGTGCGACACGATCGACAGGTCGTAGTCCTTGTTGCCGTAGGTGCCGCTGAGCCACTGGGCCCACTCGACGTTCTGCACCTTCACCGTGATGCCGATCTTGGCCAGCTGGGCCACGATCACCTCGCCGCCCTGGCGTGCATAGGGCGGCGGCGGCAGGGTCATGGTGAGTTCGAGCGGCGTCTTCACTCCGGCTTCGGCGAGCAGCTTCTTGGCTTTTTCAATGTCGAACGGATTCACGGCGGTGGTGTCGACATAGCCGGCGGCGCCGGGAACATAGTGGCTGCCGATCGGCACGCCAAAGCCGTCGGCCGCGCCTTCGATCACGGCCTTGCGGTCGATGGCCGCGAGGATGGCGCGGCGCACGCGCACGTCGTCCAGCGGTTTTTTCTTGTTGTTGATCGAAAGAATGGTCTTGGCGCGCGAGCCGGCCAGGATGGTCTGGAACTGCGGGTTGTTCTTGAACTGCGGCACCACGCGCGTGCCGATGCGCGTGAACACGTCGACGTCGCCGGCCAGCAGCGACGCGGCCTGCGCGGCGGCGTCGGCAATGAAGCGGAACGTGACCTTGTTGATCTTTGCGGTGCCGGGGCTGCGAAAGCCGTCCCACTTGCTCAGTGTGATGGACGAACCCTTGGCCCAGTTGTCGAGCTTGTAGGGACCGGTGCCCACCGGCTTGGTGGCGTTGGCGTCGGCGCTCTTGGGCTCGACGATCACCGCAGTGGCCTGGCCCAGCACAAAGGGCAGGTCGGGGTCGATCTCCTTGTTGATGATGACGACGGTGTAGTCGTCGACCACCTGCGTGCTCAGGTTTGCGAAGGTGCGCTTGTCCTTGTTGGTGCTCTTCTCGCCGCCTGCGCGGTCGAAGGAGAACTTCACCGCGTTGGCGTTGAAAGGTTCGCCGTTCTGGAACTTGACGCCGCGCCTGAGCTTGAAGGTGTAGGTCTTCAGGTCGGGCGAGACTTCCCAGCTTTCGGCCAGGAGAGGGGTCACGTTGCCGTCGACGTTGATCTTGGTGAGCGTTTCGAGGATGTTGTAGTGCACCACCTCCGCAATCGCGGCCGCGGCGCCGGCGGTGGGATCGAGGCCTGGCGGTTCGAGCGCCATGCCGATCACGATGGCGTCCTTCCGCCCCTGTGCCATGCCGGCAACGGGGGAGGCCAGCGCGACAGTGGCGCCGGCTGTGGCAAGGAGGGTGCGACGGTTCAACATACGTTGTGATCTCCGGAAAAACGGTGAGTGCGAAACGGCTGCTTCAATGTGCGCGGCGCCCCGAATGGAGGCGCTGCGGCACGGACCAGGCGCACGCAGCACGAAAGATGCCACGCACGCAGCAAAGTCATTCTCTCGCAGCGCGCGCATCGCCGCTCGGCCGGCGGGCGGTTTTTCCTCGGGACGTACCCGGATGCCGCAGCCGGTGCGCCTTTTTTTCAGGCGGCCAGCAGGGTGCCGCCGGCAGGTGTGCGCGGCACGGCGTTGAGCAGCGTGCGCGTGTACGGATGCTGCGCATCGCGAAAGAGCTCGCCGGGCGGCCCTTGCTCGACGATCTTTCCCTTCCACACCACGCAGACCTCGTCGCACAGGTGGTTGACCACCGCGAGGTCATGGCTGATGAGCAGGTAGCTGATGCCGAACTGCTGCTGCAGGTCCTGCATGAGGTTGAGCACCTGTGCCTGCACCGACACGTCGAGCGCGCTCACGGGCTCATCGGCCACGATGAGCTTGGGGCGCGTGATGAGGGCGCGCGCAATTGCGATGCGCTGGCGCTGCCCGCCCGAAAATTCGTGCGGGTACTTGTCCATGTCGGTGGTGCGCAGGCCCACCGCGGCCAGGGCTTCGGAGGCGCGCTCGCGCTGCACGGCGCGGCTGGTTTCAGCCAGCGCTTCGAGAGGTTCGGCCACGATGCGCGCCACCGTCTGGCGCGGGTCGAGCGAACCGTAAGGGTCCTGGAACACCATCTGGAAATCGCGCCGCGCCACTCGCAGGTCGTTGCGAGGCAATTGGTGCAGGTCGCGGCCCAGCATGCGCACACTGCCGGAAGTCGGCGTGTCGAGCGCCATCACCAGGCGCGCAATGGTCGATTTTCCCGAACCCGATTCGCCCACGATACCCAGGCTGCGGCCGGCCTCGACGTTAAAGCTGACGCCGTTCAGCGCCTTCACGAGCGGCGGTGGTCCAAAGAGCTTTTCGCGCGGGAGCGCGTAGTGGCGCACGAGATCGGTCACCTCGAGCAGGGGCGCTGTGCTGATCGACTGGCTCATGATGCGAGGGCGCCTTCGGCGGCAATTTCTTCGATCCGGATGCACCGAACCGCGTGGTCGTGCGGCAGCGGCGTGGGCGGCGGCCGGGTCGCGCGGCAGGCGTCGACGGTGTACTTGCATCGGCCGGCAAAAGGGCAACCTTGCGGCAGGTCGATAAGCTCCGGCACGCTGCCCCGGATGGTCGCCAGGCGAACGCCGCGCGGTGCGCCAAGCGCCGGGCGAGCCGCGAACAGCCCCTGCGTATACGGATGCGCGCGCTCGGCGAATACGGTTTCGGTCGGGCCGCTCTCGACCACGCTGCCGCCGTACATCACCAGCATCTTCGAGACGCTCTGGGCAATGACGCCCAGGTCGTGCGAAATCAGGATCAGCGCCATGCCGCGCTCCGCGACCAGGCCCTGGATCAGCTCGAGAATCTGCTTCTGGATGGTGACGTCCAGTGCGGTGGTGGGCTCGTCTGCAATGAGCAGGTCGGGGCCGCAGGCCAGTGCCATTGCAATGCCGATGCGCTGGCGTTGTCCGCCCGAAAACTGATGCGGATAGGCATCGAGCCGCGAAGCCGCATCGGGAATGCCCACGCGTTCGAGCAATGCGAGCACCTCTTTGCGCGCGTCAGCGCCGGCAAGGCCGCGATGCAGGCGCAGTGGCTCGCCGACCTGGCGCGCAATGGTGTGCACCGGGTTCAGTGCCGTCATCGGCTCCTGGAAGATCATGCCGATGCGGTTGCCGCGAATCTTGCACATGGCCTTTTCGCCCAGGCCCACGAGCTCGGTGCCGTCGAAGCGGATGCTGCCGGTGACCTTTGCGGTGGATGGCAACAGGCCCATGAGCGACTGCACCGTGATCGATTTGCCGCAGCCCGATTCGCCCACGATACCCAACGTTTCGCCGCGCTCGAGCGTAAAGCCGATGCCGCGCACGGCCTCGGCAGGGCCGCGCTGCGTTTGCAGCTGGACATGCAGGTCTTTGACTTCGAGAAGAGGCATGGCTTAGCGGGCCCTCGCCAGGCGCGGGTCGAGCAGGTCGCGCAGGCCGTCGCCCAGCAGGTTGAGCCCCAGCACCGCCAGCGCGATGGCCATGCCCGGAAACACCGCGAGCAGGGGCGACTGGAACATCATGGTCTGCGCCTCGTTGAGCATGCGGCCCCAGGAGGCCTGCGGCGGCTGGGTGCCCAGCCCGAGGTAGGAGAGGGCGGCCTCGGCCAGGATGGCAATCGCGAAACGGATGGTGATCTGCACGATCAGCACGGCCGAAATGTTGGGCAGTACGTGCTGCATGGTGATGGCAAACGATCCCTTGCCGCAGGCGCGCGCCGCCGCCACGTATTCGCGCGACCAGATGGCGTTGGCCGATGCGCGCGTGATGCGTGCAAAGGTCGGAATGTTGTAGATGCCGATCGCGATGATCGCGTTGACGATGCCGGCGCCGAACACGGCCGTCATCATGATGGCCGAGAGAATGGCGGGAAAGGCAAGCGAGAAGTCGGTGAGCCGCATGATGGCCTCTTCGACCCAGCCGCGCCGCGCCGCGGCCAAGAGCCCCAGCGCCGTGCCGACCACGAGGCCGATGCCCACGGCAATCATGCCCACCAGGATGGACGCTCGCGCGCCCACCAGCAGCAGCGAGGCGACGTCGCGGCCGTAGGTGTCGGTGCCCAGCCAATGCGCGCCTGAGGGCGGCTTGAGTTTGTTGGGCATGTCCATCTCGTAGGGCGACCACGGCGTCCACACCAGCGAGACAAAGGCGGCCAACAGCAGGAGCAGTGTGAGCACACCGCCGAGCACGAAGCTGCGGTGCCGCAGCGCGCGGCGCCAGAACCCCGGAACCTTGAGCGCCGCAGCGCTCGGAACAGTCGTCGCGCTCATATGTCGCTCGCCTTGATGCGCGGGTCGATCACGGCGTAGAGCACGTCGACCACAAAATTCACGATGACCACCAGGGCGGCGAGCAGCATCACGCAATTGCGCACGACGATCAGGTCGCGATTGCCGATGGCCTCGAAGATCAGCCGGCCCAGGCCAGGGAGGTAGAACACTTTCTCGATCACGATGGTGCCGGCCAGCAGTTCGGAAAACTGCATGCCCATGACCGTGACGACCGGAATCATTGCGTTGCGCAGCACGTGGGTCCAGAGCACCGCGCGCTGCGAAACGCCCTTTGCGCGCGCAGTGCGGACGAAGTCTTCGCGCATTACTTCGAGCACCGCCGAACGCGTGATGCGCGCGAGGATGGCCGCCTGCACCACGGCCAGCGACAAGGCCGGCAGCAGCAGCGATTTGATGCCCGCGAAGACACCTTCACTCCACCCTTCGAAGCCGCCGGCAGAGAACCACTGCAGCTGAACCGAGAACACCAGAATGAGCAGGATCGCGAACCAGAAATTGGGAATGGCGATACCCACCTGCGTGAGGCCCATCAGGCCCACGTCGCCGAGCTTGTTGTGGCGCGCGGCCGCCGTTACGCCTACAAGCAGTGCGAGCACGGTGGTCAGGGCCATCGCAAGCAGCGCGAGAGGCACGGTGAGCGCCAGCCGTTCAAGAATAAGGTCGAGCACCGGGGTGCTGTACGCGTAGCTGTCGCCCAGGTTGCCTGTCAGCATGCCCCCAATCCAGTGCCAGTAGCGCGTCCAGGCGGGCTGGTCGAGGCCGAGCTTTGCGGCAAGGGCAGCGACCGCATCGGGTGCGGCGTCGGGGCCCATGAGCAACTGCGCGGCGTTGCCGGGCAGTATCTCGAGGACGAGAAACACTATGACCGAGGCGCCGATCAGCGTGGCGATCAGCGTGACGAGGCGCTTGAGAATAAACAGGCTCATGGGGCGGGGCGCAGCATAACCCGACTCCTGCAACAAGCGTGCCTTGTTCGCGATAATCGGGTATGGCCCTCATGATCACCGACGAATGCATCAACTGCGATGTCTGCGAGCCAGAGTGCCCGAACGATGCGATCTACATGGGTGCGGATTTCTACGAGATCGATCCGCACAAGTGCACCGAATGCGTGGGCCACTTCGACGAGCCGCAGTGCGTGCAGGTGTGCCCGGTTGCCTGCATCCCCATCAATCCGGAGCACGTGGAAAGCCGCGAAACCTTGTGGCAAAAGTTCGAGCGGCTTGCCGCGGCCAAGGCCGCAGCCACGGCCACGGAGCCGCGGCCGCCCGTGCCTTCAGCCGGCGCTTGAGCCGGAAGACGGCTTTCGCTTTTTCTTGCCACTTCCGCCGGCGTCATCGGGCGCCGAGGCTGGTTTCCGTGCAGATGCGCCGCTGAAGCGCGCGCTCGACTTGTGCGGTTCGGCGGCAAGCTTCAGCGCGCGTGCCTGCGCGAGTTGGTCGGAAGCCGCGAGCTGCCGTTCGGCAATGGCGGCCTGCCGCGCCTCATGGGCGGAACGGCGGTCGCGTTCGTACGCTTCCTTTTCCTGTGACAGGCGAACGCGCTCGAGCTGATCGGCGCGGATTTCGGCCTTTTGCGTGCCGGCCTCCGAGGCGCGGCGGTCTGCTTCGGTGCGCGCGTCGTCAACCTTCACCGGCTTTCCGCCTTGGCATGGCCGGTCGGTGTAGGTGTTGCCGCAGCGGTAGGTTTCGGACCTTCCCTGTGCGACGGCGGGTAGCCACAGGGCACTTGACGCTATAAAAAATATAGCTATGCCGGTTTTCCCGGTCTGCATTGCTCGATTTTTCATTTTTTTATTTCTCTCCCTTTTCTCTTTCCCGCTCTCGTTGCCGGCTAGGTGGCGGCAGGCGTGCCTCCGTCGCCGGGCTCTCGCCGCGGCGGTTTGGGCCGGGGCGGTTTGCTCGTGTGAATGATCAGCGTGGCTTTTTCCATCTCGCCCGCCACCAGGGCAGGGGCCGCATGCAAGGTGCGCACGATGGTGTCCTCGATGGCTTCGCGCTGTTCTTTCAGCGGCTTCTTGAGCACCCAGTTGATGACCTCCGACTTCACGCCCGGGTGTCCGATGCCCAGGCGCAGGCGCCAGTAGTCGCCGGTGCCCAGCTGAGCATGAATGTCGCGCAGGCCGTTGTGGCCGGCGTGGCTGCCGCCAAACTTGAGCTTGGCCTGTCCGGGTACCACGTCGAGTTCGTCGTGCACCACGAGAATTTCTTCGGGTGCAATCTTGAAGAAGCGCGCGAGCGCGCCCACCGACTTGCCCGACAGGTTCATGAAGGTTTGCGGCTCGAGCAGCCACACGCTCTGCCCGCCGATGTTCGCGCGCGCCGCTAGGCCGTGGTAGCTGCGCTCGGGTACCAGGGTGAGCTTCCAGTCGCGTGCGAGGGCGTCGATCCACCAGAAGCCCGCGTTGTGCCGGGTGGCTTCGTATTCAGGCCCGGGATTACCGAGGCCGACAAACAGCTTGATCATGAGGGAATTATCTCGCCGCCCCAAAAGCAAAAGGCCCGCACGAAGCGGGCCTTTTGCAGGGTGCGGGAAGAATTACTTCTTCGCAGCCGGCTTTGCCGTCTTGGCAGCAGGCTTGCCACCGGCGGGCGCTGCGCCTTCGGCAGGCGCTGCGCCTTCAGCGGCAGGTGCCGGCTCTTCGGCGACCAGCGGAGGCACGGCCGACACGATGACGGGGTTCAGCTTGCCGTGGCTCACGAACTTCACGCCCTTCGGCAGCTTGATGTCGCTCACGTGCAGCGTGGCGTTCTTCTTGAGGCTGGAGAGGTCGACCTCGATGAACTCGGGCAGGTCGCTCGGCAGGCAGCTCACTTCGAGCTCGTTCATCACGTGCGTGACCAGGTTGTGGTCGAGCTTGACGGCGTCGGACTCTTCTTCACCCTTGAAGTGGAGCGGCACCTTCATGTGCAGGCGGGTCTTGGCATCGACTCGCTGGAAGTCGATGTGTTGCACCAGCTGGCGGAACGGGTGGTACTGCACGTCGCGCAGCAGCACTTTGCTGGTGGCGCCGCCGAGTTCCATTTCGAGGATCGAGGCGTGGAAGGCTTCCTTCTTGAGGGCGTGCCACAGCGCGTTGTGATCGAGCTCGATCAGCTGGGGCTTGCCTTCACCACCATAGACGATACCGGGCGTCTTGCCCGAGATGCGGAGACGGCGGCTCGCACCCGTGCCCTGCTTGGCGCGCTCAAAAGCGACGAATTTCATAACAACTCCTGTGAGAGTCCACCGCGACCAGTGCGACTCCGGTTCAACAAGGGCGCCGTTCCGGAAAGAGGAAGTGGCGCCCGCTTTTTGCTCAGAACAGGTTGTCCTGATCCGAGAACAAACTCATGACCGACTCGCCCTTGGCAATGCGCTGGATCGTTTCGGCGATCAGCGGTGCCACGGAGAGTTGGCGGATCTTTCCGCACGCCAGGGCGCCGTCGGAAAGAGGAATGGTGTTGGTCACAACCACTTCGTCGAGGGCGGAGTGGGTGATGCGCTCGATGGCCGGACCCGAGAAGATCGGGTGCGTGCAATAGGCGTAGACGCTTTTTGCGCCGCGTTCCTTGAGCACTTCGGCCGCTTTGACCAGCGTGCCGGCCGTGTCGATCATGTCGTCCATGATCACGCAGTTGCGGCCGTCGATTTCGCCGATCACATTCATGACCTCGCTCACGTTGGCCTTCGGGCGGCGCTTGTCGATGATGGCGAGATCGCAGTTCAGTTGCTTGGCCAGGGCGCGTGCGCGCACCACGCCGCCAACGTCGGGCGACACGACGATCAGGTCTTCGTAGTTTCTCTGGCGCAGGTCGCCAAGCAGCACCGGCGACGCATAGATGTTGTCGACCGGAATATCGAAGAAGCCCTGGATCTGGTCGGCGTGCAGGTCCATGGTGAGCACGCGCTCGACACCCACGGTTTCCAGCAGGTTGGCCACCACCTTGGCCGAGATCGGCACGCGGCTGGAGCGCGGGCGGCGGTCCTGGCGGGCGTAGCCGTAGTAGGGAATCACCGCGCTGATCCGCTCGGCCGAGGCGCGCTTGAGCGCGTCGACCATGATGAGCAGTTCCATCAGGTTTTCGTTGGTCGGTGCGCAGGTGGACTGCACCACGAACACATCGCGAGCCCGCACGTTCTGGTTGATCTCGACGGTGACTTCGCCGTCGGAGAACCGACCCACGCGCGCGGCACCCAGCGAGGTACCGAGGTTTTGCGCGATTTCTGCGGCCAGGCCAGGATTGGCGTTGCCGGTGAAAACCATGAAATCAGGGTGATTAGCCTGCATGAGCGCGTCCCGGCAGTCGAATGGCTTTTAGGAAGCCGCCAAAGAGTTTGAGTCGTGGTGGCGGCCCGGAGGCCGCCGATTATTGCAGCGGGTAGGCTGCAAAAGAAGCACTGCGGCCCGTGGGCCGCAGTCTGAAAGCGCCGCGGCGGTTAGACCGCAGCCTGAAGAGATTTGGCAGGGGAGAAAGGATTCGAACCTTTGCATGCTGGAATCAAAATCCAGTGCCTTAACCAACTTGGCGACTCCCCTACACGGGTCGATGGTTTTCACCACAAACCGATATATGTCGCATCGGACCCATCACGGTCCGATTATCTTCAGGTCGCCCACCCCCAAAGTGGATGAACGGCCATGTTGCTGCATTGACGAACCTGCCAGCCCGCGGGGGCTTCGGCCAGTTTCGCTTCTTGCGGCCCTTGCGGCAATTTTGCGAATACCGAACTTCCGGAGCCGGTCATCCGGGCTTTGAGTCCTTGGGCGCCGAGCCATTCGATGGCTTCGGTGACTGCGGGGCAAAGCCGTTGGGCAACCGGCTGCAGGTCGTTGTGGCCGAAGTCGAAAACCTTGAAAGCAGCGCTTTCGCGGTTTGGAGCTTCAAGCTGTTCGCTATCTGCAGCAAAGCCCGAGATTATAGCAACAGGAGTGGCGCGTTGAAGGTCCGGCGCAGAAAAAATTAAACGCGTATCGAGCCCCTCGGGTGGCTTGGCCACCACGAACCGTGCCGCTGGAATGTCGATAGGGCTGATTTTCTCGCCGATTCCCTCGACCCAGGCATTGCGGCCCCCAAGAAAAAACGGCACGTCGGCACCCAGTTTCACGCCGATTTCGGCCAGGCGCGACAGCGGCAGGTTCAGGTTCCAGAGCCGGTTGAGAGCCAACAGGCACGTTGCGGCGTCCGAAGAGCCCCCACCCATGCCCGCCTGCGCCGGAACCCGCTTGGCAACCCCGATATGGGCGCCCTGGCCGGGGCTCGCATGCGCCTGCAGTGCCCGCGCCGCCCGCAGGACGAGGTCGTCGGGTGGCAATTCGGTCGTCAGGTCTTCGCGGCTGAGTTGCCCGTCATGCCGCAACTCGACGTGCAGCGTGTCGCACCAGTCGATCAGCATGAAAACCGACTGCAGCAGGTGGTAGCCGTCTTCGCGCCGGCCGGTAATGTGCAGGAAGAGGTTGAGCTTGGCCGGTGCGGGAAGGTCGTAGATCGCCTTCATGACCGTTCGAACACGATGCGCAGGTCTGCCGTAGGGCCCGGGTTTTCGCGCGTGGCCTGAAGCCGGCCATTCGCAATCTGTGCCAGATCGGGGCGCCAGCCGGGAACGCGGTCGTCGCGGCCCGCGAGCCAGCCGAAGAGTGCGCCCACGGGTATTGCCGCTCCGGTGGCCGCTTCGATCAGCGCATCGACCGATTCGTAGCGCCGTACCTCGCTGCCGTTCTTGAGCAGGGCTTCGCCGGGCGACCAGTGCAATTGGGCCAGGGTGCTGCCGATCGGGCTTGTGAGCGACAGCTCGCCAGCCTCGGGAGAACCGCGCAGCTCGAACAATGCTGAGAAGGTTTGCACCGGCTGGCTGTCGATGCGCAGCGACATTCGGCCGCTCCATGTGTCCGTGCCTTGGGGCCGCGCGCCGCCGGGGAGCTGCGCGCAGCC
This sequence comes from Variovorax sp. 3319, assembly GCF_031456585.1. Classification (NCBI taxonomy): domain Bacteria; kingdom Pseudomonadati; phylum Pseudomonadota; class Betaproteobacteria; order Burkholderiales; family Comamonadaceae; genus Variovorax; species Variovorax sp. 3319. The sequence goes on from NZ_JAVDUZ010000002.1 coordinate 493,335, forward strand.
CGCCGTTACCAGCAGCGCCGCAACACCAGCAGCCAGAAAACCCCTGCGGCCGTCCTGAAGAGCAGGGGCGAGCATTGCGGTCACGGCTTGACCCGCAGGCGCTTGAGCGTCTCCTGCAGGGTTTCGTTTTCAGCGTCGCTCAGCAAGGCTTCCTTCCAGATCGTCACGGCGCGGTCCTTCTGGCCGGTCGACCAGAGCACTTCGCCAAAATGCGCGCCAATCTCGGGGTCGGGCCGCGTCTTGTAGGCGGCCTCGAGGATGCGGATGGCCTCGGTCGTGTTGCCCAACCGAAATTCCACCCAGCCCAGGCTGTCCGCAATGAACGGATCCTGCGGTGCCAGTTGCACCGCCTTCTGGATGAGAGTGCGAGCCTCGTCAAGCCGGATCTTGCGATCGGCGAACGAGTAGCCGAGCGCGTTGTAGGCGTTCTGGTTTTCGGGCTTGAGCTCGATCAGCCTGCGCAGGAGCCGCTCCATTTCGTCGAGCCGGTTGAGCTTTTCGGCCACCATGGCCTGGTCGTAGATCAGGTCGGTGTCGTTCGGCGAGGCTACCGAAGCCTGGGTGAGCATGTCGTAGGCGGCCTGGTATTGCTTGGCGTCGCGCAGCAGCTGCACTTCAGCAAGAAATTTCTGCTTCTTGTCTTCTGGCGTGCGCTCGGGCAGGCCGCGCAGCACTTCGCGCGCTTGCGGCAGCTTGCCCTGGCGTGCGAGCAGGCCAGCGCGCCGCGTTTGCGCGACGGCCAGGTCGTCGGTGCTGTCGACGCGTGCGAGCCAGCGCTCCGCGCCCGTAAAGTCTTTGCGGCGTTCCGCAAGTTGCGAGAGAACCAGGTACGCCTGAGTGGTGCCCCGCTGGCGATCGTCCGAATCCTTTGCGTCTTTTTGCGACGACGCAAGTTCGACATAGCGCTTGAGCGAGGTTTCCGCCGCCGCGTCCTGGCGGGCCTGCGCCTGAAGGCTGCCGAGCAGCAGCCAGGGCTCGGCCAGCTCAGGCCGTGCCGTGGTCAGCGCCTGCAGTTGCGCCGTGGAATCGGCGAAGCGGCGGTTTTCGACCAGCACGCGTGCATAGGCAACGCGCAGGTCGGGCGAGGCCTTGGGGTTGCTCGCGAGATAGCGCGTGACGATCGGCTCTGCCAACGGCTGGCTGGGGTCGATCATTTCGAGCGCCAATGCTGCCGGCGCCTCGGAAGCGGGGTCGATCTCCTGGCCCTTGAAGGCGGCGTCGAGCGCACCGGAGGTGTCGCCCGCATTCAGCCGCATGCGGCCCACAGTCGCCCAGGCCAGTCCGCCGGTGGCCGGCTTCTTGAGTTCGTCGGCCAGCGCCCGCTCGACCACCGAGGCGGCCAGCTTCTTGTCGGTGGCACGCGAGTAGTTGCGCACGATCACCGCCATGAGCATCGGGCGTTCGACTTGCGAGGTGGCCGCAACTTCTGCGCGCAGCAGCTCGGCCGTTTCGCCGATGCGATTGAGCGCAATCAGGATCTGGAGCTCGATGCGGCGTGCGTCGCGCGAGTTGGGCAGTGTCTCCTGCCACGCACGGGCGGCTGCAAGCGCCGCATCGCCGGAGCGCGACTGCAATGCAATTTCGACCGCGCGCTGAAACAGCTTGCCGTCGCGCAGGCGCCGCGCCGCGTCGAGCACCAGCGCGTACCCAGCGCCGGGATCGCCGGAGCGCGTGGTCATCTCGCCCATCAGGATTTCGTAGAACAGCTCGGCCGTGAGCGCCGAAGGCTGTGCAGCAGGTTCGCTCGCCGGCTTGGAAACGACCGGCGCCGCTGCGGGCCTCGTACCCGGCCGGGGCGGAGCTTGCCGCTCGATGATGGGCGCCGGGCTGTTGGGCGCGGCGGGATCGGAGGTTTGCGCATGAACCGCGCAAGCAAGCAGAACGAGAGACGCGGCCGCCGCAAGGCGGTGTCGGCGGGGCGATGGAATCATCGAACCATAATAATCCAAGCTTTTGAGCGAGCACCGCGTGGGGCTTCATTGCAGCCCGGAGTTTTATTGTCATGCCTGAGCTTCCCGAAGTTGAAGTGACGCGGCGCGGTTTTGCCGAACGCATTGCCGGCGCACGCATCGATGCGGTGCGCATCGGCAAGCCCTTGCGCTGGGCGCTGATGGTCGCGCCCGAAGCGCTGGTGGGCCGGCAGGTGCTGCAAGTGCGCCGGCGCGGCAAGTACCTGCTGATCGACCTGGACCGTGGCCTGCTGCTGTTGCACCTGGGTATGTCCGGCAGCCTGCGCTTCGATGCGGCGCTGCCGCCCCCCGGTGTTCACGATCACTTCGACCTCGTGACCGACCGGGGCACCCTGCGGCTCAACGATCCGCGCCGCTTTGGTGCCGTGGTCTATGTCGAGGACGAGGCCGCGCCCTGGGCCATCAAGCTGCTTGGCGGGCTGGGCATGGAGCCGTTGGACGATGCATTCGATTTCGAGGCGTTCCACGCCGGCCTTCGAAAGCGCCGCACCGCCGTGAAGCAGGTGCTGCTTGCGGGCGACGTGGTGGTGGGAGTCGGCAACATCTATGCGTCTGAAGCGCTGTTCCAGGCGGGCATCCGACCGACGCTGTCTGCCGCCCGCATCAGCCGGCCGCGGGCGGCCAAGCTTTATGCAGCGGTACGCGAAATTCTGGCCAGGGCCGTCGAGAAGGGCGGCAGCACGCTGCGCGATTTTTCCAATGTGGACGGGCAGAACGGCTATTTCCAGCTCGAAGCCACGGTCTACGGGCGGGCCGGCGAGCCTTGTAGGGTCTGCGCAACGCCGATACGGCAGCTACGCCAAGGGCAGCGTTCGACTTACTATTGCCCAAATTGTCAAAAATAGTGTTTCGGCGTCCACGTTCGAATATCCCGCAACGGTTGCTCCACAGCTTGCGATGCTATATTTGTAAGTTGTTTCTTACATATTCCCTTTGAGCCGCTCTTTCAATCAACAACTCGATCAGCACGGCGCCTGGCGAAGCAATTTTGCTCACCGCCTGCAGTGGCTGTCCCGCTGGCTGACCGAGAACGAGCTGCTCGACCAAGCCGTGGCCGAGCGCCTGCGCGGCCTCGAGCTGCAGATTCGCAACAGCAAGGTCATGGTCGCTTTCGTGGCCGAGTTCTCGCGCGGCAAGTCGGAGCTGATCAACGCGATCTTCTTCGCGGGCTACGGGCGGCGCATCATGCCGGCCAGCGCCGGACGCACGACGATGTGCCCGACCGAGCTGGGCTACGACGCCGCGGTGTCGCCCAAGCTGCGGCTGCTGCCAATCGAAACGCGGCTGGAACCCCATTCGCTCACGCACTGGCGCGAAAAGCCCACGCGCTGGACTGAAATTGCAATCGACGTGGAGAACGCCGAGCAACTGGCCCAGGCCATGGGCAAAGTGGCCGAAGTGCGCTGGGTCAGCAAGGACGAGGCGAACGCCCTTGGTTTCTGGAACGAAGAAACGCCCGACGACAACCCGGTGCAGGACGCCGAAGGCCGCGTTGAAATTCCGCGCTGGCGCCATGCCATCCTGAACATGCCGCACCCCCTGCTGGAGCAGGGGCTGGTCATTCTGGACACGCCTGGCCTCAATGCGATTGGCGCCGAGCCCGAACTCACGGTCAGCCTCATTCCGCAGGCGCACGCGGTTGTCTTCATTCTTGGTGCCGAAACCGGCGTGACGCGTTCCGACCTGTCCATCTGGCGCGAGCACCTGGTTACTGAAGGCGAAGGCAGCGACACGCGATTCGTGGTGCTGAACAAGATCGACACCATGTGGGACACGCTCAGCACGCCCGCGCAGATCGAAATGCAGATCGAGCGCCAGCGTGAAGTGGCGGCCAAGTTTCTCGAGGTTCCGCTTGTGCAGGTGCTGCCCGTTTCCGCGCAGAAGGGCCTGCAGGCAAAGATACAGCGTGACGGCCGGCTGCTCGAGGCCAGCCGCCTGCCGGCGCTCGAAACGCTGCTCGCCGAAGGCGTGCTCGGCAAGCGCGAAACAATGCTGCGGCTTGCGGTCGATGCAGGCATGGTGGCATTGCGCATCGAGGCCGAACGTATCCTGAAGGTACGCCAGCGCGATCTTTCGGAGCAGGCGCTCGAACTGCAGGGCCTGCGCGGCAAGAACGTTTCTGTAATACGCCACATGCGTTCGCGCATCGACCAGGAGCAGACCGAGTTCGAGGGCAGCAATACCCGCATCCTCGCGCTGCGCTCCGTGCAGGGCAAGCTGCTGCGCGAGGTGTATGCCGTGCTCGGCCGTACTGCGCTCAAGGCCGACATGGTGCGGCTGTCGACCGCGCTCAAGCGCCCCGGCATCAAGCTCAATGTGCGCAAGGTGTACGGCGAGACTTTCGACTCATTGCGCAACAACCTGCGCGAAGTGCAGGCGACCACGGCCGAGATCCAGTCGATGCTGCATGCAACCTTCCGACAGCTCAATGCGGAGCAGGGCTTCAACTTGCAGGCGCCTGCCGAGCCCGACCTGACGAGCTTCGAGCAGGAGCTGAGCCAGATCGAACGCAGCCATATCCACTACCTGAGCGTCGGCAATCTGCTGAGACTGGCACAGGCGGATTTTTGCGACAAGCTGGTGCGCGCGCTCGCGAGCCGGCTGCGGCTGGTCAATGAAGCGGCCATGACCGAGGTCGAACGCTGGAGCAAGGGTGCAAGCGCACAGATCGATGCACAGCTGAAGGAGCGCCGCCGCACTTTCAGCAAGCGCATCCAGGCGATCGAGCGCATCCAGAATGCGGCGGGGAATCTCGACGAGCGCTTGCTCGAACTTGCCGCGCAAGAGAGCAGCCTGGCCGAGTTGCATCTTCGGCTGAATGAATTCACTTCAATGATCACCCAACAGGGAAAGCCGGCCGCTCCGGCAGCCATCGGCGAACTGCGTGCGGCCTGATCGTCCGGTGTCCGGCGGCGCAACGCAAGAGTTGCACATGCCGCCCGATTTTGCGCAGCGTGTGGTGGCCTGGCAGCGCAGCCACGGCCGCAGCCAACTGCCTTGGCAGAACACACGCGATCCGTACCGCGTGTGGCTGTCGGAGGTAATGCTCCAGCAGACCCAGGTATCGACGGTGCTCGGTTACTTTGCGCGCTTTCTCGAACGGTTTCCAACGGTGCGGGCGCTGGCCGACGGCACGGAGGACGAAGTGTTCGGGCTGTGGAGCGGCCTGGGCTACTACAGCCGGGCGCGCAACATGCACCGCTGCGCCCAGGAGGTGGTTGCGCGCTTCGGTGGCGAGTTTCCGCGCACGGCCGCCGAGCTCGCTACCTTGCCCGGCATCGGCCGTTCCACCGCATCGGCGATTGCGGCTTTCTGCTTTGGCGAGCGCGTTGCAATTCTCGACGGCAACGTGAAGCGCGTGCTTACGCGGGTTCTCGGCTTTGGCGGAGACATGTCGTCATCGGCGCAGGAACGCGCGCTGTGGGACAAGGCTACCGAGCTGCTTCCACCCGATGGGCAAAAGGAAGACATTGCAAGCTACACGCAGGGCGTGATGGACTTGGGCGCCACGGTGTGCCTGCCGCGCAAGCCAAGCTGCATGATCTGCCCGGTGAACAGCATCTGCTCCGGCTTGCGCGAAGGGCAGCCGGAGCGTTATCCCGTCAAGACGCGCAAGCTGAAGCGCAGTGCCCAATCGCTCTGGGCGCTGCTGGCGCGCGATGCGCAAGGCCGCGTTTGGCTGGAGAAGCGGCCTGCCAAGGGAATCTGGGCCGGGCTTTATTGCCTGCCGGTGTTCGACAGCCGCGAAGACCTGCTTGCCGCACTGCCGCCGCGCGTGCAGCGCAAGGCGCAAGACCTGCCGCCTTTCGTGCACGTGCTGACCCACAAGGACTTGCATCTGCACCCTGTGTTGCTTCAGGATGGCCAGCCGCAAGGCGAGACTGCGCGCTGGGTGGATGCGGAGGAATGGGGCCGGCTCGGGCTGCCTGCGCCGATGCGCAAGCTGCTGGAAGGCAGCGGGGGCTAGCTCCGAGCGCTGCCGACTGTGGGCGAGTTCAGATCGCGTCCAGCTCGCGATGCCGCTTGAGGGCGCCCCAACGTGCGCCGAACGCGCGCGCCAGCTGTTCCACCAGAAACACAGATCGGTGCTGGCCGCCCGTGCAGCCGATGGCCACGGTCACGTAGCTGCGATGGTCTCGTGCCAGCGCATCCAGCCAGCGCGAAAGAAACTGCTCGATGTCGTCGTACATGCGCGCCACGTCTTCATGCTCGCGCAGCCACTCGATTACCGGCGTGTCGCGGCCCGTGAGCGGGCGCAAGGTGGGCACGTAATGCGGATTGGGGAGCATGCGCACGTCGAACACATAGTCAGCGTCCAGCGGCACACCGCGCTTGAAAGCGAACGATTCGAACACCAGCGTCAGCGCGCTCTGCGGCGCCGAGATCAGCGCCTTGATGTAGCTCTGTAGCTGTGCCGGCCGTATCAGGCTGGTGTCGATCACATCGGCGCCGTCCCGCAAGTCGGCCAGCAGCTCGCGCTCCAGTTCAATGGCTTGTACCAACGCGCGTTCTTGCTCCGGCGCGTCGGTGCGGCCCTCCTGGCGCGACAGCGGATGTCGCCGGCGGGTCTCGGAATAGCGCCGCAGCAGCGCGTCAGTGGTGGCGTCGAGAAACAGCGAGCGTAGCGAAACACCATCGTTCCGCAACGCTTCGAGCTGCTGCGGAACGATCGGCAGCGACACGCCGCTGCGCACGTCCATTGCAATGGCAACGCGCTTGGCTTCCTGCGCCTGCTGCAGCGCGATGAACGGGCCCAGCAGTTCGGGTGGGAGGTTGTCGACGCAGTAGTAGCCCGCGTCTTCAAGAGCATGCAGGGCGACGGACTTGCCTGAACCCGACATGCCGGTAATGAGCACCAGATCGAGGTTCATCACAGCGTTGCCGAACTCTTGTGGCCCAGCATTTCGCGGGCATGCGCCAGCGAGGTGTTCGAAACCTTCTCGCCGCCGAGCATGCGGGCGATTTCGCGGGCGCGGTTTTCGTCGTCAAGCCGCGAAACGCCGCTTTCGGTGCGCGGGCCGTCCTGGCCGGCCGCGGACGTCTGGCGCTTGGCCACCACCAGGTGGTGATCGGCGCAGGCAGCCACTTGCGGCAGGTGGGTGACGGCCAGCACCTGGCGGTCGCGCCCTAGCTGCTTCATGAGGCGCCCCACGGTTTCGGCGACCGCCCCGCCGACGCCGGCGTCGACCTCGTCGAATATCAGCGTCTGCGCAGCACCTAGCTGGCTCGTGGTGACCGCAATGGCCAGGGCAATGCGGGAGAGTTCGCCGCCCGAGGCCACCTTGCCGATCGGGCGTGGCGTGCTGCCCGGGTGGCCGCTCACCAGAAACGCCACGTCTTCGAGCCCGGCGCGGCCTGGCTGCGCCAGCGGCTGCAGTTCGACTTCGAACCTGCCCCCCTGCATGCCCAGCCCCTGCATGGCCTGTGTGACTGCTTCGGACAGGCGTGGGGCGGCTTGCTTGCGGGCCTTGGCAAGCGCCTTGGCTTCCTTCATATAAGCCTGCTGCGCAGTTTGCTCGGCGCGCTCCAGGCTTTCGAGATCGCTTTGCGCGTCAAGCGCTTTCAGCTCGGCTTGCCACCCGGCCAGCAACGAAGGCAGGTCGTCGGGTGTGCGCTTGTAGCGGCGCGCCAGCGACATCCACAAGCCCATGCGCTCGTCGAGTTCTGCAAGGCGCTGCGGATCGGCCTCGGCATCGCGCAAGTAGCCATGCAGCGAATGCGCGGCGTCGGATGCCTGCGCAACGCTAGAGGCCAGCACTTCGCCCAGCGCGCGGAATTCGGGCTCGATGTGCTCGCAGTTCTGCAGCAGCGTTACTGCGCGCGAGAGCGCGGCAAGAGCGCCGTTGTCGTCGTCTTCGAGCGCCTGGCTTGCGCCTTGCGCCGCATCGATCAGGGCCTGGGCGTTCGAGATGCGTGCGTGGTTGGTCGAGAGCTCTTCCCACTCGCCTTCGGCGGGGGCCAGCTTCATGACCTCGGCAATCTGCCATTGCAGCCGCTCGCGCTCGCGCTGCAGCGAATCTTGCGCGGAGCGCGCGTTGTCGAGCACGGAGATTGCCTGTCGCCAGCCGTGCCAGGCCGCGTCGAGTGCATCGGTGCGCACGCCGGCATAGGCATCGAGCAGGCCACGCACGGCTTCTGGGCGCGTCAGGCTTTGCCACGCGTGCTGGCCGTGAATGTCGAGCAGGCGGTCGCCGAGCTCCCGCAGCTGCGTGGCCGTGGCCGGGCTGCCGTTGATCCAGCCGCGGCTGCGGCCTTGCAGGTCGACCGTGCGCCGCAGCAGCAGCGCGTCGCCGGATTCGAATCCGCCTTCGTCGAGCCAGTCTGCAAAGGCCGGGTCGGCGTCGAATTCGGCGCTCACGTCCAGGCGCTCGGCGCCCTCGCGAACCGCGCCTGCGTCGGCACGGTTGCCCAGCGCCAGTTGAAGCGCATCGATCAATATGGATTTGCCCGCACCGGTTTCGCCAGTGAGCACCGTAAAGCCGGCGGACAAGTCGAGTTCGAGTGATCGCACGATCACGAAGTCGCGCAGTGCGATGCGTCGCAGCGCCATCTCAGGAGCCCCCTTCGTTCCAATGAAGTTTTTTGCGCAGCGTGTCGAAATAGCTCCAGCCCCGTGGGTGCAAAAAGCGAACCCGAAAATCGGAGCGGCGCACCACCACCCGGTCGCCAATGGCAAGCGAAGCGAGGGACTGCATGTCGAAATTGGCACTGGCGCCGCGGCCCGACACCAGTTCGATCACGATCTCGTCGGCGTCGGGCAGCAGCACCGGGCGGTTGGACAGCGTGTGCGGTGCAATGGGCACCAGCACCCAGCCCGGCACCGCGGGATGCAGCAGCGGCCCGCCGGCCGACAGCGCATAGGCCGTCGAACCCGTTGGCGACGCAATGATCAATCCGTCGGCGCGCTGGTTGGCCACGAAATGCCGGCCCACCGAAACCCGCAACTCGACCATGCCCGAAGTCGAATCGCGATTGACCACCACGTCGTTCATTGCCAGCGCGTCGAAAACCGATGCGCCGTCGCGCATTACCTGCGCATGCATGAGGCTGCGGTGGTCTTCTTCGTATTCGCCAGCCAGCATCGGGATCAGCGTGGCCTGGTAGTTGTCGATTGGAATGTCGGTGATAAAGCCGAGCCGGCCGCGGTTGATGCCGATCAAGGGAATGCCGTAGCACGCCAGTTGCCGGCCGATGCCCAGCATGGTGCCGTCGCCCCCAACCACCAGGCCAAGATCACAGCGCTGCCCGATTTCTGCAACGCTCAGCGGCTCGTAGCGCCCGCCTGCAATGGCGTCCGCATCGGCGGCCTCTGCCGCGGCCGATTTTTCGACAAAAACCGTGCACCCTTGCGATTCCAGAAAGGCGCCAATATCTTCCATGACGCCGTCGCGCGCATCCGCTTGCGCCCTGGCGCCTGAAGCCTGGTATTTGCCGATCAGGGCGACGTTGCGGAAGCGAGAAGTCATGTACAAATTACAACACTAAAATCTTGCAATGCTGGACGACCGTGCCAAGTTGCTCCTGAAGACATTAGTGGAGCGTTACATCGCCGAAGGCCAACCGGTCGGGTCGCGGACTTTGTCACGCGCGCCTGGGCTGGACCTGTCGCCCGCCACCATCCGCAACGTCATGTCGGACCTCGAGGCGTTGGGGCTTATTGCCAGCCCGCACACCTCGGCAGGCCGCATACCCACAGCGCGCGGCTACCGGCTCTTCGTCGACACCATGCTCACCGCGCAGCGCGAGCAGATGAGCACCCCCAGCCTCGCGCCCGACCAGCCGCAAAAGGTGATTGCCAACGCGGCCAGCCTGCTGTCCAGCCTGTCGCAGTTTGTGGGTGTGGTCATGGCGCCGCGGCGCGCATCGGTGTTCAAGCAGATCGAGTTCCTGAAGCTTTCCGAGCGGCGGCTGCTGGTGATCATCGTTTCGCCGGACGGCGATGTGCAAAACCGGGTGATCTTTCCAGAGGCCGACTACACGCAGTCGCAACTGGTCGAGGCTTCCAACTACATCAATGCCCACTATGCGGGCCTGACCATCGAGCAGGTGCGCGACCGGCTCCAGTCAGAGGTCGAAAAGCTGCGCGGCGAGATTGCCGCGTTGATGCAGGCGGCCGTCAAGGTCAGCTCCGAAGTGCTCACCGAAGCGCAAGAAGACGACGTTGTGATCTCCGGTGAGCGCAACCTGCTCTCGGTGACCGATTTTTCGAGCGACATGGGGCAACTGCGCCGTGCGTTCGAACTGTTCGAGCAAAAGGCGCAGCTAATGCGGCTGCTCGACGTGTCGAGCAAGGCCGAGGGCGTGCGGATCTTTATCGGCGGTGAGAGCCAGGTGGTGCCCATCGAAGAGCTTTCCATCGTCAGCGCCAACTACGAAGTCGATGGGCAAGTCGTGGGCACCCTGGGCGTCATCGGCCCGACCCGCATGCCTTATGAACGAATGATCCAGATCGTCGACATAACCTCGCGCCTGGTCAGCAACGCGCTGAGCCACCGTAAGTAGGCCGCACGGCGAATAGAATCGGGGGCTCTCGTGGGCCGTTAGCTCAGTTGGTTAGAGCAGCGGACTCATAATCCGTTGGTCGATGGTTCAAGCCCATCACGGCCTACCACTTGCATTCATTTCCAAACTGGTCCGGCCAGGGCCAAAAATGGATGCTATAATCGATAGCTGTGCGGCTGTAGCTCAGTTGGATAGAGTACTTGGCTACGAACCAAGGGGTCGTGGGTTCAATTCCTGCCAGCCGCACCACTCTCTTAAAGGGTTAGGACATCAACGTGTCCTAACCCTTTTTCTTTTGCCGATCAGCATGCCAAAGAGGGGCCTGCAGGCAACGTGGTCACATCGATCGGCTCCCTGCCAATGCTGGTGGCAAACCAGCGAAAGGTGTTCGTCCGGTTGCCGCTGCGGCCCGTGGTCCGCACAAACAGATAACCCGAAATTGCGTTGCCCAGCCCATCGACTGGAATGCCGGCGGCCCGAAGCGCCGCGACTTCTGCGCTGGGGCTTATATCGAAGGGCAACTGCAACGTAATCGTCGCGTTGTGAATGACCTGAGTGACCATTGCTTCCCGTCAGAGTCAGTGGAGTTGCGAGCTTCCTCTCGCCCAACTCATCCGTAACTAGGCGAAGGAATGAAAAACGTGACTTTTTTCACGCCAAGTGAAAAATGTTAACGTTTTACTGTCTTCGTAACAAATAGCACAGACGGGATATGCCGAACCTTGGCTCACAGGAAACGGCATAGAGTGAATCATGAGTACCTGCGCAAAAACGCTCGCATTTCCATTCGTTTTCTCGCTTTTTTTGGCTGCGAGTCCCGCAGTCTGGGCCGGAAAGATCACATGCGTTCCCAGCGCAAACAATGCCGCCGGATCGCCTTTCAACCCGATTCGCAGGATTTCAATTGACGAGCATTCGCGCACCGTCAACATGGACGTTGTTCGCTCCAGAACAAAAGACACCGAGACCATGGGCAAGATGCGGGCGGACCTGGTGCACATGGAAGAAAGCCAGTCCGGGGAGCCGGTCTATGTCTTCAATTCGATTCCAACGGTCGGCGTGGAAGCGACCAGCCTGTTCAGATTGTTCAAGACCACCGAATGGCATCTGGTGAGCGCCAGCGTGGTTTATGTAAGCAAGGTGCCTGCGCTGCGAACAGTGGAGCAAGGTGTCGTCTTCGACTGCAAGCGCTCGGACATGGGGTGAGGGTGAGGGTGAGGGTGAGGGGTGGGGCAATCGGGGCACAATATCCGTCCGCCGCACTTTCATCATGAGGGCCTGCAACGAAAGTTGTGGGCCTTTTTAAATTCGGAGGTTTTGCGTTGAGCAAAGCATTCACCAAGGAAACAGACGCCGACGAGGACGAAGACGGCGGCGAAAGCGCCGGCCCCGCGTTGCCGAGCGGAAGCAAAAACTACATGACGCCAGCCGGGTACGCCCGGCTGCGCGACGAATTGCTGCAATTGATGGACGAGGAGCGCCCCAAGGTCGTCGAGGCGGTGCATTGGGCGGCCAAGAACGGCGACCGCTCGGAAAATGGCGATTACCTCTACGGCAAAAAACGCCTGCGAGAAATCGACCGGCGCATCCGCTTTCTTACCAAGCGGCTCGAGATTGCAGAGGTGACCGACCCCTCGGTGCACCACGGCAGCGATCAGGTTTTCTTTGGCGCAACGGTGCGCTATGCCGATGAAACGGGCGAGGAGCGCAGCGTCACCATCCTGGGCATCGACGAGGCGGACAGCGCCCAGTCGCAGGTCAGCTGGATCTCGCCAATTGCACGGGCCTTGCTCAAGTCGCGCGAAGGCGACGTGGTGAAGCTCGTGACGCCGGGCGGCACGCACGAGGTCGAGCTGTTGTCCGTGAGTTATCCCGCTCCGGGTTCAGGCGGCGCGGCGTAGCACCGCCGCCCGCAGAGCAGCAATTCAGGGCGCGGGCACCGTTCGCGCCGCCGTCAGCACGGAGGCAGTTCGCCGCGCGGCTCGCAATACGGCGTCCAGATGGCTTCTGTCGCGCACGGCAATCACAAAGCGAAGGTCGGTTGAATCTTGCGGCGTTTCGTCGGCCATTTCGACGTGCGTGATGTCGGCCTCGGCATCTGCCAATGTTGCGGCCACTCGGGCGAGCACGCCCTTGTCGTTGCGCACGGTAATTACCACGCCGGTTTCGAAAGCGCGGGTGGGCTCATCCGCCCATTCGACTGCAAAAAAGCGCTCGCTGTCTTTGTGCCGCAAACGTTGACCAACGCCGCAGCTTTCGGTGTGCACCACCAGGCCTTCGCCGTGCCCCAGGTAGCCGACGATTTCGTCGCCCGGAATCGGTCGGCAGCACAGCGCAAAGCGAACGGAAGAGTTTTCGCTGCCGTCCAGTGTCACGGCGCCCTGCGAAATGGTTTCGTGCGAGATGAAGCGTTCGCGGCTCAGCAGCAGCGCATCTGGCCGTTCGCCCAGTTCGGAGAGCATGGCCACGAGCCGCTTGGCGACGATGCTGGCAATTCGCTTGCCCAGGCCGATGTCGGTCAGAAGCTCGGCGCGGGTGCGGTTGCCGGTAAAGCGCAGCAGCTTCTCCCACAGCGCCTGGTGCTCGGCGTCGTCTGCCGGCAGCTTGCTCAGGCCTTCGGCGCGCAGCGCTTGCGCCAGCAGTTTTTCGCCGAGCCCTTCGGATTCGGCATGCGCCAGCGTCTTCAGGTAGTGGCGAATCTTGGAGCGCGCGCGGCCCGTTCGCACAAAGCCGAGCCAGGCCGGATTGGGCGTTGATACGGGCGCGGTAATTACCTCGACCACGTCGCCGTTCTTGAGCTCCGTGCGCAGCGGCACCTGGTCGCCGTTGATGCGCGCGGCAGAGGTGTGATCGCCGATGTTGCTGTGAATGGCATAGGCAAAGTCGACCACCGTGGCACCGCGCGGCAGCGCCAAGATTTGGCTCTTGGGCGTGAACACGTACACCGCATCGGGAAACAGGTCGACCTTGACGTGGTCCCAGAACTCCGCCGCGTCGCGGGTTTCGTCCTGGATGTCGAGCAGCGACTGCAGCCACTTGGTGCCCAGCCGGTCGTTGCTTGCCGCATTGGGCTCGGCGGCCTTGTACAGCCAGTGCGCTGCCACGCCCGATTCGGCCACCACGTGCATGGCCTCGGTGCGCAGCTGAAACTCCACGTTCACGCCCGCCGGGCCCACCAGCGTGGTGTGCAGCGACTGGTAGCCGTTGAGCTTGGCGATGGCGATGTGGTCCTTGAACTTGCCGGGCAGCGGCTTGTACATCTGGTGCAGGATGCCCAGGCCCGTGTAGCAGGCGATCACGTTCGGCACGATCAGCCGAAAACCGTAGATGTCGGTCACCTGGGCAAAGCTCAGGTGCTTTTCTTCCATCTTGCGGTAGATGGAATAAAGCGTTTTTTCTCGGCCCGCAATCCGCAGCGTCATGCCGGCGGCCGAGAAGGCGGACTCGACCTCTTTCTGCACCTTCTGAATCAGGTCGCGCCGGCGGCCGCGTGCCTTGGCCACGGCCTTCGACAACGTGGCGTAGCGCCAGGGCTTCATGTGGCGGAACGACAGCTCTTGCAGTTCGCGATACGTCTGGTTCAGGCCCAGCCGGTGCGCAATTGGCGCGTAGATCTCGAGCGTTTCGCGCGAAATGCGGGCCCATTTTTCGCGCGGCGCATCGTCCAGCGTGCGCATGTTGTGCGTGCGGTCGGCCAGCTTCACCAGAATGACGCGCACGTCGCGCGCCATGGCCAGCAGCATCTTGCGGAACGATTCGGCCTGGTTTTCTTCGCGGGTGTTGAACTGCAGCTTGTCCAGCTTGGTGAGCCCGTCGACCAACTCAGCCACTGGCGCGCCAAAGCGTTCGATCAGCTCTGGCTTGGTTACGCCGCAATCTTCAATCGCGTCGTGGAGCAGGGCGGCCATGAGGGCCTGTGCGTCGAGCTTCCATTCGGCGCATTGCGCAGCCACGGCAATCGGGTGCGTAATGTACGGCTCGCCGCTGTTGCGCAGCTGGCCCAGGTGGGCCTCGTCGGCAAAGCGGTAGGCGCGGCGGACCAGCTCGGTGTCTTCGGGGCTCAGGTAATCGAGCCTGGCCGTCAGCGCGGCAAAGCTTGCGGCGGCTGCATTCAGCGCCGCCGGGCTCGGCTTTGGCGTGCCCGATGGGGCATGGGACTGATGTTTGGCAACCGCACTCATGGCTACCACTTTAGCGTGAGCGCTGTAGGGACGCGTCCAGACGTAAAAAAAGCACCGCTTTGCGGTGCCTTTTCGTTGCAGGGCTGCGTCAGATCAGCCCGGCACCTTCTTGAGCATTTCGATGCCGATCTTGCCTTCGGCGATTTCGCGCAGGGCGGTAACGGCGGGCTTGTTCTTGCTCTCGATCTTGGGCGCGTGGCCCTGGCTCAGCATGCGCGCACGGTACGTGGCGGCCAGAACCAGCTGGAAACGGTTGGGGATCTGAAGCAGACAATCTTCGACGGTGATGCGGGCCATGATCAGAATCTTTCGGTCGGTGAGCGGGAAAATCAGGGGATGTTCAGTGCGGCGAATGTGTCGGCACGTGCGCGGCGCTGTGCAGAGTACCGAAGCCGCTGAGCGTGGACGATCGCCTTGAGATCGAAAAGCGCGCGCTCAAATAACTCGTTGATTATAACGAAGTCGAATTCCCCCGCCCGGGCCATCTCTTCGGCGGCATTCTTGAGCCGCAGCTCGATCACGGCGGCGCTGTCTTCGCCGCGCCTCTCCAGCCGGGAGCGCAGTTCTTCCCAGCTTGGCGGGAGGATAAAAATCATGACCGCGTTAGCAAAGGTCTTGCGGATCTGGATCGCGCCCTGAAAGTCGATCTCCAGAATCACGTCCGCCCCCTGGGCGATGCGCTCTTCAATGGCCTTTTTGGAGGTGCCGTACCGGTGCCCGTGCACATGGGCCCATTCCACAAAGCCGTCTCCGGCAATCATGGCGTCGAACTCGGAAGGCGACGTAAAAAAGTACTCCCGGCCGTGCTTTTCTTGCCCGCGCGGTGGCCGCGTGGTGTGCGAAACCGAGGGCTGAACGGCCGTGTCCAGCTCCATGAGCGCTTTGACCAGGCTCGATTTGCCGGCACCGCTGGGTGCCGCCACCACAAAAATGTTGCCCGGATAGTCCATTCGCTCGCTCATTCGATGTTTTGTACCTGTTCGCGCATCTGCTCGATCAGCACCTTCATGTCCACGCCAATGCGGGTGAGCTCCAGCGCAGCCGACTTGGAGCCCAGTGTATTGGCCTCGCGGTGCAGCTCCTGGATCAAAAAGTCCAGCCGCTTGCCGATTTCGCCGCCCTTCTTCAGCAGCCGCTCGATCTCGTCCAAATGCGAATTAAGGCGCGTGAGCTCTTCCGCCACGTCGATGCGAATGGCAAAAGCCGTTGCTTCGTTCATCGCCCGGTCTTGCGCCGCCTCGGGCAGGGTGCCGCCCGTCAGGCCCATGGCCTCTTGCCAGCGCTCCAGAAAGCGTGCGCGCTGCTGCTCGACCAGTTGCGGAATCAGCGGGCCGGCCTGTTCGACCAGCGTACGCAGCTGGGCCAGGTGGGCTTCGAGCATTTTGGCGAGCCGCGCGCCTTCGCGCTGGCGGGCGGACATCAGCGCGTCCAGCGCCTTGCCGGCCACTTCGAGCAGGTCGCTGCCCCAGTCGCCGCGGCTGGTGCCGTCTCCGCCGGCCAGCCGCAATACGTCGGCCACGCTCAGTTCGCGGGCGCCCGGCAGCCAGGCCTTGATGCCGTCTTGCACGCCGTTCAGCCGCTGCAGCAGCTTGACCGAGGGCTCGGCAATGCCGCCCTGGGCCGTGTTTTCGATGGCGGCCCGCACTTCGACCTTGCCGCGCTTCAGCTTGCCCGTAAGCAGCTCGCGCAGCGCGGTTTCATGCTGGCGCAGTTCCTCCGGCAATTTGAAGGTGAGGTCGAGAAAGCGGCTGTTGACCGAGCGTATTTCAACCCCGAGTCGGCCTGCGGCGGTAGGCCGTGCTTCGGCTTCGGAGTGGCTGCCAACGGCGCCGTTCTGGCCACTGGCATAGCCGGTCATGCTGTAAACTGGCATTGCGCCTCACTGTGGTTTTTGCTGTATGCACCGAGGCGTCGGCATGGCGTTCGCTTGCCGCACCATCGCCTTCGGGCGAAACTCCCGGATTATGTCAAAGGTCAAGCCTTCGCCCCTGCTGCCCGATACGGTCATTGGCGGTTACCGCATCGTTCGCCGGCTTTCTGCAGGCGGGTTTGGCGTCGTCTATCTCGCCATCGACCCCAGCGGACAGCAGGTTGCCATCAAGGAATACCTGCCTTCCTCGCTGGCAACCCGCGGCCCCGGCGAGCTCACGCCCGAGGTTGCGCCCGAAAAGCTCTCTCTTTACCGGCTCGGCCTGAAGAGCTTTTTCGAAGAAGGGCGCTCCCTCGCGCAAATCTCGCATGCCTCGGTGGTCAGCGTTCTCAATTTTTTCAGAGAGAACGAAACCGTCTACATGGTCATGAACTACCTGGAGGGTGCCACCCTGCAGGACTTTGTGGTGACCGCGCGCGACCTGAAGCGGCCCAAGGTGTTCCGCGAATCGACCATCCGGTCGCTCTTCGACGAAATTCTGCGCGGGCTTCGCATCGTGCACCAGTACAAGATGCTCCACCTGGACATCAAGCCCGCCAACATCTTTGTTACCGACGAAGACCGCGCCGTGCTCATCGACTTTGGTGCCGCACGCGAGGTGCTCAGCAAAGAGGGCATCTTCATCCGCCCCATGTACACCCCCGGCTTTGCCGCCCCCGAGATGTACCGGCGCGATTCGTCCATGGGCCCCTGGACCGACATCTACGCCATTGGCGCCTGTATCTACGCCTGCATGCAGGGCTACCCGCCCAACGACGCGCCCCGCCGCATCGAGAAAGACCGCCTCAGCCTGTCGCTGTCGCGCCTGCGCGGCGTGTACTCCGACAACCTCATCGAAGTGGTTGAATGGTGCATGTCGCTCGACCCGCTCTCCCGCCCGCAGTCGGTCTTTGCCCTGCAAAAAGAACTCAGCCGCGAAGGCGAGCGGCGCTACACCAAGCTCACCGTTGGCGAGAAGGTGCGGCTTTCATTCGACAACATCCGCTCTTTCGACAAGAAGGCCCTGCCCAGGGCCGCGGCACCTACCACCCGTCCGGCATGAAATTCTCGGTTTTCCAGGTCAGCCGCAAGGGCGGGCGTCTCAAGAACGAAGACCGCATGGGCTATTGCTACACGCGGGAATCCGGCCTGTTTGTGCTGGCCGACGGCATGGGCGGCCACCCCGAAGGCGAGGTTGCGGCCCAGCTCGCATTGCAGACCATTGCCGCCCTTTACCAGCGCGAAGCCCGCCCCACCGTCAAGGACGTGAAGGCCTTCTTGGCTGAATCGGCCATGGCCGCGCACCAGCAGATCATGCGGTACGCCAGCAACAAGGCCATGCTCGACACCCCCCGCACCACCGTGGTGGCGGCCGTGCTCCAGGGCACCACGGCCACCTGGATGCATTGCGGCGACTCGCGCCTTTACGTGGTGCGCGACGGCCGCATGCTCACCCGCACGCGCGACCATTCGCATGCCGAGCGGCCCCGCCCCCAGGGCTCTGACATGCCCGTCAACCGCAACCTGCTGCTCACCTGCCTCGGCTCGCCCACCACGCCGCTGTTCGATATTTCTGCCCCGCTGCAACTGCAGCGCGGCGACCGCATCATGCTGTGCTCCGACGGCGTGTGGGGCGTGCTCGACGACGCCGTTATCGTGCACACCCTGTCTTCCGACAAGCCCGTGTCCGACGCCGCGCCAGACCTGGCCGAAATGGCGCTGCGCAAGGGCGGTGCCCACAGCGACAACGTCACGCTCATTGCGCTCGAATGGGAAATGGCCGATTCAAAGCGCGAAGACCGCGGCGTTTCTACCGAAACCATCGACGACGGCGTGTTTGCCTCCACCATCCAGGCCGGCATGCCCTCTGACGGCGAGATCGACGACATGGACGAAGACGCCATCGAGCGCTCCATCGCCGAAATCAACGAAGCCATTCGCCGCTCTGCTGCCAAGAAAAACTGATATTCGGGCTGCTTCGGTTTGCGGGGCTGCCTCCGCTTTTGTCTCTTACACATCTCTAAAAAAATGACTGCTTTCACACGAAGCGGCGGCCGTGCCGCCGACCAGCTGCGCCCCGTTCGCATGACCCGCGGCTTCACCATTCACGCTGAAGGCTCGGTCCTCATCGAATTCGGCCAGACCCGCGTGCTGTGCACCGCCTCCGTTGAAGAGCGCGTGCCCCCGCACAAAAAGGGCAGCGGCGAAGGCTGGGTTACCGCCGAATACGGCATGCTGCCCCGCGCTACCCACACCCGCAGCAGCCGCGAAGCCGCCAAGGGCAAGCAAACCGGCCGCACGCAAGAAATCCAGCGCCTTATCGGCCGCTCCATGCGCGCCGTGTTCGACCTGGCCGCCCTGGGCGAGCGCACCATTCACCTCGACTGCGACGTGCTCCAGGCCGACGGCGGCACCCGCACCGCCGCCATTACCGGCGCCTTTGTTGCCGCGCAAGACGCCGTCAACAAGCTGCTGGCGGCAGGCACCATTGCCACGTCGCCCATTCGCGGCCACGTGGCGGCCATTTCTGTCGGCATCGTCGGCGGCACGCCGCTGCTCGACCTGGAATACACCGAAGACTCCGCCTGCGACACCGACATGAACGTGGTGATGACCGGCGCCGGCCATTTTGTTGAAGTGCAGGGCACCGCCGAAGGCGCGGCCTTTTCGCGCGACGAGATGAACATCCTGCTCGGCCTGGCCGAAAAAGGCATTGGCGAACTCATCGTCATGCAGCAGCAGGCCTTGCTCGCCAATTAAGCAATGGCAGCAATGCAACTGGTCTTGGCATCGAACAACGCCGGCAAGCTGGCCGAGCTGCAGCAGCTGTTTGCAGAGTTGTCCGTCACGCTCGTGCCCCAATCGGCACTGGGCGTGGGCGAGGCCGAAGAGCCGTTTCGCACCTTTGTAGAAAACGCCTTGGCCAAGGCGCGCCATGCCAGCGCCGCCACCGGCCTGCCCGCCATTGCAGACGACGCCGGCCTGTGCGTCGATGCATTCGGCGGCCTGCCCGGGGTCGACACCGCGTTTTATGCCACCCAGTTCGGCTACGCCAAGGGCGACGCCAACAACGTAAAAGCCCTGCTCGAGCAACTGAACGGCGTGGCCAACCGCCGCGCCGCGCTGGTGAGCACGCTGGTTGCGCTGCGCGGCCACGACGACCCCGAACCCCTCATTGCCGTGGGCCGCGTCGTCGGCGAAATTACCCAGGCGCCCATTGGCGACAACGGCTTCGGGTTCGACCCCGTCATGTACCTGCCCGGCTTTGGCAAAACCTTTGCCCAACTGCCGCCCGAGGTAAAAAACGCCAACAGCCACCGCGGCCAGGCGGCAAAGGCCATGCTCGCCCTGATGCGCGAGCGCTGGTTCTGACCGAGTGGCTGACTGACTGACTGAACCCGATGGCCACCGTGTTTCCCATTCAGCCGGCGCAGGCCGCGGGCGCCCCGCAGGCCAACGACGTGCTGCACTGGATGCGCCCCGGCCCGCTGCAACTGGCCGCGCTGCCGCCCCTGTCGCTCTACATTCATTTGCCGTGGTGCCTGCGCAAGTGCCCCTATTGCGACTTCAACTCGCACGAGTGGCGCGCCACCAGCGAGGCAGAGGCTGAAGGCATTCCGGAGGCGGCGTACCTCGACGCGCTTATTGCCGACCTCGACGCCGCGCTGCCCCTTATCTGGGGCCGCACAGTCCACACCATTTTTATTGGCGGCGGAACGCCCAGCCTCTTTTCGCCCCAGGCCATAGACCGCCTGCTGGGCGACGTGCGCGCCCGCCTCAAGCTTGCGCCCGAGTGCGAAATTACCCTTGAGGCCAACCCCGGCACCTTCGAGCGCAACCGCTTTCGCGCCTACCGCAGCGCCGGCGTAACCCGCCTTTCAGTGGGCGTGCAAAGCTTTAACGACGAGCACCTGAAAGCGCTTGGCCGCGTGCACGACCGCGCCCAGGCCATTGCCGCCATGGAAGAGGCCGCCAGCGCGTTCGACACCTTCAACCTCGACCTGATGTACGCCCTGCCGGGCCAGACCATCGAGGGCCTGGACGCCGACCTGAGCCAGGCGCTGGCCCTCGCGCCGCCGCACATATCGGTGTACCACCTCACCATTGAGCCCAACACCTGGTTCGCCAAGTTTCCGCCTGCGTTGCCTGAAGACGATTTGGCCTACGCCATGCTCGACCGCATTACCGAGCGAACCGCCGCCAGCGGCATGGCGCGCTACGAGGTTTCTGCCTATGCGCGCAGCGGCCACACCTGCGCGCACAACCTCAACTACTGGCAGTTTGGCGACTACCTTGGCATTGGCGCCGGCGCCCACAGCAAGCTGAGCTTTGCGCACCGCATCGTGCGCCAGGTGCGTTACCGCGAGCCGCGCCTGTACATGCAAAACGCCAGCGCCGGCATGGCCGTGTCGCAAAGCGACGAGGTTGCGCTGGCCGACCTGCCGTTCGAGTTCATGCTCAACGCGCTGCGCCTGAAAGAAGGCTTTACGCTGCCCCAGTTCAGCGAGCGCACCGGCCTTGCCATGACCAGCATTCAAAAAGGCCTGGAAGAAGCCGAGCGCAAGGGCCTCATCGCCCGCGACCTGCACCGCGTGTGGCCCACCGAACGCGGGCTGGATTTTTTGAGCGACCTGCAGACGCTTTTCTTGCCCGACGATTGAAGGGCCAGCGTCAGCATAAAATCGACGGTTCCGGAGAGTTGGGTGAGTGGTTTAAACCAGCAGTCTTGAAAACTGCCGACGTGAAAGCGTCCGTGAGTTCGAATCTCACACTCTCCGCCAGAATCAATCTGAGCAAGTTTCCAAAAGTCCCGCGCAGTCCCTGCGACGGGACTTTTTCATTGGAGGAAGCGTCCGTTGCGACCATGAAGGTCCGTGGCCCGACCCCGAGACCTATACGACCTTCGTGCTGCTCGATGTTGCAGCCGGCTTGTGGCATCAGGAAGATGGTGCTGTTAAGTATGCCCACGCAAGAAAAAGCCCGCTGTTGCGGGCTCTGTGTGGGATCACGCAGTTGCGTCAATCGCCCGAAGCCACCCGGCCGACGAGCTTTTCAAATGCCCAACTGAGTACCCCACCGAGGATCGATTGAAGCATCCAGATGTACATCATCAAGGCGATGATGCGCGCGCGTAAATGGTCGCCGTTTGCGAGAGTGGCCTGATAGTCGGTAAGAGCATCCGCGTGTAGTGCTTCGAGAACTTCCTCGCGAAAGTCCTTCGGACAGAAGTGGCCAAGAAAATGACAAAAACCAAAACCTGGCGCGCGTGCAATCGCTATCTTTTTGGCGACTCTGCTCACGAAAACGAACGT
This sequence comes from Variovorax sp. 3319, assembly GCF_031456585.1. Lineage (NCBI taxonomy): Bacteria > Pseudomonadati > Pseudomonadota > Betaproteobacteria > Burkholderiales > Comamonadaceae > Variovorax > Variovorax sp. 3319. The sequence continues at coordinate 515,209 of NZ_JAVDUZ010000002.1, forward strand.
CTTGCGAGGGGCCTCCTGTTTCTCATGACGAAGGTACCGCGGCCGCAACCCGTCCGAGATTTGATAGAGCAGGGGATCGTTCAGCGACACAAAACTACTGGAGCCCTTGTTCGTCTCGAAGGTCACGACGACCATGTTTTTCGTCACCTTGGAAGTGGCGCTTTTGGGCTTGAAGTGATCGCAAGCCCAATAGAGGGCATTGTGTTTTTTACGTTCTTCACTCACGCAAGTTCTCCTGCAAGTCCAGCGTGGTAGACCGCCATCGCAGCGCTCCATGCTTCGAAGGTTTTTCTGCCTGCGCCAGTGATCTTGTAGAGACGGCGCGGAATTGTTTGCGCGGGATCCTGCTCGCGGCGCGATTGCACGAATCCCTTCTTTTCCAGACGGCCGAGGGTCACATAAATCGTGCCCATCTTCAGTTCGTCGTTAGACGCCTTGACCATCTGCAGGCCATACAACTCCGAGCCGGCCGAGACCGCGAGTTGCTCGAGGATCAGAGCCTCTTTGTTCGTCAGGTTCATTGATTCATGCGGTTGGGTTGAAAAAAGAGACCGCACGCCGGTCGAAGACCCTGGCAGCCTGTGTGAAAGAACATTTCTTCCGCTTCCGAGATGCATGATATCTTACAAAAATAAGATGTCAACGAATCCGATGATATCTTGCGCACTAGGACTGCACCGCTTGAACTTCAAAGGGGGCCAGGGCGGCCTCGCGCGTCATTTCGAAGCTGGTCGAATAGCTCAAAGATAGTGAGCCCAGTGCATTCGCGATTACCTCCACTGCGTTCAACGTGGGATTCGTGCGTTGTCCGTGGCAAAGCGAAGGTTGATCGCTCGGCTGGGTATGGTAGTTGCCGCACTTGATGTGCCCGGCTGAGGTGTCATGTTTGCGAAAACGCTAGATGCAGCGTATCTTGATGCTCTGAGCGCTACATCTAGTGTGTAGAAGTTGCCAGCTTAGGCCAGCGAGGTGCACGATATGGACAAGGTTGCGATCGAGAAGGAAGCTCGTCGGCTCCAAACCGAGATATGGAGCCGCCGGAATGTGCACTATCCGCTCGGTGCCCCGGACATCCCCACGCTTTTTGATCCAAGGAACGTGGCAGACCACTGCGATCTCTATTTCGACGTGCGGGATAGGCTTGACACCGATTACCGTGGAGGCGGTGAGGCCGCCGGTCTCTGGCAGCGAGATCGCTCGACTATCCTCGTGTCGAGGAGGTTCTCCTTTGAGACTCAACGCTTCACTGCCGCGCATGAGATCGGGCATTTCATTCTCCATCCGGCGGTCGGGGATCGAACACTTCATCGTGAAATGCCTGTAGATGGGCCTCGCAGCAGCAGGCCGCCGCTTGAGCGGGAGGCCGACTATTTCTCGGCATGCCTGCTCATGCCTCGCAAAGCAGTAATGACTGCATTTGAAGCTCGGTTCACTAGGCAGCCGCTCGTGCTAACTGAAACCGTGGCGTACCACCTGAAGGCGGATGCCGGATCGCTGTTTTCACAGCCCAGAGGGTCGTTGCTGTTTGCCGAAGCCGTGGCTCGCGCCCAGCAATTTGATCGCCTCCGATTCGAATCGTTGGCGCGGCACTTCGGGGTCTCTGCGCGTGCGATGGCAATCCGGTTGGAAGAACTCGGTCTCGTCGCCCCTTACTTGTACGCATAGCGGCCAAGGTTGCCGCGGGAGAGTTGAGATGCATCCGAATGCCCGTGCTTTGGTCGCTGGAGTGGCTGTCCGGATCGTTGCCGGCGGTGGAAGCGTCGGAGCGGTTTACGACTACTCGCAGAGCAAATACATCCAGATTTCTGGCAGCGTAAACGCGGGCAGCGTGTCTGTCTACGATCACGATCGTGGATGCCACTTTTCTGGAGCTGGTGGCAGTCTCTATGACTATGGGCGGGGAGCATACGTTTCGCTGCAATTCAACGGTAACAGCTTTAGTGGCTACGATTACGGCGAGGGACACCACTTCAGCGGAACAATCAACGGTGGCTCAGCCTCTCTTTACGACTATGGCGAGGGAGGCTACTTCAATTTCTCCGCGTAATGGGCAGACATCATGATGGATCTGAATCTGCTGCTGCCCGGTGCCATTTAGAAGTTGGATCTTCATATATCGAGCCCTACAACCAATACGTACGGAAGCGCCGCGCGGTTATGTGGGGGACACTGGCAACCTGCTAAACGCTGAGGTTGCGCGCCTGGCATACCTCGCAGGCTTAGCGATTTCTTGAGTATTCGAGAACGCGGTCAGATGAGGCCACCGTGACATCGGTGGCGCGTCCGCAGTTGACTTCCGCCCCTCTCAAAAAGTCATCGTCTGTAGGCGCCAGCAGAGCACTCACAGTTCGTACTAGGTGATTGGAGTTACTTAAGCGGATTTAGCGCAAGCACTTCAACTGCACAGGCGTAGTGCGCGTGGTCAAGCGACTTCACTGCCGGGACAGCCTTCAATACGGCTCGAACGTAGCAATGGCCATCCGTATCGGGGATAGGCAGCTTTCTCCTAATTGCGAAACTCTTGTCGGTCACGAAGCGAGCGGGCCGCTTACCTTCCGAGACGATCAAAAGGAATGCCCACACATCGGGCCGGGCTTTCTTAATCTCAAGAAGACGACGTAAGTCGTCGTTTATCGCAGCATTCGAGGCGCTCCCTCTCTTTACTTCAAGCACACATTGGATTTTTTCTAACGGCTCATCCCCTTTTCTTAGCGGCCCACATACGCAGAGGTCAACACGAGATCTTTCGGTGAACTCGGTCTCCTGATCTGGAATCTCGAGTAGTTTTGAGTACTGAACCTCACAAACGAGCTTCAATCCTGTGGGTAGGTTTGCGAAGAGCAAGTTACATAGTTCGGCCACCATGGCTGACTCGCCAAGCGGATACTCGCGATACAGCGCACGGCGATGGCCCATCCAAAAGCACGTTCCGAGCAATGCTCTTCTGAGCCACCAGGGAGCATCTGTTTGCCGGACAACTTTGTCCATGGATCGGAATGTTTCTCTAGATTGGGTCATCGTCTCGTCAGTGCTCAAGTCTCAAGCGTCGATGGCTTCCAAGACGGGGCTCAAATATGCGGACCGAGTGCCCTCTAGCGATGCCGCGCGGCGAGTGCCGTTTCTAACCGCTTTATGCCTCCAGGTGTTTCTCGCCGTGCGCAGCCTCGGGATCGGCGGCAGCCAGGTGCTGTGCCTTTCCCGATCAGACGCATACGAAGCACTACGCGAAGGGGCAGCGCGGTCTCTGGCGGATTCAGCTTCTGCGAAAGTGCCCACCCGCAGACCTCGCCGGCTTGTTCAAAATCGCCTGATTCTTTCGCCGCAGCAGTCCCCCTTCAGATGTCGGCGCATTCGTAGCAACGATTCCCTCGAAAAGTACAGGCAACGTCGTCCCCAAGCTGTAGCAGAGGGTCGCCAGTGTCATCACCGAAGGATTGATGTGGCCTCCTTCGAGTTTGGATATCCGAGACCGCTCGACCTCCGCGTCGTAGGCCAAGGCCACTTGTGTCTTGCCAGCGGCAAGTCTCAGCTTCTTTAGGTTCCTCCCTAGCGCCAGCGTCACTTCATTCGGCAAGGTTCCAGCAGTAGGTGCTGTCGGGGGAGCGGCTCTTCGACTTGCATTTTTCATCGCTTTCGAGCGTGAAGAAATGTGCATCTCAGGGAAACGTCTTAAACGACACACTCGCAAAAATGTGTTCTTTAAGACATGCTTAAAGATCGCTGCCTGAGTTCGTTTGGGGAGCGATCTTGGAGGCCCTTTTGGAACTCATCACCCCCAAGTTGCGCCAGCTGTTGCTCGCCAACGGCAAGGCATCCCGCAGCAACCCTCGCTTCGACCCGCATCCGGTGGTCAAGTGGCTCAACCCTCGCGGCGCTGCCAGGTGGCTCATCACTGAACTGAACCCCGACGACGCAGACACAGCCTATGGCCTATGCGACCTTGGCATGGGCGCGCCCGCGCCGGGCCATGTGTCCGCGCGGGGGCTGATGTCGATCCGCCTGTTGGGCGGCACGCTGGGCATCGAGCGCGACCTGTACTGGAGGGCGAACAAGCCGTTGAGCGAATACGCGCGGTTGGCGCGGCGCGCCGGGCGCATCGTCGACTGACTGAGCTTTTGCGCCCGCCGTATGGGCGCCGCGCGGTCACTGGGCTTGCTCAAATCTTGAAGGGTGACAGCGGTCGGCATCGAGGCGTTTTTTCCCTGAGCGGATCTTTGTTCCCTTGCCTCTACCGGCGCCGGCCGCTGTCGGAAGGCAGTGTGCTTGCTGTCGGCGAAGCCAACGTGAAGTGCGTGCGAGAGTTCTGTGAAGCGATACCCGCCGTCTTGCCATGGGCCACTTCGGGTACGGCGCCTGTCCGCGCGGGCGGGGCTTTTCCACCGTCTTATCCACCGCAATGGTGGAGAACGCCCCCTCTGTGATGGGCGGTTTGACGCTTGTTGGGGTGCAAAGTTGTACACATTTGGTATTACATATCGGTCATAACTAACAGTGATCTCTCCCGCGGTGGGCAGGCCTGACGGTTTCAGGGCTGCTCGAACCGAATCTCCGCCACCGTGGGCGCGGTGGGCTCCCTGGTGTTGGCATTTGCAATGGCGCCGTCCTTCTCGTACTTGAACCAGTAGCGGCAGCCGGTTCGGGCAACCATGGTCACGCACATGGCGCCGTCGGGGTTCAAAAACCATTTGCCCGAGGCGCGGCCGGGGCCGCTTCGGTTAACAAAGTCGACGCGGCCGTCGGCATAAAACTGCCAGCGCGAGATCATGCCGCTCGCAAGATTGCTCGAGACAATGGGCTTGCCGATCAAGGTGGTCTCGATGTCGGCCTTGCTCAGGTACACGCGGTCGCGCGGCCCGGGGGGCTCGTCTGAAATGGCGGGCACGGCAGCAACGCAAACAAGCGTGCGAATGGCTAGGCGCGTGATGGACATGGCATGCCCCTTTTGCCGTTGCCGGCAACGTCATTTGTTATTGGCGGCGCGATGCAGCCAAAGGTACTCAATGGCGTTACAGCGCATTAACCAAAAAGAACTACTCATCGATGCCGCATGAGCGGCGCAGGCGGGCCTGAAAGGCGTGCTCTTTCCACAGGGCGGCTCGGCCAGGGCGGTGCGCATGGGCTGCATTGACACGACCTGTGCTCCGGTTGCACCTCGGTAAACGGCCGAAGTGCGTGGGGGGTGGCAATTTGCTGCTGCCCGGCACTGGGCACTGCAAATCGCGGAAAAGCACTATGGCGCCATACGCAACACCGCATGTATTGCCTTGTGTCGCAGGTATCGCCGTTGTAAATGCACAGGTGTAGGGGCTTTGCCACGCTCAATCGTTTCAGGCGTTGTCGAAAACCGTCAGCTTCGCTCAGGTTGGTTACCGGATATGTTCCGCCTGCCCGCACGCCAGTTTCGCTATGTGGAGCGCCAAACTTTCGGGGCCTGGGGTCGATTAAGCCCGCCGCCCGCGTCTTCACTGGGCGGTTCGAGGGCGTGCGGCCAGTGCATGCCGCATGAGGTCTTTCGTTGTCAACCCGGCCAGGCGCGTCCGCCCTGTAGGAGCTTTGCCCGACCAGACGAGCGGCGGCAATGTGAAGTTCGCACATCTTGTTGCGTACCGAAGCAGTGGTAAATCGCCTTTCGCCGTACCTTCTTATTGCACTGCAGCATTGCGGACGCACCGGCCTCACGGGTGGAGCGGCTCCGTTGGGTTGCAGGCAAGTTCCCTTTCATTCATGGATGTTGCGCCGCTTGCTTCGGCGCACGCCTTCGCATCAAAGAGGTGGGGTATGCGTGTGTCGAAACTGCCTTCATTGGTTTTCTTGCCCGGCGGCCAGCGCCGCCAATCGGGCGCCTTTGTTCCAAAACTGGCGGGCTATGTACTGCTGGCTTTTGTGCTGTGGCTGATGGTTGCCACGCTGATTCAGCCGCTGCTGTCTTCGCAGGCCACCCGCGCGGTGCTGCAGGCGCCGGTAACGTTGATCACGTCGCCCATCAACGGCGTGGTCACGCAAATGGTGGTGCATTCGCGTGACACGGTAGAGCCGGGTACGGTGGTGGCCACGGTGCGCAACCCGACGGTCAGCCAGGAAATTCTCACCACGCTGCGGTCGCAGCACCTGGCGCTGCAAAGCCAGTTGGCGCAGCTGGGCAACCAGTTCAAGGCCGACAACCAGGAGATGAAGTCCGTCGGGCAAGAGGCCAACGTTCACCGCCAAGCCTCGGTGGCGCAGGCCTGGGAGGCGTGGCAGGTTGCACGGCGCCAGCGCGATGCAGCGCACAGCATGGTCGAAGAGCAAGAAAACAAGGTCAAGACCAACCAGGCCCTGCTGGCCGAAGGCGCCATCAGCGAGCAGGTCATGAACGCCTCCGTGGCGCAGCTGAACACGGCGCGTGCCACTGCAGCGGTGGCAGAGCAAACCTTTGCCGGGCAAGCGCAAACGGTGGCAAGCGCAGGGCAGGGTGCCTTTGTGGGCACCAGCGGCAACAACCTGTTCCAGACGCTGGCCAGCCGCCGCGAGGCGCTGCGCAACAGCGTGGGCCGGGCGCAGCAAGACGGCGCGGCCATTCTTCAGCAGCTGAAGCAGGTCGCCCAGCTGGAGGACGAAGAGCGCCGCCGGGTCGAAAAGCTGTCTTCGTACGAAATCAAGGCTACCCAGCCGGGGCAGGTGCACTCGGTGCTTGCGCCTGAGGGTGCCTACGTAACGGCGGGCGCATCGCTGGTGCGCGTTACCGACTGCAGCCGGCTTGGCGTGGTGGCGGTGTTTCCGGCGCGGGTGGCCAAGCGGCTGGGCATCGGCTCGATGCTCGACGTGAAGATCGGCGAAAACTCCAAGGCAATGCCGGCGCGGGTAGAGCAGTTGCTGCCGGTGGCCTCAGAAGAGCTGCAAAGCACCTACAGCGTGCCGTTCCCGTATGCGGAGCAAGGCTCCATCTACGCCGTGGCGCGCATCGAAACCAAAGAGGCGCCAGCGGCCCCAGCCGATGGGGGCAGCAACATGTGCGCGCCCGGCAAGGTGGTTTCCGCCACCCTCCAAAGATCTTGAGCGCAGGCAGAAATGCACCGCCCCGCAGCCGGAACAAGCCCATGCAGGTTCTCTCCTCCATTCCGCGCACGTTGGCGCATTGCGCTGTCGCATCGATGGCGTCGATGCTGCTAGTGCCGGCGGCCCATTCGCAAAAGCCAAGCCCCACGCAGCAGCAGCTGGCGCGGCAAAGCTGCGAGGGGCTGCGCCGCGCGGTCACCGAAGACCAGAAGGGCGCAGCTTCGGGGCCGCTGTTTCTTGCGAGCTACCGGCTCGCGGCCGACAAGCAGGGCTCTCCGCCGCTGGAGCCCGCGCTGGCCGGCGCAGCCTTTACTTATGACAACGCACTGGCCGGCATTGCGCTGCTTGCATGCGGCGACACGGCTTCGGCCAGGCGCATCGGCGATGCCGTGGTGCGCGCGATGGAGCGCGATCCGGGCATGCCCGACGGCCGCATTCGCAACGCCTATCGCGCCGGCCCCATGACTGAAGACAAGGCCGCACTGCCGGGCCGTTGGGACGCGGGCAAGAAGCAATGGATTGCCGATGCCTACCAGGTAAGCACCGCTACGGGCAACGTGGCGTGGGCCGCCTTGCTGCTGCTAAACCTGTCGGAGGCGGAGCGCTCGCCGGCCTACGTGGCCAACGCGCGCAAGCTGCTCGGCTGGATAGAGCAGCGCACGCGCGCCAAAAACGGGCCCGATGGCTACAACGGCGGCTGGTATGGCTGGGACAACGCGCAGCGTCCGCAAACCTGGAAATCGACCGAGCACAACATCGACATTGCCATGGTCGCCGCATGGGCCGCACGCGCAGGTGGCTCCAACGAAGCCGAGCGCCAGCAAGCCCGCACCGCGCTCGAGTTCGTCAACCGCATGTGGAATGCGCAAGAGCAGCGCTTCAACATAGGCACCAAAGAAGACGGCGCCACCATCTCTACCGAAGCCTCGGGCCTCGATGCCCAGCTGTGGCCCCTGCTGGCGGCGCCCGAAGGTTCATGCGCGTGGACCCGGGCGCTCGACTGGGTCGAAAAGAACCACCGCTTCGCCGAGGGCTACGGCTTCTCGCGCAACCCCGACGGCATCTGGACCGAGGGCAGCGCGCAGGCCGCCGCAACGCTGGTGGCGCGCAAGGGCGCGGCACCCGAGGCGCTGTGGCAGCTGCTTGCATCGCAACGCGCCGACAACGGCCTGTACTACGCAACCCCGAGCACCCGCATTTCCACCGGCCTTGCCATAGGGCCGGACTCGACGGGCGCCGACTTTTACTACTACCGCTGGCCCCACTTGGGCGCTACCGCCTGGATTGCGCTTGCCGCAACCGGCTTCAACCCCTTCACCGGCAAAACCACTGCCGCAGGAGCTATCCCATCATGTCCAACCTGATCGCTACGCCGGAGTTCCAGCTCAACGCCCTTGTTGCGGGGCTCGCGCTTTTACTCATGTCATTGGGGCGGGTCGATCGCACCAGCCATCGCATGGTGTTTGGCGCGCTCACCGCGCTGCTGCTCATGCGCTATGCCGTGTGGCGCGTGGTAGCCACCATGCCGCCTTCGGACCTGGGCTTTGAAACGCTGTTTGCCTGGGTGTTTCTGGCCTTCGAGCTCACGGCCATCGTCTACACGCTCATGTCGATCCACATGCTGGTTGGCCGGCGCGACAACACGCCGCTGGCCGACCTGGGCGAGGCCGAGTTGCGCCGCCGCGGCGACAAGGTGCCGGCGGTGGACGTGTTCATCTGCACCTACAACGAAGAACTGGCGGTGCTCGAAAAAACCATCATTGCCGCGCAGGCCATCGACTATCCGCAAGTGAACGTCTGGGTGCTCGACGACACGCGGCGCGACTGGCTGCGCGACTATTGCGAACGCAAGGGCGTGCACTACGCGCGCCGGCCCGACAACAGCCACGCCAAGGCGGGCAACATGAACAACGGGCTGAAAATTTCTGCGGGCGTAACCAACGCGCCGTACATCCTGGTGCTGGACGCCGACTTTGCGCCGCAGCGGCAAATCATCTACCGCATGCTCGGCCTTTTTGCAGACCGCAAGGTCGGGCTGGTGCAAACGCCGCAGTTCTATTACAACGCCGACCCCATCCAGCACAACCTGCGCGCAACGGACAGCTGGGTCGACGAGCAGCGCGTTTTCTTCGACGTGCTGCAGCCGGCAAAAGACGCGGCAGATTCGGCCTTTTGCGTGGGCACATCGTTCATTGTGCGGCGCGACCTGATTACCGCCGCGGGCGGCTTTCCGGTGGGCAGCGTGTGCGAAGACATCCACACCACCTACCTGCTGCTGCGCAAGGGCCACGTTACGCGCTGGCTGGGCGAGAGGTTGTCCAACGGCCTGTCGGCCGAGAGCATCATCGATTACATCAACCAGCGCAGCCGCTGGTGCCTGGGCACGGTGCAGCTTGCTCTGCTGCCCGATGGCCCGCTGCGCGGCAAGGGCTACAGCTTTTCGGCGCGGCTCCACTTCTTGCACGGGCTGCTGCATTGGCTGGGCAAGCCTTTCATGGCAATGATCATGCTGGCGCCTGCGCTCTACTGGTATGCAGGCGTGTCGGTGTTCCACGCCACGCCGCAGGCCTTTGCTTCGTTCGGGCTGCCGCCGCTCATGATGTTCTGGGCCTACAGCTACTGGATCAGCCAGCGGCGCTGCCTGCCGGTGTTCAGCGAGGTGAGCCAGCTGGTGGCCGCCATGGCGGTAACGGGCACGCTCGCCAGCGCAATGCTGCGGCCCTTCGGCCGCCCCTTCAAGGTAACGAACAAGGGGCTCGACCGCTCCAAGACGGTGGTGCACTGGAAGCTGGTGGCCGTGTTCGGCGGCCTGCTGGTGGCACTGCAGCTTGGCGGCGCATCGGTGGCCTTGAGCGGCGAGGCGCTCACGCCGGGCGATGAACTCAACCTGGTGTGGACCGGCATTGCGCTCATCCTGTGCCTGGCAGCGCTCATCGCGTGCGTCGATTTGCCGCGGCCCGATCAGGAAGAGCGCTTTCCATGGCGTGCACGCACCCGGCTGCGAACGGCTGCCGGCGAAATCGACTCGCGCTTTGTCAACATTGCCGCGGACGGAGCGCTGCTCGAATCGCGTGCGCTCAAGCGCATGCGCGTGGGGCAGCCGCTGGAGGTGTATGTCGATCCCGTCGGCTGGTTGCCCGCGCAGCTTGCCGGCAAAAGCTCGGCCGGTGCCGAACTGCGGTTTGCCGGCACCGAGGCACAGCGCGAACGTTTGGTAAGCCACGTGTTCAACGTGCCTCCGAGCCATGTCGCGGTTCAGGTGCGGCCATGGCGCGCGGCATCGGCCCTGCTCGCCAGCGCGGGCTTCGGCGCGCCCGAAGCGGGGTTCGTGCGCTTTTCGCTGCGGCTCATCTTGATGGTGCTGGCGGTGTGCGTGGCCTTGGTGGTGAGCGGCTGCAACATGACGCCGCCCATGAAGCAACCCGACCTGGCGCTGCCTTCGCAGTTCCCTGCGGGCACCGCGGCGCCCAATGCCGAGCCGGTCGAGTGGCGCAACTTCGTTCAGGACGACGAGCTGCGCGGGCTCATTGCCACTGCGCTCACGCAAAACCGCGACCTGCGCGCCTATGCCGCGAAGGCCCGCGAAGCGCGCGCCGTGTATGCAGGAAGCCGCGCCTCGCTGTTCCCGCAAATCGGTTTGTCGGGCCACGCACAGCGCGCGCAAACCACGCCGCAAGGTTCGCTCAGCCCGGTGGGCAATGTGCCGTCCGACGGACGCGTGTCGAACAGCTTCGACATTCAGGCGGGCGTCACGTCGTATGAGCTCGACTTTTTTGGCCGCCAGCAGAGCACGGCGCAGCAGGCCGGCGCGCTGGCTGAAGCGGGCGACAAAGACTTTGCCGCGGCCCGCATGAACCTGGTGGGCGAAGTGTCGAATGCGTATCTCACGCTGCGCGCCGACCGCGCATTGCTTGCGCTGGCAAACGCCAACGAATCCGGGCTGGCATCCAATGCCGACATGATCGGCCGCGCCAAGGCAGCCGGCGGTGCCGCGCAGCTCGACGTGTATCGCGCGCAGTCGTTGCTGCAGAACGCGCGGGTGCGGCAAGAAGAGTTCCGCATGCGCGTCGCCCAAGACCTGCAATGGCTGAACGTGCTGGTCGGCCAGCCGGTGCCGCCCGAAACCGGCAGCGCACGGCCTTGGCCCGAACGCTCGACGGCATCGGTTGCTGCGGGCTTGCCCTCCAGCCTGCTTCAGCGCCGGCCCGATCTTCTGGCGGCCTATTCGCGCGTAGAGGCGGCCAACGCCGGCGTGGGTGCGGCCAAGGCCGCCATGCTGCCCACCATTTCGCTCACGGCTTTGGCGGGCGGCATCAGCGGAGACTTGTCGACGCTGCTGAGCAGCGGCAACAGGAGCTGGGCCGGTGTGCTGGGCGTGTCGCTGCCCATCTTCGATTGGGGCCGCCGCTCGGCCAACGTGACCGGCAACGAAGAGCGGCTGGCAGCCGCAATGGCGTCGTATGAATACGCGGCGCAAGTGGCGTTTCGCGAGACCGCCAATGCGCTGATTGCCGATGACCACATGCGCCCGCAACTCGAGGCGCAGCAGGCCCGCGTGCTGGCACTCGAAAAAGTTGCGAGCATTTCGCGCACGCGGTTCCGCGGCGGGCTTGAAGATTATTTTTCGAGCCAGGACGCGCAGCGCGAGCTCTATGCAGAGCAACAACAGCTCATCGAGATGCAACTCAAGCAGGCTGTGAACATGGTCAACCTTTACAAGGCGCTTGGCGGGGGCTGGCGCAGCGCGTAATGGCATTGCAACAGCGCGTGCAAGCGAGTCAAATTTCACGACTTGTCCGCATCGTCGAGCGCGCGCTGTCGTCTTCGCGTGGCTCCCTGCGTTCTTGATTGCAGACTGCGCTCGCGCCGGGCATTCGCCCCCGGGTTGGCAGTCGGAATCAAACTCAAGGGAGATTACGAATGAAGATTCAGCACACGATGGTTCATGTTCTTGTGACCACTGCCATGGCGTTTGCAATTGCACCCGCAATGGCTCAAGGCGTCGCACAAATGGCAAAGACCGATGCACCTGCCGTTTCAGGCAACGTGTACATGCCCGCCGGCCAGCAAAACCAGACCGGCGGCCCCATGGGCGAAACCGGCACCACGCTGCAAGTTGCACGGCCCGCCGCACCCGCGCCTGCGCCCGTTCGCATGGCAGCCCCGGCACCTGCGCCGGAGCGCATGGTGGCCGCACCGGTTGCTGCACCAGTGGCCGCACCAATGCCGGCACCGGCACCTGTCGCTGCGGCGAAGCCCATGCCCGAACCGGCGCGCGCAGCGCCGATGCGCCGCGCGCGCGCCGACCGCGGCTAATTCAGCTGCGTTCCCTGGGCTCTGAACGCGGCCGCCATCTTCCGGGGTGGCGGCCGCGTTTCAGCTTGAGGCTTCGCGCTATTGCTTTTGTGCCCCCATGAAAAAACCTGTGCTCTTGTCGCTTGCACTCGCTTGCGCGGCAACGTTCGCATACCGGCCAGCCGATGCGTTGGAGGCTGTTGCAAGCACCGAAGCGTCGGTTGAAGCGCACCAGTTGGCGCAAGCGGCAGCCAACGCGCACGACAGCCAAGGTCTTCCCTTTGCAGTTGTCGACAAGAAGAAGGCGCGTCTCTTTATCTTTGGTGCTGACGGAACCCTGCAAGGCACATCGCCCGTGTTGCTGGGGCTTGCGCAGGGAGACGATTCAGCGCCGGGCATCGGAGAGCGAAAGCTGTCCGATATACGCCCCGAAGAGCGCACCACGCCCGCCGGACGTTTTGTTTCGGAGCCCGGCACCAACCTGCAAGGCGAAGACATTGTGTGGGTGGACTACGGCGCGGCGGTGTCCATGCATCGCGTTCGCACCGCCAACAAGTCGGAGCGGCGGCTGGAGCGGCTTGCGTCGGCAAATGCGGCGGATCACCGCATTTCCTATGGCTGCATCAATGTGCCCGCGGCGTTTTACGACACCTACGTAAAGCCGGCGTTCGGCAGTGCGAGCGGCGTGATCTATGTCTTGCCCGAGCAGCAGCCTGCGCACGCGTATTTCAACTTTTTGCCAAGAGGCAATGAATGACGCGGCGCCAGGCGTGATGGCGCCTTGTATCAGCCCGCCTGGTTGATGGCGTCCTTCAGCGCTTTGCCGGCGGCGAACTTGGGGCTCTTGCTTGCCTTGATGGTGATTGCCTCGCCGGTGGAAGGATTGCGGCCCTGGCGCTCGGCGCGGCTCGCAACGGTAAAGGTGCCAAAGCCGATCAGCTGAACGGTGTCTCCACGCACCAGGGCGCGCGACAGATGCTCGAGCGCCGAGTCGAATGCGCGGCCTGCGTCGGCCTTGCTGAGGTTGGTGTCTTCTGCAATTGCGGCAATGAGTTCGGTCTTGTTCAAAACAGGGGTTCCTTTCAGTAGAACAGTGGTGAAAACGTTGGTGGGTACAGCACCCGAGTTTGACTGAATGCGAGCGGCGGATTTCCGCTTTTGCACACACATTCGCTTCTAAATTGACGTACCTGTGACAGATGCCCGCTGATCGCGCGCTGGTGCGGCAACACGAACCCCGGCACAGGTGTGACGTACTGGACAGAGTTGTACCCTAGTTCCGGTCCCTCACGTAAACCACCGCCGAACGTGAAGCAATTCCTAACGGAATAGAGGTGCGCCACGTATCGTCGCGGCCTGTTTCCAGAGGGAATTCATGCTCAATCCGTTCTTGAGAGACGTCGCCGCGGGCGAATCGTCTCCGCCCCACGCAAGGCCAACATACCTCGCCTTGCTGCCTTTGCTTCTGTACGTTCTGGCAACCGCTTCGTTGCTGACAATGGCCGTTCGCGTGCCGAGCGTTGTTGCGGCTGCGCTCTTCGTAACCGCGGCCATCGTGTCTTTGGGGGCAGGCGTCATTCTCGCCTTGAGCTTCTGGATCTTGCCGGAGCTTCCGAAAAGCATTTCGCTCCCGCCACGGCAATGACCAATTCCGAATCTCCGGTTCTTCGCATCCGCAACTGGCGCGGCGCGTTGATGGCCGCGTTGATCGTGCTCCTGATCGTGATGGCACTGCTCATGAAATGGCTGGTGCAGTTTCAGGTTGATGCGGCCCAGGAACGCCGCGCACTCGAGTCGCTTGCGCGCGAGGCCGAGGCGCGCTGCTTTGCGTTGGCGTCATATCGCGCAACGGAGGCGTGCCGCGCAGCACACGCCGCCCGCACGGCGAGCGAGCTCGCCGTCAAATAGCGCGTTATGCGCTCTTTATCAGCCTGACGATAAACAGGAGCACCACCGCGCCCACGGTGGCAACAATGAGGCTGCCCACGAGGCCACCGCCCATCGACACGCCGAACGTGCTGAACAGGAAGCCACCGAGCACGGCTCCCACCACGCCCACGATGAGATCGCCAACCAGGCCAAAGCCGCCGCCCTTGACGAGAATGCCAGCCAGCCAGCCAGCAACCAAACCTACAACAAGAAACCACAAAAGACTCATTACCTACTCCCTTTGATCGGCCACGATTGGCCTTGGAGCGGGCAGGGTATCAGCGGTGCAGGCAGCGGCCCGAAACGATCAAGCCGAAGCGTGAACTTGTGCTTTCTTGCAGGAAATTACCGGCGCGCGCTTCGCCTGACGCAGCGTTTGCCGCTGTTCAGCCGAGATCCAGCTTCTTGTGTTCACCCAGCGATGGCGGCTCATCGCCGGTGATGGCCGCCTTGGCCATCTTCAGCAGTTGCACCATCTTGCTTTCCTTAACGTCCCAATATTCGGCGCTTAGGATTTCAACCGCCAGCAGGGCCAGGTTCGGATCGGTCGCGCCGCCCGGAAACCAGGCTTTGGCCGCGGGGTTGAAAAGAGCTTCTTTCTTTGCCTGGTCTTCCCGCAGCGTTGCGCGGCCCACGACCGACACATAGCTGTCGTCGTCGGGGTTGGCGTAGGCGATGTTCACACTCGGGTCGCTTGCCACATGGCGCGCGACGTCGCCGTTCCTGGGTACAAAAAAGTAGAGTGTCGAGCCTTCTTCGATGTTCTTGCTTTGCGTGGTGAGCGGATGGCTGTGCAGTTGCCCATCGGCGTGGCGGTGGGTCAGCATGCCGTAGCGGGTGTCCTTGATCAGGTCCCAGAGCTTGGCGTGTTCGTCGGTAGTGGTGGTCATGGCTTGCTTGCTCTCCGTTGTTCTCGAGGTTCGAAAATCGAAGGCACCACCGTAGGCGGCCGAAAACCGGCGCCATGAGGAAGTTGGGCGCATGCGCGTGTCATCCGATGCCGACGCCTGGCGCGCGGCGCGAGGTGGCATGGCTGCGCATGCCGGGTGGGCTCAGTCGGCGACGAGCATGCCGCGCTTCTCGATGAAGGCGACCACCTCGGCTACGCCGGTATGGGTCTTGAGGTTGGTCATCACGTAGGGGCGCTGGCGGCGCATGCGCTGCGTGTCCTGCTCCATCACGTCGAGGTTTGCGCCCACATACGGCGCGAGGTCGGTCTTGTTGATAACGAACAGATCGCTCTTGGTAATGCCGGGGCCGCCCTTGCGCGGAATTTTTTCGCCGGCCGCCACGTCGATCACGTAGATGGTGAGGTCCGACAGCTCGGGGCTGAAGGTGGCCGCAAGGTTGTCGCCGCCCGATTCGACGAACACCACGTCGGCATCGGGAAAGTCCTCGAGCATGCGGTCGATGGCCTCCAGGTTGATGGAAGCGTCTTCGCGAATGGCGGTGTGCGGGCAGCCGCCGGTTTCCACGCCCATGATGCGTTCGGCGGGCAAGGCGCCGGCCACGGTAAGCAGGCGCTGGTCTTCCTTGGTGTAGATGTCGTTGGTAATGGCAACAAGGTCGTACTTGTCGCGCATTGCCTTGCAGAGCATTTCGAGCAAGGTGGTCTTGCCCGAGCCGACCGGGCCGCCGATGCCCACGCGCAGCGGAGGCAGTTTCTTGGTGCGATGGGGAATGTGATGCAGGGCGGAGGTCATGGCAAAGGTCCGGTTCGGTCAGCTTCTGAAGAGGCGCGAGTATTGTGTTTCATGGCGTGCCGACAGCACGGCCAAGAGGGGGGCGAAGGCTTGGCGTTCATGGTCGCCGAGCTGCATGGCACGCTCGACGGCAGTGGGAATTTCATTCGCAAGCCGCGCAAGAATGCGCTGGCCCGCGCTCTGGCCGAGCGGCACGGCCTTGACGGCGGCGGCAACCATGTTCTCGGCCCAGCCGAAGGCAAAAGCAAGGCAGCCGTCGTGCACCGAGGCACCGGTGCGGCTTGCGGCAAAGGCAAAGGCAATCGGGTAGCTCGCGGGCAGGTCGGCAAAAACGGCGGCGGTGTCGTCGTGGTGCAGCTTGAGCCATTCGACGAAGGAGCGGCCCATCTGTTCGGTCTGCAAGAAGAACTCGGCCGATTCGCGCGTGGTTATGACCCATTCATTGAGCTCGTGGATGCGCCGTGCGTTGCCATCGCGCCAGGCCGGTATGGCTTGCGCCACCAGTGCCAGGTCGCCGCGCGCAAAGCTGAGATACAGCTGGTCTGAGAGCCACTCGATGGCTTTGGCCTCCGAGTCGATGCCGGCCCATTCGACTGCCGCTTCAACGCCTTCGGAATAGGAGAAGCCGCCTACGGGCAAGGCGGGGGACGCGAGCCAGATGAGCTGCAGCAGGCTTTGTGCGTCGGGCATGTCAGCTCTTTTGCTTGGCGCTGTTGTTCAGGGCGGGTGCGCACCCTGATTCAGCCATGGTCGTCGAGCAGCTCCGGTGCAAGCACCAGCGGCTTCGGACCCTTCGAATGCGAGTGAGCGTGATCATGCGCATGGTCATGGCTGTGCCCACCGCCATGCGAATGCTCGTGCGACCCATATGCGCCGCCCTCAGGCTCGAACGCTTCCTCGACTGCGACGACGATCAGGTGCATCGAGCGCAGCATGTCGGCCAGCACATGGTCGGGCTCGATCTTCAGGTGGTCGGGCTTGAGCTCGATCGGCACATGGCGGTTGCCCAGATGGTAGGCCGCGCGAGTCAGGTCGAACGGGGTGCCGTGGGCCGTGCAATGCGTGATGCGCAGCACCGGCTGCGGCGCCGCGATCACGCGGACGAGCGAGCCGTCTTCGGCCACCAGCACGTCGCCGCCGCGCACCGCAGTGCCGCGCGGCAGAAACACGCCGATCTGCCGGCCTTGTGAGTCGGTGGCGTCGAAGCGGCTTTTCTGGCGCACGTCCCAGTCGAGTTCGATGGTGGCGGCGCGCTTCAGCAGCACGGGCGCAAGGCCGCGGCCCTGGGGCATGAGTTTGTTGGCGGTGAGCATGTTGCGAATGGAACGCCAAAGGCGTGAAACGACAGGATGGATACCGTCGAGGATACGCAGCCTGTCAAGCGGGCGCCGGGCCTCTTGTGCAAGACCCTGAGCGCTCCGCTCAGAACAGGAAGTAGCGCTGAGTGAGCGGCAGCTGCACCGCAGGGTCGCAGGTCAGCAGGTGCCCGTCGGCGCGCACGGCATAGGTCTGCGCATCGATCTCCATCTTCGGCGTGTAGCTGTTGTGGACGAGGTCTTTCTTGCGCACATTGCGAATGTTCTTTACCGCGCTCAGTTGCTTGGCCAGGCCATAGCGTTCCTTGATGCCCGCAGCCAGGCCGGCCTGCGAGACGAAGGTGAGCGAGCTTTTGGCCAGCGAGCCGCCGTAGGCGCCGAACATCGGGCGATAGTGCACCGGCTGCGGCGTGGGTATGGACGCATTGGGGTCGCCCATTGCGGCCATGGCAATGGTGCCGCCCTTGATGAGGGTAAAGGGCTTCACGCCGAAGAAGGCGGGCTTCCAGATGACGATGTCGGCCCACTTGCCGACTTCGAGCGAGCCGACCTCGTGCGCGATGCCGTGCGCAATGGCGGGGTTGATCGTGTACTTGGCGACGTAGCGCTTGGCGCGGAAGTTGTCGTTGCGCTCGTTGTCTTGCGGCAGCTTGCCGCGCTGCAGCTTCATCTTGTGCGCCGTTTGCCAGCAGCGCAGCACCACCTCGCCCACACGGCCCATGGCCTGGCTGTCGGAGCTGAACATGCTGATGGCGCCCAGGTCGTGCAGCACGTCTTCGGCAGCAATGGTTTCCTTGCGGATGCGCGACTCGGCAAAGGCCAGGTCCTCGGCAATGCCTGCGTCCAGGTGGTGGCACACCATGAGCATGTCGACGTGTTCGTCGAGCGTGTTCACGGTGTAGGGCATGGTGGGGTTGGTGGAAGAGGGGAGAAAGTTTTCTTCGCCCACCACGCGAAGAATGTCCGGCGCATGCCCGCCGCCCGCGCCTTCGGTATGAAAGGCGCAGATCGAGCGGCCGCCCACGGCGGCAATGGTGTTC
This sequence comes from Variovorax sp. 3319, assembly GCF_031456585.1. NCBI lineage: Bacteria > Pseudomonadati > Pseudomonadota > Betaproteobacteria > Burkholderiales > Comamonadaceae > Variovorax > Variovorax sp. 3319. The sequence goes on from NZ_JAVDUZ010000002.1 coordinate 533,527, forward strand.
TCGACAAAGCCCGATTCGTTGAGCGTGTCGCTGTGGATTGCCACCTGCGTGTCGGTGGCGTCGGCCACGTCCAGGCAGTTGCTGATGGCCGAGGGCGTGGTGCCCCAGTCTTCGTGCAGCTTGAGTCCGATCACGCCGGCTTCGATCTGCTCGTGCAGCGCATCGGGCAGGCTGGCGTTGCCCTTGCCCAGGAAGCCCAGGTTCATGGGGAATGCATCCGCCGCCTGCAGCATGCGCTCGATGTGCCAGGGGCCGGGCGTGGCGGTGGTCGCGAACGTGCCGGTGGCCGGGCCGGTGCCGCCGCCGAGCATGGTCGTCACGCCTGAGGCGAGCGCTTCCTCGATCTGCTGCGGGCAGATGAAGTGGATGTGGCTGTCGATGCCGCCGGCCGTGACGATGTTGCCCTCGCAGCTGATGATCTCGGTGCCCGGGCCGATGACGATGTCCACGCCCGGCTGCACGTCGGGGTTGCCGGCCTTGCCGATGGCAGCAATGCGGCCGCCCTTCAGGCCGATGTCGGCCTTGACGATGCCCCAGTGGTCGAGGATGAGTGCGTTGGTCAGCACCGTGTCGACGGCGCCCCCGGCGGTGGGGCCGCTGCCCTTGCCGTCGCGTGTGCGCTGCGACTGGGCCATTCCGTCGCGAATGGTCTTGCCGCCGCCGAACTTCACTTCTTCGCCGTAGCCGCCGGCGCGCAGGGTGTAGTCGGCTTCCACCTCGATCAGCAGGTCGGTGTCTGCAAGACGGACCCGGTCGCCCACCGTGGGGCCGAATATCTCTGCGTATGCACGCCTTCCGATCGTTGCCATGGCTTAGAGCTTTCCTTGGATGAGGCCGCGAAAGCCGTAGACGACGCGGTCGCCCGAAAAATCGACCAGCTCGACCGTGCGCTGCTGGCCGGGCTCGAAGCGCACCGCCGCGCCCGAGGCAATGTTCAGCCGCATGCCGCGCGCGGCCTCGCGATCGAAGCCAAGCGCGCCGTTGGTTTCGGCAAAGTGATAGTGCGAGCCGACCTGGATCGGCCGGTCGGCGGTGTTCTGCACCACCAGCGTGAGCGTGCGGCGGCCGGGGTTGAGCGTGTGCTCGCCGTCGTCGGTAAAAAGTTCGCCGGGAATCATGGTGTCGCGGCGCCGGGTTAGACCGCCTGCGAAAGCAGCGTCGCGCCCAGTGCCACCACTGCAGCACCCGCCACGCGCGGCAGCCAGGCATTGGCATGGCGCAGCGCCCAGCCAAGGCCGATGCCGGCAAGATGCAGCAGCACGGTGGCGCCCACCATGCCCGCCAGCGTCAGCGCGGCGCCTTGCTCGCTCGCGAGTTCGTGGCCGTGCGCCACGCCATGAAACACGGCAAACACGCCGACCACCGCAGCCGCTGCCGCAGCCGGCAGGTGGGTGCGCGTGGCCACCAGCAGGCCCAGCACCAGCAGCGAGGCCGCAATCATCGGCTCGACCGCCGGCAGCTGCACACCCGCCAGCCCCGCCAGCGCACCGGCCAGCAGCATGCCCGCGAAGGCCAGCGGCGCCCACAGCAGATCGGGCCAGGCGCGCCGTGCGGCCAGCGCGCTCCAGAGACCGACCGCCACCATGGCCGCCAAATGGTCGGCGCCGGTCAGCGGGTGCAGAAAACCGGTGGTGAAACCGTGGTGCACACCGCCGTCGGCGCCGGTGTGGGCGCTGGCCGCGAGGGGCAGCAGCATGGCAACAAGGGCAAGGGTCTTCGAAGCGTTATGGCGCATGACAGGGCTTTCTTGTTCTGGAGAAGGAGGGTCAGACGATGGGTTGGTGGACGGTGACCAGCTTGGTGCCGTCCGGAAAGGTGGCTTCCACCTGGATGTCGGGAATCATCTCGGCGATGCCGTCCATCACGTCGGCACGCGTGAGCACCGTGCGGCCCTCGCTCATGAGCGCCGCAACGCTCTTTCCGTCGCGGGCGCCTTCCATCACGGCGGCGGAAATCAGCGCGACGGCTTCGGGGTAATTGAGCTTCAGGCCCCGCGCCTTGCGGCGTTCGGCCAGCAATGCTGCGGTGAAGATCAGCAGCTTGTCTTTTTCGCGCGGGGTCAGTTCCATGAGGGGGCGTCGGGTGCGTGGAAGTCGGCCATTATTGGGCAGGCTTCGGCTTTGCAACAGTCGTGCCGCCGTTCGCCAAAAGACGTATGGATGGCACGAAAGCTGCACCGAAACGGTGTGAACCCCGCCGAGACTTCCACCACCCCCGACGACGCGCCGCAGCGCATCGTGAAGGTGCGGCGCGACTACAACAGCTGGGTGGCGAGCGAAACGCTGGAAGACTACGCCCTGCGCTACACGCCGCAGCGCTTTCGCAAATGGTCCGAATGGCGGGTAGCCAACACGGCTTTTGGCGCCGCGTCTTTCCTCATATTGGAGGCGGTGGGGGCCACGCTGCTGGTGCAGTACGGTTTTGCCAATGCCTTCTGGGCCATCGTGGCGACGGGGCTCATCATCTTTCTGGCGGGCCTGCCGATCAGCGTGTACGCCGCGCGCTACGGCGTCGACATGGACCTGCTCACGCGCGGCGCGGGCTTTGGCTATATCGGGTCCACGCTCACTTCGCTCATCTACGCGTCGTTCACGTTCATCTTCTTTGCGCTCGAGGCGGCGGTGATGGCCTATGCGCTGGAACTGGCGCTGGGCGTACCGCCCGTCTGGGGTTACCTGGTGTGCGCGCTGGTGGTGATTCCGCTGGTGACGCACGGCGTTTCGGCCATCAGCCGGCTGCAGCTTTGGACGCAGCCGCTGTGGCTGGTAATGCTGGTGGTGCCGTTCGTCTTTGTTCTGGTGCGCGATCCTGGTGCATTTGCCGGCATCGTGCACTACAACGGTGTGAAGACGGGCGCAAAGGGCTTCGATCTGCACCTGTTTGGCGCTGCACTGACGGTTGGCATCGCCTTGATTACCCAAATGGGGGAGCAGGCCGACTACCTGCGCTTCATGCCCGCGCGCACCTCCGTGAGTGCCCGGCGCTGGTGGGCGGGCGTGCTGGCAGGCGGCCCGGGTTGGGTGGTGCTTGGGGTGCTCAAGATGCTGGGCGGCGCGCTGCTGGCCTACCTGGCCATCACGCACATGGTGCCGGCCGAGCGCGCGGTCGATCCCAACCAGATGTACCTGGCGGCCTACGAGTACGTGTTTCCCAACTACGGCTGGGCCGTGGCCGCGACCGCGCTGTTCGTGGTCATTTCGCAGCTCAAGATCAACGTGACCAACGCCTATGCGGGCTCGCTGGCGTGGAGCAATTTCTTCTCGCGCGTGGCGCACAGCCATCCGGGTCGGGTGGTGTGGGTGGTGTTCAACGCGCTCATCGCTTTCATGCTGATGGAGATGAACGTGTTCGAGGCGCTGGGCGACGTGCTCGGCCTGTTCGCCAACATCGCCATCGCCTGGATGATGGCCGTGGTGGCCGACCTGGTCATCAACAAGCCGTTGGGGCTTTCGCCGCCGGGCATCGAATTCAAGCGGGCGCACCTGTGGGACATCAACCCGGTGGGCGTGGGCGCCATGGCGCTGGCTTCGCTGCTTTCCATTACCGCGCACCTTGGCGTCTTCGGGCCGCTGGCGCAGGCTTTTTCAGCGCTTATCGCGCTTGGCACAGCGCTGGTCGTTTCGCCGCTGATTGCCTGGGCCACGGGCGGCAAGTACTACCTGGCGCGTGGTTCGGTGGGCAATGGTGCGGTCGCGTTTGCGCCGGCATCGGGCTCGCGTGCGGTGCGATGGGCACGGGTCGAGAACGGCGTGGACGAGCCCGGCGCGGACGGCGCCTATCAGCGCCTCAAGGTGCAGCACTGCGTGATCTGCGAGCGCGAATACGAAGGCCCCGACATGGCTCATTGCCCGGCCTACCAGGGGGCGATCTGCTCGCTGTGCTGCACGCTCGATGCGCGCTGCGGCGATTTGTGCAAACCGCATGCGAGTCTTTCGGCGCAGTGGTCGTCGGCGCTGCGCTGGCTGCTGCCGCGCCTCAGCTGGCGGTATCTCGATACGGGGCTCGGGCATTTCCTGCTGCTGATGCTGATCATCGTGCCGGTGCTGGCGGTGGTGTTCGGTGTGCTCTACCAGCAGGAGCTACGCGCACTGGCCGAAAGCGCGGTGCAGCTTGCATCGCAATCAGAGTTGGCCGAAGCGCTGGCCGGCGTGCAGCGCTCGTCGCTGCGCTCGGGCTTTCTCAAGGCATACATGGCGCTGCTTGTCATTGCCGGGGTCGTGGCATGGTGGCTGGTGCTGGCGCATCAGAGCCGCAAGGTGGCGCAGGAAGAATCGAACCGCCAGACCCATTTGCTGATGCGCGAGATCGAGCTGCACCGCGCCACCGACCGCGCGCTGCAGTCGGCCAAGCAGACGGCCGAGGAGGCGCGCGAAGTCGCCGAGCAGGCCAAGCTCGCAGCAGAGGAGGCCCGCCGCGCCGCTGACCAGGCCAACCAGGCCAAGAGCCGCTATATCAGCGCCATCAGCCATGAGCTGAGAACGCCGCTCAACAGCATTCTTGGCTATGCGCAGCTGATGGGCGAAGACGCGTCCGTGCCGCCGCACCGGCAGCAGGCGGTGGCGGTGATCAAGCGCGGCGGCGAGCATCTGCTGTCGCTCATCGAGGGCACGCTGGCCATTGCGCACATCGAGGCCGGCAAGCTCACGCTGCACGCCCGGCCCATGCGCTTTGCCGACACCCTGCGCGAACTGGCCGACATGTTCGAACTGCAGGCAGCCGAGAAAGGCCTTCGGTTTCGCTTCGAGGCGACAGGCACCTTGCCGGAGGTGGTGCGCGCCGATGAAAAGCGGGTATGCCAGATTCTCATCAACCTGCTGGGCAACGCGATCAAGTTCACGGCGGCGGGCGAGGTGACGCTGCGGCTTTCTTATGCACGCGAATTCGCCTCGGTTGAAATAGAAGACACCGGCCCGGGCATGACGGCCGAAGACATCGAGCGCATCTTCGAGCCGTTCACGCGAGGCGACGCGGCGGCGGCCGCTACTCCCGGCGCAGGGCTGGGCCTCACCATCGCCAAGATGCTGACCGACCTGATGGGCGGCGAAATGAAGGTGCGCAGCACGCCCGGCAAGGGTTCGCTCTTCCGCGTGCGGCTCTTCCTGCCGCGCGTGCATGAGACGGCGGGCGCAGCAGGCCTGCCGGCTCAGGTGCAACGCGCGCGGCGCGGCTATGAAGGGCGGCGCCGCCAACTGCTGGTGGTGGACAACGAAGAGGCCGACCGCGATTTGCTCGGCCATGTGCTGGCTCCACTTGGCTTTGGCCTGCGCACCGCCGCAAGCGGGCACGACGCGCTCGATCTCATCGTTGCGGGCTTCCGGCCGGATGCGATGTTTGTCGACCTGGCCATGCCGGGCATCGACGGATGGGAGACCATTCGCCGTGCGCGCAAGCTCGGGCTGGTCGATGCGCCGGTGGCGATTGTCTCGGCCAATGCCTTCGACAAGGGCCTGGACAACGACGTTGGCATTGCGCCCGAAGATTTTTTCGTCAAGCCAGTGCGGCACTCAGAGTTGCTCGACTGGCTCGAGCGCCGGCTCGGCCTGCAATGGACGGACACCGCCGCCAGGCCGCTGCCGGCTACGGAGCCGCGCGCAGTGCAGGCGCCTTCGCTTTCGAGGCTGCGCGCACTCGACGAAGCTGTGAGCCTGGGCTACTTTCGCGGCATCATGAACCAGCTCGACGAGATCGATGCCGAAGAACCCGAATGCAGGGCATGGACCGAGGCGCAGCGCGTGCTTGCCCGCCAGTTCCAGTTCGAGGCCCTGGGCCGCGCGCTTGCGGCCGCCGTTAGCGCTGCCTGAAAATTGCGGCGAACATCGACACTCCATGGACACCACACCGCTCGCTAAAACGCTGCGCGAACAGGGCGCCAACAGCGACTTGGTGCTGATCGTCGACGACGTGCCGGACAACCTTGCCGTGCTGCACGATGCGCTCGACGAATCCGGCTACACGGTGCTTGTTGCCACCAGCGGCGAACAGGCACTGCAGCGCGCCGCGCAGGCTCGGCCCGACATCGTTCTGCTGGACGCCATGATGCCGGGCATCGACGGTTTCGAAGTGGCACGCCGGCTCAAGGCCGATGCCGCAACGGCGCACATTCCCATCGTCTTCATGACCGGGCTCACCGAAACCGAGCACCTGGTGGCCGCGCTGGAGGCGGGTGGCGTCGACTACGTCACCAAGCCGATCAAGCCCAAGGAAGTGCTGGCGCGCATGAACGTGCACCTGCAAGGCGCCCGCCGCGCCCGGCAGGACGCGCGCCAGGCCGGGCAGGCGCGCAATGCGCTCGACGCCTTCGGCTACGCCAGCATTACCGTGCGCTTGCCCGAGGGCCGGCTGATCTGGCAGACGGCGCTCGCGCGCGACCTGCTGCAGCGCTACTGCGACACCCGCGCCCCCGAAACGCCGCCCGCCATACTGGAATGGCTGCGGCGCCATGCGCCCGATGCCCGGCAAAAGGGTATCGAGCCGCCGGCCCTTTCGGTGGTGCAAGGTGCAAGCAGCCTCAGCCTTCGGCTGCACCGGCAAACGGGGCAGGACGACGATGGCGACGAATGGATGATCGTCATGCGCGAGATTTCGGACACGGCCGTGATCGAGGCCATGAGCCTGAGCCTGAAGCTCACGGCGCGCGAGGCCGAGGTGCTCTATTGGGTGGTGAAGGGCAAGACCAACAAGGACATCGGCGAGATTCTCGGCAGCAGCCCCGCCACGGCCAAGAAGCATCTCGAGAGGGTGTACGTGAAGCTTGGGGTCGAGACGCGCACGGCAGCAGCCGGCGTGGCGATCAAGCGCATTCGCGAGCTGCAGCCGCTATTCGAGATCTGAGGCAATGCGGGCGCGCCAGCCGCGTCGCCCGGGCGACTTCCGCCGTCCCTAGAATGCGCGATCCCCGGGATGCTGGCGATGAAGAAGAACAGACCCACAACAACGATTCGATGGCCCCGGCTCGCCTGGCTGCCCTTGGCGGCCTGCGTGCTGGCGAGCGCGGGTGCATGGGCAGGCGGCCATTTCGATGTTGACGATGCCGGCACGCTCGATGCGGGCCGATGCCAGTACGAAGCCTGGTGGGGCCGTACCGGACCGGAGCCGGTAACCGGGTTGCACCTTGGGCCATCGTGCCGCGTCGGACCTGTCGAACTCGGGTTCAGCTTCGACAGGCTTTCGGCAGAGGGAATTCATACAGTCATCGCCGGGCCGCAGCTCAAATGGAACTTCTTCGGGCCGGCGGCAGATGCACCGCTGAGCGCCGCAATTTCACTTGGAGCTGTGTTCGACGTCAGGCGCGGCGGCCGTGCCGGCGGGCAACTGGTGCTGCCCGTCACGTGGCGCCCTGCGGACAGTCTGCAACTTCACGCCAACATCGGCGCCGACTGGGCCACGGGCACAGGCGCACGTACGCCCCGTGCCGGCCTGGCGGCGGAGTGGGCGCTCGACGAAAAAGTGTCGCTCATCGCCGAGCGCAGCCGCGCGTCGGGCGTATGGACCTCGCGCATCGGCGGGCGCTTCAGCCTTACGCCGCTGATCAGCGTGGATGTGAGCGCTTCCAGGACCGGGCCACGCGGCGTGAACGGCTTTGTCGTGGGGCTTAACCACGAGTTCGGCTGGAAGTAAGCAGAGGCCGGGGCGAATCAGCGCAGGTAGCGCTGAATGCGTTTCTCGTCTTCCGCCAGCTGCCGGCGCATGAGGGATAGAAAGTCGCGCGCGGTGGTGGAAAGCACCTTGCCAGCCGGCATGGCCAGCACGCACGAAAAGAACACGTCGACCGATAGCCTTCGCACGACGAGTCCGCGTTCAGCGTAGTCGAGCGCGGTGATCGGGTTGACGAGTCCCACGCCCAGGCCGCGCAAAGCCATTTCGCAAACGCTGGCCGCGTAGGGTGTCTGCACCATCACCCGAAGCGCTGCGCCGCGTTCGGCAAGCGCGGCTTCGAGCCCGCGGTGCGAAGGGTCCTCGGGGTTGAGTGCAAGAAACGGCACCTGCGCGAGCTGCTCGGGCTCGACGCGCTTGAAGCGGGCCAGCGCATGGCCCTGCGGCATCACGACCACGCCGGGAAAGCGCGCGAAGGTGGAGTGGTCGATGCCTTCGAGCGACAGTTCGTCGGCCATCAGGCCGAAGTCTGAAATGCCTTTTGCCACGCGGTCGCGCACGTCCTTGGAACTGAGCACCTGCAGCGACACCTGCGGCCAGGGACTGTCGCCGCGCTGCGCCTTCAGGCGCTCCAGCGCCCGCGGCATGAAGCCGAGGCCAAAGGCCGGATAGCAACTGAGTTCGAGCTGGTTGGTGCCGAAGTCGCGCAGGCTGCGCATGCGGTGCTCGATGGCTTCCATGCCGATGAAAACCCGCTCGACCTCCGTCCATAGCGCGCGTGCCTCTGGCGTGGGCACCAGCCGCCCGCCGGTGCGCTGGAACAAGACCATGCCGGCTTGCGCCTCGAGCCGCTTGAGCGACTGGCTGATGGCCGGTTGCGTCACATGCAGCAGCGCGGCGGCCTTGCGGGTGGAGCCGGCACGCATCAGGGCCCGGAACGTCTCTATTTCGGTGAAGCGCATCGATAAGTTTTCTTATCGCTTGAGTATTTCAAGCTAGATGATTTTATTTGCAGATGCCTAAGATTTAGGCACAACTTTCCACGCCCAACACCACTCGTGAACATGCCTGCGCCCGTTATGCACTTCAAGTTCGACTCGCCTCCCCAGCCGTCGGCCGCGCCGGCAACCCCTGCGCGCATCCGGCCGCCGCAGCCGGTGAGAAACCCCCGCTTGCAGGGCTTTCGTTGCCTTCGCTGCGATGCGCCTTACTCGCTCGGCCTGGCGAACGATGGCTGCCCGGCCTGCCGCGCCATGGGCATCCACGTCGGGCTGCGTGCCAGCTATCTGCCCGACAGCGGCAGCCCGCTGCCCATGCCCTACGCACCGGGGTTCACGCTGGGAGAGGGGGGTACGCCGCTCGTCGACATGCCAGGGCTGGCCCGCCAGCTCGGCGTGGCGCGGCTCGCGCTCAAGGACGAATCGTGCAACCCCACCGGCTCGCACAAAGACCGGATGACCGCGGTGGGCGTGGCCCAGGCGCTGGACTTTGGCGCCCACACGCTGGTGCTGGCCTCGTCGGGCAACGCCGCGATTTCGGCGGCGCACTATGCGTGGGCCGCGGGCCTGGCGTGCGAAGTGGCCACCTACGAAGGCCTGCCGTCAGCCTATGCACGGCAACTCGATTCCCTCGGTGCCCGGCGATATACCTTTGCAGACAACGCCGGCCGGTGGGCTTTTGTGCGTGAGCGCTCACAACATGCGGACTATTTCGCGCTGACCAATTACCGCTTGCCCGCATTGGGCAGCGCACCGCTGGCGATCGAGGGCTACAAGCCCATTGCGCTGGAGTGCCTGAACGAGGGCGGCCTGCCCGACCACGTGGTGATTCCCACGGCGCGCGGCGACCTGGCCTGGGGCATCTATGCGGGGTTTCGCGACCTGCTGGCGGCGGGGCGAATTGCGCGGCTGCCGCGGCTCTGGCTGGTAGAGCCGTTTGCGCGGCTCTCGCGGGTGCTTGCCGGCGGCGCGCTCAACGGCACGTATCTCGGCCATACCGCCCAGTTTTCTACCGCGGGCTCCACCGTGACTTACCTGCAGTGGCAGGCGGCCGTTGCTTCGGGCGGGGGCGCGGTGGTGGTAAGCGACGACCAGGCGCGCGCGGCCCGGCAAAAGCTGACTGCGGCCGGCGTGAGCGCCGAGCTTTGCGCCGCCGCCGGACTGGACGCCGCGCGCCAGTTGCGCGAGGGCGGCGCCATTGCAGGCGATGCCCACGTGGTGCTGATGCTCACCGCCAATGCCTCGCGCGACCCGAGCTGGCCGGACGAAACCGCCTGAGCTCCCCAGTTACCCAAAGGAATCGAAACCATGCAAGCACTGCAACGCCGCGCCTTCCTGGCTGCCGGTTCGGCCGCTCTTTTCTGCACCACGGCGCAGCGCGCCTGGGCTGCTTTTCCGGACAAGCCCATCAAGCTGATCGTGCCGTGGGCCGCCGGCGGCAGCACCGACGCCATTGCGCGCGCCATGGCGCAGCGCATGAGCCAGACGCTCGGCAGTTCGGTGATCGTCGACAACCGGCCGGGGGCGGCCGGGCAGATCGGCACCGAAGCGGCGGCCAGGGCCACGCCCGATGGCTACACGCTGGCCATCGTCGAGTTGCCGCACGCCATTGCGCCCGCTGTGACGGCGCGGTTGCCCTACGACCTGCTGCGCGACTTCACGCCGGTGACGATGATCGGCACTTCGCCGCTCGTCTTCTTTGCGGGCATGGGCGACGATAGCCGCGACTTCAAGACTTTCGTCAAGACCGCGGCCGCGCATTCGATGCCGCCGGCCATTGCGCACAGCGGCGCCGGCACGGTGAGCCACCTGGCGGCCGAACTGCTGGCGAGCCGCACGAAGATCAGGTTCAACATGGTTCCGTACCGTGGGTCGGCGCCGGCGCTTACAGACGTGGCGGCGGGCACGGTGGGCGGCCACTTCGCGACGCTGGCCAGCGGCTCCAGCCTGATGGGCGCCAACCGGATCCGCCCGCTCCTGGTGACGAGCACGCAACGTGTGAGCCTTCCGGGGCTCAAGGAGGTGCCTGCCCTGGCGGAAAGCGGACTCAAGGGAATGGAGATCGACCAGTGGTGGGCGCTGGTGGCGCCCGCCACCACGCCGCTGGAGGTGATCGAGCGGCTGCGGCGCGAAGCCATCGCCGCGCTGGACCATCCGTCGGTAAGGGAGCGCATGACGACTCTCGGCGTGCAGCTGAAGGGGTCCACCACGGGCGAACTGCGGGCTTTCATGCGGGCAGAAGCCGAGCGCTGGCAAAAGGTTGCGCACGACATCGGGCTTCAGCCGCAATAGAAACAGGCCGAAGTGCGGCTGGACCGGCCGGTTTGCGCAACCGGCGGCTGATTTGGGTTCAGCGCCCGGATTGCACCTTGATCCGGATCGTGTTCACGTCCCAGCCCCGGTTTCGCAGCCGGGTAACCAGCATGGGCGACAGTTGGCGCAACTTGGCGGCCGCGGCACTGCCGTTGACCAGGAGGCACCACACATCTCCTTCGGCCGGGCCGGCCTGCACGGCGGGGCGCATGGCAGGCGGAATCAATCCCTCGACCGCCCGGAGCCGGTCGCCGGCATCGCGCGCACGGGCAATCAGGCTCGCCAGGGTGGGCGAACCTTCGGCGGCCTGGTGCAGCGTGAGAGGCGGGACGGTGCGGCGATTCATGGGTAATCCGGAGGGTGGAACAAGGGCAGCTAAAATGCCCGGTTTGCCGACGCTTGCGCCGGCAGATCCGGTCTGAGCCGCTTGCTTTCGAGGCTTGCATTCGAAGAAGGCGCGCCCAACTGCTTTCACCATATCTTAGGGAATCCGGTCGCAGTGCCTGTTGTGTCAGGTGCACGCCCATCTCCACGCCAATGGCAACCAACTTCCTGACCCAGATTTTCGGCAGTCGCAACGACCGGCTCCTCAAGCAGTATCGCAAGACGGTGGAGCGCATCAATGCGCTGGAACCCGAGTTCGAGAAGCTCACCGACGACGGGCTGCGCGCAAAAACCCAGGAGTTCAAGGACCGCATCGCCAAGGGCGAAACCCTCGATGCCCTGCTGCCCGAAGCTTTTGCCACGGTGCGCGAAGGCTCCAAGCGCGTCATGAAGATGCGCCATTTCGACGTGCAGCTGCTCGGCGGCATGGCGCTTCACAACGGCAAGATCGCCGAAATGCGCACCGGCGAAGGCAAGACGCTGACCGCCACGCTGCCGGTGTACCTGAACGCGCTGTCGGGCCAGGGTGTGCACGTGGTCACGGTGAACGACTACCTGGCCAACCGCGACGCCCAGTGGATGGGCCGCCTGTACAACTTCCTGGGCCTTACGGTGGGCATCAACCTGCCGCAGATGCCGCGCGAGGAAAAGCAGCAGGCCTATGCCAGCGACATCACGTACGGCACCAACAACGAATACGGCTTCGACTACCTGCGCGACAACATGGTGTACGAGCCGGGCGACCGGGTTCAGCGTACCCTGAACTACGCCATCGTCGACGAGGTGGACTCCATCCTGATCGACGAGGCCCGCACGCCGCTGATCATCAGCGGCCAGGCCGAAGACCATACCGAGCTCTACCTGGCCATCAACAAGGTGGTGCCGCTGCTGACCAAGCAGGAAGGCGAAGCCGATCCGCGCACGGGTGAAGGCGTCACAGTGCCGGGCGACTTCACGGTCGACGAAAAGACCCACCAGGTGTTCCTGACCGAAGACGGCCACGAGAAGGCCGAGCAGCTCCTGAGCGAATTCAAGCTGCTGCCCGAAGGCGCCTCGCTCTACGACCCGGCGAACATCACGCTGATGCACCACCTGAACGCCGCGCTGCGCGCGCGGCACCTGTATCACCGCGACCAGCATTACGTGGTGCAGCAGGGTGAAGTGGTCATCGTCGACGAATTCACCGGCCGCCTCATGACGGGCCGCCGGTGGAGCGACGGCCTGCACCAGGCCGTGGAAGCCAAGGAAGGCGTGCAGATCCAGGCCGAGAACCAGACGCTCGCCTCGATTACCTTCCAGAACTACTTCCGCCTGTACAACAAGCTGGCCGGCATGACCGGTACGGCCGACACCGAGGCCTACGAGTTCCAGGAAATCTACGGTCTCGAGACCGTCATCATTCCGCCGAACCGCATCAGCAAGCGCGAAGACCAGCTCGACCGCGTCTACAAGACCACGCGCGAAAAGTACGAAGCGGCCATCCAGGACATCCGCGAGTGCTACGAGCGCGGCCAGCCGGTGCTGGTAGGCACCTCGTCGATCGAGAACTCCGAAATCATCGACGGCCTGCTCACCAAGGCGGGGCTGCCGCACCAGGTGCTCAACGCCAAGCAGCATGCGCGCGAAGCGGACATCGTGGCGCAGGCCGGCCGCACGAAGATGATCACCATCGCGACCAACATGGCGGGCCGCGGTACCGACATCGTGCTGGGCGGCAACATCGAGAAGATGATCGAGGCGGTCGAGCAGGACGAGGCGCTCGACGAAGCCGCCAAGCAGACCGAGGTGGAGCGCATCCGCGCCGAATGGACCAAGGACCACGAATTCGTCAAGTCGCTGGGCGGCTTGCGCATTATTGCGACCGAGCGCCACGAGTCGCGCCGCATCGACAACCAGCTGCGCGGCCGTTCGGGCCGCCAGGGCGACCCGGGCTCTTCGCGCTTCTACCTGAGCCTGGACGATCCGCTGATGCGCATCTTTGCGGGCGACCGCGTGAAGGCGATCATGGATCGCCTGAAGATGCCCGACGGCGAAGCCATCGAAGCCGGCATCGTCACGCGCAGCATCGAAAGCGCGCAGCGCAAGGTCGAGGCGCGCAACTTCGACATCCGCAAGCAGCTGCTCGAATACGACGACGTGTCGAACGACCAGCGCAAGGTGATCTACCAGCAGCGCAACGACATCCTCGACGCGGCCGACCTCACGGCGCAGATTGCGGCGCTGCGTGAAGGCTGCTTCATGGATCTGGTGCGCCAATACGTGCCGGCCGAATCGGTCGAGGAGCAGTGGGACCTGGCGGGCCTGGAGAAGACGCTCTTCAACGAGTGGGGCATCGACATGCCGCTGAAGAGCGAAGTCGAGGCCGCCGAGGCGGTGAGCGACGAAGACATCGTCGAAAAGGTGGTGAAGGCCGCCAACGACACCTTCGACGCCAAGGTGGCGCTCATCGGCCAGGAAAACTTTACGCAGTTCGAGCGCATGGTGCTGCTGCAGAGCATCGACACGCACTGGCGCGAGCACCTGGCTTCGCTCGACTACCTGCGCCAGGGCATTCACCTGCGCGGCTATGCGCAAAAGCAGCCCAAGCAGGAATACAAGCGCGAAGCCTTCGAGCTTTTCGGCCAGCTGCTCGATTCGGTCAAGAACGAAGTCACGCGCCAGCTGATGACGGTGCGCGTGCAGTCGGGCGAGCAGCTCGAGCAAGCCGCCGATGCGCTCGAGAGCCGCGGCGAAAACGTCTCGAACATCACCTACAGCGCACCGACCGAAACCGGCGAGGTCGAGGTTCGGCTCGACGAAGAAAACCAGCGCCGCATCGCGGCTGCCGGATTGGGGCTTGGAACGCTCAGCGCCGAGGCGGCTGCCTTTGCGCGCGTCGGCCGCAACGATCCGTGCCCCTGCGGCAGTGGCAAGAAGTACAAGCAGTGCCACGGCAAGCTCAGCTGACCCAGAAACTCCAGAAGAGAAATCTCCATGCCCGTGAACCTGTCCGCTCCTGATCCTGCCGCCTTGTTCGCGGTGCCCGGCGTCCGAATCGGCGTGGCCGAAGCGGGCGTGCGCAAGGCCAACCGCAAGGACCTCACCGTCGTGCTGATCGACGAAGGCTCGGCGGTTGGAGGCGTGTTTACCCGGAACCGTTTCTGCGCAGCGCCGGTGCAGGTCTGCCGCGAGCACCTGGCGGCCAACTACGGCATCCGCGCCATGGTCATCAACACCGGCAACGCCAATGCCGGCACGGGCGAAGACGGCCTGATGCGCACGCGCTCGACCTGCATTGCACTGGCGCGCCAGCTGGAGATTGCGCCCGAGCAGATCCTGCCGTTCTCGACCGGCGTGATCATGGAGCCGCTGCCGGTGGACCGCATCGAAGCCGGCCTGCCCGCCGCGCTGGCCGACGCTTCGGAAAACCACTGGGCGCGTGCTGCCGAAGGCATCATGACCACCGACACGATTCCGAAGGCGTTCAGCCAGCAGGTTCAGGTTGGCGGTGCCACGGTCACCATCACCGGCATCAGCAAGGGCGCCGGCATGATCCGCCCGAACATGGCAACCATGCTGGGCTTCATGGCCACCGACGCGAAGATCGATCCGTCGCTGATCCAGCCGCTCGCCAAGCGCCTGGCCGATGCCTCGTTCAACCGCGTGACCATCGACGGCGACACCTCGACCAACGATTCCTTCGTGGTCATCGCGACGCAGAAGGCCGCGCACGCAACCATCACCTCGCTCGAATCGGCAGAGGGCCAGGCACTTGTGGCCGCCATGCAGGACGTGGGACGCAAGCTGGCGCAGGCCATCGTGCGCGACGGCGAAGGCGCCACCAAGTTCATCACCATCCAGGTCGATGGCGGCCGCAATCCGGAAGAATGCAAGCAAGTGGCCTATGCCGTGGCGCATTCGCCGCTGGTCAAGACGGCCTTCTTTGCGAGTGACCCGAACCTGGGCCGCATTTTGGCGGCTGTGGGCTACGCGGGCATCGACGATCTGGACCAGACCGGGATCGACCTGTTCCTGGACGACGTGCATGTGGCCGTCAAGGGCGGGCGCAATCCGTCGTACCGTGAGGAAGACGGCCAACGCGTGATGAAGCAGAGCGAAATCACCGTGCGAATCGGCCTGGGCCGCGGCAACGCGAGCGAGACGGTGTGGACCTGCGATCTGAGCCACGAGTACGTCACGATCAATGCCGACTACAGGTCATGAATGAAAAATTCGAAAAGCTGATCGAGCGTGCCGAACAGCTGATCGGCCGCATCGAATCGATCTTGCCGCAGCCGCTGGCCGCGCCCACTGACTGGAACGCGTCGATCGCATGGCGTTACCGGCGCCGCAGTTCGGGCCATGGCGTGCTCGAGCCGGTGAAGCATGTGGCCGCAATGGCGCTCGACTCACTGAAAGAGATCGACGTCCAGAAAGAAAAGATCGAGCGCAACACGCGCCAGTTTGTCGAAGGCAAGCCGGCCAACAACGTGCTGCTGACCGGTGCGCGCGGCACGGGCAAGTCGTCGCTCATTCGCGCCTGCCTGCAAGCCTATGCGCCGCAGGGGCTGCGCCTGATCGAGGTCGACAAGGCCGAACTGACCGACCTGCCGGACATCGTCGAGGTGGTGTCGCAGCGGCCCGAAAAATTCATCGTGTTCAGCGACGACCTGAGCTTTGACGAAGGCGAGCCGGGCTACAAGGCGCTGAAGTCGATTCTCGATGGCTCGATTGCGGCGGCCACGCCCAACGTGCTGATCTACGCGACCAGCAACCGGCGCCACCTGTTGCCCGAATACATGAAGGACAACCTTTCGTACACCCACACCGAGGACGGCGAAGTGCACCCCGGCGAAGTGATCGAAGAAAAGATCTCGCTGTCGGAGCGCTTCGGCTTGTGGGTCAGCTTCTACCCCTTCAGCCAGAACGAATACCTGGCCATCGTTGCGCAGTGGCTCTCGTCCTTTGGCGTTGGCCAGGCGGCCATCGAGGCGGCGCGGCCCGAGGCGCTGGTGTGGGCACTCGAGCGCGGTTCACGCAGCGGTCGCGTCGCCTACCAGTTTGCGCGCGACTACGCCGGGCGGGCCGGCGCATGAGCGCACAGCCGCAACCCCAGGGCCGCAAGCACACCGAGGTCGCCGTCGGCGTGCTGATCCGTCCGGTGGACGACGCATTGCTGCTGTCGACGCGCCCCGAAGGCAAGGCGTACGCCGGCTTCTGGGAGTTTCCGGGCGGCAAGATCGAGGCCGGCGAAACGGTCGAGCAAGCGCTGCGGCGCGAACTGCAGGAAGAGCTCGGCATCACCATCGCGGGGGCAGAGGTCTGGAAGGTCACCGAGCACGACTATCCGCACGCACTGGTGCGGCTGCATTGGTGCAAGGTCACGGCGTGGAGCGGCGAGTTCGAAATGCGCGAAGGGCAGGAAATGCGCTGGCAGCAGTTGCCGCTGGATGTGACGCCCGTGCTGCCCGGCGCCATGCCGGTGCTCGAATGGCTGGCCCAGGAGCGCGGTCTTCCTCATGCCGCCGGGGCGGCGGCATAGGCGCCTTCAAGAAACAACCAGGACCGCCACAGCGCGTTCAACGACCCCATTAGATGCTGCATCCCAAGTACCGACCGGACATAGACGGCCTGCGTGCCATTGCGGTGGCCTCCGTGGTGATCTATCACGCCTTTCCCGGCGTGCTGCCCGGCGGTTTCATCGGTGTCGACATCTTCTTCGTGATCTCGGGCTTCCTGATCTCGACCATTCTTCTGCAAAGCCAAGTGGCGGGCGACTTCAGTTACCGCGACTTCTACGCACGGCGCATCAGGCGCATTTTCCCGGCGCTCATCCTGGTGCTCTTGGCTACCTTGTGCTTCGGCTGGTACATGCTGCTGTCCGACGAGTTTGCGCAACTGGGCAAGCAGGTGACGGGCGGTGCGGCCTTCTTTGCCAATTTCGTGTTCTGGGCCGACGCAGGCTATTTCGATTCGGCCGCCGAAACCAAGCCGCTGCTGCATCTGTGGTCGTTGGGTATCGAAGAGCAGTTCTACATTTTCTGGCCGGTGCTGCTGGGCGTGGCCTGGCGGCGCCGCTGGCCGATGATCCGCGTGATCCTGGCGATTGCGGCGGTGTCGTTCCTGGTCAATGTGCTCACGATCCATCCGTTTCGCACGGCGGCTTTCTATTCGCCGGCTTCGCGCTTCTGGGAACTGATGGTGGGCGGCATCCTGGCGTGCATGCGGCTGAAGCCCGCAGTGCCGAGCCGCTTGCGCAGCCATGTGCAGTCCTTCGTCGGCGTGGGCTTGCTCGGACTCGGACTGGTGATGATCCGTGGCGACAAGGCTTTTCCCGGCTGGTGGGCGCTGCTGCCGACGCTGGGTGCGGTGAGCTGCATTGCGGCCGGGCCCACGGGCTTCCTGAACAAGTACCTGCTGTCGAACCGGGTGATGGTGTGGATCGGGCTCATCAGCTATCCGCTCTATCTTTGGCATTGGCCGCTGCTTGCTTATGCGCGCATCCTGAGCGACGGATTGCCGTCGCTGCCTGTGCGCGCGGGGGCCGTCGTTGCCAGCGTGGTGCTGGCCTGGCTGACCTACAGGTTCGTCGAGCGCTACACGCGCGCGCGCACCGGCCCGGGTCTGCTGCGTTTGCTGGCGGGCTCGGGGGTGGCTTTGGTCGTTGTGGGGCTGGTGGTTTTCTCTGGCGTGCTGCAGCCGCGCCACCACGACATTCGCCTGCAGCAGATCTCCGAGGCCGCGGCCGACGTGGGCTACTACGACGATTTCAAGAATTACGAACTAGGGCGGCATCTGCTCTATCAGGTCGGCAATGGGCCGCGCAAGAGCCTGCTGGTCGGCGACAGCCACGTTCAGCAATATGGTCCGCGGGCAGTGGAGCTCGCGCGCACCGTGCCCGACAAGGCAAACACCATCTACTTTGCGACGCAGGGGTCCTGCCCGCCGCTTCCCGGTGTTTACGCGGACGCGAACATTGGCTGCGCCGAGCGGCGCACGGCAGTGCTCGAATTCGCCCGGAGCCCTGAGGTCGACACGGTGGTGATCGGCGGCTGCTGGAACTGCTACTTCATCGCGGGCGGCGCACCGGGCTATTACTTCCGCGATGCGGCCGGCGCGGCCCATCAGTTCCGCGGCGGCGATGGCATGGCCCTGGCGTTCGACTCGCTCGGCCAACTGCTGCGAGAACTGTCGGGCAAGGGCAAGAAGGTTTTTCTGCTGCTCGATATTCCGGTAGCACCCGATTTCGAGCCGAAGCGCCTGCTCGAGGGCAGCCGATTGACCTCCATGAAGGTCTCGACCACAACCCCGACGCTGCCGATACCGCAGGACCAGCGCGAGTTGAACGATCGCCTGCGGCAGATCGGCATTGCGAGCGGCGTGGAAGTGATCGACGCGGTTGCGAACCTGTGCACGGCGGATGGCCAGTGCCTGCGCACCATGTCCGACGGTGCTCCCGCATACAAGGACGCGGGCCACTTGCGGCCCAAGTACACCCGCTCGTTTGCAACCTACATGGATCGCGCGCTGCTGAACGAAGGCGGCGCGGCGCCGAAGAAGTAGCGCGAAGCCGCTGCGGCGGCCGCGGCGCCTTTTACTGCTTCAGCTTGGGGTCGCCGAAGGTCTCTTCGTCCGGCGGCTCTTCGGCGGGCATCCTGAATTCCTCGTTGGCCCATGCGCCGAGGTCGATACCCTTGCAACGCGCGCTGCAGAAGGGCCGATAGGGATTGCTGGCGGCATAGATGCTGTCGCCGCCGCAGGCGGGGCAGCGAACGATCCGCTCGCCGATGTCGTTGTGGGTCCTGCCGTTGCTCATGGCGTGTCGTTGATGCGCTGCTGCGCTCAGGCGCAGAGCGTGAGTTCGAAGGCTGCGTCTTCCGTGCTCTGGTGCAGGCGGTCGTCGGCCTCGTGGCGCATCATGCGCACCGAAACCATGAGCCGGTTCCCGCTGATTTCAGGCACGAGCCCGAGTGCCGGGTCGATCCGCAGGCGCAGCAACTGGAAGCTGCGGCCCTGCGGCAGGTTCTGCTGAAACTGCCCATGAGTGGCAATTACCTTGTAGGGCACATCGGCTTCACGCAGCAGCTTGAGCAGCAGGTAAATGGATTCGGCCAGTGGCGCGAGCGTGCTCGACCAGCGCTCCAGATCCTTGCGCCGGCTCTGTGCGCTGCGGTGTTGCCAGGCGTAGTACGCAGGCAGGTCGAACTCGCAAGTGCCGCCCGGAATGCCGGCACGGCTGCGAATGCTCATGAGCCACTCGTTTTCGGTCAGCGCCTGGCCGGCCTTGCCGGACACGCTGTTGAGCGCCGCGAAATTGCGTTCGAGCTGGGTAACGACCTGGTCCAGCGCCGCCTCGGCGATGGCCGGGTTGCCGCGGTAGCTGTTGAAGACGTTCTTGTGCTTTTCGAGATCGCGCATGACATCGGCCTTGAGGTCGGCGCGCGCGGCAACGTCCATGATCTCGAAAATCGTGACCAGGGCGAAGTGATGGGAAAGCGCGGATTCCGCAGGCACCAGCTCGCCAAGGCGGCGGAACAGGTGTTCCAGCCTCAGGTAGGTCCGGATGCGCTCGTTGAAAGGGTACTCGTAGAGGATCACGCGTTTGGGTTCATGTGAGGGACGAGTTCATTGCGATTTCGCGGCCGCCGGAGTCGGCTGCACTTCTCGCACAGCCTCCAGCATACGCTGACCGAAGAGCAGATACCCGGCAGTGGAAACGTGCGTTTCGTTGGCCGGATACAAGTCTGTGATTTTGAAGCGGTTCTGCTCGGACAGTGTAAAAAGATCCGGGCCGATTTTCAGGTCGTTGAACGTGCTGCGAAACGCGGCAGCATGGTTCTGGTCGAGGTACACCGTGCTCTTGTTGGGCACGACCATCCAGATGATGCGCAGGGACGGCGCCATTTTCTCCGTGAATTTCGCCATGAAGGTGGCAGAGTCGGCGGTGAGCGGGTCCATCAGGCGGTCTTCCGCCGTCATGAGCAATTTGTTGCAAGCCACGTGGCTGAATTGCTTGCAGCCGTCGGGCACCGTGCGCGCGTCGATGAGCGGGCCCCAGCGGTCGGGCGTGTTGGTCCAGCTGTCGGAGCGCTCGATGGCCCGGGTATTGCGATAGGTGAGCCAGCCCCTCAGCAGCTCCGCGTCCCAGTTCAGGCGGAACTCGGTAGGAGCCGGCTTGGACGGATTTTCGAACGGAGGAGGCGAGGGCACGAAGGCGTGCTTCATGGCCGCGCATTCCTTCGAATCTTCGATGCGTCCCTGGAGCAGGCGTTCGATGCTCTCGATGATGACCACCTTGCCCTTGAAGCCGGACTTGCGCACCCAGTCCGAGAAGTCGCTGCACATCGGACCGGTCTTGTCCCAGTGCGCGGTTGCAACGCGGTAGCCCGCGCCGACCAGCGGCGACTGCCATGCGTAGCGAACCGAGAAGCTGTCGCCGATCACGAGCACATCGGCTTCCTGGATCGACGAGGCCTTGACGTTGGCGTCAGGGATGGGCGGGGGCGGATGGTGCCATCCGAAATCGCGCTCGGAAATTCGACCGATGCGTGTCAGGTCGCCATACGGGATGGGCGTGAGCAAGCTGGTGACCAGCAGCGCGGCGCAGACAAGAAAGCCCGCAACGAAGATGGCGAGCCACATGCGGGCTGGTTTCGTGTCTTCCATGTCAGAACTGGAAATAGAGGAAGGGACTGTAGTTGCCGAATTTCGACACGCACAGGCCAAAGAGGAAAACGCATCCCAACGCCGTCAGCACGGTGGCGATGCGGTTGAGAGCGGGGCGCCCAGCCAGCGCGGCGACGGACGGGATCCAGCGGTCGAGCGTGATGGTTGGAGGCAGCGCCAGGCAGATGACAAGGCCGGCCAGCATTGTCTGGAAGAACTCGGGTTTGCGGAACGGTACCTTGAACTCGCCGAATGCGCTCGGATTCACGCCGTGCATGCCCAGCATGCCCTTGTAGATCTCGATGGCCGCCGTCATGCTGTCGGCGCGGAAAACCACCCACGCCACCATCACGCACAGGAAGGTCACGAACCACCCGAGCAGGCGGCCAAGGCGGGACGAACTTGTCTGGCCGCGGCGAACCGTGGCATTCCAGAGGTGGTTCACCATGAGGAAGAGACCGTGCAGCGCGCCCCAGATCACGAAGGTCCATGCGGCGCCGTGCCACAGGCCACCCAGCAGCATGGTGAGGAACAGGTTCAGGTAGCGCCTGGCCGGCCCCTTGCGGTTGCCGCCGAGCGGCACGTAGAGGTAGTCGCGCAGGAAGTTCGAGAGCGAGATGTGCCAGCGGCGCCAGAACTCGATGATGTTGGTCGACTTGTACGGCGAGCGGAAGTTGAGCGGCAGCTGCACGCCCATGCACAGCGACAGGCCGACAGCCATATCCGAATAGCCCGAGAAGTCGAAGTAGATCTGCAGCGTATAGGCAAGCACGCCGAGCCACGCGGTGTACAGGGAGGGCAGCACGCCCTCGTGCACGCCCTTGAACATCATGTCTGCATACTGCCCGAGCGGGTCGGCGATGAGCATCTTCTTGGCGAGCCCGAAGGTGAAGATGCCGAGGCCGAGCGCAATGTTGCTGGCGTTGACCCGGTAGGTGGACGGGCTGGCGAACTGCGGCATCATCTGCGCGTGGTGCAGCACCGGGCCGGCGATCAGGTGCGGAAAATAGGTGACGAACAGCACGTAGTGAATGAAGCTGCGCTCATGCACTTTGCCTTGCCAGCAGTCGACCAGGAAGGCGATCTGGGTAAAGGTATAGAACGAGATGCCGATCGGCAGCACGATGTGCAGCAGCGGAATCTGCGAAAGGCCCGCCGCGGCAAGGCCGTCGTTCACATTCGAAACGAAGAAATTGGCGTACTTGAAGATCGCCAGTACGCCAAGGTTGACCACCAGCGCTGCGATCAGCAGGGACTTTCGCTTGCGCTCGTCCCGGCCAGGGGCAGGCGTCAGGCGAAGGCCGAACCAGTAGTTGATGCAGATCGACGCCAGCAGCAGCGGCAGCGCCTTGACGCTCCACCAGCCGTAGAAGAACAGCGACGCCAGGGCAAGAAACCCGGCGGCGGCCCGGGCATTGCGCTTGCCGATCAGGAAGAACCCGATCAAGACCAGCGGGAAAAAGACAAAAATAAAGGGGTACGAATTGAAAAGCATCGCGGGGAATGGCACCCCGGTGAGCGCCTTCTCGGTCTTGATCGTTATGCAGCCGCTGCTGCGGCAAGTCTCGAATTATCGCGTGGCGGGCGGCGCCCACAGCTTCCAGAGACTCCGCACCTCTGTGCCGAGTTCCTCCAGAGAGAGCGACTCGTTGAAAATGACCGCATCGGCGGCCGCTCTGCGCAAGGCGCGCGGAGCCTGCTGGGCGATTACCGCGCTCACCGCTTCGGCCGTCCAGCCCGACCGCGCCATGACGCGGCGCAGTTGCGTTTCCTCGGTCGCATCGACCACCAGCAACCGGTCGACGTTGGCGCGCCAGCGGCCCGATTCGACCAGAAGGGGCACATCGAAGACGACCGCTGCGTCCTGCCCTGCGGCAAGGGCCAGGCGCTCGGTTTCGGCGCCGATCAGTGGGTGCAGGATCGATTCCAAGCGCTTCCTGGCGCTGCTGTCGGCGAACACGAGTTGCCGCATGACCGCGCGATCCAGCCCGCCATCCGGCGCAATCACGGTGCGGCCGAACGCGCCCTCGATGGCCGGCATTGCAATGCCGCCGGCTTGCGCAATTCGGCGTGCAATGGCGTCGGTGTCGACCAGCACGGCGCCCTCGGCGACAAGCAGCGCGGCAACCGTGCTCTTGCCGCTTCCAATTCCGCCAGTCAGGCCGATGCGCCGCATCACTCGCTTTTCAACGGATCAGTGCGTCGAGCGGGAAGGCGAAGGGGATCCATTGCCGCACGAGCTCAGGACCGGCGATGAGGCAGACCAGGCCCGCACCAGCGAGGAAAGGGCCGAACGCGATTGGAATGTCCTTATGGGCCAGCTTGCCGACGACCCGCAGTGCCAGGCCGATCACGGCGCCCACCAACGATGAAACCAGGACGATGGCAATGAGGTAGTCGGCCCCGAGCCAGGCGCCCAGCGCAGCCAGCAATTTGAAGTCGCCATATCCCATGCCTTCCTTGCCCGTGGCCAGTCGATAGCCATGGTACACAAGCCAGAGGCTCAGGTAGCCGAACACCGCGCCCCAGACCGACGCACTCAGCGCGACGCCTGTCCAGCCCATGGCCGCGCCGATGAGCCCCAGCCACAGCAGGGGGTAGTTGAGCGAGTCCGGGAGGAACTGCGTATCGAAATCGATGAGAAACTGGCACACCAGCAGCGCCGCGAACGCGGCCCAGAGTGCACCCGCAGGCGTCAGGCCGAAACGGTAGGCGCACAGGGCGAACAGCGCGCCGGTGATCAGTTCGACCAGCGGGTAGCGCGGGCTTATGGATGTCTTGCAGGCGGCGCAACGGCCCCGCAGCACCAGGTAGCTCAGCACCGGAATGTTCTGGTACCACCGGATCTTGTGTCCGCAAGCGCCACAGCGGGAAGCTGGCCGGGACAGGTCGAAAGGCGGCAGGTTCTCGATGGCTACCGCCGCCTTGTCCGCCGCGGCTTCGAGCCCCGCTGGAGGCGCCGATTTCGGCCCGAACACCAAGGTCCAGAGCGAAGGTGCGTCCTTGGACGACATGAGGTTGGCCACGGCATCCGCCAGCCAGTCCCGGTACATCATCACCGGGGTGCGGTAGATCACCACATTGAGGAAGCTGCCGACCAGCAGGCCCAACACACCCGCCAATGCGGTGTCGAATTCCCGCGAAACCAGCATCAAACGACTTGGCCGAGCTTGAAGATTGGCAGGTACATCGACACCACGATGCCACCGATGATCGTGCCGAGAAACACGATGATGATGGGTTCCATCAGGCTTGAGAGACCCGCCACCATGTCGTCCACCTCGGACTCGTAGAAGTCTGCGGCCTTGCCCAGCATGTGGTCGATGGAGCCGGACTCTTCACCGATGGCCGTCATCTGGATGACCATCGAGGGGAACAGGTTGACGTTGGTCATGGCCGTGGTGAGGCTGGTGCCGGTCGAGACCTCTTGCTGGATCTTGGCCGTGGCGTCGCCGTAGACGGTGTTGCCCGATGCACCGCCCACCGAATCCAGCGCTTCGACCAATGGAACGCCAGCGGCAAACATGGTGGCCAGGGTGCGTGTCCAGCGGGCCACGCAGGATTTTTCAATGAGAGTTCCGAAGATCGGCACGCGCAGCAGTGCGCGGTCCATCACCCGCTGGACTTTTTCATTGCGCTTCCAAGCCTGCAGGAAGAAGTAAATGCCGCCGCCGAGCACACCGAAGATAAGCCACCAGTATGAAACGAAGAATTCGCTGATCCCGATCACGATCAGGGTTGGCGCGGGCAAATCGGCACCGAAGGAGGTGAACACTTCCTTGAAGGCCGGAATCACAAAGATCATGATGATCGCGATCACCACGAAAGCCACGACGACCACTGAGATCGGATACATCAGCGCTGACTTGATCTTGGACTTGATCGCCTCGGTCTTTTCCATGTAGGTGGCAAGGCGGTCCAGCAGGTCTTCCAGAATACCGGCCGCTTCACCAGCCTCCACCAGGTTGCAGTAGAGGTTGTCGAAATACTTCGGAAACTTGCGGAAGGCTGCCGAAAGCGAAGTTCCGGTCTCCACGTCGCTTCGAATGTCGTTCAGCAGCTTGGCAACACTCGGGTTCGCGTTGCCGCGGCCGACGATGTCGAACGACTGCAGAAGCGGGACGCCGGCTTTCATCATCGTTGCCAATTGGCGCGTAAAAATCGCAATGTCCTTGGGCTTGATCGCCTTGCCCGAGCGCATGCGGCGCTTCTTGATCTTGGATGCAAGAACGCCTTGGCGTCGCAACGCAGCCTGCACCTGGTTTTCGCCGGCGGCACGGAGTTCGCCGCGCACCAGCTTGCCGTTGCGGTCCTTGCCTTCCCACTCGTAGACAAATTCCTTGAGTGTGTTTGAAGCGCGGTTGGATGCCACTGTTGCCATTCGATCTCCGATTTCTTACGGTGTGTTCGTTATTCGTTGGTGACCGCCACCACTTCTTCGAGTGAGGTGAGCCCTTGCATGACTTTTCTGAGTCCGGACTGCCGCAGCGAACGAACGCCCTCGGCTTCGGACTGGCGCGCGATATCCAACGCGCTGCCGTCGCGCAGGATGATGGCCTGGATGGCTTCGGAAATCGGCATCACCTGGTAGATGCCGACGCGGCCCTTGTAGCCACCATTGCACGCCGAGCAGCCGACCGGCCGATAGGGCTTCCAGGAACCATCGAGTTCTTCTTCCTTGAAGCCTGCATCGAGCAGGGCCTGGCGGGGCACATCGGCTGGCGCGCGGCACACATGGCACAAGCGACGGGCCAGCCGCTGCGCGGTGATCAGGATGACGCTCGATGCAATGTTGAACGGGGCGATGCCCATGTTCCGCATGCGGGTGAGGGTGGTCGGCGCGTCGTTGGTGTGCAGCGTCGACAGCACCAGGTGGCCCGTCTGGGCGGCCTTGATGGAAATGTCGGCGGTTTCGAGGTCCCGGATTTCGCCGACCATGATGATGTCGGGATCCTGCCGCAGGAAGGCGCGCAGCGCAGCGGCGAACGTGAGTCCGGCGCGTTCGTTGACGTTGACCTGGTTCACCCCGGGCAGATTGATTTCGGACGGATCTTCCGCCGTGGCGATGTTGACGCCAGGCTGGTTCAACAGGTTCAGGCAGGTATAGAGCGACACCGTCTTGCCGGAACCGGTGGGGCCGGTCACCAGCACCATGCCATAAGGTCGGCCGATCGCGCTCAGCAACCGCTCTTTTTCGTCCGCGTCATAACCGAGCGCATCGATGCCCAGGCGCGCACTGCTCGGATCCAGGATACGGATCACGATTTTCTCGCCGAACAGCGTGGGCAGTGTGCTCACACGAAAATCGATCACCCGGTCGGGGCCGATCTTGAGCTTCATTCGCCCGTCTTGGGGAATGCGTTTTTCGGAAATATCGAGCCGCGAGATCACCTTGATGCGCGACGCCAGCTTGTCCTTGATGAGCGTCGGCGGGCTCGCGATCTCGCGCAACTCGCCGTCGATGCGAAAACGCACCCGATAGTTGTGTTCGTACGGCTCGAAGTGAATGTCCGAGGCACGCATGCTGACGCCGTCGAGCAGCATCTTGTGCAGGAAGCGAACGACCGGCGCGTCCTCGACTTCGGCAATCGCCTGTTCGCTGACGTCCCCTGCGGTATCCGCCGTGACATCGTCGAACTCGAAGTCCCCGCCGCCGACGATATTGTTGAGGGTCTCCGAGGCGCTGACGGCGGCGGCTTCGATCATGCGCGACAGCTTGTCGTATTCCGCAATGACCCAGTCCACCCCCATCTGCGACGCAAACTTGATCTTTTCGACGGCCTGCTGGTCCGAGGGGTCCGCCGTTGCAACAATGAGACGGTTGTTGCGCTTGCTGAGCACCACGATGCGGTACGCAAGGCAGAGCTTCGGGTCGACCAGGTCCTTGGGCAGGCGTTGGTGGTCGATTGCGTCCAGATCGAGCAGCGGCGCGCCAAAGGCAGAAGAAAGCGTGTGGGCCAGATCGGCGGCCGAGACAGCACCGCTGCCGGTCAGCTCCGCAATGAAGCTGGTGCGGCTACTCAGCGACTTCTGATAGATGTCTTCCGCAGTTTTCGCGGGCAGCTTGCCGGCCGAGACGAGGGCGCGCGCAAGGCCGGGAAGGGCGATTTGCGTGGTTTCTTTAACAGGAAGTTCGGCGGCAGCCATTCAGCGAATTGCAAAAGATGTGAAAAAATGCTTCACGATCATCGCTGAACACCCGCGTCCTGTAAATCGCTACACAGCAACAGGCACGGGCATTATTTGTACCAGCCAAGAAGACTGGTCGGGGTGAGAGGATTCGAACCTCCGGCCTCTACGTCCCGAACGTAGCGCTCTACCAGGCTAAGCTACACCCCGATTGGTTGCAAAAAAAGAGAAGTCGTCCTTGCCAACTCTTGTGAGGTGTTCAGGCACGTCGCTCAAGCAACTGAGCCGCCAATTGTAGCAAACCGTCGGCGTGCAAATTGGACGGGAAGTCGCGCAATGCGTGAATCGCGCGCTTCGCTTCGTCGGCGGCGGCGGCGCGCGATGCTTCGAGAGCCCCGGTGCTGTGGACGATTTCCACGATCTTTCCCAGTTGGGCGGTATCGCCCGCCTGGATTGCTGCGCGCACCAGTTCGCCCTGTGCTGTGGTACCGCGCTGCATGGCAAAGATCAGCGGCAGCGTGGTCTTGCCTTCTCGAAGGTCGTCGCCCACATTCTTGCCCGTTTCGTGGGCATCTCCCGCGTAGTCGAGCACGTCGTCGATCACCTGGAATGCCGTGCCCAACGCCTGGCCGTAGGTGGCGCAGGCCTCCTCGACTTCGGGTGTGGCGCCAGCGAGCACGGCGGCGAGCCTCGTGCTGGCTTCGAAGAGCTTTGCGGTTTTCGAGCGGATCACGCGCAAGTAGGCGGCTTCATCCAGCGAGGCATCGTGCATGTTCATCAGCTGGAGCACCTCGCCTTCGGCGATCACGTTGGTTGCCTCGGCCAGAATTTGCATGATGCGCATGTTGTTTGCATCCAACATCATCTGGAAGGCGCGCGAGTACAGGAAGTCGCCGACCAGCACGCTGGCCGGATTTCCGAACGATTCGTTGGCCGTGGGGCGCCCGCGCCGCAGGGTCGATTCGTCGACCACGTCGTCGTGCAGCAAAGTGGCCGTGTGGATGAACTCCACCACCGCAGCAAGGTTGAAGCGCTGTTCGCCGGTGTAGCCCAGCGCACCGGACATGAGCAGCAGCAGTGCCGGGCGCAGGCGTTTGCCGCCCGCAGAGATGATGTACTTGGAAACCTGGCTGACCAGGGGTACGCCCGTATCGAGGCGCCGCGCGATCACACGGTCGACTTCGACCATGTCGCCGGCGATCAAATCCAGCACGGTGGCGGTGGGGGAGGTATCGGCGGCGTGAACTGGCAAGGCGTTTGCGCGCGGCGCGTCTGAATGCGAAGGTAGCGGCGGCACAAGGCCGGAAGGCGCAGATTATAGGGACGAGCCGGCGGCGTTCAGATGCGGCTTCTGCTGCAACCATGTTAGCGCGTGCAAACCGTGCTAGAATCTTGGGCTCTGCGGAATTCGCCGTAGAGCTCATATTCCCAAGAGGTTCACATGTACGCGGTCATAAAAACCGGCGGCAAGCAGTATCGCGTTGCTTCCGGCGAAAAAATTAAAGTAGAACAGATTGCTGCGGATGTAGGCCAGGAAATCGTGATCGATCAGGTTCTCGCAGTCGGCAACGGCAGCGAAATCAAGGTTGGTACGCCCCTGGTGTCCGGCGCAACGGTGACAGTCACGGTCCTGTCGCACGGCAAGCACGACAAAGTTCGCATCTTCAAGATGCGCCGTCGTAAGCACTATCAGAAACGTCAAGGCCATCGCCAGCAGTTCACCGAACTGCAAATCGGCGCGATCGCCGGCTAAGGAGCAGATTCCATGGCACAGAAAAAAGGCGGCGGCTCAACGCGAAACGGGCGCGATTCCAAGCCCAAGATGCTCGGTGTGAAGGCTTTCGGCGGCGAACTGATCAGCGCAGGCTCGATCATCGTGCGCCAGCGCGGCACCCAGTTCCACCCTGGCGTGAATGTCGGCGTGGGCAAGGACCACACGCTGTTCGCACTGGTCGACGGCCACGTGTCGTTCGGCGTCAAGGGTGCTCTGAACAAGCACATGGTCAACGTGACCCCTGCGGCATAAGCCTCAGTCGCTTAGATCACAGTTCACTTCGATCAGCTCGAAGCCCCGCTTTGCCGGGGCTTCTTCATTTGTACACTGGATACCCCATGAAGTTCGTCGACGAAGCCTTCATCGACATCGCCGCCGGCGATGGCGGCAACGGCTGCGTGTCGTTCCGTCATGAAAAATACAAGGAATTCGGCGGCCCCAATGGCGGCGACGGCGGCCGCGGCGGCCACGTCTACGCGGTGGCCGATTCCAACCTCAACACGCTGGTCGACTTCCGCTACTCGCGCCGCCATGAGGCCAAGCGCGGCGAGCACGGCATGGGCTCGGACATGTTCGGCGCGGCCGGTGACGACATCATCCTGAAAATGCCCGTCGGCACCATCATCAGCGACGCCGAAACCGGCGAAGTGCTGTATGAACTGCTGAAAGAGGGCGAGGTCGTCACCATCGCCAAGGGCGGTGATGGCGGCTTCGGCAACATGCGCTTCAAGAGCGCGATCAATCGCGCGCCCCGGCAGAAAACGCCCGGCTGGCCCGGCGAGAAAAAAAGCCTCAAGCTCGAACTCAAGGTGCTTGCCGATGTGGGCCTGCTCGGCATGCCCAATGCGGGCAAGTCGACGCTGATCAGCGCCATCTCGAATGCCCGCCCGCGCATTGCGGACTATCCATTCACCACGCTGCATCCGAATCTTGGCGTGGTTCGCGTCGGCCCCGAGCAGAGCTTCGTGGTGGCGGATCTCCCCGGCCTGATCGAAGGCGCCTCGGAAGGTGCCGGCCTGGGCCATCTGTTCCTGCGCCATTTGCAGCGCACCCGCTTGCTGCTGCATGTGATCGACCTGGCGCCGTTCGACGAAACAGTCGATCCGGTGGCACAGGCCAAGGCCATCGTCGGCGAGTTGAAGAAGTACGACACGGCGCTCTACGAGAAGCCGCGCTGGCTCGTGCTCAACAAGCTCGACATGGTGCCCGGCGACGAGCGTGCCGCGCGCATCAAGGATTTCGTGAAGCGCATGCGCTTCAAGGGCCCGGTGTTCGAAATTTCTGCGCTCACGCGAGAAGGGTGCGAGCACCTGGTGCAAGCCGTTTACCAGCACATCAAGGCCGAACAGGTGGCTGAACAGGTGCCGGTTGAGGTCGATCCGCGCTTTGCCGAATTGCCGCCCGATCCAAACTGAGGCCGTGCGGCCTCGGCAGGGCAACTGATGCTCGCAGCGAGGCCGAATCGACGGGCGCTTCACAAACAACAGAACACGCACATTCACGACGACCGACAGCGACAGCCTCAAATGACCTCGAATCCCGGATCCACTGCCCTGCGGGACGCCCGCCGAATCGTCGTCAAAGTGGGCTCGAGCCTCGTCACCAACGAAGGGCGAGGCCTCGACGAGGCGGCCATCGGTGAATGGTGCCGGCAGCTTGCGGAACTTGTGCGCGATGGGCGAGAAGTCGTCATGGTGTCCAGCGGGGCCATCGCCGAAGGCATGAAGCGCCTCGGCTGGCGTACCCGGCCGCACGAAGTCCACGAACTCCAGGCGGCGGCGGCCGTCGGGCAGATGGGCTTGGCCCAGATGTACGAGACCAAGCTGCGCGAAAACGAAATGGGCAGTGCGCAGGTGCTCCTGACCCACGCCGACCTGGCCGATCGCGAACGCTATCTCAATGCACGTTCGACCCTCGTCACGCTGCTGAGGCTGGGCGTGGTGCCGGTCATCAACGAGAACGACACCGTCGTTGTCGACGAGATCAAGTTTGGCGACAACGACACGCTGGGCGCGCTGGTGGCCAACCTCGTCGAGGCCGATGCACTCGTCATCCTGACCGATCAAAAAGGGCTCTTCACGGCCGACCCGCGCAAGGACCCTGAAGCCCGGTTCGTGCACGAGGCGGCAGCAGGGGATCCGGCGCTCGAAGCCATGGCGGGCGGAGCGGGCTCCAGCCTTGGCCGCGGCGGCATGATCACCAAGATCCTGGCCGCCAAGCGCGCAGCCGGCTCCGGCGCTTCCACCGTGATTGCCTGGGGCCGCGAACCCGACGCTCTGCTGCGCCTCGTGCGCGGTGAACCCATCGGCACCCTGCTGGTCGCCCAGACGGCCAAGCACCAGGCTCGCAAGCGCTGGATGGCCGACCATCTGCAATTGCGCGGCTCCGTAACGGTCGACGCCGGTGCCGCGGCCAAGGTGCGCGCCGAAGGCAAGAGCCTGCTGCCCATCGGCATGACGAGCGTCTCGGGTGAGTTTTCGCGCGGCGACGTGATCGCGGTCCGCGACACCGAAGGCCTGGAGCTGGCTCGGGGCCTTGCCAATTACTCGAGCGTTGAAGCGCGCTTGCTGTGCCGCAAGCCTTCATCGGAATTCGAACGGTTGCTGGGCTACGTTGCGGAGCCGGAGATGGTGCACCGCGACAACATGGTGCTGATGCCCAGCTGATTAAAAAAAACGGGGCGCAAGGCCCCGTTACTGGTTTACTGAACTTCGCGAACCGGATTGCGCAGGTTTCGCACCATGTCCCCCACCGAATTGCGCGGCGCATTGCCGCGGCACAGTGCCTGGGTCGACAGCGCCTTGGCGTAGCGCGAGTTCAGGTTGTCAATGCGCTTCCACTCCGGCGTCTTGGTTTCTTGCCAAGTACCATTGTTGTAGCGGGCATAGCTCTTCAATTCCCCGGTGGAGCAGCGTACGCCCTCGTAAAACGCGTTGGTGCCCCCGCCGTTGCGGTTCTGCGCCACTACCACGTAGCGCACGATGCCGTCCGGCGTGATTGCAATGGTGCCCGGGTCGACGCCGAACTTCAGCGTCATGTAGGGCGGCATCTCGATGGGCAGCAGACGGCTTTCGCTGAAAGCCGGCGGCGGAGGTACCTCGGTTTCGGCCCACTCGGTGTCCGACTCGGTGCGCTTTGGCGGCGGCGGCATGCCCGCCTGCGCCCAGTCGGGGTTGTCGGTGTCGTGAGCCCCCGATGCGCAACCCGCAAGCACGGCTACGCACAGGAGAAGCAGGGCGCGTTCAGCGTTGCGACGGAAGGAAAGGCGCTTTGTTGTTGGGAGAAGAAGGTTCATCGCTCACTGAAGGAATGTCGGGATGCGGATCGAAACTGCCGCCGGGCGGCAGGTCCAGTCCCGCGGGCGCGCCGCCGTCTGGCGTGTGGCGCTCGAACTCTCGGGCGCGCACGTTGCTGCGCAGAAAACGGTTGCGAAAATCCTGCCGCGGCAGGTAGCGAGCGAGCTCGGTCAGTGCCATCTCGTAGACGCCGCGTTTGAATTCGACGACCACATCGAGCGGCACCCAGTAATCGTGCCATCGCCAGGCGTCGAACTCGGGGTGGTCGGTGGCACGCAGGTTCAAATCCCAGTCGTGACCGATCAATTGCAGCAAATACCAGATTTGCTTCTGGCCCTTGTAGTGGCCCCGTGCGTCACGGCGAATGAACCGATCCGGCACCTCGTAGCGCAACCAGTCACGGGTACGGGCCACGATGCGCACGTGCTCCGGATGGAGCCCGACTTCCTCGTGCAGTTCCCGGAACATGGCTTGTTCGGGACTTTCCCCGCGGTCTATGCCGCCTTGCGGAAACTGCCAGGAATGCGTGCGTATGCGTTTGCCCCAGAAAACCTGGTTTCTCTGGTTGAGCAGGATGATGCCGACGTTGGGCCTGAAGCCGTCCCGGTCGAGCATAATCAAACCCCAATTTTTGAACTGAGTCGATTATGCATGCCGGGTTGCGCTCGGCAAGCGGCCAGTTCGAGGCTCACGGGTTCCCGGAGGTCTCTCCCGGCGCCTGTTTTCTCTACGACTTTGAATCCACCAGCGCGATCCCGATGAAAGCTTCCCGATTTTTTGTCTCCACCCTCAAGGAAGCGCCGGCCGACGCTGAAGTCGCGAGCCATCGGCTCATGATGCGCGCCGGCATGATCAAGAAGCTCGGCACCGGTATCTACACCTACATGCCCATGGGCCTGCGCGTGATCCGCAAGGTCGAGGCCATTGTTCGCGAGGAAATGAACCGCGCCGGCGCGGTCGAGCTCACGATGCCCGTGGTGCAGCCGGCAGAGTTCTGGCAAGAGACCGGCCGCTTCGACAAGATGGGCCCCGAGCTTCTGCGCATCAAGGACCGGCACGACCGCGACTTCGTGGTCCAGCCGACCAGCGAAGAAGTGGTGACTGACATCGCGCGCCAGGAAATCCGCAGCTACAAGCAGCTGCCGAAGAATTTCTACCAGATCCAGACCAAGTTCCGGGACGAACGCCGTCCGCGCTTCGGCCTGATGCGTGGGCGCGAGTTCATCATGAAGGACGCCTACAGCTTCGACCGCGACCTGGACGCCGCCAAGGCCAGCTACCAGGTCATGGCCGATGCGTATCGCCGCATCTTCGACCGCTTCGGCCTGCGCTATCGGGCAGTGGCGGCCGACAGCGGCGCCATCGGTGGCGACCTGAGCGAAGAGTTCCAGGTGATTGCCGCCACCGGCGAAGACGCCATCGTCTATTGCCCCGAGAGCAATTACGCCGCAAACATGGAAAAAGCCGAGGCGCTGCCCCCGGCCGGCCCGCGCCCGGCCGCGGCCAAGGCGCTCGACAAGACGCCCACCCCCGGCAAGAGCACCTGTGCCGACGTGGCCGAGCTCCTGGGCGTGCCGCTCTCGACCACCGTCAAGTCGCTGGTGCTTGCAACCGACATCGTCGACGAGGCCGGCAACCTGAAAGGCTCGCAGGTGTGGCTGCTGCTCTTGCGCGGCGACCACGACATGAACGAGATCAAGGTCAGCAAGGTGCCGGGGCTCGACAAGGGCTTCCGCTTTGCCACCCTTGCCGAAATCGATGAGCACTTCGGTTGCAAGCCCGGCTACCTGGGCCCGCTCAACCTCAAGAAGCCCGTCAAGCTCGTGGCAGACCGCGAAGTCGCCGTCATGGCCGACTGGATCACCGGCGCCAACGAAATCGACTTTCACATGACCGGCGTCAACTGGGGCCGCGACCTGCCCGAGCCCGAACTGGTGGCCGACCTGCGCAACGTGGTGGCCGGCGACGCCTCGCCCGACGGCAAAGGCGTGCTCGCCATCGAGCGCGGCATCGAGGTCGGCCATGTGTTCGTGCTCGGCACCAAGTACAGCAAGGACATGAACGCCACCTACCTCGACGAAGGCGGCAAGCCGCAGTTTCTCGAGATGGGCTGCTACGGCATCGGCATCACGCGCCTGCCTGCCGCTGCCATCGAACAGAACCACGACGAGCGCGGCATCATCTGGCCTGACGCACTCGCGCCGTTCACCGTGGTGGTTTGCCCCATTGGCATGGACCGCAGCCCCGAGGTCAAAGTGGCCGCCGAGGCACTCTACGAACAGCTGCTCGCAGCCGGCGTCGATGTGCTGCTCGACGACCGGGGCGAACGCCCGGGTGCGATGTTTGCCGACTGGGAACTGATCGGCGTGCCGCACCGCGTGGTCATTTCCGACCGTGGCCTGAAGGAAGGCCAGCTCGAATACCAGCATCGCCGCGACACCGCGGCCACCAAGGTGCCGGTGGCCGGCATTGCCGAATTCATCACCGGCAAGCTCGCGAAATGAGCGTGGAGGGCGGCCTCTCGCGACGCCAATGCCTGGGCGCCGCCGCTGCGGCGGGCGCCTTGGCGGCGCTGTCGCTGCCACAAGCCGCCCATGCCGGTGCGCAGATCGAAGAGCCGCTGATCGACTCGGTGCGCACCGCGCTGAGCTCGGCCGTTCATAACAAGGCGCCGCCGGTTCCAGAGTTTTCGAGCACCGAGGCTCGGCTGAACTATTTGCGCTGGCTCGGTGAAATGAGCGAGCGCCTCAAGAAAAAGATTGCCGACTGGCCCACGCGCAAGGAGTTCTTGCAGACCGTCTGGTACGAGAGCAAGCGCTCGGGTCTCGACGTGAGCCTGGTGCTTGGGCTCATCCAGGTCGAGAGCAACTTCCGAAAGTTCGCGGTGTCCAGCGCCGGCGCCCGAGGCTACATGCAGGTCATGCCGTTCTGGACCCGCGTGATCGGCGACAGCGACCCGGCCAAGCTGTTCCACATGCAGACCAACCTGCGCTTCGGCTGCGTCATCCTGCGCCACTATCTCGACCGCGAGCAGGGTGACCTGTACATGACGCTTGGCCGCTACAACGGCAGCCGTGGCAAGTCGCCGTATCCGAACGCCGTGTTCGCGAACCAGCGCCTCTGGACCTTCGTCGACAGGGACCGCGCGGCCGCCTGACCACTTGGCGCAGAAGGCGGCGGGCTAAGCCCTTGTGACCATGACCTGGTCGATGCGATAGCTGTCGACGTCCATCACCTCGAAGGTGTAGCCGCCCCAACTCACGCTGTCGGTACGCTTGGGCACGCGGCGCAGCATCACCATCAAGAACCCGGCGAGCGTTTCGTATTCATCCGAATGCGGCAGTTCGTCGATGTGCAATGCGCGCTGCACGTCCTGGATCGGCGTCACGCCGTCGATCAACCAGGAGTTCTCGTCGCGCTTCACGATCTGCTCTTCGTCGGGCATCGACACCAGGTCGCCCATCACCGTGCTCATCACATCGTTGAGCGTGATCACGCCCACCACCAGGCTGTACTCGTTGACGATGATCGCGAAGTCTTCATGCGCCTGCTGAAACTGCTCGAGCACCTCGGTAAGCGAAAGCCGGTCCGGAACAACCAGTGCCTTGTGCAGCGGCAACCCCTTGTCGAAAGCCAGCGGCTGGCCGCTCAGCACGCGCTGGAACATGTCCTTCGCATCGACATACCCAAGCACGTGGTCGATATCGCCGTCGCATACCGGATAGGCAGAAAAAGGCTCGGCCACAATGCGCGCCCGCAAAACCGATTCCGGGTCGTCGTGCAGAAACCAGGCGATGTTGTCTCGCACCGTCATCACGCTGCTCACCAGGCGCGTGTCCAGTTCGAACACATTGGCGATCACCTGCTGCTCGCGCACCGCGAGCACGCCCGCGCGGGCGCCGGCTTCGGTCATGGCCAGGATGTCGGCCGAGGTGATCTTGTCGTCCCGCACCAGCGGCATGCCCAACACCTTGAACAGCATGTCGGTCGAGCGAGTGAACAGCCACACCAGCGGCTTGAACGCCGTGATCAGCAGCAGCATCGGTCCGACCATGCGCACGGCGATGTGCTCCGGGTTGCTCATGCCGAGCCGCTTTGGAAACAGGTCGGCAAAAACCAGGAAGACCGCAATGACGATCACGAACGAACACATGAAAGCCACGTTCGCCGAGGCTTCCACGCTCATCCAGTTCTCGAAGAAGCGCGCAAAGTACGGGCTGAGCGAGCCCTCACCCACCACGCCGCCAAGAATGGCCACTGCGTTGAGGCCGATCTGCACCACCGTGAAATAGTGGCCCGGCTGCTCCTGCACGCGCAGCACGCGCTCGGCCCTGGCATCGCCTTCGTCGGCCATCTGGCGCAGCCGCAGGCGCCGCGAGGCGGCAAGGGTGATCTCGGCAAGTGAGAAGAATGCGCTCATCGCGATCAGCAAGACGATGATGAGCAGGCTTTGGGTAAGAGTCATGATGGCACTTCGAAGAGTGCCATGGTGCCATGACATGGCGCCCATTCCGGCGACCGCCGCGGAACCGGCCTTGCCCGGCCTCCGTAAACCCTAGACCCCGCCGTGCGGGTGGGTCGGATCGACCCAGAGCACCGATTCCGGTTTTTCCACCGGCTCGATGTCCAGGTTGACGGCCACCGCTTCGCCGTCGCTGCGGCACAGCACGCACTCGAGCGGTTCGGTGGCGCTGGCGTTGATTTCCTGGTGCGGCACATAGGGCGGCACGTAGATGAAATCGCCCGGCCCGGCTTCGGCTGTGAACTCGAGCTTTTCACCCCAGCGCATGCGCGCGCGGCCGCGCACGACATAGATCACCGATTCAAGGTGCCCGTGGTGATGGGCACCCGTCTTGGCGTCGGCATGGATGGTGACGGTGCCGGCCCAAAGCTTCTGCGCACCGACGCGGGCAAAGTTGATGGCTGCCGCCCGGTTCATGCCGGGCGTCTGCGCCGTGTTGACGTCGAGCTGGTTGGCCGCGACCACGCGCACCCCGTCGTGCTTCCAGGCGGGAGCAGCCTCGCCGTCGTGCGAATGACCATCGTGATCGTGGCTCATGGCAGGCCCCGAAAAAAAGAATCAGGCGGGGTTGCTGCCGCCCAGCACTTGCTGCAGCTCGCCCGATTCGTACATCTCCATCATGATGTCCGAGCCGCCTACGAATTCGCCCTTTACGTAGAGCTGGGGAATCGTCGGCCAGTTGCTGTATTCCTTGATGCCCTGGCGAATGCCGTCGTCTTCGAGCACGTTGACGGTCTTGAGCGTCTTGGTGTCGACACCGACCGCCTTGAGGATCTGGATTGCACGGCCCGAAAAACCGCACATCGGAAAGCTCGCGTTGCCCTTCATGAAGAGCACGAGGTCGTTGGTCTTGACGAGGTCGTCGATGCGTTGTTGAGCGTCGGACATGGGGACTCCTGAAAAAGTGGGCTTGAGGGGATTATTTCACCGGCCGCCAGATTCCGCCGGAACAGCGCGCGATGCCGGCAAGGTCATCGCGGCTTTGGACTTCCGCAAAACCGCGCGTTTCCAAAAGCTGGCGCACGGCCGCTGCCTGGTCGTGGCCGTGTTCCAGCAGCAGCCAGCCGCCGTTGGCAAGGTGCGACGGCGCGCTCCGCACGATCTGGCGAATGTCGTCCAGCCCGTCGGCACCCGCCACCAGCGCAGCCGGGGGTTCGTGCCGAAGCGCAGGCAGATGCGGATCGCCGGCCGCGATGTAAGGCGGGTTGCTGGCAATGACGGCGTAGCCACCGGCCGCACCCTCCAGCCAATGGGCTTGGCTGAAATGCACCGGGAGACCAAGGCGCTCCGCATTGGCCCGGGCGACGGCCAGCGCATCGGCGCTCGCATCGACCGCGTCGACCTGCGAATCCGGCCGCGCATGCTGCAGCGCCAGCGCGATGGCGCCGCTGCCGGTGCCCAGGTCGAGCACCCGCGGAGCGTCATGGCCTTCAAGGCACTCCAGGGCCCAGTCGACCAGCGTTTCGGTGTCGGGGCGCGGCACCAGCACCCGCGCGTCCACCTGCAGGGTCAGGCCGTGAAACTCCTTTTCGCCGAGCAGGTAGGCCACCGGTTCGCCCGCCAGCCTGCGCGACAGCCGCGCGGCCAGTGCGGACCACGCGGCGCCCGGAATGGCGTCGGTGTCGTGCGCCAGCAGCCACGCGCGGTCGTGCGCCGCGCGGCCCAGCGTGTGCAGCAGCAGCAGCTGGGCGTCGAGCCTGTCGATGCCCAGCGCCGCCGCCGCGGCCAGCGCCTGCGCCACGGTGGCCGGGGTGGTGGCATCCGTCATCGTCACGCCGGCAGGCTCGATTCGAGCTCGGCCAGCTGCTCGGCCTCGCGCGCGGCGCGCAGGGCGTCGAGCACGTCGCCCAGGTCGCCCTCCATGATCGCCAGCAGCTTGTAGAGCGTGAGGTTGATGCGGTGGTCGGTGAGCCGGCCCTGCGGAAAGTTGTATGTACGAATGCGGTCCGAGCGGTCGCCGCTGCCGATAAGGCCCTTGCGCATGGCGGCGTCCTTGGCGGCCCGCTCGCTGCGCTCCTTCTCCTGGATGCGCGCGGACAGCACCTGCAGTGCCTTCGCCTTGTTGCGGTGCTGGCTGCGATCGTCCTGGCACTCGGCCACGATGCCGGTGGGAATGTGCGTGATGCGCACTGCCGAGTCGGTCTTGTTGATGTGCTGGCCGCCGGCGCCGCTCGCGCGGTAGGTGTCGATGCGCAGGTCGGCCGGATTGATCTGCACCGCCACCGTTTCGTCGGGTTCGGCCAGCACGGCCACCGTGCAGGCACTGGTATGGATGCGGCCCTGGGTTTCGGTTGCCGGCACGCGCTGCACGCGATGGCCGCCCGACTCGAACCGCAGGTGCCCGAACACGTCATTGCCTACGATGCGGATCACCACCTCCTTGTAGCCGCCGAGCTCGCTTTCGCTTTCGCTCACCACCTCGCAGCGCCAGCCGGCGCGCTCGCAGTAGCGCGTGTACATGCGCAGCAGGTCACCCGCGAAAAGCGCCGATTCGTCGCCGCCTGTGCCCGCGCGGATTTCAAGGAATGCGTTGCGCGCGTCGTCCGGGTCTTTTGGCAGCAGCAGGCGCTGCAGCTCTTCCTCGAGCTGGGCCAACTCGGCCTCGGCACCGGCAATTTCTTCTTGCGCCATTTCGGCCATGTCGGGGTCGTCGAGCATTTCGCGTGCGCCGGCAATGTCGGCTTCGCGCTGCTTGTAGCGCTCGTAGCGCCCCGCGATCTGCGTGACCTCGGCATGCTCGCGCGAGATGGTGCGGTACTGCGCCATGTCGCTCATGATGTCTTCGCGCGAAAGCAGGAAGTCGAGTTCGCCGAGGCGGTGCGCATAGCGCTCGAGTTGTTGGCGCAGAAAAGGTTTCACGTCGAAAAATGCCGAAGAAGAAGGGGGAGTGCGGCTCGCGGCGGCAAGGCGCAGGATGGCCGCGGCAACAACGGGCCGGGCCGGCGGCGGCAAGCGTCGCTAACGCTCTTTGCGCAGGAAGAGCCGCGAAATCGTCTGGGCCGTCTGCTCGCGCGAAGCCGCGTCGCCCGCGTGCAGTTCGGCCAGGGCGCCGTGCAGCATCTTCTGCGTGAGCCCGCGCGACATGGCTTCGAGCACCGCATCGACCGATTCGCCCTTGGCCAGCAGCTTGCGCGCACGCGCCATTTCGGCCGCCCGCCATTCGTCGGTCTGGGCGTTGAGCTGCTGGATGAGCGGCACCGTGCCGCGCTGGCCGAGCCAGTGCATGAAGCTCTGCACACCGGCGTCGATGATCACTTCGGCCTGCGCCACCGCGGCCTGCCGGTTGGCCTGGCCTTGCTGCACCACCTGGGCGAGATCGTCCACGGTGTACAGATAGATGTCTTCGAGCGCCTTCACTTCGGGCTCGATGTCGCGCGGCACCGCCAGGTCGACCATGAACATCGGGCGGTGCTTGCGAGCCTTGAGCGCGCGTTCCACTGCCCCCAGGCCGATGATCGGCAGCGTGCTGGCGGTGCAGCTCACCACGATGTCGAATTCTGCGAGCCGGCTCGGCAGGTCGGCCAGTCGCATGGCCTCGCCACCAAAGCGCGAAGCCAGTTTTTCACCGCGCTCGAGCGTGCGGTTGGCAATGGTGATCGATTTCGGATCCTTGGCGGCGAAGTGCGTCGCAGCCAGGTCGATCATTTCGCCCGCGCCCACGAACAGCACGCGCGTCTGGTGCAGGTCTTCGAAGAGCTGGCCGGCCAGCCGGACCGCAGCGGCCGCCATGCTGATGGAATGCGCGCCGATTTCGGTGGCGGTACGCACTTCTTTTGCAACCGCGAAAGACCGCTGGAACAACTGGTTGAGCGTGCTGCCAAGCGCGCCCGCCGTTTCGGCGGCGCGCACGGCGTCTTTCATCTGGCCGAGGATCTGCGCTTCGCCCAGCACCATGGAGTCGAGCCCGCTGGCCACCCGGAAGGCATGGCGCGCAGCCTCGTCGTCGTGCAGCGTGTACGAATGCGAGCGCAGCAGCGCCGGCGCCACGCCGCCGTTTTCGGCGAGCCACCCGAGCGTATGGTCGAGCGCGGCGTGTTCGGCGGCGCAATAGATCTCGGTGCGGTTGCAGGTGGAGATGATTGCGGCTTCGACCTGCGGATGGCGGCCGGAGGCGAACGAGCTGCGCAAGCTTTGCAGCGTGGGTGCCAGTTGATCGAGCGCGAACGCAAAACGACCGCGCAGATCGAGCGGCGCGGTCGTGTGGTTCAACCCGAGGGTCCAGACTGACATATTCTCCTGATTATAAAATCAGCAGGAGCTGTGCGGCTGCCAAGGGGTTTGCCGCATACCCAGCATCACACGAAAGGGCGCCGCGGGCGCCCTTGGCTTTATCTGGCGCTTCCCGCCTTGCCCAACCCCTTCTCCTGGCACCCCTCCATGTCCCTGCTGGCACTGCTCAACCATCTGCTCAACTTTGTCGCCCCCGCCTTGGCCGTCGGTTTCATGTGCGCGCTGGCGGGCCGGGTTTTCGGCCGCCGCGCCGGAGCGCCGGCCTGGTGGATACAGGGGGCAATCAACTTCGGCGTGGGCACGTTGGTGCTCCTGGCCGGGCTGGTCTTTTCTGGTCGTGATGGCGCGATGATCACCTACGCAGCGCTCGTGCTGGCCTGCGCTACAAGTCAATGGACGGTGTCGAAAAGTTGGCAGAAATAGGCCGATACCGAAACAATTGTTACGTCTTGCGTGTCAAGATGTTACTTGGGTTAATATATTAATTGGAGTGGTAATTTTTCACACCTGAGAACGATTTTTGGCGAACTGCCTTGACCATCTAGGGAAAGGCGAGCCTTTGGACGGTATAGATGTATTTGCATCCTCTTCTTGCCAGCGTTCCCCAAGACGAACGGGCAGCGTTTGTCCAGCGCATCGAACTTCGTTCCTACCGTCGAAACGAGGTTGTGCTGGGTGCGGATGATTGGACAGACCGCATCTACTGCGTCGCCACCGGCCTGCTGCGGGTGGTGGTGCAAGGCAGCGAAGACAGCGGCGACGTCACTACCGATTTCATCAGGCAGGATGATCTGTTCCTGAATGCCGCCCCCATCGAACAGCGATACCAGCCGGGCGCAACCCTCATTGCGGCACTGCCCACCTCTCTTTATCTTGTGCCCGCGCTTGAATTGCGCGCCCTGTGCGATCGGCATCCGGCCGTGACGATGGGGCTGCTGGAGATAGTGATGAAGCGCACCACGGTGCTGCGCAGGCAGATCAGGCAGATTT
Organism: Variovorax sp. 3319; assembly: GCF_031456585.1. Lineage (NCBI taxonomy): Bacteria > Pseudomonadati > Pseudomonadota > Betaproteobacteria > Burkholderiales > Comamonadaceae > Variovorax > Variovorax sp. 3319. The sequence continues at coordinate 575,401 of NZ_JAVDUZ010000002.1, forward strand.
CATCGGCTTCGTCCGAGCGGCTCATCAGCCGCATCCTCCACGAGCTCACCGTGCTGGCGCCGGGCACCGGCGGGGGCTACGACAAGCGCATCACGCAGTCGGTCATCGCCTCTTATTCAGGGCTCTCCCGGATGCAGGTCAACAAGACCATGCGCGACCTGGAGCGTCGCGGCCTGGTCAGGAGAGACGAGCACGGGGTCTATGTGCCGCCGCATTTCGCGTCGTCGGACTTCCAGGAGCTTGCGCCGGGCGAGGCCAGCAGCCCACCGGCAAACCCGCCTCCCGGCGAGGTGGGGCCGTCGTTTTTTTCGGAACTGTTCGAAGAGCCCAAGCCGGGCAAGCCCCGCAAGGGCTGAGCGCGGCGCGCCGGGGCGGCGCCGCTCAAGACTGCCAGTTTGCCGGGTCGATCCGCTCAGCCTACCGCCAGGCGGGTTCCCGTGCCGCTCGCCGATTTGCGGATTCCGTCCGGTCCGTAGAAGGGCTGGGCGCTGGCCTGCAGGTAATGCAGCGCGTTTTGCGTGAAATCGAGCTGGCTGTACACCATCGAGCCGTTGCGGCGGTTGTCGGTCCTGGCTTGGTGGGCAAGTTCGACCAGCGCAGTCCAGGCGGCCAGCGATGCTTCGCCATCGGCGGCCGCAGCCGCATCGGCGCCCACTCGGCCGGGCTCGAAGCCGCGAGCCACCTGGGCCGCCTCCCGGGCCTGGTCGAGTGCCGCCATGCGATCGAGCAGGCCGGTCTTGCGTTCGGTCAAAACCGGCAGCTCCGCAAAACGGCCGTTCTTCATGGCGTCTGCTTCCTGGTCGAGCAGGGACAGGAATTCCTCTACGCAGGATTTCTCGGCCAACAGGTGAACCAGCATGGCGGTTACAGCTTTCCGTTTTCTTGCAGCAGTTCGCGCACGCTGCTCAGGAGGCCGCGGGCGATCCGGTCGGGATGAATTTCGTAGCGCCCGGCCCGGATGTCCTCGCGGATCGCGGCCACGCGCGCTGCGTCGAAATCGGTATTGAGCGCTTCGGGCAGCGAATGCACCTGTCCCGTCGAGAGCTGCACCACGTCCTTGCCACCCTGGGCGGCTTCGGTGCCGCTGGCTGGCGATGACGATGCGCCCTTCTTGGTTCGGGTGAGCGGTGTGGCCGACGGGGCAGATGGATCGATTTTCAAGATGGTTCCTCAAAGGGCTGCCTTGTGTATCGGCAGTTCGGGCCGAAACTTTAGGGCATGGCGCACTGCGCCGTAAATTCGGCTACTGCGCCAGCCGTATCTGGCCTTCCTCGTCGGCCACGCCGCTGACCAGGCGGCCGTCCAGGGTCTTGGCCCGTACGATGGCGCCTGCCCCGGCGCTGGTCATTGCGCGGGCCTCGGTACTCACACTGTAGCCCGGCCCGGCGGCAACCACCGTGACCGTCTGGCCTTGTTGGATCACCGCCACGCCGCGCACCATTTCGCGCCGCAGCGGCGCGCCCGACGCAATGCGGTTGGCCGCCACCACGCCTTCGAGCTCCGACGGGTCCGTTACAACGGAGCGGGGGAGCGCCGTGAGGTCGCCGTTGCGCGCGGCAAAGTCGCCGGCGCCCAGGGGCTTTCCGGTGTCGATGTTCTGCAGCGCAACAAAGTAGCGGCCCTCGACGGCGACATGGGCCAGCACAAAGCGCGTCCAGGGCTTTTGCTCCGAATGGCAGCGCAGGCCCACCGACACACGGCCCCAGGCCGCGGCGCCGCGCGGCAGAAAAGGCTCGAGCGCGTCGCAGGGCGGCAACGAGCCGGAGCCGGGGGCCTCGACGCGGATGCTCACCTTGCCCGGCAGCCCGGCGGTTTGCGCCTGAAGAAACTTGTCCACGGCAACGCGGACGTCGCCTGTGAGTGGCGCAGCGGCAACGGGCATTGCCGCTGCGAGTCCTGCTGCCAAGGCTGGCAGCACGATCTTCAGGAGGCGCGCGTGGGAGTAGGTTTTTTCCATCATGGGTGCCCGGCAATTCTAGGAAGACGCCCCGGATCCGAAGATTCGAAGTGCACGCCAAATGCCCCTTTGTTCGGGCCATTGCGAAAGCAGTGCATGCATAGACTCGCTTTCCATCAGTCGCCATGCCCACCTGGGACGCGGCACCACCAATGATGGAAAAACATGATCGACAAGCTGGATGCGGCGCTGCGCTTCAACCGCGAAGCACTCAACCTCCGGGCACAGCGCCAGGAAGTGCTGGCCGCCAACATTGCCCACGCCGACACGCCCAACTACAAGGCGCGTGACTTCGATTTTTCGAGCCGCCTCACGCAAGCAGTAGAGCAGGGCCGCGGGGGGCAGTCGGTGCAGATGGCCGCCACGTCGGCCCGCCACATCCAGGGCCAGGCCTCATCGATGCCCGACCGCGATTTGCTGTACCGCGTGCCGAGCCAACCCAGCATTGACGGAAACACCGTCGAGATGGATGCCGAGCGCATCAACTTCGCCGACAACGCGCTGCGCTACGAGGCCAACCTCACCGTGGTCAGCGCCAAGATCAAGTCGCTGCTCGCCGCGGCGCAGTAAGCACAGGAGAGACACGCATGCCGCATCCGAGCGCATCCATGAACATCTTCAGCGTGGCGGGTTCCGCCATGTCCGCGCAGTCGCAGCGCATGAACGTGACCGCGAGCAACCTCGCCAACGCCGAGAGCGTGGCCGGCCCCGACGGCAAGCCCTACCGCGCCAAGCAGGTGGTGTTCGAAGTCGATTCTTCCGGCTCCGGCCAGCAGGACATCGGCGGCGTCAAGGTGGCCCGCGTGGTCGAGGACGCCTCGCCGCTGAAGATGGTCTTCGACCCCAAGAGCCCGCATGCAAACCCCGAAGGCTACGTGTCGATGCCCAACGTCAACGTGGTCGAGGAGATGACCAACATGATCTCCGCCTCCCGCAACTACCAGGCCAACGTCGAGGTGCTGAACACCGCCAAGACCCTCATGGTCAAGACGCTGAGCATCGGCCAGTAATCCGTACACCCACACCAAAAGCCATGGCCATTTCCGACACCTCCTCCATCACCGGGCTCAACGCCGCCACCGCCGCTTCGAGCGCGGGCAATACCTCCGGAGTCGACAGCGAACAGCGCTTCCTCAAGCTGCTGGTAACGCAGCTCAACAACCAGGACCCGCTCAACCCGATGGAGAACGCCGAGCTCACCAGCCAGCTCGCGCAGATGAGCACCGTGAGCGGCATCGAGCGGCTCAACACGGCGCTGAGCGGCCTGGTCAACCAGACCGGTACCAACCAGGTGCTGCAGGCGGCATCGCTCATTGGCTACAACGTGCTGTCGCCGGGCAACACCATCGGCACCACCGAACCCAAGGCCGGCGAAGAGCCGGCGGCCGTGCCCTTTGCGGTGCAGCTGCCGGGTACGGCCGGCAACGTCGAAGTGAAGATCGTCAATGCCGCCGGCAACACGGTGCGAACCATGTCGCTCGGCTCCATGACTGAAGGCGTCAATGCCGTCAGCTGGGACGGCAAGGCCGACGACGGCACCGTGGCAGCGCCCGGTTCGTACACCTTCACGGTTTCGGCCAGCAACAACGGCACCGACGTGAAAGCCACCTCGCTGGTCTTCTCGCAGGTGGCTGCAGTCAAGCAGGGGGCCGACGGCATCACGCTCGAACTGATGTCGGGCAACAGCATCGGCCTGGCCGATGTGCGCATGTTCCTCTGAGCAACCGCGGCATGCGTTCTTCATCGGCAGCGGCCCCGGCGCCGCAAGCCATTTCCATTTTTTCCTCGCACTGAAACAAGGATTCGATCATGGGCTTTTCCCAAGGCATCAGCGGCTTGTCCGCAGCCGCCGCCAACCTGGACGTCATCGGCAACAACATCGCCAACTCCGGCACCGTCGGCTTCAAGTCAGGGGCGGCAACGTTCCAGGACGTGTATGCAGGCTCGCGCGTCGGCCTCGGCGTTGCGGTGTCGGGCATCGTGCAGAACTTTACCCAGGGCTCGGTGCAAACCAGCAGCCGGCCCCTGGACATCGCCATTCTCAACGGCGACGGTTTCTTCCGCCTCAGCAGCCCCAGCGGCGAGGTGATGTATTCGCGCAATGGCCAGTTCACGCGCGACAAGGACGGCTTTGTCGTCAACGCCGCCGGCTTGCGCCTGACGGGCTACGGCGTTTCGGCCACCGGCGGACTCGACGGCGGCACGCCCGGCCCGCTGCAGATCCAGACCACGGCCATGAGCCCGAAGGCCACCACCGCCATCGACGCCACCTTCAACCTGGACGCGCGCGGCACGGTGCCCACCAAGACCCCGTTCTCCCCGACCGATTCGGACACCTTCAACTATTCGAACGCGCTCGGCCCGATCTTCGATTCGCTCGGCAATCCGCATGAGCTCGGCGTTTTCTTCGTGAAGACCGGTGCCAACGCCTGGAACGTGTACGGCGCCGCCGACGGCACCGCGCTCAACGCCGGTGCCCCCATCTCGACGATGACCTTCGACGGCAACGGCAACCTGCTTACGCCCGCGGGCGGCTCGATCACCCTGCCGACGATGAACTTCGGCAACGGTTCGGTGGCGCTCAATTCCACGGTGGACCTCTCGGGCACCACGCAGTTCGGCAACGCCAATGAAATCAAGACGCTGAAGCAGGACGGCTTCACCTCGGGCACGCTGACGTCGTTCTCGATCAACCCCGACGGCACCATTACCGGCAAGTTCTCCAACGAGCAGACCACGCTGATGGGCCAGGTCGTGCTGACGTCGTTCGCCAACCCCAACGGCCTGGAGCCCAAGGGCGAGAACGTCTGGGCCGAAACACTGGCCTCGGGCCAGCCGCTCACCGGCACGCCGGGCGCAGGCACCAAGCAGGGCTCGCTCGCCTCGGGCGCGCTGGAAGCCTCCAACGTCGACCTGACCTCCGAGCTCGTCAACCTCATCGTCGCGCAGCGCAGCTACCAGGCCAATGCGCAAACGGTGAAGACGCAGGATCAGGTCGTGCAGACGCTGATCAACATCCGCTGAGTAGCTTATGGACCGCATGCTGTATGTCGCCATGAGCGGCGCCAAGCAGGCCATGGAGCAGCAAGCCTCCGTCGCCAACAACATGGCGAACGCCTCGACTCCCGGGTTCCGCGCGCAGATCAACAGCTTTCGCGCAGTGCCGGTGACCGGCGGCGGCCCGGAAGCGTCGACACGCTCCTACGTGGTTGCCACCACGCCGGGTGCCGACTTCAGCCACGGTCCGCTCACCGAAACCGGCCGCGCACTCGACGTAGCGGTGCACGGCGACGGCTGGCTCGTGGTGCAGACGCCTGACGGCGGCGAAGCCTACACCCGCGTGGGCAACCTGCAGGTCAACGCCGAAGGCCAGCTCACCACCATGGGCTCACGCCCGGTGCTCGGCGATGCCGGCGCGCTCGTGGTGCCGCCCGGCTCCGCCGTCTCCATTGCCGCCAACGGCCTCGTCACGGCGCGCGGCGCCGGCGACCCTGCCATCGGCATTGCCGAGGTGGGCCGCCTCAAGCTGGTCAACCCGCCCACGGCCGACCTGGTGCGTGGCGCCGACGGCCTGTTTCGCATGCGCGAGGGCCTGCCGCCCGCTGAAGCCGATGCCGCTGTCTCAGTGACCACCGGTGCCGTCGAGGGCAGCAATGTCAACGGCGTCGAGGCCATGGTGGCCATGATCGCCAACGCCCGCAGCTTCGAAATGCAGATGAAGTCGATGCGCACCGCGGACGACAACGCGCAATCGGCCAACAAGCTGCTGGCGTACGGCTAAGCCTGCGCCTCACACAACTCCCAAGGAATTTTTCATCATGATGCGCTCGCTCTACATCGCCAAGACCGGTCTCGATGCACAACAGACCCAACTCGACGTGGTGTCGAACAACCTCGCCAACGTCGGCACCACGGGCTTCAAGAGAAGCCGTGCCGTGTTCGAGGACCTGATGTACCAGAACCTGCGCCAGGTTGGCGGCCAGACTTCGGACCAGACCCGCCTGCCTTCGGGCCTGCAGGTTGGCACCGGCGTGCACGTGGTCGCAACCGAGCGCATCCACTCGCAGGGCAACCTCACCAAGACCGACAAGCCGACGGACGTTGCCATCAACGGCGGCGGCTTCTTCCAGGTGCTGATGCCCGATGGCACCACCTCGTACACGCGCGACGGTTCCTTCCAGACCGACCGCGACGGCCAGCTCGTCACGGCCAGCGGCTTTCCGGTGCAGCCGGCCATCACGCTGCCCGCCAACGCGACCAGCCTGACTGTCGGCCGCGACGGCATCGTTTCGATCACGCAGGCAGGCTCCACCAACACGGTGCAGGTCGGACAGCTGCAACTGGCCACGTTCCTGAACCCCGCCGGCCTGCAGAGCAAGGGCGAGAACCTCTACGCCGAGACCGACGCATCGGGCGCACCCAACCAGGTGAACCCGGGCGTGGACGGCGCCGGCATCCTGAGCCAGGGCTACGTCGAGGCATCGAACGTCAACGTGGTCGAAGAGCTCGTGAACATGATCGCTACACAGCGCGCCTACGAGATCAACAGCAAGGCGGTCCAAACCTCGGACCAGATGCTGCAGCGCCTCGCACAGTTATGACCTCCCACAGTCTTCGCGCACTTCTCTTGTCGGCGCTGGCCGTCGTGCTGGCCACGGGCTGCGCGCAGGTGCCGCGCGAGCCGCTGGTGCACCAGCCGATGACGGCGCGGGCGGAGACCATGGCTTCTGCGCCGCGGCGCGCGAACGGCGCGATCTTCCAGGACGGTCCCGGCGGCAGCGCACTGTTCGAAGACCGCAGGCCCCGCAACGTGGGCGACATCCTGACCATCGTCATCAGCGAGCGGGTCAACGCCAGCAAGAACTCCGGCGCCTCCGCAAGCCGCACCGGCAGCCTGGCCGCCGACTTTGCAGGCGGCATTCCAAAGCTGCTGGGCTCGCTGCTCAACGGCCAGGACGCCAAGCTGTCCGGCGGCAACAAGCTCGACGCCAAGGGCGGCGCCAACGCCAACAACACCTTCAACGGCGTGATCACCGTCACGGTGGTCGATGTGATGCGCAACGGCAACTTGCTGGTCAGCGGCGAGAAGCAGATGGGCATCAACCAGGGCACCGAATACATCCGGTTCTCGGGCGTGGTGAATCCGCGCACGGTTTCCGGCAACAACACCGTGCCGTCGACCCTGGTGGCCGACGCACGCATCGAATACACGGCCAAGGGCTATATCGACGAGGCGCAGCACATGGGTTGGATGCAGCGCTTCTTCCTGAATGTCATGCCGTTCTAGACCATGAAAAACATCTGCAATACCGTGCGCCGTGTCGGCCTGCTGGCGCTGTGCGCCATGGCCCTGCATTCACCCGCCCATGCCGAGCGCCTGAAGGAACTGGCGAGCATCCAGGGCGTGCGCGACAACCCGCTGATCGGCTACGGCCTGATGGTGGGCCTGGACGGAACGGGCGACCAGACCATGCAGACGCCGTTCACCACGCAAAGCCTGAACAACATGCTGCAGCAGCTCGGCATCACGATTCCGCAGGGCGTGAACATGCAGCTTAAGAACGTGGCGGCGGTCATGGTCACGGCCACGCTGCCCTCGTTCGCGCGCCCGGGCCAGAACATCGACGTGACCGTGTCGTCCATGGGCAATGCCAAGAGCCTGCGCGGCGGCACGCTGCTCATGACGCCGCTCAAGGGTGCCGACGGGCAGGTGTACGCCATTGCGCAAGGCAACATGGTGGTCGGCGGTGCCGGCGCATCGGCCAACGGCAGCAAGGCGCAGATCAACCAGCTCAGCTCGGGACGCATTCCCGGCGGCGCGCTGGTGGAGCGTGGCGTCGAGGCGCCCGTGGGCGGCGAGGGCATGTTCTCGCTCGAACTCAACCGGTCCGATTTCGGCACGGTGCAGCGCGCGGTCGATGCCATCAACCGGCAGTTCGGCCCCGGCACCGCGCAGGCGCTCGATGCCCGCGTGATCCAGGTGCAGGCACCCGCACAGCAAGAGCGTGTCGGCTTTCTCGCGCAGCTCGAAAGCCTCGAGGTCACGCCCACGCAGGCGGTGGCACGCGTGGTCGTCAATGCGCGTACCGGCTCGGTGGTGATGAACCAGGCGGTGCGCGTGAACGACTGCGCCGTGGCGCACGGCAACCTTTCAGTGGTCATCAACACCGATCCCGTGGTGAGCCAGCCCAACGCATTCGCAGGCGGCAATACCGTGGTCGGCCAAACCTCGCAAATCTCCATCAACCAGGGCGGCGGCGCCTTGCAGATGGTGCGCGGCGGCGCTTCGCTGGCCGACGTGATCAAGGGCCTGAACAGCCTGGGCGCCAATCCGCAAGACCTGGTGTCCATCCTGCAGGCCATGAAGTCCGCCGGCGCACTGCGCGCCGAGCTCGAAATCATCTGAACACCGGCATGGCAATTCCAGAAAGCAGAAGCGGCGCGCTCGACCAGCGTCTTGCGCTCGACGTACAGAGCGTCGACGCATTGCGCTACACCGTTCGCAACTCGCCTGACGAAGGCCTGAAGCAGGTGTCGCGGCAGTTCGAGGCGCTGTTCATGAACATGGTGCTCAAGAGCATGCGCGAGGCCACGCCCTCCAGCGGCCTGCTCGAGAACCGCGACGAGAAGGTCTACCTCTCGATGCTCGACCAGCAGCTTGCGCAGAACCTCTCGGGCCGCGGCGTGGGCCTGGCCGAGGCAATGCTTGCGCAGCTCAGCCGCAGCGCGGCGTCGGGCGGCGAATCGGAGAGCGGCGTGGAGGGCATGTCGCTGGCTCCGCGCCCGGGCTTTCCGATCACGCCGCAGTCGGGCATTCCGCTCGGCTCCGCACCGTCGTCGTTTGCACCGGCCTCGGCCGCATCGTCCTCGGCTGCACCGTCTTCGTCCGTGCCTGCAAGGCAGGCTGCCGCACCGGTCGACCTGAGCATCTACCAGCGCAACAGCGAACGTCCGGCGGCAGCGGCAGCCGTTGCGTCGCTGCAAGGCAACGTCGACAGTTTCGTGCAGCGCATGGGCGGCTCCGCGCAGGTGGCAAGCGCCGCCAGCGGCGTGCCCGCGCCGCTCATTCTTGCGCAGGCCGCGCTCGAATCGGGCTGGGGCAAGCGCGAGATTCGCGCGGACGACGGCACGCAGAGCTTCAACCTGTTCGGCATCAAGGCCGACCGCAGCTGGAAGGGCCCCGTGGTGGAAACCACCACCACCGAGTACGTGGACGGCGAACCGCAGCGCGTGCGCGCCAAGTTCAGGGCCTACGCCTCGTACGACGAAGCCTTTACCGACTACGCCAAGTTCATCACCCGCAATCCGCGCTACGCCAACGTGCTGGCGGCGGATACGCCGGCCGAGGCAGCGCATGGCCTGCAGAAGGCCGGCTACGCAACCGATCCCCAGTACGGGCAGAAGCTCGTTCGCATCATGCAGAAGTTCAGCTGAAGGAATTCATATGGCAGAGATCATCGCCCCCGCACAACAACAAAACCTCCGGGGCGGCGCGGCGCCCGCCGTTTCCAGCCGGCTGGAGGTCGTGACCTTCACGCTGGGCCAGGAAGAGTACGGAATCGACATCCAGAAGGTGCAGGAGCTGCGCGGCTACGACGCGGTGACGCGCATTGCCAATGCGCCCGAATACATCAAGGGCGTGGTGAACCTGCGCGGAATCATCGTTCCGATCATCGACATGCGCATCAAGTTCCAGCTGGGCGCACCGACCTATGACCAGTTCACGGTGGTGATCGTGCTGAACATCGGCGGTCGCGTGGTGGGCATGGTGGTGGACAGCGTGTCGGACGTGATCACGCTGAGCGCAGAGCAGATCAAGCCCGCGCCCGAGATGGGCGCCGTGCTGGACACGGACTACCTGATCGGTCTGGGCACGCTGGACGAGCGGATGCTCATCCTGGTGGACATCGACAAGCTGATGTCCAGCGACGAGATGGGCCTGATCGAAAAACTCACCTGACATTGATACATACGGAGCAACCGAAATGAAGAACCTGAAAATTGGCACGCGGCTTGGCATCGGTTTTGCCCTGGTGCTGGCACTCATGGCGTGCATTGCAGGCATCGGCGTGTTCCGTTTGCAAGGCGTGGGCCACGCGGTACAGGAGATGGTGGAGCGCTCGCTGGTCAAAGAGCGGCTGGCCGCCAACTGGCTGCTCAACACAAGCAGCAACAGCGTGCGCACCTTCGCGCTGGTCAAGAGCAACGATGCGCAAGTGCAGGAGTATCTGCAAAAGCACATGAGCAAGACCAGTGCGAGCATTTCCGAAACGCAGTCCAAGCTCGAGGCCATGCTCGATTCGCCCGAAGAGCAGGCGATCAGCGCCGACATCAAGGAAAAGCGCAGCCAGTACGTCAACCTGCGCAACGCCATTCTCAAGCTGAAGAGCGAGGGCAAGCAGGACGAGGCCGCTGCGCTCACCAACGACAAGCTGGTGCCCATGCTCGACGTGTATGACGCGAGCATTCGCAGCATGCTGACGCACCAGGCGGAACGGATCGACAAGGCCGCCGACGCCGTGGAGGGCCTGAACCGCGCTGGCCGTGCCAACGTGATTGTGCTGGCCGTGGTTGCGCTGCTGCTCGGCGCCGTGCTGGCGTGGCTCCTCACCCGCAGCATTACCCGCCCGTTGAACGAGGCGGTGCGCGTGGCGCAAACCGTTGCGGGCGGCGACCTCACGAGCCATATCGAATCGTCGTCCACCGACGAGACGGGCCTCTTGATGCAGGCCCTGAAGAACATGAACACGAGCCTGGCCACTGTGGTCGGCGGCGTGCGCACCGGCACCGATGCCATTGCCACCGCCTCGGGCCAGATTGCCGCAGGCAACCAGGACCTGTCTTCGCGCACCGAAGAGCAGGCCAGCTCGCTCGAAGAAACCGCCGCCTCGATGGAAGAGCTCACCTCGACCGTCAAGCAGAACGCCGACAACGCCCGCCAGGCCAACCAGCTGGCCCTGTCCGCCTCCGAAGTCGCAATCAAGGGCGGCAACGTCGTCGGCCAGGTCGTCGACACCATGGCCTCGATCAATGCCTCGTCCAAGAAGATCGTCGACATCATCGGCGTGATCGACGGCATTGCGTTCCAGACCAACATCCTGGCGCTCAATGCGGCCGTCGAAGCCGCCCGGGCGGGCGAGCAGGGCAGGGGCTTTGCCGTTGTCGCCTCCGAAGTGCGCAGCCTTGCGCAGCGCTCGGCCGCGGCCGCCAAGGAAATCAAGGGCCTGATCGACGACTCGGTAGGCAAGGTCGATGTGGGCAGCGCCCTGGTGGGCGAAGCCGGCAAGACGATGGAAGAGATCGTGAGCGGCGTCAAGCGTGTCGCGGACATCATCGGCGAGATCACCGCGGCAAGCCAGGAGCAGAGCACCGGCATCGAGCAGGTGAACCAGGCCATCGCGCAGATGGACCAGGTGACGCAGCAGAACGCGGCGCTGGTCGAAGAAGCCGCTGCTGCGGCGCAATCGATGCAGGAGCAGGCCGCCAGCCTGGTGAGCGCTGTGAGCGTGTTCAGGCTGGAGCCCGGCACGCAGCCGCAGCGTGGCGAGCTGACGTTTGCGGCGCCTGCGACACGAACGGCAATCGGGCCCCTCAAGTCCGCTCCCAGGGCTCTGCGCCCTGCGCTGGGCAGCAAAAGCGAGGCTACCGCACCCCGGCAACTGGCCGCGGCCAGCACCGCAGCCGGCGATTGGACGGAATTTTGAACTAATGGCCTCAAGTCTTGCGCGGACCTGCCGATAAACCTGTCGACAGAACCGCACAAAAGACATCCACCCTAGGAAGAGACTAATGTTCAACCGTTTGAATCCCCGTGGCCTGCGCATCGGCCAGAAGCTCGGGCTGTTCACGGCCAGCGCCATCATGGGCGTGGCGGCCCTGACTGCCCTTTTCCTGATTTCGGAGCGCAAGCTCATCCTGGAGGAGCGCCAGGCCGGCGTGCGCCAGGTGGTCGAAAGCGCGCATGGCCTGCTGACCCATTACCACGGGCTCGTGGCCAAGGGCACGTTGACCGAGCCGCAGGCCAAGGAGCAGGCCATGCAGGCGATTCGCGGCCTGCGCTACAGCGGCACCGAGTATTTCTGGATCAACGACATGCAGCCGCGCATGGTGATGCATCCGATCAGCCCGGCGCTGGAGAACAAGGATCTGTCGTCCAACAAGGATGCCAACGGCAAGCGGCTGTTCGTCTCGTTCGTCGACACCGTCAAGGCCAGCGGCGCGGGCTTCGTTCCCTATCTGTGGGCCAAGCCCGGCAGCGACAAGCCGGTGCCCAAGGTTTCGTACGTCAAGGGCTTCGAACCCTGGGGCTGGATCATCGGCTCAGGCGTCTATGTGGACACGGTGCAAACCACGATCATGGGCCGGATCATTGCCCTGTCGATCGGTGCGGCGGTGCTGGCCGCGGGGCTGCTCGTTCTGGGCTGGGCAATTTCGCGCGGCCTGCTGAAGCAGCTCGGCGGCGAGCCCGCAGACGCGACAGCCATTGCGCACCGCATTGCCGATGGCGACCTCGCGGTTCGCATCGACCTGAAGCGCGGCGACCAGGAGAGCTTGCTGCACGCAATCCAGGGCATGCGCGACAGCCTTGCCAAGGTGGCGGGCGAAGTGCGCACCGGCACCGACGCCATCGCCACCGCCTCTGGGCAGATTGCCGCAGGCAACCAGGACCTGTCATCGCGCACCGAAGAGCAAGCCAGCTCGCTCGAAGAAACAGCCGCTTCGATGGAAGAACTCACCTCTACCGTCAAGCAGAACGCCGACAACGCCCGCCAGGCCAACCAGCTGGCCCTTTCGGCCTCCGAAGTGGCCGTGCGCGGCGGCGGCGTGGTCAGCCAGGTGGTGGACACCATGGGCTCCATCAACACCTCGTCCAAGAAGATCGTCGACATCAT
>NZ_JAVDUZ010000003.1:0-533211 GCF_031456585.1 Variovorax sp. 3319
TCGTACATGTCCGGGGCGAGCTTCAGCAGCTCTTCCAGCGTGCGCACGCCGGCCATGCCGTTGCCGACCATCACGAGCTTGGGTTTATTCATGGGTGGGGCCTTTCAACGTATCAAGCAAGGGAAGCACGCGGCGAGCGTGCAAAGCACGTGGAAAGCACATGGAGAATGGCGCCATGAGCTTTGAAGTGGACATCGGCTACAGCAGCCAGCGCGGGCCGCGCGAAGTGAACGAAGACTTTGCCGGTGCCGTCAACGCACCGCCGGGCGACGAGTCGCGCGGGCTCATTGCCGCCATTGCCGATGGCGTGTCCACCGGCGGACGCGGCCTGGAAGCGGCACAGACCACCGTGATGGGACTTCTGGCCGACTACTTCGCCACGCCCGCCACATGGGAGCCGACCGCTGCGCTCGACCGCCTGGTTGCGGCACAGAACGCCTGGCTCGCCGATCACAACCGCCGTCGCCAGGGCACCGCTACGGCGCTCACCACGCTCACGGCGCTGGTGCTGCATGGCCAGAGCTATACGCTGGCGCATGTGGGCGACACCCGCGCATGGCGCGTGCGCGTCGGCGGCGAGCCGGCCATGCCGCTCACGCAGGACCATGCCTTCGAGCATCCCGACATGCGCAGCCGGTTGACGCGCGCCATAGGCCTGGACGACCAGGTGCGTGTCGACTATGCGCAGGGCGACGTGCGCGTGGGAGATTGCTTCGTGCTCACGTCCGACGGTGTGCACGGCGTGCTCAAGCCGCAGCGGCTGGCCGCGCTCGCCTTGCAGGGCAGCGCCGAGCAGGCGAGCGAGGCGCTGGTGAATGCGGCGCTCGATGCCGCGACGCGCGACAACGCGACCGCTCTGGTCATTCGCGTGGTCGGCCTCGATCCGCGGCAACTGGACGACGAGCTTGGCGACGGACGCCGCCTGGCGCCGCCGCCCTTGCTGAAGGTGGGCGACGTGCTCGACGGCTACGTGGTCACCGCGCTGGTGGCCGACACCGGCGTGCACCTGCTCTACCAGGCGCGCAATGCCGCCACGCGCGAACTGGTGGCGCTCAAGACGCTGCACCCCTCGCGCGCCAGCGATCCGCAGGAGCGCGCGATGCTCGCGCACGAGGCCTGGCTGGGCCAGCGCGTAGGAAGCGGCGGTTTCGTGCGTGTGCACGAGCGTGCCGAGAACGCCAGCGCGCTCTACATCGTGTTCGACTGGCATGGCGGCCGCACGCTGGAGCAGATGCGCAAGTCCGGCAGCCGCGGTGCCGTCGCCGAAGTGGTTGCTGCTGCCATTCAGGTGACCAAGGCCCTGGGCCGGCTGCACCGCCACGGCGTGGTGCACCGAGACATCAAGCCGGGCAACCTGCATCTGGGCGACGATGGCCGGTGGCGCATTCTCGACTTGGGGGTGGCGCTGTCGGGCCGCGAAGGCGCGGCCCAGCGCGAGCTGCATGCGGGCACGCCCAGCTACATCAACCCCGAGCAATGGGAGGGCGCGCATGCCGACACCGGCAGCGACCTGTTCGCGCTCGGCGTTACGCTCTATCAGTGGCTTGGCGGGCACTTGCCTTATGGCGAGATCGAGCCCTACCAGGTGGCGCGCTACCGGCGCGACCCGGTCGCACTCTCGCGCCTGCGGCCCGATGTGCCCGTGTGGCTCGACCATCTGGTGCGCAAGGCCGTTGCGCGCGATCCGAGGGAGCGCTTCGAAACCGCCGAGGAAATGCTGCTTGCGCTGGAGCGGGGTGCTTCCCGCCCGGTCGGCGCGCCGCCCGCCACGCCGCTGATTCGCCGCGACCCGGCCGCGCTGTACAAGATCGCGCTCGCCGTGTCGTTGCTGTTCAACGCACTGCTCGTGGTGTGGCTGCTGTTTTTGCCACGCTGACGGCGAACGGGAAAGGGTCATGGCCGCGTCGCCTTCGGTGGAGCGGTGTACTTGGCTGGAGCAGGTGAGGGCGAGGTGCGTGCGCGGCCACCTTTTTCGGCCCAGGTGCGGGTCCAGCGGATCTGCATCACGCGCATCACGCCCAGCATGACGAGCGACAGCACGCCGAAGAACACGAAGCCCCACACGTAGCTGCCCAGGTATTGCTTCGACAGGCCCATGGCGTTGGGCACCAGGCCGCCGCCCAGCGCACCGATCTCGCCGATCATCGAACCGGCCACCGCGGTGCTGGTAGGCCAGCGCAGCGGCACCAGTTGAAACAGCGCGCCGTTGCCTGCGCCCAGCGCGGCAAAGCACAAGATCAGAAGCAGCGTGGTGAGTGCAAGAGAGGAAGACGAAATGCCCACCAGCACCAGCCCGGCGGCCACCACGAGCAGCACCACCGTGAGCGTGTTCACGCCACCCCAGCGGTCGGAGATCCAGCCGCCCACGATGCGTACCGCCGCCCCCATGAAGGCCGCCAGCATGGTGAGTTGCCCGGCCTGCACCTTGCTCACGCCGAACTGGTCGTAGTAGTAAGAGGGCAGAAAGGTCGTAAGGCCGATGAAGCCGCCGAAGGTCACGCCGTAGATCAGGCTGAACACCCAGCCGTCTTTCTCGAACAGGCAGGCGATGTGCTCGCGGAAGCTCGCATGGCTGTCGACGTCTGGCGGCTCCTTGGCGAACACCACCATCACCACCATCGGCACCAGAATGGCCGCGGCCGCCACGGCATACACCGCCTGCCAGCCGAGCCATTGCGCGAGCGGCGGTGCCACCAGCACCGACACCGCGGTGCCCACGTTGCCCGCACCCACCAAGCCCATGGCCAGGCCCTTGTGCTGCGGCGGAAACCAGCCCGAGCCCAGCGAAAGCGCCACGCCGAAGCTGGCGCCCGCAATGCCCAGCAGCACGCCCATGGCCAGCAGGTCGTTGAAGCTCTTCACGAAGAAGAAGCCGAACAGCATGGCCACGGCGATCATGCCCATCTCGACCATGGTGGCGTTCTTGCGGCCGATGTATTGCGAGAGGATGCCCAGTGGAAAGCGCATGAGCGCGCCCGCAATGATGGGCACCGACAGCATCAGGCCCTTTTGCGCGGGCGAGAGATCGAAGGTTTCGCCGATGAACGGCGCCATGGCGCCGTTGAGCACCCAGATGCAGCAGGAGAACGAGAAGTACAGAAAGGCCGCGAACAACGTCGGGCCGTGGCCTGAGTGCAAGAAGGTCCTGAAACTGGACATGGTGTTCAATCGTGCGAAATGCCGCGGCGCAGCCTGTGGAGGGCCGAGTCGACGGACGGGGTTGGGGCGGGGTGCCGGCAGCGGACGCTGTCGGCGTGGGGGTGCTTCCCGGCCATTGCGCAGCCAGGACGGATGCAGGAGCCTGCAGCCTCACCAAAGCGGTGCTTCGTTACACCGCAGCCCGATCGATGCAAGAGACGTGCCCGCGAAAACGCGCGGGCCTGGCCTATGCTTGTCGTGCCTTCAACCGCTTTTCCATGATGTCCCTTCTTGTCGTTCTGCCCAATGAATTCGCCGAGTCCGCGCCGCTGCCGGAGGCGCTCCAGCAGGCGCTGGCGAGCGCCGGCGTGGCCGCGGGCGAGCGAGCCACCTGCCACACGCTGGTGCAGAAGGTGAGCGCGCTTGCACCGCAACAGGTGATTGCCTGGCTGCCCGCGCCGGCGCAACAGTTGCAGGCATTGCTCGGTGCTCTCGGTGAATGGAAGGGCGTGCCCCCTTGTGCGCTGAGCCTTGTCAGCGCGCCGCTGGAAAGCGCGCAGCACGAGGCGTTGGTCGCGCTCGGTGTGCATGCATGGCTGCCGGTTGAAACTTTCAACGGCGCCTCGCTTCGCGCGCTGATGGTTCTGGCGCCCGTACGCCGGGAGCGCGAGGCGGCGCTCCGCACCGAGCTGGACGGCCTTCGCACGCGCATGGACGAACGCAAATGGGTCGACCGCGCCAAGGGCTTGCTGATGTCGTCCCGCGGCATCGGCGAGGACGAGGCCTTCGGCTTGCTGCGTGGGGCGGCCATGCACGCCAACCTGCGGCTCGGCGAGGTGTCTCGCTCGGTGATCGAGGCTGCGCAATGGGCCGACGCGATCAACCGCGCCGGGCAGTTGCGGATGCTGTCGCAACGGCTGGTGCGAATCGCGGCGCAGATGCTGGCCGGCATCGACGTGCAGCGCGCGCGCGTCTTGCGCACGCAATCGGTCGAGCGGGTGCAGCAGAACCTGGATCATCTGGCCGCCCTCGAGCTTGGCGCGCCGGGTGCGGGTGCGCTTGGCGACGTGCAGGCGGCCTGGAGCGGGCTTTCCGCCGCGCTGGCAGCGCGTGCGGTGCCGCAGGCGCTGGCCGATATCGACAGGCGTGGCGACGAGTTGCTGGCCGCAGCCGAGGCGCTGACCGACGCGCTCGAAGCCTCCGGCGCGCGGCGTGCGCTGCGCATCGTCAACATCTGCGGGAGGCAGCGCATGCGTGCACAGCGCCTGGCCAAGGATGCATTGCTTGCCTCGGCGCTTGCCGCCGGCACCTCGCGCGAGCGCCTGCTTCCGACGATGAACGAATTCGAGGCGGCGCTACTCGAACTGGAGCGCGCGCCGCTCAGTTCACCCGAGATCCGGGCGGCACTGGCGGCTGCGCGGGACGAGTGGCTGCGCCTTGTCGGAGGGGTGCAGGCACTCGAGAGCCCCGAAGGCCGGGCCACGCTGGTGCGGTCGAGCGAAGTGCTGGTCGACACTTTCGAGCGACTTACCGCCTGGTACGAACACAGCCTGCAAGTCATCATGTCCTGACTCCGGTTGCGCCCCGCTGTTGGTGTCAGGCGGCAACCTTCTCCACGTGCGCCTGGCGGGTGTAGAGAAAATCGATCACGGCCTTGCGGGCGTGCACGTAGACCGGGTCTTCGGCCAGTTCGACCCGGTTGCGCGGACGCGCGATATCGACCTTCAGCACCTCGCCGATAGTGGCGGCCGGTCCGTTGGTGAGCATCACGATGCGGTCGCTCAGCAGCACCGCTTCATCGACATCGTGCGTGACCATGACGACGGTGCTCTGGGTCTTCTGCACGATGCCGAGCAGTTCGTCCTGCAGTTTGGCGCGCGTGAGTGCATCGAGGGCGCCGAAGGGCTCGTCCATCAGCAGCACCTTTGGCTCCATCGAAAGCGCGCGTGCAATGCCCACGCGCTGTTTCATGCCGCCCGAGATTTCGCCGGGGCGCTTTTGCGCGGCGGGTGCAAGGCCGACCATCGCGAGCGCCGCATCGGTGCGTGCGCGCAACTGAGCCTTGTTCTCGGTGGCCGCAAAGACGCGCTCGACCGCGAGGTACACGTTTTCGAAGCAGGTGAGCCAGGGCAGCAGCGAGTGGTTCTGGAAGACCACCGCGCGCTCGGGGCCGGGGCCCTTGATTTCGCGGTTGGCGCACAGAAGCACGCCTTGCGTGGGCGCCGTCAGCCCGGCAATCAGGTTCAGCAGCGTCGACTTGCCGCAGCCCGAGTGGCCGATGAGCGTGACGAACTCGCCCTTGGCAACATTCAGGCTGACGCCCTGCAACGCAAGGAAGCTGCCCTTGGCGGTCTTGAAGCGCTGCTCGACATCGTGGATCTCGATGTACTTCGAATCATCATTCATGACTTCACCTCTTCGAACGTGAATGCGGTTGCAAGCTTGATGAGCGCGAACTCCAGCACCAGGCCGACAATGCCGATGACGAAGATCGCGATGATGATGTTGGCGACGTTGAGGTTGTTCCATTCGTCCCACACCCAGAAGCCGATGCCGACGCCGCCGGTGAGCATTTCGGCCGCAACGATCACCAGCCAGGCGGTGCCCACGGCCAGGCGTACGCCGGTCAGCATGTAGGGCAGCACGGCGGGAAAGAGGATCTTGGTGAAGATCTTCCATTCGCTGAGGTTGAGCACCTTGGCCACGTTCATGTAGTCGCTCGGCACGCGCTGCACGCCCACGGCGGTGTTGATGACCATCGGCCAGATCGAGCAGATGAAGATGGTCCAGATGGCGGCCGGGTTGGCGCCCTTGAACACCAGCAGGCCAATCGGCAGCCACGCCAGCGGGGACACGGGGCGCAGCAGGCTGATCAGCGGGTTGAACATGCGCGAGAGAAACTCGAAGCGGCCGATGGCAAAGCCCGCCGGAATACCGACCGCGGCCGCAAGCCCGAAGCCCAGCGCCACGCGCTGCAGCGAAGAGAGCACGTTCCAGCCCACGCCCTGGTCGTTCGGGCCCTTGCTGTAGAACGGATCGCTGAACACCGTGAGCGCCTGTTGCCAGGTGGCCATGGGCGAGGGAAAGCCGGTGGTGCTCTTCATGGCGACCAACTCCCAGATGAGCACCAGCAGGCCGAAGCCCGCGAGCGGCGGAAGCACGCGCATCCAGAAGGCGCGCAGGTCGATGGATGTGCGTTGCTTTTGCTCCCTCTTCACTTTGGCGAGTGGGGCAGGGAGGGAGGCGGCTTCGGCGCGGGGCGCACCCTCACCCCGGCCCTCTCCCGCACGAGGGAGAGGGAGCGAGGCGTCGAGGGGGGAATGGAAGACGGCGCTGACCATGGTGTGTTTCTCCTCTGGCGTCTCAAGCGTGGATCTTGAAAGAGTCGGCATATTTCTTCGGGTCCTTGCCGTCCCATACGGAGCCGTCGAACAGCTTGCTGGTGCGCATCACGTCCTTGGGAACGGGCGTCTGCGTAGCTGCGGCAGCTTGCTTGTAGATGTCGATGCGGTTGATCTCCGCGGCCACCTTCAGGTAGTCCGGATGCTCCTTCAGCAAACCCCAGCGCTTGTGCTGCGTGAGGAACCACATGCCGTCCGACAGGTACGGAAAGCTCACAGCGCCGCCGTTGTAGAACTTCATGTGGTTGGGGTCGTCCCAGCTCTTGCCCATGCCGTTGATGTAGCGGCCGAGGATGCGCTGGTTGATGGCATCCACGCTGGTGTTGACGTAGCTCTTGTCGGCAATGGTCTCGGCCATCTTGTTCTTGTTCTGCAGGCCGGTGTCGATCCACTTGCCTGCTTCGATGATGGCCGCGGTGACGGCACGCGCTGTGTTGGGGTACTTCTTGACGAAGTCGCCCGTGGTGCCGAGCACCTTCTCGGGATGATCCTTCCAGATGTCCTGCGTGGTGATGGCCGTTACGCCGATGCCGTCCATGATGGCGCGCTGGCCCCAGGGCTCGCCCACGCAGTAGCCGTCCATGTTGCCCACGCGCATGTTGGCCACCATTTGCGGAGGCGGCACGGTAATGTTCTTGACGTCCTTGAACGGATCGATGCCGGCCGATGCCAGCCAGTAGTAGAGCCACATGGCGTGGGTGCCGGTGGGGAAGGTCTGCGCAAAGGTGTATTCGCGCTTTTCGCTGGCGATGAGCTTGGCGAGCGAGGCGGCGTCCACGGCGCCCTTGTCGGCGAGCTTCTTCGACAGCGTGATGGCCTGGCCGTTGTTGTTGATGGTCATGAGCACGGCCATGTCCTTCTTGGGGCCGCTCAGGCCCAGGTGCATGCCGTAGACGAGGCCGTAGAGCACGTGCGCCATGTCCAGGTCGCCGTTGGAGAGCTTGTCGCGCACGCCGGCCCAGCTGGCTTCCTTGCTTGGCACGATCTTCACGCCGTACTTCTTGTCGATGCCCAGCACCGAGGCCATCACCACGCTGGCGCAGTCGGTCAGCGGGATGAATCCGATCTTCACTTCTTCCTTTTCCGGCTTGTCGGAGCCCTGGGCCCAGACGGCAGCGCGCAGGGCGGGATCGATTCCCACGGCGCCGATGGCGGCGGCTTGCAGTACGCGGCGGCGGCTGAGGCGGGTTTTCAGCAGGTCGGTCATGTGGCGGGCTCCGGTTGAGAACAACAACAAACAAAAGGAAAGACAAAAACAAAAAAGGCGTCCCGCACCGCGCAGGGGCTGCTCGAAAACGAGCCCTTGCGGGATGGGGGACGCCTTTGTCCAATTTCGGTGGGCAACACCCGCCGTTGGGTGCCACCTGCCTCGGACCCGAGGGTCCATGTACTGCTTGAGCAAGCTGCGTGCCAGCTTTGTCGGCCGCTTTTTGCTACCTCGTTGCTATCGAATAGGCAGCAAAAGAGTGGCTGCCAGTGGGCGAGAAGGTCATCTGAGACGGGAAGCGGGTGCGATGCACGTTTGTTGTGCGGCGCACCATTTCGAACGCATGAAGGCGGCTGTTCAGCGCCGCGATGTCGTGTCCAGCGGCAGGTAGTCGGCCATGGCCAGCATCGATTCGGCCACGTCCACCAATCGGCGCTTCTGGTTCATGGCGGTTTGCAGCAGCATCTTGTGTGCTTCGTTCTCGCTCATGCGGCGGTGTGCCATCAAGAGGCCCTTGGCGCGTTCGACCAGCTTGCGCTCGTTGAGCGAGGCACGAACCGTTTCGAGCTCTTCGCTCATGGCCTGCAGCCGGTGCGATTGCTCCTGCACCATGTCGAGCACCGAGCGTTCGAGGTGGCGGCCGTATTGGGCCGGTGCCGTGGCCTCGGTGCCGGCGTCGTCGAAGAAGACGGCGCCTTCCGCCTGCGGTGCGAGGGTGCCGAGCACTTGCTGGTATTTATGCAGTTCGCCGCGGGCCTGCGCGATCTTGCGGGCGCAGAGCTCCCGCAGGTCCGTTGCCAGCCGGTCTTCGACGGTCTTCATGGCGTCGATGCGGCGGGTGCAGCAGTCGAACCAGTTCTGGCTCAGCCGGGCATCGGGCGCGGCCCCCGAAGCCGCCTGGGCCGAGGTCACGCTCATGCGGCGCAGGCGCTCGATTTCGGCCATGACCGCGTCGGACTGGCTCTGGTGCCACAGCGCAAGCACGCCGCTGCTCGAAAAGTCGATGAACACCTGGAAGCAGCGCTCCTGCAGTTCGATGAGGTGCAGCCATTGCTGGCGCTGCGCCTCGTCGGTACGCCCCATTGCCAACGACGCAGCCCCGAAGGCGCGCTCCTGTCCGGCAAATTCCTTGCCCTGCATGAAGTTGAACATCGCGACCAGGAGGCGCGAGATTTCGGGGTCTGTGGCGCCATCAGCGGCCTCGAACACCACTGCCAGCAAGCCTGCGACCAGCTTGGCGAAAGCGGCCGTGGCCTGGGCTGGCGTCAATTCGAGCGCGCCGACGCGGCGGCGCAGCGCGGGCAAGCCATCCAGGCCGGGAAGCACCCAGGCGATGCGGCTGAAGAGGCGGGCGCTGTTGCCCGCGGTCGCGCCCGGGCGGCCTTCGGTTTCGAGCTGGTCGAATCCGGCGCGCACCTCTTGTTCGAGTGCCAGGCATTCGGCTATCTGCGGATCGCGCTGGTCGGCGAAGCGGCCCCCGCGAGAGGCCAGAAACACATTGGACATGCCGCGTTCCCGCTGCAGCGCATGAACGAGACGTGCGATCAGCCCGACCAGGTCGCTGGTGCGCGCGAGCTGGTCGAGCTCGTCGATTTCGCACTTTCTGGCGGCGATCAGGAAATTCAGTCCGGATTTCATGGTGGGAGGGAGAGGCAAAAGGCTTGCTGCAACATCCGTGCCGCACGGGCATTCCGCGCCGCCTACACTCCTGCGAATGCTTCTTCTGGGAATCGAATCATCTTGCGACGAAACCGGCGTGGCGCTGGTTGAAACGCACGGCGACGCGCTGCCGCTCTTGCGCTCGCACGCGCTGCACAGCCAGATCGCCATGCACCAGGCCTACGGCGGCGTGGTGCCCGAACTTGCCAGCCGCGACCACATCCGCCGCGTGCTGCCGCTGACCGAAGCGGTCATGGCGGAGGCGGGGCGCTCGCTGGGCGAGATCGACGTGGTTGCCTATACCCGCGGCCCGGGTCTTGCCGGGGCCTTGCTGGTGGGCGCGGGCGTTGCGTGTGCCCTGGGAGCGGCGCTCGGCAAGCCGGTGCTCGGGGTGCATCACCTCGAGGGGCACTTGCTGTCGCCTTTCCTGAGCGCGGATCCGCCGGAGTTCCCGTTTGTGGCGCTTCTCGTTTCGGGCGGCCATACGCAGCTGATGCGGGTCGACGGCGTGGGGCGCTACGAGTTGCTGGGCGAAACCATCGACGACGCTGCGGGCGAGGCTTTCGACAAGAGCGCCAAGCTCATGGGCCTGCCTTACCCGGGCGGCCCATGGCTGGCCAAGTTGGCGGAAGAGGGCAATGCCGAGGCGTTCAAGCTGCCGCGACCGCTGCTGCACAGCGGCGATCTGGATTTTTCATTCGCAGGGCTCAAGACCGCGGTACTGACGCAGGCCAAGAAGCTCGGCGACGGGCTGGAGGCGGCCAAGGCCGACCTTGCTGCGTCCACGCAAGCCGCCATCGTCGAGGTGCTGCTGAAAAAGTCGCTGGCTGCCCTTGGGCAAACCGGCCTCAAGCGGCTGGTGGTTGCGGGCGGCGTGGGCGCGAACCGAAGCCTGCGCGAGCAACTGAACGCCGCATGTGCCAGGCGCGGCGTGCGTGTGCACTACCCTGAGCTGCATCTGTGCACCGACAACGGCGCGATGATCGCAATGGCGGCCGCCATGCGGCTGCAGTCTGGCCTGGCGCAGGCCAGCGAACGCTATGCCTTCGACGTCAAGCCGCGATGGCCCATGGCTTCGCTGACGGCATCCGAGGCGCCGGGGCAGCTGCCCGCGTAGCAGCCGGGCGCTGCGAGCGGCCGAGCGAGGGCACCGGCAGCACGTCGAGCATGTTGCGCCACAGCTGGCGCCACTGCGGCCAGTCATGGCCGCCTTCGGTAGTGAAGACCCGGCCTTCGGGCAGCGCATCTGCCAGCAGCTTGTGGTTGCTTGCAAAGCGGTCGCTGAGGCCGAAGCCCAGATAGAGCTGCGGCAGGTTCTTGGACCTTTGGGGTTCCAGGTATTGCTGGAACCAGGGCCACAGCTTGCGATCGACTTCCTCGTCGGGTTGAGGCCCGGTGGGAGCCTGCCAGGTGCGCAGGCCGCCAGCCTTGTGTATTTCTGCGCCGAGGACGCGCCGCCCCAGGTAGGGCGCCAGCGCGACGATGCCATCGACCGAGCCGGGCCTGGACAACTCGTGGATCAGCGCGCCGAAGCCGCCGATCGAAATGCCCACGAGCCAGATCGATTTGTAGCCCTTGGCGCGCTGCGGCTCGATGACGTCCGCATGCAGGCGCTCGCTGAGGGTCTGGTCGTAGTAGTAGGAAACGTCGGCGTCCACCAGCAGTGAATCGGCGGCCAGGTGGCGCTCCTGGACTGCGCTGATGAAGCCTTCGCGCTCGAATTCGTCGGGTTTCAGATAAGCGCCTGGCAGGAAGACCAGGAGCGTATCGGACCGTTCATTGTCATTGGCTGACTTGAGGTGCGTGATCATGGCGTGCCTTAAGGGGCACCCGAATCCGCACCGTCAGCGATTCGGTGCGTCTGCGAGACGCCCACGAAGAAGAAAGAAGAAAAATGTGAATACGTCACATGATGTGACGTTAATCACTGTCCTATTGTGAATAAGGAGCGTCTTCAAAGTCAAAAACAATAGTTAACGACACTTTCTTCGCGTGGGCTTTGCAAGATCAGTTGATCTGCAGCTCGGAGACGCGGCTTGCCGGCACTTGCTTGCCCAGCTTCAGCGTGAGCACGCCGTTCTCGAGCTTGGCCTCGCTCGAGCTCACGTCGATGTCTTGCGGCAACTCGTAGGCCGCCTTGAACTGGCGCTTGGCTTCGGCCTTGCTTTCGATGCGGACCACGGCACCTTCGATGCCGATGGTGAGGTCTTCACGCGAAAGGCCGGGCACATCGACGGAGAGCGTCCAGCTCTTTTCGTCCTGTTCGACGAGCGGGGACTTGCGGGCGCCGGTGAAGGCTTCGTTGACGAAGCGCTCGAACGCGCGGTCGTACGAACGGGGAGCGAAGCGGGCGGTATGAAGGGTGGGGGCGAAAAACATGAAAGAACTCCTGAATGAACACAATGGGGACAAGAATGTGTGTCCCTTACACTGCGCGGCCATTCAAAGATGAGTGCCGCTTGCCACCACATCTAGGCGCGGCCGCAACCGTTTCAAGACAATGAATCCCCCCTTTATTTGGCGTCGCAAGGCCTTGAAATTTGCGGCGCTGGCGCTATGCGCGGCCGCCTTTGCCGCACCGGCGCAAACCTTGCCGCAAACGCCGCCGGCCCCCATCCGCCTCGCGCTCATCGAGAGCATGAGCGGCCCCTTTGCCAACACGGGCGAAGCGGTGTTTCGCAATCTGCTGTGGGCGGTGGAGCGCGTGAATGCGCGCGGCGGCGTCAAGCTGCCGGGCGTTCCCGGAGGCGCCCGGCCCCTGCAGCTCGACCGCTACGACAGCAAGGGGCAGAACGAAGAAGCGCTCTCGGCGCTGCGCGCAGCCATGGACGACGGCGCGCGCATCGTGCTGCAGGGCAACTCGTCGGCAACCGCCGCGGCCCTGGTCGACGCCATCGAGAAGAACAACGAGCGCGATCCCTCGCGCCGGGTGATCTTTCTCAACTACGCAGCGGTCGACCCGGTGCTCACCAACGAGCGCTGCAGCTTCTGGCACTTTCGCTTCGACGCGCATGCCGATATGCGCGTGGCCGCGCTGATGGATGTGGTGAAGGACGACGCAACGCTCAAGCGCGCATACCTCATCGGCCAGGACTACAGCTTCGGCCAGGCGGTGCTGCGCGAATCGAAACGCCAATTGGGCGTGCAGCGGCCCGATGTGGAAATCGTCGGGGACGAGTTGCACCCGATGGGCAGGGTGAAAGACTTTGCGCCCTACGCCAGCAAGATCATTGCAAGCGGCGCGCAGGCGGTGTTTACCGGCAACTGGGGCAACGACCTCACGTTGCTCGTGAAGGCCGCGCGCGAAGGCGGCTTCAACGGCACCTTCTATACCTTCTACGGCAACGCGCTCGGCGCGCCCGCCGCCATCGGCGATGCCGGCATTGGCCGCGTGATCGCCGTGGCCGACTGGTTGCCCAACGTGCAAACGGCGCAGTCGGAGGCGTTCTACCGTGCGTTCCGCGCGCGCTTTCCGAAGCCCGCCGACGACTACGTGCACATGCGCATGCAGTTGCTCGTGGAATCGCTGGCGCAAGCCATCGAGCGCGCTGGCAGCGTTGAGGCCGCCGCCGTGGCGCGCGCCCTCGAACAGGCCGACGTGAGCCTTTACGGCCAGCGCGGGCGCATGCGTGCTGCGGACCATCAGTTTCAGCAGCAGCTCGTGGTCGGCATGATGGACAGGCAGGGCAGGCCGGGCGTGCAGTTCGATGTCGAGGGTTCTGGCTACGGCTTTCGCGTGGTCAAGACCATTGCACCCGAACGTGCCGAACTGCCGACCACCTGCAAGATGAAGAGAAGCTAGGAAAACCAACACATGCGTGAAGCCATCCACAACCTCGAAGCCTCCAAGATCCGCGAGGTTGCCAATGCCGGTCTCGGCCGCGACGACGTGCTCGCCTTCTGGTTCGGCGAAAGCGACGAAGTCACGCCCGAAGTGATCCGCCAGGCGGCCATCGATTCGCTTCAGCGCGGCGAAACCTTCTACGCGCACAACCTCGGCTTGCCCGAACTGCGCGAGGCAATTGCCGGCTACACCAGCAAGCTGCATCCCAAGGTCGATGCTTCGCGCATTGCCGTGACCTCCGGTGGCGTGAGCGCGCTGATGCTCGCGGTGCAAGCGCTCGTCGACGCCGGAGACGAAGTGGTTGCAGTCACGCCGGTGTGGCCCAACCTCACGGCGCAGCCCGCGATTCTTGGTGCGGTGGTGCGCACGGTATCGCTGGTGCCTGCCGATGGCGAATGGACGCTCGACCTTGCAGCGTTGCGCAAGGCGGTTACGCCGAAGACCAAGCTCTTGATCGTCAATGCGCCCAACAACCCGACCGGCTGGACCATGACGCGCGAAGAGCAGCAGGCCGTGCTCGACCACTGCCGCGAAACCGGCACCTGGATCCTGGCCGACGAGGTGTACGAGCGGCTCTACTTCGAGCCCACGTCTAACGGTTGCGCACCGAGCTTTCTGGACATTTCAAAGCCCGACGACCGGCTGGTGGTGACGCACAGCTTCTCGAAGAGCTTTCTCATGACCGGTTGGCGCCTTGGCTGGCTGGTGCTGCCGCCGGCGCTGGTCGAAGGCATCGGCAAGCTGATCGAGTTCAACACCTCGTGCGCGAGCGTTTTTACCCAGCGCGCCGCCGTTGCCGCCATCGAGCACACCGCGGAGATCACGCCTCGCGTGGTCGCCCACCTGAAGCAATGCCGGGACACGCTGGTGCCGCTGCTGGCGGCCCTGCCCGGCGTGCAGGTGGCTCCGGCCAAGGGCGGCATGTACGCCTTTTTCCGGCTCGAAGGTTTCGGCGACTCCCTCGCACTTGCCAAGCGCCTGGTCGTCGAGGCCGGCTTGGGCCTGGCCCCCGGAAACGCATTTGCCCCTGAAGCGCAGGGATGGCTGCGCTGGTGCTTCGCTTCGAAGGACCCGCAGCGCCTTGTGCAGGGCGTGGAGCGCCTTAAAACCTGGCTATCCAGACAGTAAACGCGCAAGTCCGGGGCGAGCTATAATCCCGAGGCTTTGCATGCCGCAAGGCGCACGGTGAGGGCAGTTCCAGCGCTCACCGCAAGTCAAACATCCCGGAACAAGGAAATTCAACATGATCGCAGCCTCCATCAAGGCCGAAGTCGTCAAAGACAACGCCCGCGCCGCCAACGATACCGGTAGCCCCGAAGTGCAAGTTGCACTGCTGACCGCCCGCATCAACGAGCTCACCCCCCACTTCAAGACGCACGCCAAGGACCACCATGGCCGTCGCGGCCTGCTGCGCATGGTGAGCCGTCGCCGCAAGCTCCTGGACTACCTCAAGTCCAAGGATGCCGACCGTTACACCGCGCTGATCGCCAAGTTGGGTCTGCGCAAGTAAACCGAATCGCATGAAAAAACGCCTGGGTTAGTCCGCTAGCTCAGGCGTTTTTTACTTCGCGATCCACTTTCGGAGTGCCAAAACAGAGCGAAGCTGTGTCATTCCAATGAAGTTCCCGCTGAGCTTCGCTGGAATGGCATCGTGTTCTGAGAAGCCTCCGCCCCTGCGAAACCTGTGATGCATGCAGGTCAATCGCTATCAAAACAGGAGCAAATATGAGCCTCTTCAACAAAGTCACCAAGTCCTTCCAATGGGGCGACAAGACTGTCGTCATGGAAACCGGTGAAATCGCCCGCCAGGCCAGCGGCGCCGTGGTGGTCGACATCGACGGAACCGTGGTCCTTGCAACCGTGGTGGCCTCCAAGTCGGCCAAGCCCGGCCAGGACTTCTTTCCCCTGACCGTCGACTACATCGAGAAGACCTACGCTGCGGGCAAGATCCCCGGTAGCTTCTTCAAGCGCGAAGCCAAGCCCAGCGAGCACGAAACCCTCACCAGCCGCCTGATCGACCGTCCGATCCGCCCGCTGTTTCCGGAGGGTTTCCTGAACGAAGTGCACGTGGTCATCCACACGCTGTCGCTCAACCCTGAAGTCGACGCCGACATCGCCGCCATGATCGGCGTGAGCGCCGCGCTGTCGATCTCCGGCATTCCGTTCAGCGGCCCTATCGGCGCTGCGCGCGTGGGCTATATCAACGGCCAGTACGTGCTGAATCCGGGGCAGACCGCCCGCAAGGATTCGCAGATGGACCTCGTGGTTGCCGGTACCGAAGCCGCCGTGCTGATGGTCGAGTCCGAAGCGCAGCAACTCAGCGAAGAGATCATGCTGGGCGGCGTGGTGTTCGGCCACGAACAAGCCAACATTGCGATCAACGCGATCCATGAACTCGTGCGCGACGCCGGCAAGCCGGTGTGGGACTGGCAGCCGCCGGCCGAAGACGAAGCCTTCGTCGCCAAGGTCAAGAGCCTGGCCGAAGAAAAGCTGCGCGCCGTCTATCAAATCCGTAGCAAGCAAGCCCGC
The DNA here is from genome assembly GCF_031456585.1 of Variovorax sp. 3319. Lineage (NCBI taxonomy): Bacteria > Pseudomonadati > Pseudomonadota > Betaproteobacteria > Burkholderiales > Comamonadaceae > Variovorax > Variovorax sp. 3319. Next base: position 15,779 of record NZ_JAVDUZ010000003.1, read on the forward strand.
ACGCAAGCCCTGCGCGAAGCCAATGCCAGCGTGATGAACACGCTGAAGGAAAGCGGCGAACCCTTCGACGCCGGCAAGGTCAACGACCTGCTGTTCTCGATCGAATCGAAGATCGTCCGCAGCCAGATCCTGTCGGGCGAACCCCGCATCGACGGCCGCGACACGCGCACCGTGCGCCCCATCGAAATCCGCAACTCCGTGCTGCCGCGCACCCACGGCTCGGCGCTGTTCACGCGCGGCGAAACGCAGGGCCTGGTCGTGACCACGCTCGGCACCGAACGTGACGCACAGCGCATCGACGCGCTGGCTGGAGAGTACGAAGACCGCTTCCTGTTCCACTACAACATGCCTCCCTTTGCCACCGGTGAAGTGGGCCGCATGGGCTCGACCAAGCGCCGCGAAATCGGCCACGGCCGCCTGGCCAAGCGCGCGCTCGTCGCCGTGCTGCCGACCAAGGAAGAGTTCCCGTACACCATTCGCGTGGTGTCGGAAATTACCGAGTCGAACGGCTCCTCGTCGATGGCTTCGGTCTGCGGCGGCTGCCTCTCGATGATGGACGCCGGCGTGCCGATGAAGGCGCACGTGGCCGGCATCGCCATGGGCCTGATCAAGGAAGACAACCGCTTTGCGGTGCTGACCGACATCCTGGGCGACGAAGATCACCTGGGCGACATGGACTTCAAGGTGGCCGGCACCACCAACGGCATCACGGCGCTGCAGATGGACATCAAGATCCAGGGCATCACCAAGGAAATCATGCAGGTCGCACTGGCGCAGGCCAAGGAAGCGCGCATGCACATCCTCGGCAAAATGCAGGAAGCAATGGGCGAAGCCAAGACCGAGGTGTCGCAGTTCGCCCCCCGCCTGACCACGCTGAAGATCAACCCCGAGAAGATCCGCGACGTGATCGGCAAGGGCGGTGCGGTCATTCGCGGCCTGCAGGAAGAAACCGGCACGACGATCAACATCGACGAAGACGGCACCATCACCATCGCTTCGACCGACCCGGAAAAGGCCGAACTGGCCAAGAAGCGCATCGAGCAGATCACCGCTGAAGTCGAAATCGGCAAGGTCTATGAAGGCCCGGTTACCAAGATCCTCGATTTCGGCGCGCTCATCAACCTGCTGCCCGGCAAGGACGGCCTGTTGCACATCAGCCAGATCGCGCACGAACGCGTCGAGAAGGTGACCGACTACCTGAGCGAAGGCCAGATCGTGAAGGTCAAGGTTCTCGAGACGGACGAAAAGGGCCGCGTCAAGCTGTCCATGAAGGCCCTGAGCGAGCGCCCGGCGGGCATGGAGTTTCAGGAACGTGCACCGCGTGAAGACCGTGGCGATCGCGGTGATCGCGGCGGCGAACGCCGCGAGCGTTCGGACCGCGGCGACCGTGGTGGTGACCGTGGCGGCGAACGCGCTCCTCGTTTCAACAACGAGCAGCAGCAACCGCGCAACGAGCAGCCGCAGGCGCCCGCCGGCGAGCAGCCGTACGCACCGCGCGAATCGCAAGAGTAAGAAGGGCGCAACGGCAGCTCTGCCGTTGCCGACTTTTTTGATCGCCAACCACGCCCGGACACGGGCGTTGCAAGCCAAAGACCATGAAAGCCATTGAAATCACTTCGTACGGCGCCCCTGAGGTGCTGCGCGCCGTGGAGCGTCCCGATCCGGTGGCCGGCGTGGGCGAACTGTTGATCCGTGTTGCAGCCAGCGGCGTGAACCGTCCGGACGTGTTGCAGCGCAAAGGACACTACCCGGTGCCTCCGGGCGCCTCCGACTTGCCGGGCCTCGAAGTGGCCGGCGAGATCGTGTCGGGCGACGCTGCGGCGCTGGCCGAAGCGGGTTTCAAGATCGGCGACCGCGTCTGCGCGCTGATTGCCGGCGGCGGCTATGCCGAGCTGTGCGTGGCGCCTGTGGCGCAGTGCCTGCCAGTGCCCAAGGGATGGAGCGACATCGAGGCGGCTTCGCTGCCCGAGACCTTCTTCACCGTCTGGAGCAATGTGTTCGATCGGGGCCGTCTGCAAAAGGGCGAAACCCTTTTGATCCAGGGCGGCTCGAGCGGCATCGGCGTAACGGCGATCCAGGTTGCCAAGGCGCTGGGCGCGACGGTGATCGTCACGGCCGGAAGCGACGACAAGTGCGAAGCCTGCAAGAAGCTGGGCGCGGACCACGCCATCAACTACCGCACGAGCGATTTTGCCGAAGAGGCGAAGAAGCTCACCGGCGGCAAGGGCGTGGATGTGATCCTCGACATGGTCGCGGGCGACTATGTGGCGCGCGAGATCGAATGCATGGCTGAAGACGGCCGGCTGGTGATCATTGCGGTGCAGGGCGGCGTCAAGAGCGACTTCAATGCGGGGCTGGTGCTGCGCAAGCGGCTGGTGATTACCGGCTCAACGCTGCGTCCGCGGCCTGTGGCGTTCAAGGGCGCCATTGCCAAGGCGTTGCGCGAGAAGGTCTGGCCGCTGCTCGAAAGCGGCGCGGTCAAGCCCGTGATCCACAGCACCTTTGCAGCAGGCGGCGAACCCAGCGGCGCGGCGCAGGCGCATGCGCTCATGGAATCCAACCAGCACATCGGCAAGATCGTGCTGACATGGTGACGGGCAACAACACGATGACAACCAAGAAGAAGCTGATCGCCGGCAACTGGAAGATGAACGGCAGCCTGGCTGCCAACGAATCGCTGGTGAACGCCTTGCTGCAAGGCCTGGCCGCGGCTCCGGCCGCGTGCGATGTCGCGCTTTGCGCACCGGCTCCGTATTTCGCCCAGTTGCAATCGCTGCTGGCAAGCTCGAAGGCCGTGGCGCTGGGCGCACAGGATATTTCAGCGCACCCGCAAGGAGCGTTCACCGGCGAGCAATCGGCGGCCATGCTGAAGGAGTTCGGTGTGCGCTATGCCATCGTCGGCCATTCGGAGCGGCGCCAGTATCACGGTGAAACCGACGAAGCGGTGGCGGCCAAGACGGCAGCTGCCCTGGCGAACGGCATCACGCCCATCGTCTGCGTGGGTGAAACGCTGGCCGAGCGCGAAGCGGGGCGCACCGAAGAAGTGGTCAAGCGCCAATTGGCCGCAGTGATCCACGTCAACGGCCACTGCATCAGTGAGATCGTCGTGGCGTACGAGCCCGTCTGGGCCATCGGCACCGGCAAGACGGCCACGCCCGAGCAGGCGCAGGCGGTGCACGCTGTGCTGCGTGCGCAACTGCACCATGCCGCCAGCGAACACGCGGCCGGCATCTGCATTCTTTACGGCGGCAGCATGAACGCAGCCAATGCCGCGCAGCTGCTGGCGCAGCCAGACATCGACGGCGGCCTCATCGGCGGCGCTTCGCTCAAGGCGGCTGACTTTTTGCAGATCATTTCCGCTGCCGCTCGCTGAACGCGAGGGGCGGCTGCATCAAATTAGGAGTAAGAACGAATGAATGTGGTCCTCAATCTTTTGGTCGGCGTGCAGATGCTGTCGGCCCTTGCAATGATCGGGCTGATCCTGATCCAGCACGGCAAGGGCGCCGACATGGGTGCGGCCTTCGGCAGCGGCAGCGCGGGCAGCCTGTTCGGCGCCAGCGGCAGCGCGAATTTCCTTTCGCGCACCACGGCTGTCCTGGCAGCGGTATTCTTTGCATGCACGCTGCTGTTGGCTTATTTCAGCCATGCACGGCCTGTGGGTGGCGGTAGCCTGCTTGAGCGCGCCGCTGTGGGTGCACCAGCTTCGCCCGCTTCCGGTGCCGCAGGGCAGATTCCCGGGCAGATTCCCGCGGGTACGTCGGGCGCGGCGCCGGCCAATGCGCCTGCCTCGGCTCCTGTAGCACCTGTTTCGGGCCCGGGCCAGATCCCGAGCAAATAATCAAGTTGTTTTCATGGAGTCGTTGGTAAGAAACGGCTTCATTTCAGGGTAAACTCTAAAGCTGTTCGGAAAGCCAAACACCTTCACAGGTACCTCATGCCATCCGAACAAAAAACCGCGGTCGTGGTGAAATTGGTAGACACGCTATCTTGAGGGGGTAGTGGCGAAAGCTGTGCGAGTTCGAGTCTCGCCGACCGCACCAAATCTCACCGGCAGAAAACCTCGTCCAGAGTGTTTCTGCCGGTGGCAAGCGGTGAAAATCTCCCGATGAACCTCGATTCCTATCTCCCCGTCCTTTTGTTTATTTTGGTCGGTGTCGGTGTAGGTGTCGCACCGCAAGTCATCGGCTACATCCTGGGTCCCAATCGGCCCGACGCAGCGAAGAACGCTCCCTACGAGTGTGGCTTCGAGGCCTTCGAGGATGCGCGCATGAAATTCGACGTGCGCTATTACCTCGTCGCCATTCTCTTCATCCTGTTCGATCTCGAGATTGCCTTTCTCTTTCCGTGGGCCATTGCGCTCAAGGAAATCGGCGCCGTCGGCTTCTGGGCCATGATGATCTTTCTCGCCATCCTCGTCGTGGGCTTTGCCTACGAGTGGAAAAAAGGCGCGCTCGACTGGGAATGACAAGGAATCATCAAAATGGCCATTGAAGGCGTCATGAAGGAAGGCTTCGTCACCACCACCTACGACTCGGTGGTGAACTGGGCGAAGACCGGATCACTCTGGCCGATGACTTTCGGTCTGGCTTGCTGTGCTGTCGAAATGATGCACGCAGGCGCAGCTCGCTATGACATCGACCGTTTCGGCATGCTGTTTCGGCCCAGCCCCCGCCAGTCCGATCTGATGATCGTGGCCGGCACGCTGTGCAACAAGATGGCGCCCGCTCTGCGCAAGGTCTACGACCAGATGCCCGAGCCGCGCTGGGTTCTTTCCATGGGCTCCTGCGCCAATGGCGGCGGCTACTACCACTACAGCTATTCGGTGGTGCGAGGCTGCGACCGCATCGTGCCGGTAGACGTCTATGTGCCTGGTTGCCCGCCCACTGCCGAAGCCTTGCTTTACGGTGTGATCCAGCTGCAGCAGAAGATTCGCCGCACCAACACCATTGCCCGCGCCTGAGAGATTGCCGACGATGACCGACTTTGCAATATCGCCGGAGGTGCTGCGCGCCACCATCGCTGAAACCCTGGGCGCCAAGGCCAGGAGCGTGACGATCGCGCTCGACGAGGTGACCGTGGTGGTCGGCGCTGCCGACTACATCGAAGCGGCCACCCTGCTGCGCGATGCGCCCGGCTGCCGCTTCGAGCAACTGATCGACCTTTGCGGCATGGACTATTCCGACTACCGCGAAGGCGAGTGGCAGGGTGATCGGTACTGCGTCGTCACGCACCTGCTTTCCGTAAGTCTCAACCAGCGTGTGCGCCTCAAGGTGTTTGCGCCTAACGAAGACCTGCCGGTGGTCGATTCGCTCCAGCCTGTGTGGAATGCCGCCACGTGGTTCGAGCGCGAGGCCTTCGACCTCTACGGCATCGTGTTCGAAGGGCACGACGACCTGCGCCGCATTCTTACCGACTACGGTTTCATCGGCCATCCGTTCCGCAAGGACTTCCCGGTGTCGGGTCATGTCGAGATGCGCTACGACGAAGAGCAGAAGCGCGTCATCTACCAGCCGGTTTCCATCGAGCCACGGGAAATCACGCCGCGCGTGATTCGCGAAGACAACTACGGCAGCGGTTTGCACTGATATGGCCGAAATCAAGAACTACACACTCAACTTCGGTCCCCAGCATCCTGCGGCGCACGGCGTGCTGCGCCTGGTGCTCGAGCTCGACGGCGAAGTGATCCAGCGCGCCGATCCGCACATCGGCCTGTTGCACCGCGCAACCGAAAAGCTCGCCGAATCGCGCACCTTCATCCAATCGCTGCCGTACATGGACCGCCTCGACTACGTGTCGATGATGTCCAACGAGCATGCCTATTGCCTGGCGATCGAGCGGATGATGGGCCTCGAAGTGCCGATCCGCGCGCAGTACATCCGCGTGATGTTCGCCGAGATCACCCGCCTGCTGAACCACCTGCTGTGGCTCGGCGCGCACGGCCTCGACTGCGGCGCGATGAACATGCTCATCTATTGCTTCCGCGAGCGTGAAGACCTGTTCGACATGTACGAAGCTGTTTCCGGCGCGCGCATGCATGCGGCTTATTTCCGTCCGGGCGGCGTCTACCGCGACCTGCCGGATGCAATGCCGCAGTACAAGGTCAGCAAGATCAAGAACGCAAAGGCCATCGAGAAGCTCAACGAGAACCGGCAGGGCTCGCTGCTCGACTTCATCGACGACTTCTGCAAGCGCTTCCCGAAGATGGTCGACGAGTATGAAACGCTGCTCACCGACAACCGCATCTGGAAGCAGCGCACCGTGGGCATCGGCGTGGTCACGCCTGAGCGCGCGCTGAACCTCGGTTTCACCGGCCCCATGCTGCGTGGCTCGGGAGTTGAATGGGATCTGCGCAAGAAGCAGCCCTACGACGTCTACGACCAGATGCAGTTCGACGTGCCGGTCGGCAAGACGGGCGACTGCTACGACCGCTACCTGGTGCGCGTTGAAGAAATGCGCCAGGCCAACAAGATCATCCAGCAGTGCTCGGCATGGCTGCGTGCCAACCCAGGCCCGGTCATCACCGACAACCACAAGGTCGCTGCACCCGCACGCGAATCGATGAAGGCGAACATGGAGGAACTGATCCACCATTTCAAGCTCTTCACCGAAGGCTTCCATGTGCCCGAAGGCGAGGCCTATGCCGCCGTCGAGCACCCGAAGGGCGAATTCGGCATCTATCTCGTGAGCGACGGCGCCAACAAGCCGTACCGCCTGAAGATCCGTGCGCCCGGTTTCCCGCACCTCGCCGCCCTCGACGAAATGTCGCGCGGCCACATGATCGCCGACGCTGTCGCGGTGATCGGCACGATGGACATCGTGTTCGGCGAAATCGACAGGTGAGAAAGAGCGAATGACGACTTCCTCGACCCACCATGACACGGCGCCTACGGCGCCTTCTGCTCCTCTGAAGCCCGCGATTCTCGAGCGCTTTGCACGCGAGGTCGCCAAGTACCCCGAAGCGGGCAAGCAGTCGGCCGTGATGGCCTGCCTGGCCATCGTGCAGCAGGACGAAGGCTACGTGAGCATCCAGCGCGAGCGCGAGATTGCCGAATACCTCGGCATGGCGCCTATCGCCGTGCACGAAGTCACGACCTTCTACAACATGTACAACCAGCATCCGGTGGGCAAGTTCAAGCTCAACGTGTGCACCAATCTGCCGTGCCAGCTGCGTGACGGCGTCACGGCGCTCGTTCACCTCGAGAAGAAGCTCGGCATCAAGATGGGCGAGACCACGGCCGACGGCATGTTCACGCTGCAGCAGAGCGAATGCCTGGGCGCCTGCGCCGATTCGCCCGTGATGCTGGTCAACGACCGCACCATGTGCAGCTTCATGAGCAACGAAAAGCTCGACCAGCTCATCGACGGGCTGCGCTCGTCCACTGGAACCGCCAAGGGGGAGGCCGCATGATGTCGCCCGAACAAGTGCTCCAGCAATTCCAGGCCACTGGCGTCCAGACCTGCTTCCATGACCGCCACATCGAGCCGCAAATCTATGCCGGCCTCGACGGCACCAACTGGCGCCTGGCCGACTACGAAGCGCGCGGCGGCTACCAGGCGCTGCGCAAGATCCTCACCGAGGGCCTCACGCCCGACCAGGTGATTGCGGAAGTGAAGGCCTCGGGCCTGCGCGGCCGCGGCGGCGCAGGCTTTCCTACCGGCCTGAAGTGGAGCTTCATGCCCCGCCAGTTTCCGGGCCAGAAGTACCTCGTCTGCAACTCGGACGAAGGCGAGCCGGGTACGTGCAAGGACCGCGACATCCTGCAGTTCAACCCGCACATCGTGATCGAAGGCATGGCCATCGCCGCGTATGCAATGGGCATCAGCGTGGGCTACAACTACATCCACGGCGAGATCTTCCAGAGCTACGACCGCTTCGAGGAAGCCCTCGAAGAAGCGCGCGCTGCCGGCTACCTTGGCGACGGCATCATGGGCAGCACGTACAACTTCCAGTTGCATGCCGCCCACGGCTTCGGCGCCTACATCTGCGGCGAGGAAACCGCGTTGCTTGAATCGCTCGAAGGCAAGAAAGGCCAGCCGCGCTTCAAGCCGCCGTTTCCGGCCAGCTTTGGCCTCTACGGCAAGCCGACCACCATCAACAACACCGAGACTTTCGCGGCGGTGCCCTGGATCATTCGCAACGGCGGCCAGGCCTACCTCGAGTGCGGCAAGCCGAACAACGGCGGCACCAAGATCTATTCGGTGAGCGGTGACGTCGAGTTGCCCGGCAACTACGAAGTGCCCATGGGCACGCCGTTCTCCAAGCTTCTTGAGCTGGCCGGTGGCGTCCGCAAGGGGCGCACGCTCAAGGCGGTGATTCCCGGTGGATCGTCGTCGCCCGTGCTGCCCGCCTCGATCATGATGGAATGCACGATGGACTACGACTCCATCGCCAAGGCCGGCTCCATGCTGGGTTCGGGCGCGGTCATCGTCATGGACGACAGCCGGTCGATGGTCGAGTCGCTCCGGCGCCTTTCGTACTTCTACATGCACGAATCGTGCGGCCAGTGCACGCCTTGCCGCGAAGGCACGGGCTGGCTGTACCGCGTGGTGGACCGCATCCACAACGGGCAGGGCAGGGCGTCCGACATGGACCTGCTCAACTCCGTGGCAGACAACATCCAGGGCCGCACCATCTGCGCGCTCGGCGACGCAGCGGCCATGCCGGTGCGCGCCATGATCAAGCACTACCGTCACGAGTTCGAGGCCCTGATTCCGGGTTACGTCCCGAAGGCACCGGTCCAAGCCTGAGCGCGAGAAGAAACATACTCATGATCGAAATCGAACTCGACGGCAAGAAGGTCGAAGTGACCGAAGGCAGCATGGTGATGCATGCGGCCGACAAGGCGGGCACGTACATTCCGCACTTCTGCTATCACAAGAAGCTCAGCATTGCGGCCAACTGCCGCATGTGCCTGGTCGACGTGGAAAAGGCGCCCAAGCCGATGCCGGCCTGCGCGACGCCCGTCACGCAGGGCATGATCGTTCGCACCAAGAGCGAGAAAGCCATCAAGGCGCAGCAGTCGGTCATGGAGTTCCTCCTGATCAACCACCCGCTCGATTGCCCCATTTGCGACCAGGGCGGCGAATGCCAGCTGCAAGACCTGGCCGTGGGCTACGGCGGTTCTTCTTCGCGCTACGAAGAAGAAAAGCGCGTCGTCTTTCACAAGGACGTCGGCCCGCTGATCAGCATGGAAGAAATGAGCCGCTGCATTCATTGCACGCGCTGCGTCCGCTTCGGCCAGGAAGTGGCCGGCGTGATGGAGCTCGGCATGACCCAGCGCGGCGAGCACTCCGAAATCGAAACCTTCCTCGGCGATTCGGTCGACTCCGAACTGTCGGGCAACATGATCGACATCTGCCCGGTCGGTGCGCTCACGAGCAAGCCGTTCCGCTACAGCGCCCGCACCTGGGAGCTGTCGCGCCGCAAGTCGGTGAGCCCGCACGATTCCACTGGCGCCAACCTGATCGTCCAGGTCAAGAACAACCGCGTGATGCGCGTGGTGCCGCTCGAGAACGAAGACGTCAACGAATGCTGGATTGCCGACCGCGACCGCTTTTCGTACGAAGGGCTCAACGGCCCCGAACGCCTCACGCAGCCCATGCTCAAGCAGGGCGGCCAATGGCAGCAGGTCGATTGGCAGACCGCGCTTGAATACGTGGCCAATGGCCTCAAGCAGATCAAGGCCGACCACGGCGCGCAAAGCATCGGCACGCTGGTCAGCCCGCATAGCACGCTCGAAGAGCTGCAGCTTGCCGCCATGCTCACGCGTGAACTCGGCAGCGACAACATCGACTATCGCCTGCGCAATGCCGAATTCACGGCGTTCGAAGGCGTGCGCTGGCTCGGCACCTCGATTGCATCGCTCACCCAATTGCAGCGTGCATTCGTGATCGGCTCGAACCTGCGCAAGGACCATCCGCTGTTCGCGCAACGCATCCGCCAGGCCGTGCGCAAGGGTGCAGCGCTGTCGGTTCTGACTTCCTCGAACCTGATGGCCGATCGCGAAGCGTGGGCCATGAGCGTGGCGCAGGCCGCGATCGTCGACGCCGGCCAGTGGGTCGAAGTGCTCGCAGGCATCGCCGCCGCTATTGGCCAGACCACCGGCCAAGCGGCACCGCTCGCACCGGCAAGCGCACCCGACGCCGCGGCACAAGCCATTGCGGCTTCGCTGCTGAGCGGTGAGCGCAAGGCTATTCTTCTCGGCAATGCCGCCGCCCACCACGCGCAAGCCAGCAGCCTGCTGGCTCTTGCAAACTGGATCGGCGCGCAAACTGGCGCCACCGTCGGCTACCTGACCGAAGCTGCCAACACCGTGGGCGCGCAACTCGTCGGCGCGGTCCCCAGGAACGGCGGCCTCGATGCCGGTCGCATGCTTGCAGCCGGTTCCGGCCTCAAGGCTGTAATGCTGCTCAACACCGAACCGGTGTTCGACTCTGCTGCGGGTGCCGCAGCCGCCGATGTCATCGGCAATGCGCAAATGGTCGTCACCTTGAGCCCCTTCAAGGCCAACCTCGAATTCAGCGACGTGCTGCTGCCCATCGCGCCGTTCACCGAAACACCCGGTACCTTCGTCAACGCCGAAGGCCGCGTGCAAAGTTTCCATGCCGTCGTCAAGCCGCAAGGCGAGACGCGTCCGGCCTGGAAGGTGCTTCGCGTGCTGGCCAACTTGCTCGGCCTGCCCGGCTTTGCGTTCGAATCGACCGCAGAAGTGCTCCGCACCATTGGCGACAACGGCGCCGTGCCGGCAGATGCGCTCCGCAACGCAACAGCCGCGAAGGTCGTGGCTGCCAGTGGCGCGGTTCCCGCACCCGTGGTTGCGAGCATCTACCAACTCGATTCGATCGTGCGCCGCGCACCGTCGCTGCAACTCACCGCTGACGCGCGCAACGCAGTGACGGCAGCATCGGCCCGTGCCGAGGAGGCATTGGCATGATCGACGCAGTGCATGCTTTCGGCCAGGGGCTGATCAACGCTGGCTGGTGGACGTCCGCGGGCTGGCCCGTGATCTGGACATTGATCAAGATCATCGTGGTCGTGCTTCCTTTGATGGGAGCCGTGGCGTACCTCACGCTGTGGGAACGCAAGGCCATCGGCTTCACGCAGATTCGCGTGGGCCCAAACCGCATCGGACCGCTGGGGCTGCTGCAGCCCATTGCCGATGCGCTCAAGCTGATGACCAAGGAAATCATTCTTCCGACGGTCGCCAACAAGGGCCTGTTCCTGCTGGGCCCGATCATGACCATCATGCCGGCGCTCGTCGCATGGGCCGTGATTCCGTTCGGCCCCGAAATGGCGCTGGCCAACATCAATGCCGGCCTGCTGTTCGTAATGGCCATCACCTCGCTCGAGGTCTACGGTGTGATCATTGCGGGCTGGGCCTCCAACTCGAAGTACGCGTTCCTTGGCGCGCTGCGCGCCTCGGCGCAGATGGTGAGCTACGAAATCGCGATGGGCTTCTGCTTCGTCGTGGTGCTGATGGTTTCGGGCAGCCTGAACATGAGCGAAATCGTGAATGTCCAGGGCAAGGGTACCTTTGCCGAAATGGGCGTAGGGTTCCTGTCGTGGAACTGGCTGCCGCTGCTGCCGATCTTCGTCGTCTACTTCATCTCGGGCCTGGCTGAAACCAACCGCCACCCCTTCGACGTGGTCGAAGGCGAGTCCGAAATCGTTGCGGGGCACATGATCGAGTACTCGGGCATGAGCTTTGCCATGTTCTTCCTGGCCGAGTACGCCAACATGTGGCTGGTCTCGATCCTGTGCGTAGTGCTGTTCCTCGGTGGATGGCTGCCGCCGTTCGAGTTTCTGAGCTTCATCCCCGGCTGGATCTGGCTCGGTGCCAAGACTTTCTGTGTGGTCACCATGTTCCTGTGGGTTCGCTCGACGTTCCCGCGCTTCCGCTATGACCAGATCATGCGTCTGGGCTGGAAGATCTTCATTCCGGTCACGCTCGTGTGGCTGGTCGTGGTCGGCGCCTGGATGCAGACCCCGTTCAATATCTGGAAATAACTGGAAGCGCCAACATCATGTCTGCTGCGCATACCGCAACAACGTCGGCTCCGTTCTCGCTCAAGGATTTTCTGGGCAGCTTCATGCTGTTCGAACTGTTCAAGGGCCTGGCTATCACCGGCAAGTACGCCTTCTCCCGCAAGATCACGGTGCAGTTCCCGGAAGAGAAAACGCCGCTGTCGCCCCGTTTTCGCGGCCTGCATGCGCTGCGCCGCTACGAAAACGGTGAAGAGCGCTGCATTGCCTGCAAGCTTTGCGAGGCCGTGTGTCCTGCGCTGGCCATCACCATCGAATCCGATGTGCGCGACGACGGCTCGCGCCGCACCACGCGCTACGACATCGACCTGACCAAGTGCATCTTCTGCGGCTTCTGCGAAGAAAGCTGCCCGGTCGATTCGATCGTCGAAACCCACATCTTCGAATACCACGGCGAAAAACGCGGCGACCTGTACTTCACCAAGGACATGCTCCTGGCCGTGGGCGACCGCTACGAAAAAGAAATTGCAGCGAACAAGGCGGCTGACGCCAAGTACCGCTGATCCCGGCCAGCCCGAACCCCGTACCAATTCGAATTCCAATGGACGTCAAGACCGGTCTGTTCTATCTGTTTGCCGCGGTGCTGCTGTTCGCGGCCTTCCGCGTCATTACCGCCCGCAATCCCGTGTACGCGGCGCTGTACCTGGTGCTCGCCTTCTTCCAGGCGTCCGCCATCTGGCTGCTGCTGCGCGCCGAGTTCCTGGCGATCTCGCTCGTGCTCGTCTACGTGGGGGCGGTGATGGTGCTGTTCCTGTTCGTCGTGATGATGCTGGACATCAACGTCGACGGCCTGCGGCAGGGCTTCTGGAAGCACTTTCCGCTGGCTGCCGGCGTGGGCGCACTCATTGCGCTTGAAATGGCTGCGGTGCTGATGGGCGGCTTCCGACTGGCAGAGCCACCGCGCGCCGGGGCTGCGGCTGCAGCCAACAGCTCCAACACGCTCGAGCTCGGCAAGCTCCTGTACTCCGAGTACCTGTATCCGCTCGAAATTGCGGCGGTCATCCTGCTTGTGGCCATCGTGGCTGCCATTGCCCTCACGCTGCGTACCCGCAAGGACAGCAAGTACGTCAACCCGTCCGACCAGGTTCGCGTGAAGGCGCGCGATCGCGTGCGCATCGTGCAGATGCAGGTGACGCGTGCCGCCGAGCCTGTGGTCGAAGCACCCGCCGATGCAGCGGCGGCAAAGGAAAACAAGGCATGACGCTCACGCTCGGACACTTTCTTTCGCTTGGCGCAATGCTCTTTGCGCTCTCGGTGATCGGCATTTTCCTGAACCGCAAGAACCTCATCGTGCTGCTGATGGCGATCGAGCTGATGCTGCTTGCGGTGAACATGAACTTCGTGGCGTTCTCGTACTACCTGGGCGACATGCACGGCCAGATCTTCGTGTTCTTCATCCTGACGGTGGCTGCGGCCGAGTCGGCAATCGGTCTCGCGCTGCTGGTCTTGTTGTTCCGCAACAAATCCAACATCAACGTAGACGAACTCAACTCGCTCAAGGGTTGAAAGCAGTATGAGCGCAACCCTTTCCGCATCCACCCTGCTGGCCGTGCCGCTGGCGCCCCTGGTCGGCGCCGCCGTTGCCGGCCTGTTCGGCACAAAGTTCGGCGGCAACCACATCGGCCGCAAAGTCACGCATTCGCTGACCATCCTCGGCGTGCTGGTCGCCTTCATCATCTCGGTCATGACGCTGAAGTCGGTTGTCGTCGACGGCGCCCGCTTCAACGCCACCATCTACGAATGGATGATGGTCGGCGGCCTGAAGATGGAAGTCGGCTTTTTGGTCGACGGCCTCACCGCCATGATGATGTGCGTGGTGACCTTCGTCTCGCTCATGGTGCACATCTACACCATCGGGTACATGGAAGAAGACGAAGGCTACAACCGCTTCTTCGCTTACATCTCGCTGTTCACCTTCTCCATGCTGATGCTCGTCATGAGCAACAACATGCTCCAGCTGTTCTTCGGCTGGGAAGCGGTGGGCCTGGTGTCGTACCTGCTGATCGGTTTCTGGTTCAACAAGCCCACGGCCATCTTCGCCAACATGAAGGCCTTCCTGGTCAACCGCGTGGGTGACTTCGGTTTCATTCTCGGCATTGGCCTTATCGCGGCCTATGCCGGCACGCTGAACTACGGCGAAGCGTTTGCCAAGGCCAACACGCTGGCAGGCATCACCTTTCCCGGCACCGAATGGATGCTGGTGACCGTGATCTGCATCTGCCTGTTCATCGGCGCCATGGGCAAGAGCGCGCAGTTCCCGCTGCACGTGTGGCTGCCCGATTCGATGGAAGGCCCGACGCCCATCTCGGCACTGATCCACGCGGCAACCATGGTGACGGCCGGCATCTTCATGGTGGCGCGCATGTCGCCGCTGTTCGAACTCAGCGACACCGCGCTCTCCTTCATCCTGGTGATCGGGGCCATCACCGCGCTGTTCATGGGTTTCCTGGGCATCATCCAGAACGACATCAAGCGCGTGGTCGCGTACTCGACGCTCTCGCAGCTCGGCTACATGACGGTGGCGCTTGGCGCCTCGGCCTATTCGGTTGCGGTGTTCCACCTGATGACGCACGCCTTCTTCAAGGCGCTGCTGTTCCTTGGCGCGGGCTCGGTGATCATCGGCATGCACCACAACCAGGACATCCGGTGGATGGGCGGCGTGCGCAAGTACATGCCCATCACCTGGATCACCTCGCTGCTGGGCTCGCTCGCGCTGATTGGCACGCCGTTCTTCTCGGGCTTCTACTCGAAGGACAGCATCATCGAAGCGGTGCACGAAAGCCACCTGTGGGGCGCCCAGTTTGCGTACTACGCCGTGCTGGCCGGCGTGTTCGTGACGGCGTTCTACTCGTTCCGCATGTATTTCCTGGTGTTCCACGGCAAGGAGCGCTACGACCAGAACCCCGACGCGCACCACGACGACCACGCTGCGCATGGCGGCGACCACGGGCATGGCCACGACGACCACAAGCCGCATGAGTCGCCGATGGTGGTGTGGCTGCCGCTGGTGCTGCTGGCCATTCCGTCGGTGGTCATCGGCTTCATGACGATCGAGCCGATGCTATTCGGCGAGTTCTTCAAGGGCGCGATCTTCGTGGACGCTACCAAGCACCATGCCATGAAGGAACTCGGCGAAGCCTTCCATGGCCCGGTTGCAATGGCAATCCACGGATTGCAGACCCCGCCGTTCTGGCTGGCGCTGGCAGGCGTGGTTGTCTCGTACCTCATGTACATGCAGTTCCCGGCAGTCCCTGCGGCGATCAAGCGCGCGTTCGGCCCGGTCTACCGCCTGCTCGAGAACAAGTACTACCTCGACTGGATCAACGAGAACATCATCGCCCGCGGCGCGCGTGTTCTCGGCACTGGCCTGTGGAAGGGCGGCGACCAGGCGCTGATCGACGGCGCCGTGGTCAATGGTTCGTGGAAGGCCATTGGCCGCATCTCCGGTGTGGTGCGGTGGCTGCAGTCGGGCTACATCTATCACTACGCCTTCGCGATGCTGCTTGGCATCTTCATCCTGATGACGTACTTCGTCTGGTTCAAACGCTGAGCCCGAACGCTGGAGAAAAAGAAAAATGGGTTTGTTGAGCCTTGCCATCTGGGTGCCGATCGCATTCGGTATCGCGCTGCTGGCGTTTGGGCGTGACGAGAACGCCAGGGGCGTGCGATGGGTCGCGCTTGTCGGTGCGATCGTCAGCTTCCTGGTCACCGTGCCGCTTTACACGGGCTTCCAGAACGGCACTGCGGCAATGCAGTTCGTCGAGAAGACCAGCTGGATTGCGCGCTTCAACGTCGACTACCACCTCGGTGTCGACGGGCTGTCGCTCTGGCTGGTGCTGCTGACCTCGTTCATTACCGTGGTGGTCGTGATCTCGGCCTGGGAAGTAATCACGGAGCGCGTCAACCAGTACATGGGTGCGTTCCTGATTCTTTCGGGCTTCATGATCGGCGTGTTTGCCGCGCTCGACGGCATTCTGTTCTACGTGTTCTTCGAAGCCACGCTGATCCCGATGTACCTGATCATCGGTATCTGGGGCGGCCCGAACAAGATCTACGCGGCGTTCAAGTTTTTCATCTACACCTTGCTCGGCTCGCTGCTGATGCTGGTGGCGCTGATCTACCTGTACAACAAGTCGGGCGGCAGCTTTGACATCCTGAGCTGGCACAAGCTGCCGCTGGGCTCGACGGCGCAGACCTTCCTGTTCTTCGCGTTCTTTGCCGCCTTTGCCGTCAAGGTGCCGATGTGGCCGGTCCACACCTGGCTGCCCGACGTGCACGTCGAGGCGCCGACCGGCGGCTCGGCGGTGCTGGCCGCCATCATGCTGAAGCTGGGTGCCTACGGCTTCCTGCGCTTCTCGATGCCCATCGCTCCCGATGCATCGCACGAATGGGCCTGGCTCATGATTGCGCTGTCGCTGATCGCGGTGATCTACGTCGGCCTGGTGGCGCTGGTGCAGGAAGACATGAAGAAGCTCGTGGCTTATTCGTCCGTTGCGCACATGGGCTTCGTGACGCTCGGCTTCTTCATCTTCAACGAGCTGGGCGTTTCCGGCGGCATCGTGCAGATGATTGCGCACGGCTTTGTCTCGGGTGCCATGTTCCTGGGCATCGGTGTGCTGTACGACCGCGTGCATTCGCGCCAGATTGCCGACTACGGCGGCGTGGTCAACACCATGCCCAAGTTCGCCGCCTTCGCGCTGCTGTTCGCCATGGCCAATTGCGGCCTGCCGGGCACCGCCGGTTTCGTGGGCGAGTGGATGGTCATCCTGGGTGCGGTCAAGTCCAACTTCTGGATCGGCCTTGGCGCTGCAACGGCACTGATCTTCGGCGCGGCGTACACCCTCTGGATGTACAAGCGCGTGTACCTTGGCCCGGTCGGCAACGATCACGTCAAGGAGCTCACCGACATCAATGCCCGCGAGTTCCTGATGTTGTCGCTGCTGGCCATTGCCGTGCTGTGGATGGGCATCTATCCGAAGCCATTCACCGATGTGATGGACGTTTCCGTGACGGAGCTCCTGCGCCACGTGGCAACTTCCAAACTGCCCTGATTCCACGCTGAAGAAGAGAACGAGATGATTGACAAACTCAGCTGGGTCGCGATCTACCCCGAAATCGTGCTGCTGGTCATGGCCTGCGTCATTGCGCTGGTCGACCTGTCGACCACCAGCGCCCGCCGCACGCGCACCTACATCCTGACGCTGCTCACGCTGGCCGTCGTCGCCGTGCTGACCGGCATGGCCGCCAACGACGGCAAGACGATCTACGGCTTTGGCGGCATGGTCGTGAGCGACCCCATGGGCAACTGGCTCAAGTGCTTTGCCACGGTTGCATTGATGGTCACGCTGGTCTATGGCCGCCCCTATGCGGCAGACCGCGACATGCTGCGCGGCGGCGAGCTGTTCACCATCAGCATGTTCGCGCTGCTGGGCATGTTCGTGATGATCTCGGGCAGCAACTTCCTCCTGATCTACCTGGGTCTCGAACTGCTCACCTTGTCCAGCTACGCCCTGGTGGCGCTGCGCCGCGACAACGCGGTGGCCAGCGAAGCGGCCATGAAGTACTTTGTGCTCGGCGCCATGGCCAGCGGCTTTTTGCTCTACGGGCTGTCGATGCTCTACGGCGCAACCGGTTCGCTCGACGTGAACGAGGTGTTCAAGATCATCGCCAGCGGCAAGGTGAACCACCAGGTGCTGGTGTTCGGCCTGGTCTTCATCGTTGCGGGCCTGGCCTTCAAGGTGGGAGCGGCGCCTTTCCACATGTGGGTGCCCGACGTGTACCAGGGCGCACCGACCGCAGTTACGCTGCTGATTGGCGCGGCGCCCGAACTGGCTGCCTTTGCCATCATCATCCGCCTGCTGGTGGAAGGTTTGCTGCCGCTGGCCATCGACTGGCAGCAGATGCTCGCCTTGCTGGCCATCGCTTCGCTGCTGGTGGGCAATCTGGCCGCCATTGCTCAGACCAACCTCAAGCGCATGCTGGCCTACTCGACCATTGCGCAAATGGGCTTCATGCTGCTTGGCCTGGTGGCGGGCGTGGTCAACGGCAATACCTACAACGCGCAGTTCGCATACAGCGCGTCGATGTTCTACATCGTGACCTACGTGCTGACCACGCTGGCGAGCTTCGGCATCATCCTGCTGCTGGCGCGCGAAGGCTTTGAGAGCGAAGAGATCACCGACCTTGCCGGCCTCAACCAGCGCAGCCCGCTGTATGCCGGCGTGATGGCCATTGCGATGTTCTCGCTTGCCGGCCTGCCGCCACTGGTCGGGTTCTACGCCAAGCTTGCGGTGCTCCAGGCGCTGATCGCATCGGGCCAGGCAATCTACATCGGCTTGGCAGTGTTCGCAGTGATCATGTCGCTGATCGGCGCCTTCTACTACCTGCGCGTGGTCAAGGTCATGTACTTCGATGCACCCGTTACCGCCAGCACCGTTTCGGCGCCGCGCGACGTGCGCGCGGTGCTCTCGGTCAATGGCTTGCTCATTCTTGTGCTGGGCATTGTTCCCGGCGGCCTCATGACGCTGTGCGCCAAGGCGATCGTGGCCACGCTGGCCAACTGATCCCGGTTCGCTCACGGTGTCGCAAACCGCTTCGGTCTGGGTCGTTCTGCTGGTGGCGCTGGTGGCGGCCAACCTTCCGTTCTTCAATGAGCGGTTGTTCGGTGTCGTGCCGCTGGCCACGCGGCCCAAGCCGCTCGCAGTGCGGCTCGCTGAATTGGTGGTGCTGTATTTTGTTGCCGGCGGCATCGGCTTTCTTTTCGAGAGCCGGGCAGGGCAGATTGCTCCCCAAGGCTGGGAGTTCTATGCAGTGACCGGCGCGCTTTTCATCGTGCTGGCTTTTCCCGGCTTCACCTGGCGCTACCTGATGAAGCATAGGCACTCACATGACTGATCCGGCCATCGACTCGCACCTGAAGGAAGAACGCACCGCCAGCGAGCTGCTGCTCAAGGGCAACTTTCTCCAGGTGCGCCGCGACACCGTACGCCTGCCCGATGGCCACACCGCAACGCGTGAATACGTGATTCATCCGGGCGCGGTGGTGGTGGTTCCGTTGCTGGACGACGGCCGGGTGGTGCTCGAGCGGCAATACCGCTATCCGGTGGGGCACGTGATGATCGAGTTTCCGGCGGGCAAGCTCGATGCTGGCGAAGATCCGCTGGTGTGCGGCCAGCGCGAACTGCTCGAAGAAACCGGCTACACCGCGCGCGAATGGGCCTACGCAGGCGCCATGCACCTGGCAGTGGCGTATTCCACCGAAATCATCCACATCTACTTTGCGCGCGGCCTTTCGCTTGGCACGCGCCAGCTCGACCACGGCGAGTTTCTCGACGTGTTCACCGCCACCCCCCAAGAAGTGGCAGGCTGGTGCCGCGAAGGAAAGATCACCGACGCCAAGTCGCTCACCTGCACGCTGTGGCTGCAGAACGTCCTTTCAGGCGCATGGGCACTCGACTGGCAGGGCACCGCTTCGCAAGGCGGCGCGGGATAATCCGCGCATGAAGGTTCTCGATCTCCGCTGCTCGCACGGCCATGGCTTCGAAGGCTGGTTTGCGTCCAACGAAGCTTTTGAAAGTCAACTCGCCGACGGCCTGGTCGAATGCCCAGTCTGTGCCGACACGCGCATCGTCAAGCTGCTGAGCGCGCCGCGCCTCAATCTGGGCAACGCCAAGGCGCCTGCGGAAACCGCTGCGTCACCGGCCCCCGCCATGGCCCAGTTGCCTGCCGAACAGTCTTCAGAGGCACGCTGGATGCGCGCCGTGCGCGAAGTCCTTGCAAAGACCGAAGACGTCGGCGACCGCTTTGCCGATGAGGCGCGCAAGATGCACTACGGCGAGGCTGAGGAGCGCGGCATTCGCGGCCAGGCAACCCGCGAGCAGACCGAAGCGCTGCTCGACGAGGGCATTCCGGTCATGCCGTTGCCGATTCCCGCGGCGCTCAAGGAAACGCTTCAGTAGTCGCAGCAATCTGCTGCCACCCGCCGAGTTTTCCGCAGTTCAGGCCGTGAACTGAAGGGCAGCCAGGCGGGCATACACCCCGCCTTGCGCCACCAGCGTGGCGTGCGTTCCCTGTTCCACGATGCCGCCATGATCGAGCACGATGATGCGGTCGGCCTTCTGCACCGTGGCAAGCCGGTGCGCAATGACCAGGGTGGTGCGACCT
This sequence comes from Variovorax sp. 3319, assembly GCF_031456585.1. NCBI lineage: Bacteria > Pseudomonadati > Pseudomonadota > Betaproteobacteria > Burkholderiales > Comamonadaceae > Variovorax > Variovorax sp. 3319. Next base: position 35,985 of record NZ_JAVDUZ010000003.1, read on the forward strand.
TCCATGGCCGATTCGAGCGCAGCCTGCACCATGCGCTCGCTCTCCGCATCGAGCGCGCTCGTGGCTTCGTCGAGCAGCAGCAGCGGCGGGTTCTTGAGAATGGCGCGCGCAATTGCAATGCGCTGGCGCTGTCCGCCCGAAAGGCGCACCCCGCGTTCACCAAGGAAGGTGTCGTAGCCCTCGGGCAGCGCCTGCAGAAAGTCGTGTGCAAAGGCCGCGCGGGCAGCGGCGTGCACTTCGTCGGCCGTTGCCTCGGGGCGGCCGTAGCGAATATTCTCGAACGCGCTGGCCGAAAAAATTACTGCGTCCTGCGGCACCAGGCCGATACGCGTGCGCAGGTCTGGCAAAGCCAATGAAGCCAAGGGCGCACTGTCGAGCAGCAACCGGCCAGATTGCGGATCGTAGTAGCGCAGCAGCAGCTGAAACACCGTGCTTTTGCCCGCGCCGCTCGAACCCACCAGTGCCACCGTTTCGCCGGGCGCGACGTCCAGGCTGAAGTCTTTCAGCGCCGGAGTGCCGGGCCTGGAAGGATAGTGAAAAGTGACGGACTCGAACTTGACTGCACTGCCGGCAACCGGGACTGGCGCAGCCGCCGGATTTGCTGGCGAAACGATGGCCGCCGGCGCATGCAGCAGTTCCATCAGGCGCTCGGTTGCTCCAGCGGCGCGCAGCAGGTCGCCGTAGACCTCGCCGAGCACGGCGGTTGCACTTGCAAGAATGGCAACGTAGACCACTGTCTGGCCCAGGTGGCCCGCGGTGATGTCGCCTCGCAGCACGGCTTGCGTGCCTTGATAGAGGCCCCAGAGCAGCGCCGCCGAAGTCGCGATGATGATGAACGCCACCAGCACCGAGCGCGCCTTTGTGCGGCGCACTGCGGTTCTGAATGCGTTCTCCGTCGACGCATTGAAGCGGCCGGCTTCGCGCGCTTCCGCCGTGTAGCTTTGCACAACCGGAATCGCGTTGAGCACTTCGGCCGCGATGGCGCTCGAATCGGCCACGCGGTCCTGGCTGGCGCGCGAGAGCTTGCGCACGCGCCGGCCGAACCACATGCTCGGCAGCACCACCAGCACCAGGATTCCCAGCACCTGCACCATCACGTAGGGATTGGTCCAGATCAGCACTGCCAGCGCGCCAACGCCCATGACGGCGTTGCGCAGCCCCATGCTCAATGAAGAGCCGACCACCGTCTGTACCAGCGTGGTGTCTGCCGTCAGGCGCGACAGCACTTCGCCAGTCTGGGTCGTCTCGAAGAACGCCGGGCTCTGGCGCAGCACATGCCCATAGACCGCGTTGCGCAGGTCGGCTGTCACGCGCTCACCGAGCCAGCTCACCGTGTAGAAGCGCGCCGCCGAAAAAACGCCCAATGCCACGGCCACCGCGAAAAGGGCGCCGAAATGCTCCCGCAAGGCCATGGTCTGCGCGCCCTTGTCGGTGCTGATCAATCCACCGTCGATGAGGCTGCGCAACGCCAGCGGAAACACCAGCGTCGTGACAGCGGCCATCACCAGAAAAATTCCGGCCAACACGATCTGGACGCGGTAGGGCCGAAGAAAAGGGCTCAGGCCCGACAGTGATCGGGGCGAGCCCTTGGCCGGTGAGGACAGGGGAGAAGAAGCCATGAAGCGGATTCTAGCGACCCTTGCCGCCGCAAAGGCGGCCTTGACAATAATTGCTTGGGCAATTAATATTTCGGCCATGAGCGATGCAGACACCCCACAAGTCCCCTCCGCCTCCGGTGACCCCGAACGGCGGCCGGCCGACTTTTACCGAGCCGAGACCTACAAGGCCGAGGAAAGCATCGGGTATTTGATGCGGCGCATATTGAGTGCGGTAGCCCAGGCCGTGGAAACCCGCATGTGCGAGCCCGGGAGCCCCACCTTTCCCCAATGGTTGCCCTTGTACAAACTGCACGTCGGTGCCGCCACCACGGTTGCCGAACTCGCCCGGGCTTGCGAGCTCGATGCCGGCGCCATGACGCGCCTGCTCGACCGCCTGGAGGCCAAGGGCCTGTGCCGCCGTGTCCGGTCGCTCGAAGACCGCCGCGTGGTCAACATCGAACTTACCGAAGAAGGCCGTGCCGCCGCCAAGGAAGTTCCGCACGTGCTCAGCCGCGTGCAGAACGAGCACCTGGCGGGGTTCACCAACCAGGAGTGGGAGCAGCTCAAGGGTTACCTGCGCCGCATCCTCGACAACGCGCAGGCCCTTGCAGCCCGTGGAGAAAAAAATGACTGAATCCCTTGCCGCGCGCGCGATGCGCCGCACCCCCGTTGTTGCCGCCGCGCTCCTCATGGTTGCGCTGGCCGGCTGTGCCGACATGGCCGGCATCAGCTCGCACGCCAAGCTGCGCGATACGTCTGCGCTTGGCATTGCCGCCGACACCAATGCAGCGGTCGTACCCAGTGTCGACAGCCAATGGTGGAGAGCATTCGGCGACGCGCAGCTCAACACGCTGATCGACCAGGCCGTGGACGGCAACCCGAACCTCCAGGTGGCACGTGCGCGCCTCGCACGGGCGCAGGCCTCGGCCGATATTGCCGAGTCGGCCCTGAAGCCCAAGGTGAACGGCGAGCTCAACCTGAACCGCCAGAAGTTCAACAGCAACTACATCTATCCCGCACCGCTCGGCGGCTCCACCCAGAACATTGGCCTGCTGCAGCTTGGTGCAAGCTGGGAGCTCGACTTCTTCGGCAAGAACCGCACGGCACTCGATGCAGCCATTGGCAGCGCCAACGCCGCGGCGGCCGATGCCGATGCCGCGCGCGTGCTGCTTGCCAGCAACGTGGCGCGCAGCTACTTTCAATGGGCCCGTCTCAACGAGCAGCTCGGCGTGGCCAAGCGCACGTTGGCGCAGCGCGATGAAACACTGAAGCTCGTGCGCGACCGTGTGTCCGCCGGCCTCGATACCCGTCTTGAACTGCGCCAGAGCGAAGGCGGCCTGCCCGAAGCGCGCCAGCAGATCGAAGCACTCAACGAGCAGATCGCGCTGCAGCAGCACGCGCTCGATGCACTCGTCGGCCGGCCCAACGTGTCCGCATCGCTCAAGGCGCCGATGCTCGAGGCCGTCAAGCCCATCGCGTTGCAGGCCAACATTCCGGCCGACCTGCTCGGCCGCCGCGCCGACATTGCAGCCGCGCGTTGGCGCGTCGAGGCTGCCACGAGCGACGTGGCCAACGCCAGGACGCAGTTCTACCCCAACGTGAACCTCACGGCCTTCGTCGGCTTCCAGAGCCTCGGCTTCGGCAAGCTGCTCAAGTCGGGCAGCGAGCAGTGGGGCGTTGGCCCCGCCATCCATCTGCCGATCTTCGAAGGCGGCCAGCTGCGTGCCAACCTGCGCGGCAAGGCGGCCGACCTCGACGCGGCAATCGAGAGCTACAACGCCACGGTGCTCGACGCCGTGCGCGATGCGGCCGACCAGGTGTCCAGCGCGCAATCGATCGCGCGCCAGCAGGCCGAACAGCGCGACGCGCAGACCGCGGCCGAAGGTGCCTACGACATTGCCGTGCAGCGCTACCGGGCGGGTCTTGGCAACTACCTGAACGTGCTCACCGCGGAAACCGCCGTGCTCGCACAACGCCGGCTGGCGGTCGACCTTGCCGCCCGCGCACTCGACACGCAAGTGGGCCTGGCGCGCGCGCTGGGCGGCGGCTGGCAGCCGCCCACCACGGCCACGGCCAACGCACCGACTTCATCGGCCGCACTGAACTGAACCGACTTTTCTCGTCTTCGGAAAGAACTTCATCATGAGCGATAACAACACTCCGACGCCCGCTGCCACTGCAGCCCCCGTAACTCCCGAAGCCCCCGCCGGAAACGGCAAGCGCCGCCGCGCACTCACCGCGCTTGCGGCCGTGGTCGTCGTGGCCGGCGGCGGCTGGGGCCTCTACGAATGGCTGGTTGCCAGCCACTACGAAAACACCGACAACGCCTACGTGCAGGGCAACGTGATCCAGATCACGCCGCAGATCGGCGGCACGGTCATGGCCATCAACGCCGACGACACCGATTTCGTGAAGGCCGGCCAGCCGCTGGTGCAACTGGACCCCGCCGATGCAAAGGTGTCGCTCGAGCAGGCCGAGGCTGCGCTGGCGCAGGCCGTGCGCCAGGTGCGCACGCTGTACGCCAACAATGGCTCCCTTGCTGCGCAGGTCAGCTTGCGCCAGGCCGACATCGTCAAGGCGCAGAGCGACATTGCCAAGGCGCAGGACGACCTGCAGCGCCGCCGTGCGCTCTCGGGCAACGGTGCGGTCTCGAAGGAAGAACTCAACCACGCCGAAACCGCGCTCGACAACGCAAAGAGCCAGCTCGCTGCGGCGCAGGCCGGCGTGGTGGCCGCACGTGAAGCGCTGGCAAGCAACCAGTCGCTCACCGAAGGCACCAGCGTGGCCCAGCACCCGAGCGTGCTGGCAGCGGCTGCCAAGGTGCGCGAGGCGTACCTGGCCACCCAGCGCGTTGCCATGCCCGCCCCGGTCGACGGCTACGTTGCCAAGCGCACGGTGCAACTCGGCCAGCGCGTGGCCGCGGGCACGCCCATGATGTCGATCGTGCCGCTGAACCAGCTGTGGGTCGATGCCAACTTCAAGGAAGTGCAACTGCGCAACATCCGCATCGACCAGCCCGTGAAGCTCACCGCCGACGTGTACGGCAAGAAGGTCGAGTACACCGGCAAGGTTGCGGGCCTGGGCGTGGGCACCGGCAGTGCGTTTGCGCTGCTGCCGGCGCAAAACGCCACCGGCAACTGGATCAAGGTGGTGCAGCGTGTGCCCGTGCGCATTGCGCTCGACGCCGAGCAGCTCAAGGCCAACCCGCTGCGCATCGGCCTTTCGATGGACGCCGAGATCGACATCACGCAGAAGAGCGGAAAGATGCTTGCCGACGCACCGCGCGCCACCGCCATTTCGCAGACGCAGGTCTACAGCAAGCTCGACGACGGCGCCGACGCTGAAGTCGATCGCATCGTGGCCGCCAACCTCGGCCGCGGCACGCCTGCAGCTTCTGCGCAGCCGGCCGCCGGCCGTGCCGCACCCGCCGCCACCGCTGGCAATGCGGGTCAGGCGGCATCGCAGTCGCATCCCGGCTGATCGCGGCTGCCGAACTTTTCAAGGCAAAGCCAATGGCCACTGCTGCCGCTTCCGCTTACGTAGCGCCGCCGCCACTCGAGGGCTCCGCCCGCGTATGGGGCACCGTTGCGCTCTCTGCGGCAACGTTCATGAACGTGCTCGATTCGTCGATCGCGAACGTGTCGCTGCCGGCCATCTCGGGTGACCTGGGGGTGAGCACCACCCAGGGCACCTGGGTCATTACCAGCTTTGCGGTGGCCAACGCCATCGCGGTGCCGCTCACGGGTTTCATGACCCAGCGCTTCGGCCAGGTTCGCCTCTTCATGGCGAGCGTGATCCTGTTCATGGTCAGCTCGCTCCTGTGCGGGCTGGCACCCAACATGACCATGCTGATTGCGTTCCGCGCGCTGCAGGGCTTCGTCGCGGGACCGATGATTCCGCTGTCGCAAACGCTGCTGCTGTCTAGCTATCCGCGCGCCAAGGCCGGCCTTGCCATGGCCATGTGGTCGATGACCACGCTGGTGGCGCCGGTCATGGGGCCGCTCCTCGGCGGCTGGATCACCGACAACATCTCCTGGCCGTGGATCTTCTACATCAACATTCCCGTGGGCATTGTTGCGGCGGCCATCACGTGGGCGCTTTACCGCGACCGTGAAAGCACCACGCGCAAGGTACCTATCGACGCCATCGGCCTCGCGCTGCTGGTGCTGTGGGTTGGCGCCATGCAGCTCATGCTCGACAAGGGCAAGGAGCTCGACTGGTTCCATTCGCCCGAGATCGTCACGATGGCGGTCGTCGCAGTGGTCGGCTTCGCGTTCTTCCTTATCTGGGAGCTGACCGACAAGCACCCGGTGGTCGACCTGTCGCTCTTCAAGCGGCGCAACTTCTGGTCTGGCGCGGTGGCCACTGCCGTGGCCTACGGCCTGTTCTTCGGCAACGTGGTGCTGCTGCCGCTGTGGCTGCAGCAATGGATGGGCTACACCGCAACGCAAGCCGGCATGATCATGGCGCCCGTGGGGCTGCTGGCGATTTTCTTCTCGCCGGTGGTGGGCCTTACGGTCTCCAAGATCGACCCGCGCCGCTACGCGACCTTCTCGTTCCTGGTGTTTGCGCTGGTGCTGTGGATGCGGTCGAACTTCAACACGCAGGCCGACTTCGCGACGATCATCATCCCGACGATCATCCAGGGCATTGCGATGGCGTTCTTCTTCATTCCGCTGGTGACCATCACGCTCTCGGGCCTCACGCCCGACCGCATTCCGGCCGCCTCGGGCTTGTCGAACTTCCTGCGGATTACCGCGGGCGCCATGGGCACTTCGATCACCACCACGCTGTGGGAGAACCGCGCGGCGCTGCATCACTCGCAGCTGGCCGAATCGGTGAACCAGGGCAACGGCGCGGCGGCCAGTGCCATGAACGGCCTTGCCAGCAGCGGCTTGAGCAGCGAGCAGGTGCTGGGGCAGATCAACCGCCTGGTCGATCAGCAATCGTTCATGCTGGCCGCGAACGACATCTTCTACGCATCGGCAATCCTGTTCCTGCTGCTGATTCCGCTGGTGTGGCTGGCACGGCCGCAAAAGGGCGGTGCGGGCGGCGACGCCGCAGCAGGCGCGCACTAGGCACTGCTTCAAGTCGCGAAGAGGGCGCGCTTGTCACGCGCCCAGCGCGCGCAACACGTCGTAGCACGCACCCATGGTGTGATAGTCGGTCTTGCCGGCCGGGCTCTTCTCGTCGCCGATCTTTCGGTTGTCGGGCGTGAGAATTCGGAACCACGCGCCGTGCCGGTGGTCGACGAAGTGCTGCCAGCTGTAGGCCCAGATGCGGTCGTACCAGCTCCAATAGCCCTCATCGCCGGTGCGCACGGCCAGCAGCGCTGCGGCGGCAAAGCTCTCGGCCTGCACCCAGAAGTACTTGTCGCCGTCGCACACCTCGCCATCGGGGCCGAACCCGTAGACGAGACCGCCATGCGCCGCGTCCCACCCGCGCAGCATGGCGGTGTCGAAGAAATGCCTGGCGCGCGGCACGATCCAGTCCGCCTCGCGCCCCGCCGCAACAAGCGCCCGCTCAAGCTGCAGCAGCAGCTTGGTCCATTCTGTGAGATGGCCGGTCTGAAAGCCCCACGGCCTGAAAATGTTGCTCTTGTCGCCGCGGTTGTAGTCCCAATCGATGGACCAGTCCTCGCGGTAGTGCTCCCACACCAGCCCGCCGGCCAGCGCGGCAAGCTTGCCCGTTACCGACTGCGCAAGCGCGAGTGCCCGATCGAGGTAGCGAGTCTCTTGCGTGGCGCCGTATGCGGCAAGCATTGCCTCGCAAGCGTGCATGTTGGCGTTCTGGCCCCTATAGGCCCCTAGATGCCAATCAGGAGTGGCCTCGTCGGCATAAAGCGCATGTTGCGGCTCCCAGAAACGCCTTTCCATCAGTTGCCAGCTTTGCTCCAGGCCCACGCGCGCTTCGTCGATTCCCGCCATCAATGCATGCGCGTGGGCAAGCAGCACAAAGGCCAAGCCGTAGCAATGGTGCGTGCCGTCTTGCACCGTGGCGCGTGCATCGTGCCAGTCGATCTGCCACGCATAGCCGCCTTCGGGTCGAGCATGCGCATGCTGAACGAAGTCCAGGCCATGGCGCGCAGCCGCAAGGTCTTGCGGGTTGCCAAAGCGCCGGTATGCCATGGCGTGGTTGAAGACAAAGCGCGTGCTGCTTACCAGGTGGCGCGTGCGCCGGTCGTACACCGTGCCGTCGTCCTTGAAGAAGTGGAAGAAGCCGCCCGAAGCGTCACTGTTGACCGGCGCGTAGAACGCCAGCGTGCTCAGGATGTGGTCAGACAGGAAATCGGGTGAGCGGAAGTTCGGCATGGAAGACACGGGAAGTACGTGAGGTATGCGGGTAAGGGTTCGAACCGATGAACCATTGTCGTTGTGACGACAGTCCTGCAGGGCCAGGGTTCCGGGTGCCGACTGGTTGCACTGCAGCATAGGCATTTGCCCCAGTATGCAATTGCAGGGCGCCCACCAACAATCAGGCCGCGCTCGGTAGTGGCGCATGAGATGGACCGCATGACCGACATATCTTTCCTGAACCCGGGCGACCTCGCGAGATGAGCGACGTCATCCTCGAAACACGCCAGCTCACCAAGGAATTCAAAGGGTTCACCGCGGTCAGCAAGGTCAACCTGTCGGTGGTGCGCGGCTCCATTCATGCGCTCATCGGCCCCAACGGTGCCGGCAAGACGACCTGCTTCAACCTGCTCACAAAGTTTCTCGAACCGACCAGCGGCACGATTCTCTTCAACGGGCAAGACATCACGGGCGAGCAGCCGGCGCAAATTGCCCGGCGCGGCATCATTCGCTCCTTTCAGATATCGGCGGTGTTTCCGCACCTCACGCTGCTGGAGAACGTGCGCCTCGGCCTCCAGCGTGCACTCGGCACCTCGTACCACTTCTGGAAGAGCGAAAAGACGCTTGCGCCGCTCGATGCGCGCGCCCGCGAACTGCTGGCCGAAGTTGGCCTGGCGGACCAGGCGGACGAACTGACCGTGAACCTGCCATACGGCCACAAGCGCGCGCTCGAAATTGCCACCACGCTCGCAATGGACCCCGAGCTGATGCTGCTGGATGAACCCACGCAAGGCATGGGCCATGAAGACGTGCATCGCGTGGCCGAACTCATCAAGCGCGTGTCGGCCGGCCGCACCATTCTCATGGTCGAGCACAACATGAGCGTGGTGTCGACCATTGCAGACACCATTACCGTGCTTCAGCGCGGCGCCGTGCTGGCCGAAGGCCCGTATGCCGAAGTCTCGAAGAATCCGCAGGTGATGGAAGCCTACATGGGCACCACCGAAGGACAGCTGCAGGGGGCACATTGATATGACCGCTGCACTCGAGATCAAGGACCTCCACGCCTGGTACGGCGAATCGCACGTTCTGCACGGCGTGAACATGGTGGTGCAGCCCGGCGAGGTGGTTACGCTGCTTGGCCGCAACGGGGCAGGGCGCACCAGCACGCTGCGGGCCATCATGGGCCTGACCGGCTCCCGCAAGGGCAGCATCGAAGTGAACGGCACGCAGACCATCGGCATGGCTACGCACCGCATTGCGCACCTGGGCATTGGCTATTGCCCTGAAGAGCGCGGCATCTTCGCCAGCCTTTCGGCCGAGGAAAACCTGCTGCTGCCACCGGCACTCAAGGGTGCGGGGCAGGGCATGTCGGTGGCCGAAATCTACGAGATGTTTCCCAACCTGGCCGAGCGCCGCAACAGCCCGGGCACGCGGCTTTCGGGCGGCGAGCAGCAGATGCTCGCGGTCGCGCGCATCTTGCGCACCGGCGCCAAGCTGCTGCTGCTCGACGAAATTTCCGAAGGCCTGGCACCGGTGATCGTGCAGGCCCTTGCACGAATGATCCACACCCTGCGCGGCAAGGGCTACACCATCGTGATGGTGGAGCAGAACTTCCGCTTTGCCGCGCCGTTGGCCGACCGCTTCTACGTCATGGAGCACGGCCGCATGGTCGAGGCCTTCGGCGCCAAGGAGCTCGAAGCCAAGATGCCCGTGCTCAGCGAACTGCTGGGCGTGTAGCCGACTCCGCGCACTTATTTTCTCGTTGACTCTTTCAACTATCCAGGAGACACATACCATGCAAACAAAGCTCAAGATCATTGCGCTCATGCTCGGAGCCGCGGGCCTTGGGAGCCATGCCGTGCAGGCGCAAGAGAAGGTCGTCATCGGCTACATCAGCGACTTGTCGGGCCTGTATGCCGACCTGGAAGGCAAGGGGGGCGCAACCGCCATCCAGATGGCCATTGACGACATGGGCGGCAAGGTGCTCGGCCAGCCGGTGGAAGTGCTGAGCGTCGACCACCAGAACAAGCCCGACATCGCCGCCTCGAAGGCACGCGAGTGGATCGACACCGCCGGCGCCACGATGATCTTCGCGGGCACCAATTCGGGCGTGGCGCTGGCCACCGCCAAGGTTGCGCAAGAAAAGAAGCGCGTGTTCTTCACCAATGGCGCAGCGACCTCGGCGCTCACCAACGCGCAGTGCAGCCCCTACACCGTGCACTACGCATATGACACCGTTGCGCTGGCCAAGAGCACCGGCGGCGCCGTGGTCGACACGGGCGGCAAGAGCTGGTTCTTCCTGACGGCCGACTACGCGTTCGGCCACGCGCTCGAAGCCGATACGTCCAAGGTGGTCAAGGCCAAGGGCGGCTCGGTGGTGGGCACGGTGCGTGCACCGCTCAATGCATCCGACTTCTCCTCCTTCTTGCTGCAGGCGCAGAACTCCAAGGCGCAGGTGCTCGGCCTGGCCAACGCCGGCGGCGACTTCATCAACTCCATGAAGGCATCGAAGGAGTTCGGCATCGACAAGTCGATGAAGGTCGCAGGCCTCCTGGTGTTCCTGACCGACGTGAAGAGCCTGGGCCTGCCGGCAACGCAAGGCCTGCTGCACACCACCAGCTGGTACTGGGACGCTGACGACGAGTCGCGCAAGTGGGCCGCCCGCTACGAAGCCAAGACCAAGAACAAGCCAACCGACATCCAGGCCGCCGACTACTCGGCAACCATGGCCTACCTCAAGGCGGTCGAAGCCGTGAAGAGCACCGATGCCGACAAGGTCATGGCGCAGCTCAAGAAGACGCCGATCAACGACTTCTACGCCAAGGGCGTGATCCGCGCCGACGGCCGCATGGTGCACGACATGCTGCTGGCCGAGGTCAAGAAGCCTTCGGAATCCAAGGGCCCCTGGGACCTGCTGAAGATCGTCAAGAAGGTGCCGGGCGACCAGGTCTATACGACCAAGGAAGAAAGCACCTGCGCCCTCTGGAAGTAACTGTTGCTCGCCCCTCCCGGTACTTGACGCCTTTCTGAACCTGTTTCCACGATGAACATCTCTTTGCCTGCCCTGTTGAGCCAGCTCCTTCTGGGGCTGGTCAACGGGTCGTTCTACGCGATCCTGAGCCTGGGGCTGGCGGTGATCTTCGGGCTGCTCAACGTCATCAACTTTGCGCATGGCGCACTGTTCATGATGGGAGCAGTGCTGTCGTGGATGGCGATGAATTACTTCAACGTCAACTACTGGGTCATGCTGGCCGTGGCACCGCTCATCGTGGGTGTTTTCGGCGTGCTCATCGAGCGGCTGCTGCTGCGGTGGATCTACAAGCTCGATCACCTCTACGGCCTTTTGCTCACCCTGGGCCTCACGCTGCTGATCGAAGGCGGCTTCCGTTCGGTGTACGGCGTCTCGGGCCTGGCCTACAGCACGCCCGAGGCACTCAGCGGCGGCACCAACCTCGGCTTCATGTTCTTGCCCAACTACCGCGCGTGGGTGGTGGTGGCTTCGCTCGTGGTGTGCTTTGCCACCTGGTATGCCATTGAAAAGACGCGGCTCGGCGCCTATTTGCGCGCGGGCACCGAGAACCCGCGGCTGGTCGAGGCCTTTGGCGTCAACGTGCCCTTGATGGTCACGCTGACCTATGGCTTCGGCGTGGCGCTGGCCGCATTTGCCGGCGTGCTTGCCGCGCCGGTCATCCAGATTTCGCCGCTCATGGGGCAGAACCTCATCATCATCGTGTTCGCGGTGGTGGTCATCGGCGGCATGGGCTCGATCATGGGCGCCATTCTCACGGGCCTGGGGCTCGGCGTGATCGAGGGCCTTACCAAGGTGTTCTATCCGGAGGCCTCGGCCACGGTGGTTTTCGTGATCATGGTCGTGGTGCTGCTGATCCGTCCGGCCGGCCTGTTCGGCAGCGAGAAGTGAAGTCCATGAAGAAAATATCGCTCGTCGTCTATGGAGTGCTGCTGCTGGCGCTCATCGCCGCACCCTTCATCGGCTTCTACCCTGTGTTCGTGATGAAGGTGCTGTGCTTTGCACTGTTTGCCTGCGCCTTCAACCTGCTGCTGGGCTACACCGGCATGCTGTCTTTCGGCCATGCCGCGTTTCTGGGCGGCTCTGCCTATCTCACCGGCCATGCGCTGAAGGTCTGGCACCTCACCCCCGAGCTCGGCCTCATTGCCGGCACACTGGCCGGCGCGCTGCTGGGGCTGGTGTTCGGCTGGCTGGCCATTCGCCGCCAGGGCATCTACTTTTCGATGATCACGCTGGCGCTGGCGCAGATGATGTATTTCGTCGCGCTGCAGGCCAAGTTCACCGGCGGCGAAGACGGCCTGCAAGGCGTGCCACGAGGCAAGCTGTTCGGCCTCATCGACCTGTCGAACGACCTCACGATGTACTACGTCGCCCTGGTCATCGCCGTCGCGGCCTCCCTGCTCATTGCGCGCACCGTGCATTCGCCTTTCGGGCAGGTGCTCAAGGGCATCAAGGAGAACGAGCCGCGCGCCATTTCGCTCGGCTATGACGTCAACCGCTTCAAGCTGCTCGCCTTCGTGATTTCGGCGGCGCTGTCGGGCCTGGCCGGCTCGCTCAAGACGCTGGTGCTCGGCTTTGCCTCGCTCAGCGACGTGCACTGGACCGCTTCGGGCCACGTCATCCTGATGACGCTGGTGGGCGGCCTTGGCACGCTCTCCGGCCCGCTGGTCGGTTCCGCCGTGGTGGTGCTGCTCGAAAACAAGGTCGGCGACTTCGGCACCTTCATGGCGCGCCTCACCGGTGTGGACTGGTTCAACACGCTCGGTGAATCGGTGACCATGGTCACGGGCCTGATCTTCGTGATCTGCGTGCTTGCGTTCCGCAAGGGCATCATGGGCGAGGTCATCGCCTTTATCGAGCGCCGAAAAGGCAAGGCCTGATGAAACGAAAGAAGGCGGACATGTCCGCCTTCTTCGCTTCTGGGGCAGCAAGCCCGCTCAGGGCAGCACGGTAATGCGGTTGGCCGCGGGCGGTGCCAACGGGCTGTTCGCCTTGATGTAGGCCTCCAGGGCATCCACGTCCTGGTCGCCGCCCAGCGTGTCCGTGCCCTGGTTGAACACGGTGAAGTTGTCCCCGCCGGTGGCCAGAAAGCTGTTCATCGTTACCCGGTAGCTTGCGCCGTCGGTCATTGCGGTGCCGTTGAGCGCCATGTTGCTGATGCGCGAGCCTGCGGGTGCCGAAAGGCTGTAGCTATAGCTAAGGCTGCGCGAAGGCAGCAGCACCCTTGGCGATGCGACGGTGTTGGTGCCGCTGTTGAACTGCTGCTCGAGCAGCGCCTTGATCTGCGCCCCCGTCATCGTCTTCACCACCAGGCTGTTGCCGAAGGGCTGCACGCTGAAGATCTGGCCGTAGGTCACGCTGCCGTCATTGGCCGGCACCAGGTCGGCTCGCACGCCGCCCGGGTTCATGAAGGCGATCTGCGCGCCTCCCTTGTTGCTGGGGCTGGTCGCGTCGAGTTGCGCGTCCGCAATCAGGTTGCCAAGAACGCTTTCGCGCGATGACGTCTGCGTGCGCGTGGCAGGGCCCGCCAGCGTGCCCACCACCCGCTGCACCAGCGGCGCCGCAACCGAAAGGTACTGGCTGACGAGCGCGGCCACTTCCTGGTTCTTGCCGAACACCGGGTACTGGTCGGTCAGCGCCACGGTGGTGGCTCCGCTCGTGTAGGCCTCGCCCTGGACGATGACGTTGTCGGCCGACTTGGCCGAGACCTTGCGCGTGCGCGTGTCGATCGTCAGGTTGATGTCGGTGAGCAGGGTGCCGTACTGGCCGGCGCTGGTCAGCAGGAACGGCTTGGCCGGGTTGGTCTTGCTGTAGTCGCAGATGTAAGAGCGGTGGGTGTGGCCCGAGATCACCACGTCCACGGCCGCATCGAGCTTGTTGAGAATCGGCAGGATGTCGCCGCTCAGCCCCGCGCAGCTCTTGTCGTTGTAGCCGACGGTGGTCGTGGCGCCTTCGTGCACCACGACGACGATGGCGTCGGCGCCCTCGGCCTTCAGCTGCGGAATCAGCGCGTTGGCGGTGTCCGCTTCGTCCTTGAAGCTCAGGCCGGCAACGCCCGCCGGTGTCACGATGCTCGGCGTGCCCTTCAGGGTCATGCCGATGAACGCAACCTTCACCGTGGCGCCGTCCTTGGTGAAGGTTTTCATGCCCGTGGCGGGAAAGAGCGTGTTGCCGTCGGTCTTTACGGTGTTGGCCGCGAGGAACCCGAAATTGGCACCGGGGAAGGACTTGTTGACCCGGCATGGCTCCAGCGGCGTGTTCTTGGCGCATCCGCCGTTCTTCATGCGCAGGAGTTCAGTCTGGCCCTTGTCGAACTCGTGGTTGCCGACGGCGTTGAAGTCGATCTTCATCGCATTCACTGCTTCGATGGTCGGTTCGTCCAGGAACAGTGCCGACACCAGCGGCGAGGCGCCGATCATGTCGCCTGCAGAAACCACGGCGTTGTTCGGGTTCTTGGCCTTGAGCGAGGCAATGGCCGAGGCCAGGTACGCGGCGCCGCCCGCGGGCACCGGCACCGTGCCGCCGCCGTTGGCCGGGGCGGTGATCGAAAGCCTGGGCGGCTCGAGGTTGCCGTGCAGGTCGTTGAAGGCGATGAGTTTCACGTCCACGCTGCCAGGCGTTTCCGGGGCAGGCGGCGGAGCCGGTGGGGCGGGCGCCGGTGCCGGCGGCGGAAGAAACGGAATGAATCCGTTCGAATCGTTGCTTCCGCCGCAGGCGGACAACGTGGCCAGGACAACTCCCGCCAGGGCGAGATGCTTCAACGATGCAGGCATGGGCCTCTCCTCTTTTTCGGATGGAATGCAGCGCATGCTGGACAAGGCAGATGACGTCGCCATGACCGCTGGCGCATCGCACCTCGCATTGCGGCTCAATCAAGGCAGCGAAATGAGGCGAATGGCTACGTCGGGGCCGAAGGCGCGCTGCAGCAGTTGCCTGGCCTGTGCGCTGCGCTCATCGCCCGGCGACTGCACGGCCAGCCATGCCTCCGTGGCGTGCCGCTGCAGGTGCCAGCCCTCTTGTCCAAGGCGAACGAGGCTTGCAAGCGATGCCGCATCCGCGATGGGCAGCGCAGCGGGCGCGACGTCCAGCCAGTCCACCACCTGGTCGGCTTCTCCTCCGAGCCGTGCAGTGGCGCCTTCCACCAGCGCTTGCTGCGTGGCCGCGTCGCGCACAGCGCCCTGGAGGATGATGCCGTTGCCGTGCCAGCGGATTTCAAGCACTGCGTCCCTTGCCGGCGGTGCGGGCCGCGTGGCAGCGAACACCCAAGCGGCGCTCGCGGCAGCCACTGCGATGATCAGCAGCGCGATGAGCCGGGTCTTTCTGTTCATTCAAGCCTTGGCACACGTTCAATCGTGCGGTGTCGGGGGCCGAGTTCAGGGCCTCGGCATGACGGCGTGATGACAGAAGCTGGCTGCGATGCCTCAGAGCCGCAGCGGTGCGGCGTAGCCGGTCATCTCCAGGTAGCCCCGGCCGACTCGGCGGCCTTGCACATCGAGCAGGTCGCTCACGCCTTCCCAATACACCCCTCCGGTGGAGCCGCGGCTGTCGAGCTCCTGGTCGTCGAGCAGGGCGCGCACCTCGAAGATTCCCGATGGGGTTTGCACGTGCCACAGGGTCGGGTACTTGGCTTGCGTGCGCGGGCTGGTCCACGCGTTCGCGCCGTCGAAGCGCACCTCGTCGTTGCTGAAAACGCGCAGCGCACCCTCGCGCGCGCGAAACGAACCGCCGGCCCAGAGCGCACTGCCGTCGCGGCGCCGCAGGCGAAAGGCGGTAAGGGCGCTGCCGTCGTCCAGGTTCATGCCGATCCAGTCCCAGCCCACGGCGTCGGGATGCATCAGCGCCTCGCTCCATTCGTGGTCGAGCCATGCCGTTCCATCGACCTCGAAGGCCTGGCCCTTGAGCGTCAGCCTGCCTTGTGTCCTGAGTTGCGGTTCGCTGTAGTAATAGCTCGCCTGCGCGTCTTCGGGGCCCTTGCGCGAGAGCCCGGCCTTGCCTTGCAACAGCACCTGCTGCGTTGGCGTAAAGCGCAGGTCGAGCGTGAATTCGCCTGCCGGAACGCGGGCCGAATAACTCCCGTCCTTGCGCACGAGCGACCAGTCGCGCAGGCGCACGTCGGTGTCGGCTTCGCTGGCGGACGCAACGCCGAAGCCCGCCCGTGCGATGCGCTGGTCATGCAGCAGCACGCGGCCTTCGAGGTCGGTAATTGCAGCATGCGCGAACACAAGGTGCTTGGCCGCGAACGCCGAGCGCATGCCCTGGGCGGCATCAACACGCGACCGAAAGAACGTCACCTGAAAGCCGAACTCGCGCCCCGCCGATGTTCTTGCGTGCCCGGTGATGTACCACCACTCGGTGCGCAGGTCGGGGTGGCTGCCGAAGTCGCGCGGAAACTGCAGGGTGCGCTCTGGCAGTGCCCAGCTTGCGGGCGCGGCGGCCAACGCCGCAAGCAAAAGGCTGCGGCGAGAGAGCTTGCAGAACGCCGGCGGCGGCATCACTGCGCAACCAGCGCGTTGATGCGCTGCTGTGCCGGGCCTATGTCGCCGAACGCACCCTGCACCCAAGCCGCATCGTGATAGCTCGGCAGATAGCGCTCCCCGGCATCGCACAGCAGCGAAAGAATCGAGCCTTGCCGGCCGTCCGCACGCATCTCGCGCGCAATGGCCAGCATGCCGACGAAGTTGGTGCCGGTCGATGGGCCGACCTTGCGCCCCAGCAGCGCCGAGAGCGCATGCATTGCCGCCACCGACTCCAGGTTGGGCACTTCGATCATGCGGTCGACCAGCGTGCGGACGAAGCTCGGCTCCACCCGCGGCCGGCCGATGCCTTCGATGCGCGAGCCTGCCGCCGTCAGCGTTGCATCGCCGGTGCGGTGATAGGCCGAGAACACCGAGCCCTCGGGGTCGGGCACGCACACCTGCGTGTCGTGGCAACGGTAGCGCACGTAGCGCCCGATGGTGGCGCTGGTGCCGCCCGTGCCCGCCCCCACCACGATCCACGCCGGCACCGGGTGCCGCTCGCGCGCCATCTGCTGGAACATGCTCTCGGCAATGTTGTTGTTGCCGCGCCAGTCGGTCGCGCGCTCGGCATACGTGAACTGATCCATGTAGTGGCCGCCTGTCTGCTCGGCAAGCGCGCGCGCTTCTTCATACACCTGCGCCGCATGGTCCACAAAGTGGCAACGCGCGCCATAGAAGGCGATTTGCGCCACCTTCTCGGGCGAGGTGCTACGCGGCATCACCGCGATGAAGGGCAGGCCGAGCAGGCGCGCAAAGTAGGCCTCGCTCACCGCGGTAGATCCGCTCGAGGCCTCGACGATGGTCGTGCCTTCGCGTACCCATCCGTTGCACAGCGCATAGAGAAAGAGCGAACGTGCGAGCCTGTGCTTGAGGCTGCCCGTCGGATGGGTCGACTCATCCTTCAGGTACAGGTCGATGCCGGCCGCGGCAAGCCCCGGCAACGGCAGCGGAATCAGGTGCGTGTCGGCGCTGCGCTGGTAGTCGGCTTCAATGCGGCGTATGGCGGAACCAAGCCAGCCGCCGCATGAGATGGAGGAGGGTGTTTGCTGCATGTAGGAAGAAGTCTACAAGTCATCCCTCGCAGCACCCAGCGAAGGCGCAAATCGGGATACTGTGCGCTGCCAAATTCCAACCGGCAGGAGACAAGACGCATGAGAACAAGACACCTGCGCCCCGCACCGCGGCGCTCGTTAGGCCAAAGGCATTCCATCGGCGCCGCGGCGCTCGCGGCCCTCGCGCTTGCGGGCTGCGCGTCGGGGCCTCCCGGTGTGCAGACACCACCGCGCGCGCCGTCGTCCTTTGCCGTGCCCGGCCTTGAAAAGCCGGCTGAAGTGCTGGTCGACCGCTGGGGTGTGCCGCACCTTTACGCCGGCACGCTGTACGACGCCTTCGTGGCTCAGGGCTTCATTGCCGCGCGCGACCGGCTCTGGCAAATGGACCTCTGGCGCAAGCGCGGCCTCGGCGAAATGGCGAAGGACTTCGGCCCCGCATGGGTCGAGAGCGACCGTGCCGCACGCGCCGTGCTCTATCGCGGCGACATGTACCGCGAGTGGCTGGCCTACGGCTCCGATGCCAAGCGCGTGGCCGAGGCCTTCACTGCCGGAGTCAACGCTTATGTCGCCCAGGTGCGCGCGCAGCCCGCGCTGCTGCCGCCCGAATTTGCACTTCTGGGTTATCAGCCGGCCGTGTGGTCGCCCGAAGACGTGGTGCGCATCCGGCACCACGGTCTCACGCTCAATTTCACGTCAGAGATCGAACGCGCCCGCGCGTTCTGCGCCGGCACCGAAGGCATCAAGGCCGACTGGTTGCGCCGGGAGCTCGATCCGCCGGTCACGCCGCAAGTGCCGCCTGGCTTCGACCCGTGCACCATTCCCGCAGCCGAGTTGCGCGCCGCCTATCTGCGTGCCACCGATTCGCCGCGCTTCACCAAGAGCAACACGCGCCTCGCGGGCACCGCCGCAGCGTCTGCTGCAGTGCCGCAGCCTGACAGCCCCGAGGCCGCGGCGGCAAAGGCCGGCGAAGAAGAGCAGCAGCGCCATGCCATGCAAGGCGACCCCACAGCCGCCTACGGCAGCAACAACTGGGTCATCGCGCCGCAGCTCACCTCCACCGGAAGGCCCATTCTTGCCAACGATCCGCACCGCGCCCACGGTGCGCCGAGCCTGCGCTACATGACGCACCTCAGCGCGCCGGGCATGGACGCGATAGGCGCAGGCGAGCCTTTTCTGCCGGGCCTTTCCATCGGCCACAACGGCACGATTGCGTTCGGCCTGACGCGCTTCTACATGGACCAGGAAGACCTGTACGTGTATGAGCTGAATCCCCAGAACCCCGGTGAGTACCGCTACCAGGGCCGGTGGGAGCCAATGACGAGCGTCACCGAGCGCATTGCAGTGCGGGGCGAGAGCGCACCGCGCGAGGTGGTGAACACCTTCACGCGTCACGGGCCGGTGCTGCTGTCGGAGCCCGGCAAGCAGCGTGCCTTCGCATTGCGAGCCGCATGGCTCGAACCCGGCATGGCGCCGTACTTCGGTTCCATGGACTACATGCGTGCGCAGAACTGGGACCAGTTTCGCGCTGCGATGAACCGCTGGGGCGCGCCGGGCGAGAACCAGGTCTATGCCGACCGCAATGGCAACGTCGGCTGGATGCCGGGCGGCCTCACGCCGATCCGCCCCAACTGGGACGGCCTGATGCCCGTGCCCGGCGATGGCCGCTACGAATGGTCGGGCTTTCGCAATGGCGACGAACTGCCTTCGGAATTCAACCCCGCGCGCGGCTATGTGGTGACCGCGAACGAGAACAACATTCCGCCCGATCATCCGGCTGCCAGGAAGGGCATCGGCTACGAGTGGAGCGACGCGGCCCGTGCACGCCGTCTCAAGGAGCTGTTCGCCGCGAAGGTGGCCGCCGGCTCGCGCTTCACCATCGAAGACTCGGAACGCATGCAGAACGACATCGTCGCAACACCTGCCCAGCGCTTGTTGAAGCTCTTGGCAGGCTTGCGCAGCGACGATCCGCAAACCGCCGCAGGACTGCGCTTGTTGCAAGGCTGGGACGGCACCATGCACCGCGACAGCGCCGCCGCTGCGCTGTACGAGGTCTGGAGCGGCAAGACCTTGCGTGCGGCCGTGCTCAAGGCCGGCGCCGGCGACGCTGCTTCATTGCTTGCCACGCCAGGTGACAACACGCGCATGTTGCTGCTGCTCGAAAACCCGTCGGGCTGGGTCAGCAACGCGCAACGCGACGCCTTGCTGCTGCAGACCCTGCCGCCTGCAATGCAGGAGCTCACCGCCAAGCTCGGGCCCGACATGGCGGCATGGAAGTGGGGCGCGCTGCATCGCGCTGAATTCCGGCATCCGCTTGCCGACGTGGTCGACGCCGCAACGCGCAAGAAGCTCGATGTGGGCGATTGGCCGATGTCCGGATCGAGCTTTACGCCCATGGCGGCGACTTACAGGGCGAGCGACTACAGGTTGACGTCGGGGGCTTCGTTCCGGATGGTGCTGGACGTGGGCAACTGGGATGCGTCGCGGGTCATCAATACGCCGGGGCAGTCGGGGAATCCGGAGAGTCCGAACTATCGGGACTTGGCGCCGTTGTGGCTTGAGGGGAAGTATGTGCCGCTTGTTTATAGCCGGGGGGCGGTGGAGAGGGAGACTGTTGAGCGGATTCGTTTAGTGCCTGGAGGGCGCTGAGTTTGGTTTCGGGGCCGGGTCTCGCCCCGGCGGGCGACTCACTTTCTTTTGCTTCGCCAAAAGAAAGTAAGCAAAGAAAAGGCGACCCCACTGTCTGCGACCCTTCGCTTCGCTGCGGGCAACCTGCGGTGCTCAGGTTTCGCGGGGTCCGCAGAACTCGCTGCGCTCAAACAGCTGCGGCCCTGATCCGCGAAACCCTCCGCTCCTCGGCGCATACAGAGGGGCTCGGAAACCGGCGGGCCTTTGCTTCGCTCGGCCACCGGGCCACCGCGGCGCTGCGCGTCGCAGTGGTTGGCATTGAGTTGGCTGTTGGACTTGGGGCCGAGCGAGAGCGAAGGCTGCCCGCTCCCCACCCCTTCTGTATGCGCCGAGGAGCGCAGATGGAGGCGGGATCAGGGCCGCAGCTGTTTGAGCGAAGCGAGTTCTGCGGACCCCCGCCGGAGTCGAGCACCGCAGGTTGCCCGTAGCGAAGCGCAGGGACGCAGACAGTAGGGGTCGCCTTTCTTTGCTTACTTTCTTTGGCGAAGCAAAGAAAGTGAGTCGCCCGCCGGGGCGAAACCCGGCCCCGGAAAACAAACCAAGTCCAGCCACCGGCAGGCAAACCGACGCCCCTTACCAGTCCTCTTTCACTGCGAGCACCACGTCCTTGCCTGCCGCGGCCCGTCCCGCCAACCACGCGGTCACGGTGCCAGCCACCACCACCGCACCGCAAAGCACCAACAGCCTCGTCCAAGGCACCAGCAAATCCATGCTCCAGTGAAAGCTCTGCGGATTCACCACCTTCACCAGCACCACCGAAACCGCCAGCCCCAGCAAGAGCCCCGCCACCGCACCAATGGCCGTCCATGCCGCACCTTCACCCGCCACCACCGCCAGCACTTGCCGCCGCGTGAACCCCAGGTGCGCGAGCAGCCCGAACTCCTTGCGCCGCGCCAGCACCTGCGCGCTGAAGCTCGCCGCGATGCCGAAGAGCCCGATGGCAATCGCCACGGCCTGCAGCCAGTAGGTCACCGCAAAACTGCGGTCGAAAATGCGCAGCGAGGTTGCGCGGATCTGCCCGACCGATGAAATTTCGATGCTCGAATCGGACCCGTCGATCCCGCTCGGCCGGTGTCCCGCCAGTTCGCGAACCGCAGCCTGAACCGCGCCTTCCGATGCACCCGGTGCGAGCCACAACGACACGTCGCTCACCTCGCGCTCGCCCGTCAGCCGTTCGAAGTCGCGCGCGTCCATGGTGATGGCGCCGAACTGCCGCGCATAGTCTCGCCACACGCCCGCCACAAAGAACGCAGCCGGCGCGGCCCCGCTGGCGGTGCCCAATGCGTTCGACAGCGGCGCAAACACGGCTCCCGGCTTCGCGCCGTACAGCTCCACCATCGGTTCGCTCACGTAGATGCCGATCTGCCCAGCCGGTACCGGCAGCGCAGCGCCTACCAGCGGCAGCGCCTGCGAAGCACCACCTTCGAGGCTTCGCGCGATCAGCGTGACGGCGGGTTGCGCGGGGTCCAACTGCAATGATCGGGTGCGCAGCGTGCCAGTGCGCTCCACGCCCGGCAATTGCGCCAGCGCCTGCACGAATGCCGGAGAAAAAGTGGCGGTATCGCTGCTGCTCTGCGTGCCCGAATTGGCAGAGCGGCCGCTCGATGTGGCGCGAAGATAAAGATCGGCCGGCAGCACCACGTCGAGCCAGCGCGTTACTGAATCGCGAAAGCTCGCGACCATGACCGTGAGCGCAACCGCGAGGCTCAGGCTGGCGACCACGCCGCTGACGGCCACCGCCGCGGTGCCGCGCATGCGCCGTGCGCGCTCGATGGCCAGCATCGGCAGCACGCTTTGCGCAAAGGCGGGCGCGATGCGGTCGTACAGCAGCGCAATCAGCCAGGGCAATGCGGTGATGCCGCCCACCAGCAGGCAGCCTACCGACAGATACGCCGCCACCGGAATGCCGCCGACAGCCGGCATGTTGGCCAATGCCGCACTTGCGGCAATAAGGCCGAGCGCCAGCCAATGGCTTTTGCTTTGGACCGGCGCGGCGCCCAGGCCCTTGAGCGTTTGTGCCTCGGGCAGGGCCTGCGCCGCACGGGCGGGCCACCAGCCGCCCACCAACGCCGCAAGTACGCCGAGCCCGCCGTACAGCAAAGCCGAGCCGGTGCTCCAGTGCAGCGTGGGCGCCACGCCCTGAAAGTAGCCGCCGCCCAGGTCGCCGCCCAGCACCCGCAGCGCAAGGGCCGCGAGCGCGGTGCCCAATGCCAGGCCGGCGGCGCTTCCTATCAGGCCAAGCACCAGCGACTCCGCCAGCACAAGGCGCAGCCGCTCGCGCGGCGTGAGGCCCAGCACGCCGAGCAGCGCGAATTGCTGTGCGCGCTTGGCAACGCTGAGTGCCAGCACCGAGAACACCAGGAACGCGCCGGTAAAAAGCGCCACCAGCGCAAGCACCGTCAGGTTGACTCGGTAGGCACGCGATAGATTGCTCACCCGCTCGGCCGCATCGCCCGGCTCTGCAAACTGCAAGCCTGCGGGCCAGCCCGCCGTCCGCTGCAGCGATGCGATGAACGCCTCCCGGTCTGTACCAGGAGCAAGCTTCAGGTCGACGCGGCTGAGCTGGCCCACCTTGTCGAACAGGTCTTGCGCAGCACCGATATCCATCACCGCGAGCGCGGTGCCGCTGGCTGCCACATGGCCCGCCAGTTCGAGTCGATGCCAGGCGCCGCCGCTGCGCAGTTGCGCCGTTTCGGCACCGTCTTCGGCCGCTTGTGCAGGCAGGCCCAACACATTGCGGGCGGCGGCGTTCACAAACACGTGGCCGGGCGCCAGCATGGCAAAGCGGTCCGCATTCTTGTGGGGCTGCGGCATCAACGCCGGCGCAATGGCGGGCAGTGCCAGCGCGTCGACGCCGATCACGCGCATCGGCACCTGCCGTTCACCAACAAGCGCAAAGCCCTGGAACTCGAGCACCGGGCTCGCCAAGCTCACCTGCGGATGCCGGGCAAGCCGCTCGAACACCGCTTCGTCGAAGCTGCCCTGAACAGCACGCACTTCCAAATCTGGCTGGCCGTTGACGGACCTGACCGCACTGGAGAATTCGTCGAGCGCGGAGGCGTTGATGAGCTGCACTGAAAACGCAAGCGCCACTCCCAGCATCACGGCCAGTACGGCCGCGGCATTGCGCCAGGGGTGATGGCGCAGTTCCTGCCAGGAAAAGGTGGTGAGCAAGGCACGCATGCCGCCATTGTGGCCGCCGAAAAGGCCCCGGGGGGCATGCACGGGGGGCGGGGCTTGCGGTGCCGCGCACCGATGAATCCCGCGGTCCGCTAGGCAGCCTTGGCCTGCACGGACGGCGCGAACATGGCTTCCATTTCGGCGCGCAGTTGGTAGGCGCGGGTCGAGGTGTCCATGGCCACATCAGCCCAGCAAAGGCTTTGGCCCTTCTTTACCGCGCGCACCAGCTTGACGTTGTGCGCCAGCCCGAGCGGCAGGCCGCCCAGGCGCATCGAGCGATCGGCCGGCAGCAGCTTGCCCCACACGGTGTAGCCGCCTTCGCCATCGAGCATTTCGCCGGGCGCGAGGTCGCGCTTGGCGGTGGCGACCACGTCGGCGTTCCAGCAGGTGGCAACGCCTGTGGGTTCGCTGCGCAAGGCCACGCTGGCTACAGACATGCCGACCTCCAGGCCGATGAGGTGCCAGCGTTTGTAGAGAGTGAAGTAGCGGCCGCTCGGGTCGGTGTGGGCGTTGTATTCCTCAAAGCAATTCTTGATGTAGTCGGTCTCGGCCTCGACCGTGACCCACACACCCATGCGGATGTCGTATGGAATTTTTCGCCCATTGGCTTCGAGAGATGAGATGACCTCGACCATGCCCTTGCGCTCCAGCACGCCGCCTTGGCTCTGCGGACGCGTCACAAAGGGAATGTCCTCCACGCTCGCGGGCGGGTAAAGCAGGCCGTCCGAAGGCACCGTAAGGCCGGTGGCATTGGCCACCGCCGAGCTTTCTATCGAAGGCTTGGAGCCGTCGAGAAAGCTGTTGAACATTTTCGGGTTGAGCCCACCGCGCAGCGCCTGTTCGGGCGTGAGGCCATAGTTGCCCCACACGGTTTCAGGTGTCGATTCCGTGAAGTGCGGTAGCCACTTGTGGCCGCGCCCCGCCGCCACCACCGGAAAGCCGCAAGTGCGTGCCCAATCGACCAGGTCGCAGATGAGCGCGGGCTGGTCGCCAAAGGCCAGCGAATAGATCACACCCGCCTGCCGCGCCTTGTGCGCCAGCAGCGGACCGCAAAAGGCGTCTGCCTCGACCGTCACGTTCACCACATGCTTGCCGTGCGCATATGCATCCAGGCAATGGTCGACCGCAGCCACCGGATTGCCTGTGCACTCGACAACGATGTCGATGGAGGGTTCGCGCGTCACGGCCTGCCAGTCGTCGGTGATCCATGTGCTGCCAGTCTTCAGCGCCTGCTGCACCGAGCCCGCAGCCGTGCGTTCGGCCTGCCAGCCGACCCGCTCCAGGTTGACGCGCGCGGCGGCGGGCGAGAGGTCGGCAATTGCCACCAGCTGCACGCCGGGCGTGCGCGGAATCTGTGCGAGATACATCGAGCCGAACTTGCCCGCGCCGATCAGGCCGATGCGGACGGGGCGACCTTCGGCGGCGCGCTGCTGCAGGCGGGTGTAGAGGCTCATGGGATCAGGCCTCCGCCGTGTCGAGAGTTTCGAGCGAGGTCTGCAACGCGCTTTCGGGCAGGCCGTTTTTCCATGGCACCTCGACCGGGTAGGGCTTCAGCAGGCAGTCGTCGGGCAGCATCTCGATGGGCGTGAAGTCGCGGTGCGCGATGTACTCGGGCCGCTTGTGGCGCCGAATGTGGTTGCTGACGGCGCACAGGCTAAGGTACACCGCCACGCGATTGAAGGGCGAGAGATTGCTGCCCGATGCATGCACGAGGCAGCTGTGGAACAGGATCATCGAACCGGCGGGCCCCTTGGGCGAGACGATGCCGCCATGCTTGCCGCCGGCGCGCTCCACCAGTTGGCGGATGAGGTTGTTGTCGACTGTCCAGAGAGGGTAGCTGGTGGTCGTGAGGTCGTGCTTCGCATCGACCACGCCCTTGCGGTGGCTGCCCGGAATGAACATCAGCGGGCCGTTGTGCTCGTTGACGTCGTCCAGAAAAATCGCCACGTTCATTGCACGTTCAGTCGGCATCAGGTCGTCGTTGAGCCAGGTGCCGTAGTCCTGGTGCCACTGCCACACGTCGCCCTCGAAAGCCATCTTGCCGTTGATCTTGAACTGGTGCATGTAGACCTGTTCGTCGAACAGGTCCATCACCGGCCCTACCATTCGCGGATGGCGCGCCAGCCGGGCGAAGGGTTCGCTGATCAGGTGCGCGGCAAAGTTCGTTCGCACGGCGTCCGAGCCCTTCTCGCGCACGTTGAAGGCCTCGCGCCGGCTGTAGAGCTCGGGCACCGCATCGGTCAGCACCTTCGTCTCTTCGGGTGAGAAATGGCCGGGAAAGAACAGGTAGCCGTCGCGCTCGAATTGCGCGCGCTGGTCGGGGCTCAACTTCATGCCTTGTCTCCTTTGCGTTGGGTGGTGTGTCGGGTGTTGGATGCGTTGCGCGCCAGCTGCTGTGCGAGCCGCTGGCTCAATGCTTCGCTGGCTTGGGCAACATGCTCTTCGCTCAGCTGCGCGGCGCGTTGTGCGTTGCCTGCGGCAATGGCGTCGGCAATGGCCTGGTGCTCGTCCCACAGCGATTCCCGCTGTGGTTCGGCCTGCAGCACCGCGCCCATGGCGCGGCGAAGATGGCGCCAGTGCTGGCCGGCGCTCTGGCCGATCAGCGGATTGCCGGACGCCTCGTAGATGGCCTCATGAAACGCCATGTCGGCGTCGATCATGGCTTCGACATTGCGCCCGCGCGCTGCGCGCCGGCCGCGTTCCATCAGCTTGAGGTCGATGCGAAAGCGCTGTGCTGCGGCAAGCCGGGCGGCCAGCACGTCGAGCGCGCCGCGAACCTGGTAAACCTTGCACATCCACTCCGCATCGAGCGGCGCCACCAGCACGCCGCGACCCGGTGCATCGAGCACGAAGCCGTCTTTCTTGAGCAGGCGCAGCGCCTGCAGCACCGGCTGGCGCGACACCGAGAGGCGCTGCGCGATGTCTTCCTGCGTGATGCGCTCACCAGGCGCGAGCGAGCCGCTGCTGATGGCGCCGAGCAGGGCGCGGTAGACCTGGTCGACGAGGTCGGGCGAGGCTTCGATGCTGACGAGGTGGGCTGGCATGGATCGTTTTTCTCTGAACTCTGTATACAGAGTACAAAGATGCGGACCCGGCGTATCCCGGGTTTTTACCCATGGGCCCTGCAAAAAAACGTAAGCCGCCGCTAAGCTCTCCGCATGCAACTACCCACCTACGACGACGTCATTGCCGCGGCCGCGCGGCTCGAAGGCCACGCCCATCGCACGCCCGTGCTGCGATCGACCACCGCCGACGAGCGGTGGGGCGCACGGTTCTTCTTCAAGTGCGAGAACTTCCAGCGCATGGGCGCGTTCAAGTTTCGGGGTGCCTTCAATGCGCTCTCGAAGTTCGACGCTGCGCAGCGCAAGGGCGGCGTGATCGCGTTTTCTTCAGGCAACCACGCGCAGGCCATTGCGCTGTCGGCGCAGCTGCTGTCGATGCCCGCGGTGATCGTCATGCCCAAGGACGCGCCCGCTGCCAAGGTGGCCGCCACCAAGGGCTACGGCGCTGAAGTGATGATGTACGACCGCTTCACCGAAGACCGCGAGGCGCTGACGAGGCGGCTCGCGCAGGAACGCGGCATGACGATGATCCCGCCCTACGACCACCCCGATGTGCTCACGGGCCAGGGCACCGCGGTGAAAGAGTTGATCGAGGAAACCGGTCCGCTCGACCACTTGTTCGTGTGCCTTGGCGGCGGTGGGCTGCTGTCGGGCTCGGCGCTGTCGGCGCGTGCGCTGGCGCCCGATTGCAAGGTCTATGGCGTAGAGCCCGAAGCCGGCAACGACGGCCAGCAGTCGTTTCGCGCCGGAAAGATCGTGCACATCGAAACGCCCAAGACCATTGCCGACGGCGCGCAGACACAGCACCTTGGCGAGTACACCTTCGGCATCATCAAGCGCGACGTGAACGACATCTTCACGGTGACGGACGACCAGCTCGTCGAGGCGATGCGCTTCTTTGCGGAGCGCATGAAGATCGTGGTCGAGCCGACGGGTTGCCTTGCCTTTGCGGGCGCCATTGCCGCGGGCAAGCTCATCGAGGGGCAGCGCGTCGGCATCGTGATCAGCGGCGGCAACGTCGACCTGTCGCGCTACGCGGCGTTGCTCGCCTAGCTCAGGCGCGGATGCCTTCGGCGGTCAGGTGCAGCAGCCGGCCTGCACGGGCCGCGGCGCTTTCGGAGTGCGTTACAAGCACCAGCGAGGCGCCGTGTTCACGCGTCTGGCCAATGAGCAGTTCCATCACTTTGGCCGCGGTGCCGGGATCGAGATTGCCGGTGGGCTCGTCGGCAAGCAGCAGGGCGGGGCGGTGCACGAGCGCGCGCGCAATGGCCACACGCTGCAGTTGCCCGCCTGAGAGCGTTTGCGGCAGCCGGTCGCCCATGCCGGGCAAGCCCACCGCATCGAGCATGTGCGCGACACGGCTTTCATCGCGTTGCTGGCCGAGCAGCATCAGCGGCAGCGACACGTTTTGCGCCACGTCCAGGTGCGGCAGTACGTGGAAGGCCTGAAACACAAAGCCGACATGGCGGCGGCGCCATAGCGCGCAGGCTTCGCCGTCGAGCGCGCCTATGTCGGTGCCGTCGTGCGTCACGGTGCCCGCGTCCCAGCTGTCGAGCCCGGCCATGCAGTTGAGCAGCGTCGACTTGCCCACGCCCGATTCGCCAACGATGGCGACAAACTCGCCGGGTTCGACTGTGAGCGTTACGTTCTCGAAGACGGGTACGTCGCCGTAGTGCTTGGCAAGGT
The DNA here is from genome assembly GCF_031456585.1 of Variovorax sp. 3319. Classification (NCBI taxonomy): domain Bacteria; kingdom Pseudomonadati; phylum Pseudomonadota; class Betaproteobacteria; order Burkholderiales; family Comamonadaceae; genus Variovorax; species Variovorax sp. 3319. Next base: position 64,088 of record NZ_JAVDUZ010000003.1, read on the forward strand.
TGGATATGCGCAGTGTCATGCGGCGGCTGCAATGCGTTGAACGGCGGTGCGCACCGCGTCGGGCGCGTCGCAGGCGATGACGGTGCGCGCAGGCATGCTGCGCAGCCAGGTGATCTGCCGCTTGGCCAGCTGGCGCGTGGCGGCAATGCCGCGCTCCCGCAGTTCGGCCATGGCCTTGGCATCGGGTCTGGCGCCGCCGCAGGTGTCGAGCATTTCCCACGCTTGCCGGTAGCCCACGCAGCGCATCGAGGGAAGATCAGTCGAAAGGTCGCCGCGTGCGCGCAACGCTTCTACCTCGTCGAGAAAGCCGGCGGCGAGCATGGCATCGAAGCGCTCGGCAATGCGCGCATGCAGCCAGGCGCGGTCGGCGGGCTCGAGCGAAAAGAGCGCGCCGCCGGCCAGGCCTTTCACGGCCTTGTCTTCAACGGCATGAAAGCTCGACAGGGGCTGCCCGCTGCTTTCCCACACTTCGAGCGCGCGCTGGATGCGCTGGCTGTCTTGCGGCGCAAGGCGCGCGGCCGTCACGGGATCGACCTGGGCGAGCCGCGCGTGCATGGCGGGCCAGCCGAGGGCGGCGGCTTCGGCGTCGATGCGTGCGCGCACCGCTGCATCGGCGGCGGGCATGGCGTCGATGCCGTCGAACAGGGCCTTGAAGTACAGCATGGTGCCGCCCACCAGGAGCGGCAGCGCGCCGCGCCCGCGAATCTCTTCGACAAGCCGCGTTGCGTCGGCCACGAAAGCCGCTGCGCTGTAGCTCTCGGCGGGGTCGCGAATATCGATGAGGTGGTGCGGCACGCTCGCCAGTTCGGCCTTGCTCGGTTTGGCGGTGCCGATGTCCATGCCGCGGTAGATCAATGCGGAATCGACGCTGACGATTTCCACGGGCCGCAGTTGCGCCACCGCGAGCGCCACCGCGGTCTTGCCGGAGGCAGTCGGCCCCGCGAGCGCTATGTATTTCAGGTTTTCAGGAAGGCCGGAAGCGGCAACGGAGGGCGGCATAAGCGCCCGAGGGTAACAACAAAATGGCGCCGGGACTCCGGCTCAGATTGCCTGCGCGCTTGCTGCGGCCTTGGCGCGCGCTTCTTGCGGCAGGGCGGGCGAATCCGCGCGAGGCGCCGCTGGCAGCACAGGCACCGGCTGGGCGCCGCGCACGACCGGCGCGCCTTCTGCTTGCCTGGAGGAGGCCAGGGTGGTCTCGGGCTTCATGCGGAACAACTGCGAAAGCGCCGAGCGGTACTGCGCCTCGCCGACCGAATTGGTGTTGTGGTGCGACCCGCCCTCGACCAGCACGAAGAGCTTGGGCACGGTGGCCGCGTCGTAGAGCTTGCGGCCCAGCGTGGGGTTGATCAGGCTGTCGGCGGTGCCATGCACCACCAGCAGCGGCGCGCCGATGTCCTTGACGCGGTTGATGGCCTCGAAGCGCTGCGTGATGAGTGGACCGAACGGCAACCAGCCCCACTTGAAGCCGCTCACCACGTCGGCAATGGAGGTAAAGGTGCTTTCGACGATGGTGCCGCTCTCGTCCTTGACGTTGGCCGCCAGGTCGATGCCGATGGCACCGCCGAGCGAATGGCCGAAGATGTAGCGGTGCTGGCGCGGGTGGCGTGCGGCGAGCCACATCCAGGCGGCGCGGGCGTCTTCACGCGCCGATTCCTCGGAAGGCAGGCCCTTGGAGCTCTTGCCGAAACCGCGGTAGTCGATGGCCAGCACCGAAAAACCCAGTTCGTGCATGCGCTGGATGCGCGGGGCCGAACCGGCCACGTTGTAGCGGGCGCCGTGCAGGTACAGCATGACGGGCCGGTCGGTGGTTTCAGGTTCGCCGCCCAGCCAGAGGCCGTGCAGCCGTGCCGGTTCGCCGGTAATGGACGACTGGAAGTCGATCCAGACGTCTTGCATGCCTTCGGTCATGCTGGCGGTGTTGCCCCAACTGCGGTCGCTGGGCTGAAAAATCCATTCGCGTTGCTGCTCGTCGAATGTGGAGCAGCCGGCGGCCAGAAGGGCGCACAGCGAAATAACGGAGGCAAGCAGAGACCAGCGTTTCATGGGCTAGAGGGACAGCGAAGCCGGCAGAAAGTTCATACGCTTTCGACTGAAACGCGCCGACACTGCGCTTCAGGACCTCCCCTTGAGTGCCTCAAGTGGCACTTTGTTCTACACATGCAACGCCCGTGCCCGCTTCACGGATGACCGCAAAAAACTCCGTGAAAACCCTCAAAATGCCCGGTTTTGTTACCTGCCGCGCATAAAAAGCGCGTCCAGCTCACGAATCGACAGCTGCCGCCAGGTGGGACGGCCATGGTTGCACTGGTCCGAACGCTCGGTCGCTTCCATTTGTCGTAATAAAGCGTTCATCTCGTCGATGGTGAGCTTTCGGTTGGCCCGCACGGCGCCGTGGCAGGCCATGGTCGAAAGCAGTTCGTTTTGTGCCCGCTGCACCACCGTGCTGGCGTCGTGCTGGGCCAATTCGGCCAAAACGCTGCGAGCAAGCTCCACCGGGTCGCCGTCGGCCAGGGTGCCCGGCACTGCGCGCACCGCAAGGGTGCGAGGCGAAAACGGGGTGATTTCGAGGCCCAGCGTCGGCAGCACGGCAGCACAGGCCTCTGCCGTGGCCACTTCTTGCGGCGTGGCCGCAAAAGTGGCCGGAATCAGCAGCGGCTGGCTGGTAATGGCCGCGCCGTCCAGCTGTGTCTTGAGCCGCTCGTAAACGATGCGCTCGTGCGCTGCATGCATGTCGACCACGATCAGGCCCTGGCTGTTCTCGGCCAGGATGTAGATGCCATGCAACTGGGCTACTGCGCGGCCGAGCGGCCAGGCCTCTTCGTTGGTGGACAGGGATTCGGCGGCCGCAGGGGCCGCAGGCAGCCCGACAGGCGCCCGGAACGACATGGGCGGTGTGCCGATCACGGGCCAGTGCGAGGTTTCTGCCCCGGAATGCTCCAGCGCCGATTCGTCGGCCCGTCGCGGCCACATGGCGTCGAAGTCGCCCACGCCGCGTTCTGCTGCCGTGAAATTGATTGCCGGCTGTGCCCAGGTGGCACCCGAGGCCGGCACATTCGGCTTGAAGAAGGGTTGCTGCGCCGCAATCGGCACGACTGCATCGCCCGCACGCGGCGCTGCGAGTGCGTTTTCGATGGCGTGGCGCACCGCCTGGTGCACCTCGCGCCCGTCGCGAAAACGCACCTCGATCTTGGTCGGATGCACGTTCACATCGACCCGCGACGGATCGATTTCGAGGTACAGCGCGTACACAGGCTGGCGCTGGCCGTGCAGCACGTCTTCGTAGGCGCTGCGCACCGCATGCGAGAGCACCTTGTCGCGCACGAAGCGGCCGTTGACGTAGAAGAACTGCTGGTCGCCGCGCGACCGGGCCGCGTCGGGGATGCCTGCGCGCCCCACCACGCGCACTGCGCCGCCAATGTGATCGACAGCCACGCTCTGCGCCACGAAATCGTCGCTGAGTGCATCGGCCAGCCGCTGTTCGCGCTTGTCGGCGGCGCGCCACTGCTCCATCAGCTTGCCGTCATGCCACACCGAAAAGCCGACCTCGGGGCGCGCCAGTGCATGCCGGCGCACGGCCTCGATGCAGTGGGCCAGTTCGGTGGCGTCGGTCTTCAGGAACTTGCGGCGTGCGGGCGTTGCAAAGAACAGTTCGCGCACCTCGACGGTGGTGCCGACCGCGCGGGCCACCGGGCGCAGTTCGCCGGTGCGTCCATCGAGCGCAAAGGCGCTGTCGGCACCGGTAAAGCGCGAAAGAATGCTGAGTTCGGCAATCGCATTGATTGCCGCGAGCGCCTCGCCGCGAAAGCCCATGGTGCCGACCGTTTCAAGATCGTTGAGGCTGGCGATCTTGCTGGTTGCATGGCGGCGCAAGGCAACCGTGAGTTCTTCGCGCGGAATGCCCAGGCCGTCGTCTTCGACAGAAATCAGCCGGACCCCGCCCGAGGCCAGCCGCACCGTGACCTGGCTTGCGCCCGCGTCGAGTGCGTTGTCGAGCAGTTCGCGCACCACCGACGCCGGCCGCTCGACCACTTCGCCGGCGGCAATCTGGCTGATCAGCTCGTCGGGGAGCTCGCGGATCGGCCTGCGTTCGAGGGAGGGAATGGAAGAGGGAAGGGCGCTCACGCGAGCATTCTAGAAGCCCGGGCAGGTTGTATCGACCTGTCATTGGGCGTCACTGAATCCATCACGGAAAGCCTGCAGGCGTGCAGCAAGGATAATCCGCCACCATGGAAATCATCAGCTTTCTCGTCGACTTCATCCTGCACGTCGACAAACACCTCGAGGCCTTCGTTGTTGCCTATGGTCCTTGGGTCTACGCGCTGCTCTTCCTGATCGTGTTCGTGGAAACCGGTGCAGTGGTCATGCCGTTCCTGCCAGGCGACTCGCTGCTTTTCATTGTGGGCGCGCTGTGCGGCGTGGGGCTCATGAGCTTTCCGATTGCATGCACGGTGCTCATCGTCGCGGCCATTCTGGGCGACCAATGCAACTACAGCATCGGCCGCTACTTCGGGCCCAAGGTCTTCCAATGGGAGAACTCGCGCTTCTTCAACCGCAAGGCTTTCGACCAGGCGCATGCGTTCTACGAGCGCTACGGCGGTATCACGATCGTGCTTGCCCGCTTCATGCCGTTCATTCGCACCTTTGCGCCCTTCGTGGCCGGCGTGGCTGAAATGAACCGGGCCAAATTCACCATGTTCAACGTGGGCGGCGCGCTGCTCTGGGTGCTGGGCATTGCAACTGCGGGTTACTTCTTTGGCAACCTGCCGTTCGTTCGCGAGCATCTCGACAAGATCATCTGGGCGCTGATCTTCGTGCCCGGGTTGCTTGCAATCTTCGGTGCCTGGCGAGCCTCGCGCGCAGAAAAGGCGCGCGCGCAGTTGCCTTCAAAGGCTTGAGTTCAGCGCCCATGAAAAAAGCGCGCCAGTGATGGCGCGCTTCAAGAACGGGTTGGTAGAAGGTCAGTAGGTCGGGCCATTGCGCGGGTAGTAGGTACCCGGCGGATAGGCACGCTGGCTCTCGTAGTAGTTGCGCTGGTTGCGTTCGTCGACGCTGCGGCCCACTTGATTGCCGATTACACCGCCCACGGCTGCACCGCCCAGCGTACTGGCCGTGTTGCCGCCAATGGCATGGCCCACTGCCGCACCGCCAAGTGCGCCAACGCCGGTGCCCAGGTTCTGGTTGGGACCAGATGCGCAGCCCGCCAATGCCATGACCGAAGTCGCCGCCGCAGCGGTAATCCAGATGCGTGCTTTCATGATGTCCACCTTTCTAAAGTGATGGCTCATGATGGGCAAAAGCGGCCCGAACCCAGTGTAGGAGCCTGCCGCGCCTGACTGTGCGGTGCCACGGGCCGCCCTGCGTGGGACAGCAGGGCGGCGCGCAAGGGTTTAAAGCTGACGGCTGCGCGCGAGCGGCGGGTTCTGCGCAAAGTAGCGCTGGATGCCGCGCATGAGCGCATCGGAGAGGCTTTCCTGGTAGCTGACGCTGCGCAGGTTCGCTTCTTCTTCAGGGTTGCTGATGAACGCAGTTTCGACCAGCACGCTTGGAATATCTGGCGCCTTGAGCACGGCAAAGCCCGCCTGCTCGACCTGCGGTTTGTGCAGCCGGGCGCCAATGCCGCGTATCTCGCCGAGCATGGCGCCGCCGAGCTTGAGGCTGTCGTTGATCTGCGCGGTGGTGCTCATGTCGAGCAACGCGCGCTGTACCTGCACTTCGTGGTTGCCGACGTTCACGCCGCCCACCTTGTCGGCATCGTTCTCTTTGTTGGCGAGCCAGCGTGCCGCGCTGCTCGAGGCACCGCTCTGGCTCAGCGCAAAAACGCTGGCGCCGCGCGCGGCGGGCGTGGTGAATGCATCGGCGTGGATGCTCACGAAGAGATCGGCCTGCACGCGCCGCGCTTTTTGCACGCGCACGCCAAGCGGCACGAAGAAGTCGGCATCTCGCGTGAGAAACGCGCGCATCGGGTTGCCGCCGACGCTGCTTGCGTTGATGCGATCGCGCAGGCGATGCGCGATTTGCAGCACGATGTCTTTCTCGCGCGTGCCGTTCGGGCCGATGGCGCCCGGGTCTTCGCCACCATGGCCGGGATCGAGCGCCACGATGATGATGCGGTCGGTGCGGCTTGAGGTGGCGCCACCGCGCGAGGCCGTTGCGGGTGCAGGAGAAGGCGCCACTGCCACCGGAGGCGGCGGTGCAGCAGGCGGTAGCGGCGGCGCGGCGACGGGGCGCGTGGCCTGTTGCGCCATGAGTTCGCCGAGCGGATCGGGCGCGGGCGCGGAGGGAGGCATGGCCACCGCGACCGGTGGCCGTGCAGCAGGCGCGGCGGGTGCAGTAGGCGCGGCGGGTGCAGGAGTGGCAATGGCACCGGGCGCGGGGCGCGGCGCGGGCACGTTGGGCGATGGCCGAACAAGGATGGGCGGGCCGCCGTCGGGCGCAAGCCGCGAGGTAGGCGCGGCTGGTGGCGGCACCGACGGAGCGGTGGCCACTGTGGTGTCGTTGTTGCCGCCGGTGCTGCCGCGCGGCGCTTCGCGCAGGCGCTCGGTGATCAGCGCCTCCATTGGGTCGACGGCTTTTTCGGGGTAGAGGTCGAGCACCAGGCGGTGCTTGTACGCGGCAATTGGCGCAAGCGAAAAGACCTGCGGCACCACGGCCTGCTTCAGGTCGAACACGATGCGCACTACCTTCGGCGCGTTCTGGCCGACACGCAGGCCGTTGATGTAGGGGTCGCCCGGCTTGATCTTTCCGACCAGCTCGCGCAGCTCGGGGTTGAGATCGATGCCCTCGATGTCGACCGCCAGCCGCGGCGGGCTGCCGACCACCAGCTGCTGCGAGTGGAGCCGCGCATCGGACTCGATGGTGACGCGCGTGTAATCGGCCGCGGGCCACACGCGCACGGCGAGGATGGAGGCACCGCGCGCAATCTGGTGCACGCCGAGCATCAGCGCAATGCTGCCGCCCTGCAGCAGCACGCGCCGTTTGAGACCGCCGGCCTTCATGCGCCGGCGTGCGTCAGCAGGCCGCTGCCGCGAGGGGTGTTGGCAAGAAGGGTCACGCTGCGTGTGTCGTCTGTCATTGCTTCTATTTTAATAGCGAGGTCCGCAATTGGTGTGCGGCCTGCAGCGTTTTCGGGCCATTCGGCGAGCTTGAGGCCCGGTCCCGCGAAAATGTCACGAAAACCGGCATCGTCCCACTCGCGTGGATCGTTGAAGCGATAGAAATCGAAGTGAAAGATGGCAAGGCCGTCCGGCGCCTCGTGCGGCTCGACCACGGCATAGGTCGGGCTCTTGATGCGCCCTTGGATGCCGAGCGCGCGCAGCAGGTGCCGCACGAAGGTGGTCTTGCCCGCGCCAAGGTCGCCATGCAGCGCAATGAAGGCGTCGCGCAAAGCGGGCGCAGCGGCTAGCGCGCGTGCGAAGGCGTCGGTGTCCTCCTCGCTGCGCCAGCGCAGTGTGCGGCCGGCGTTCTTCGGCGTTTCTACAATCGGCAAGTGATCGTCAGCCATCCACTCGTTGCTCGTATTCAGGCATTGGCCCGGGAACTCGGATTCTCCCAAATCGGAATCGCGGGCGTCGATTTATCGAGCGCCGAGGAAGGTCTGATGCAGTGGCTGGCCCATGGGTTCCATGGCGAGATGAAATACATGGCAACGCACGGCACGCGCCGCGCGAGGCCCGCCGAACTGGTGCCGGGCACGGTGAGCGTGATTACCGCGCGCATGGACTACCTGCCACGGGGCACGCAGCTGGACGACTGGCAGGCCGTCGAGTTCGATCGTCTCGCGCGGCCCGGCGAGGCCATCGTCTCCGTCTATGCGCGTGGCCGCGACTATCACAAGGTGCTTCGCGCACGGCTCGCCAGGCTGGCCGAACGCATTGCCGAAGAGGTCGGCCCATTCGGGCATCGCACCTTCACCGATTCGGCCCCTGTGCTCGAGGCCGAGCTCGCATCGCGCAGCGGCCAGGGCTGGCGCGGCAAGCACACGCTGGTGCTGGACCGCAGCGCGGGTTCGATGTTTTTTCTTGGCGAGATCTACGTCGACATGGCGTTGCCCGAGAGCGAGCCCGTCACCGCACATTGCGGCAGCTGCAGCGCCTGCATCGACGTGTGCCCGACAAAGGCCATCATCGCGCCGCACCGGCTGGACGCGCGGCGCTGCATTTCGTACCTCACCATCGAGCACGGCGGGCCGATTCCGCTGGAGCTGCGGCCGTTGATGGCCAACCGCATCTACGGGTGCGACGACTGCCAGTTGATCTGCCCCTGGAACAAGTTTGCAAAGAAAAGCGCGCTGCCCGACTTCGATGCGCGCGAAGGACTCACGGGGCAGGCGCTGGCCTCGCTCTTTGCCTGGACCGAAGAAGAGTTTCTGCGCTACACCGAAGGCAGCCCGATCCGCCGCATTGGCCACGAACGGTGGCTGCGCAACATTGCCGTGGCCTTGGGCAACGCGCTTCGCGCCGACGAGAGCGGTGCCGCAGAGGCGCTTGCCATGCGGGCGGCGGATGCGAGCGAACTGGTGCGGGAGCACGTGGCCTGGGCGCTGGCACAGCGCCCCGAGGCAGCGAAAAAGCCCTAGCGCGGCAGCGCCAGCGCAAACGGCAGGCTTGCCACGCCCAGCAGCGTGGAGAGGGTCACCAGCCCGGCCACATAGGGCCCGTTGTAGCCCATGCGCGCCGCGAGCACATAGGCACTCGAGGCCGTGGGTACGGCGGAAAACGCCATCAGCACGGAAGCCTGCGTTGCGTCGAGCCGCAGCGCATGAGACAGGCCCCAGGCGACCAGCGGCAGCAGCAGGTGCCGAATCGACAACACCGAAACCGCCAGCACCTTGCCGCGCCCCAAGGTGGCGAACTGCATGCCCGCACCCGCTGCCAGGAGGCCGAGCGCAAGCGATGCGGCGCCGATGCGCGTGAGCGTTGGCGTGGCCCAGCCCGGAACGGTGAAGCCCAGCAGATTGGCCAGCAGACCCGCCACCGTGGCGACGATCAGCGGATTGCGCACCAGCTGCCGCGCAAAGCCGGACTGCGCATGCCGAGCCATGGGCCACACGGCAGCAATATTGAACATCGGCACGCACACGCCGATCAGCACCGCAATCAGCAGCAGGCCCTGCGGACCGGCGAGCCGTTCGGCAAGCGCAAGGCAGATGAATGAGTTGAAGCGAAATGCGATCTGCGCGCTGGCGGCGTGGTCGCGGCGGTCTATGTGCGATCGCAGGCCCGGCACGTAGGGCAGGGCGTAGGCGAGCGCAATGCCGCTGAGCCCGACACCCACGCCCGCCGTGAGCAAGCTCGATGTGGCGCCAAAATCGAGCGGGCTGCGCACGATCGAATGGAACAGCAGCACCGGAAAAAGAAAGTAGTACACCAGGCTTTCGACCTGGTCCCACACGCGGCGGTCCAGGGCGGTGTAGCGGCAAAGAAGCCAACCGATGGCAATGAGCGAAAAATCCGGAAAGAGCAGCTGGGCGAAGTTCACCGCTTCGAGCATAAACCGTCGCCGGCCATGGGTAATCCACAGCACCGCCAGCGTGCGAAGCAGCTAGCATCCGGGGCTTTGCTTTTTCGACATCAGTCAATCAAGGAGTTATAGATGCAACGTCGTCAATGGGGCGCCATGGTGGGGGCCGCCGCGCTGGTCGCGGCCGCGGGCCAGAGCTTCGCGCAGGGCTATCCGAACAAGCCGGTCGAACTGAGCGTGCCCTTTGCACCAGGTGGCACGACCGACATCGTGGCGCGCGTCATTTCCGATCCGTTGGGCAAGGTGCTGGGCCAGCCGGTGGTGGTGATCAACCGCGCTGGCGGCGGCGGCATTGTGGGTGCGGCAGAAACGGCACGCGCCACGCCCGATGGCTACAAGCTGGGCGTTGCCACCGTTTCGAGCACGGCGGCCAACCCGGCCATCAACCCCAAGGTGCCGTATGACCCGGTCAATGATTTCACGCCAATCATCAACATTGCGGCCACCCCGAACATCATTGCGGTGAACCCGAGCTTCCCGGCCAAGAACTACGCCGAATTCGTGGCCGAGATCAAGAAGAACCCCGGCAAGTATTCGTACGCCTCGTCGGGCACGGGCGGCATTGGCCACCTGCTGATGGAGCTCTACAAGAGCCTCACCAACACCTTCGTCACGCACATTCCCTACCGCGGCGCGGGCCCCGCGCTGAACGACGTGGTGGCGGGCCAGGTGCCGATCATGTTCGACAACATTCCGTCGGCCATGCCTTTCATCCAGAGCGGCCGCCTGATTCCCATCGTGGTGTCGGCGCCCCAGCGCCTTGCCGCGTTGCCCAACGTGCCGACCTTCAAGGAAGTGGGTCTGGAGCCTGTCAACCGCATGGCCTACTACGGCATCCTCGGCCCCAAGGGCCTGCCGAAGGAAGTGGTCGACAAGATCAGCGCGGGCGTGAAGAAGGCGGTGGAAGATCCGGCCGTGAAGAAGCGCATCGAAGACACGGGTTCGCTCATCGTGGCCAACACACCCGAGCAGTTCGCCGCGCAGATCAAGGCCGAATACGACGTCTACAAGCAAGTGGTGGTCAAGCAGAAGCTGAAGCTCGACTGATCTGTTTTACCGGAGCAAAGCCGCCCGCAACCGGGCGGCTTTTTTCTTTTTGCTATCTTGCAACGCATGACAGAGGCCGCCGCCCCACAAACTCCCGAGATCGACGATTTCATCGATGCCCTTTGGCTCGAGGACGGACTGTCGAAGAACACGCTGGCTGCCTACCGGCGCGACCTGGCACTGTTCGCGCAATGGCTCCGCAAGGAGCGCAGCGGCGCGGCGCTCGACACCGCCAAGGAAAACGACCTGCAGGCCTACATGGGCGTGCGGCTTTCCACCAAGGGCAAGGCCACTTCGGCCAACCGGCGGCTCACCGTGTTCAAGCGCTACTACCGCTGGGCACTGCGGGAGCGGCGCATCGTGGCCGACCCGAGCCTGCGCCTCGCGCCGGCGCGGCAAATGCCGCGTGCCATCAAGACCCTGTCGGAAAAGCAGGTGGACGATCTGCTGGCCGCGCCCGACGTGGAAACGCCGCTCGGGCTGCGCGACCGCGCCATGCTCGAGCTGATGTATGCGAGCGGGTTGCGCGTGAGCGAGCTCGTCGCGCTCAAGGCCATCGACATGAGCCTGAACGACGGCGTGCTGCGCGTGCTTGGCAAGGGCAACAAGGAGCGCCTGGTGCCGTTCGGCGGGGAGGCGCGGCGGTGGATAGAGCGCTACCTCGAGGAGTCGCGCCCCGCCATTCTCGATGGGCAGCAGACGCCCGACCTGTTTGTGACTTCGCGCGGCGCAGGCATGACGCGCGTGATGTTCTGGGTGATTGTGAAGAAGCAGGCAGCCGCAGCCGGCATTCACGTGCCGTTGTCGCCGCATACCCTGCGCCACGCTTTCGCCACGCATCTGCTGAACCATGGCGCCGACTTGCGCGCGGTGCAGCTGTTGCTGGGCCATGCCGATATTTCGACGACCACCATCTACACGCACGTGGCGCGCGAGCGGCTCAAGCAACTGCATTCCCAACATCATCCACGGGGCTGAGGACCGGGCGAATGATCCGCACGATGCCGCTGCCGTCGCTCCGCACAGGTTGCGCCGGCTGGAGCCTGCCGCGCGACCTGTGGCCGGAGTTTCCGTCCGAAGGCTCGCACCTGGAGCGCTATGCGCAGCGCTTCGACGTGGCGGAAATCGACACGTCGTTCTACCGGCCGCACCGGCGCGAAACCTATGAGCGATGGGCTGCGAGCACGCCCGACGGCTTTCGCTTTGCGGTCAAGCTGCCGCAATCCATTACGCATGAAAAACGGCTCGTCGACGCGATGCCCGAGTTCGAAGCGTTCGTTGCGCAAGTCGATGGACTCGGTGCCAAGCTGGGCTGCCTGGTGGTGCAGCTTCCGCCCAGCCTTGGGTTCGATGCCGCTACGGTGAAGCGCTTTCTCTCGGCCGTGCGGCGCCGGCACGAGGGACCGGTAGCGCTCGAGCCTCGGCATCGCAGCTGGTTTGTGCCGCAAGCGGAGTCGTTGCTGTCGCGACTGCACGTTGCGCGCGTGCTGGCCGACCCGGTGCTGTTCGACGAGGCGGCCGCACCCGGCGGTTGGCCCGGCCTGGTCTATCTGCGGCTGCATGGGTCGCCGCGGCGCTACTGGTCTGCCTACGACGATGCGGTGCTCGAACGGCTTGCCTCGCGGCTTCGACTGGCGCAGGCCGATGGTGCCGAGTGCTGGTGCATCTTCGACAACACAGCGGGCGGCGAGGCCGTTGGCAACGCGATGACCTTGGCGCGGCTGCTTCAGAATTGCTGATTCATCCGAGGAGACAGAACCATGAACTTCAAGAAAAAACTCTGCGCAGGCCTGGCGCTGGCTGCAGCAGCCGGCCTTGCAGCGGCGCAAGCCTTTCCCACTGCCAAGCCCATCCGGCTGATCGTGGGCTACCCGCCGGGCGGCGGCATCGACTTTGCGGCGCGCACGGTGCAGGTGCCGCTGCAAGAGGCCCTCAAGCAGCAACTGGTGGTCGACTACAAGCCCGGCGCAAGCGGCATGATCGCGGCCACCGAGCTCACGCGCCAGCCGGCCGACGGCTACACGCTGCTGCTGGCCAACACCGGGCCCTTCGCCATTGCACCGTACCTGCAAAGCAAGCCGCCGTATGACCCGGTCAGGCAGTTCACCTACATCGGCCAGATCAGCCAGGGCAGCTACATCGCGGTGACGCGGCCGGACCATCCGGCAAAGAACCTCAAGGACTTCGTCGCCTGGGCCAAGGGGCAGCCGGGCAAGGTCAACTTTGCCTCGGGCGGCAACGGCACCTCGACGCACCTGAATGGCGAACTGATGAACCAGGTAACGGGCCTGGACATGACCCACGTGCCCTACAAAGGCAGCGCACCCGCGGTGCAAGACCTGCTCGGCGGGCAGACGCAGATCCTCATAGACGCAGGCAGTGTGCTGCTGCCGCAGGTGAAGGGCGGCAAGCTGAAAGCGCTGGCGGTAACCGGGCCGGTGCGCGATCCGCAATTGCCCGACGTGCCGACCGTGAAGGAACTGGGTCTTGCCGGCATGGAGTCCGTCGGCTTCCAGGGCCTGGTGGGGCCGGCCAGCATGCCCAAGGACGTGGTCGAGCGGCTTTCGAACGAACTGGCCCGCGTGCTGGCCCAGCCAGACGTCAAGGCCAAGTTCGCGACCGCGGGCGCCGAGGTGCATCCGCTCGGGCCGGCCGAGTTTGCGGCTTTCGTCAAGGCCGACAATGAGAAGTGGTCCAAGCTCATCCGCGAGCGCAAGCTGCAACTCGACTGAATCTCTTTCCCGCGACATTGACCGCTACCGTTACCGTGACCGACATGCATTTCTCGTCATTCAAGCCTTCATGGCTGCTCGCCGCCGCCGCCGCACTCTGCGCTGCAGCCGGCGCGCAGGCACAAACCATCCCCAAGACCGTCCGCCTCATCGTGGCGTACCCCGCCGGAGGCGTGAGCGACGTGGTCGCGCGTGCGCTCGGCGACAGGCTCGCCGCGCAGCTGGGCACCACGGTTGTCGTCGACAACCGCGCCGGTGCGAGCGGCGCCATCGGCATGGACGCCGTCGCCAAGGCCGCGCCCGACGGTGCAACGCTGGGCTTCTCGGCCATCAGCCCGCTGGTGCTGAGCCCGCACCTGGGCAAGCTGCCTTTCGATGCGCAGAAAGACATCGCGCCCGTGGCAAGCGTGATGTATTCGCCCGTGCTGCTGATTGCCACGCCGGCCAGCAAGTCGAAGGACTTTCGTGCGCTCATTGCCGATGCCAAGGCGCAGCCGGGTGCGGTGCGCTGGGCCACTTCGGGCCCGGCCTCGCTCGGCCACATCGTGCTCGAGCAGGTAAGGGCGGCCGCGGGAGTCGACATTACGCACGTGCCCTACAAGGGTGGCGGCCAGCAGCTCAACGATGCGCTGGGCGGGCAGTTCGAAATTCTGTCGACCAACGCGAGTCCCACGCTTTCTTCGCACATCCAGTCGGGCAAGCTGCGTCCGCTTGCGGTGGGCGCGCCCGCGCGGCTGGAGAGCCTGCCGCAGGTGCCCACGCTGGGCGAGCTGGGCTACAACGCCGCAAACATCAACTCGCTGTTCGGTGTGTTCGCGCCTGCCGCAACGCCGCCCGCGCTGATTGCAAAATACAACGCCGAGATCAACAAGGCGCTGGCCAGCCCCGAGCTGCGCGCCAAGCTCACCGCCACCGACAATGTGCCGACCGGCGGCACCTCCGCCGCGTTTGCAAAGGAAATTGCCTCGGAGTTCGAGAGCAATGGCCGGATCATCAAGGCGGCGAACATCAAGGCCGATTGACCCTGCTGCTTGCAGGCCCGCCGCACCCTACCTTATAGTAGGTAGATGTCCACCGCCACCGCACTTGCCACCGGCAGCACCCGCGAGCAGATTCTTGCGGTGGCGCGTTCGCTGATTGAAACGCGCTCGTACCTGGGCTTCAGCTTCCAGGACGTGGCCGATGCAATCGGCATTCGCAAGGCGAGCCTGTACCACCACTTTCCCACCAAGGAAGCGCTGGGCATTGCGGTCATCCGCGAAGCCACCCAGCTCTTCAAGGCCTGGGACGCGGCGCGGGTGCGCACGCCCAAGGACGCGCTCGAATCCTATTTCCGCATGTACCGCAACACGCTCAAGGCGGGTTCGGGCATGTGTCCCGCAGGGGCGCTGACGCCTGGCTGGGACTGCATCAATGAAGAGTTGCGCCAGGCCGTCCAGGAGTTGCGCAACACCCAGGTGCTGTGGCTCACCGGCGTGCTGGGCGCACTGGCGCCGGCCACGCAGGAAAAGAGCGTGCCGGTCGCATCGCTGGCTGCCTATGTGTTTTCGGTCTGCCAGGGCGCGCTGCTTGCATCGCGCATGACCGGGCGCGCCGAAGACTTCGACGAAGCCATTGCGCACCTCAGGAGTTCATTGCCCGGCTGACTGCGGGCGGTATCGCTGGCACGCATCGGTGTGCCTATTTTTTGATCTTGTTGCCTACCGACTGGATGGTAGCTTTACCGTAAAGGAACATCTCCATGAAAGCCGTCATTTCCGCCTACGCCCGCTCGCCGTTCCACTTTGCCAAGAAGGGCGCGCTCGCAGAGGTTCGCCCCGACACGCTCGCCGCCGGCGTGGTGGGCGGCCTGCTGCAGCGCACCGATCTCGACCCCGCGGTGCTCGAGGACATCGTGCTTGGCTGCGCCTACCCCGAAGCCTCGCAGGGCAACAACCTCGCGCGCATCGTCGGGTTGCTCGCGGGGCTGCCGCACGAGGTGGGTGGCATGACGGTGAACCGCTTTTGCGGCTCGTCCATGCAGGCGGTGCACATTGCCGCGGCGCAGATCGAGGCGGGCATGGGCGAGGCTTTCCTGTGCGTTGGCGTGGAGTCGATGACCATGGTGCCGCAGGGCGGCTTCAATTTTTCGCCCAACCCCGAACTGAAGGAAAGCACCGACGCCTATATCTCGATGGGCGAGACCGCCGAAAACGTGGCACAGCGCTGGAACGTGAGCCGCGCCGACCAGGAGGCCTTTGCCGTCGAATCGCACCGCAAGGCTGCAGCCGCGCGCGCCGAGGGCCGCCTGGCAGGAGAGATCGTGCCGGTGCGGCTCGCATCCGGCGACGTTGTCGATGCCGACGGCTGCATTCGGCCGACCACCTCGGCCGAGGCGCTGGCGGGCCTGAAGCCGGCGTTCCGCCCCGATGGCGTGGTAACGGCCGGCACCTCTTCGCCGCTCACCGATGGCGCGGCGGTGGTGCTTGTTACCAGCGATGCCTTTGCGGCAAGGCACAACCTGCAGCCGCTTGCCCGCATCAAGTCTTTTGCAACGGTGGGTGTGGATCCGGCCATCATGGGCATTGGCCCGATCCCCGCAACGCGCAAGGCGCTGGCCCGCGCGGGCCTCTCGGCCGCCGATCTCGACGTGATCGAACTCAACGAAGCCTTCTCGTCGCAGGCGCTGGCCTGCATCAGAGACCTGGGGCTCGATCCGGCAAAGGTCAATCTCGACGGCGGCGGGCTGGCCATCGGCCATCCGCTGGGTGCCACCGGTGCGCGCATCACGGGCAAGGCGGCGGCCCTGCTGGCGCGCGAGAAGGGCCGCTACGCGCTGGCCACGCAATGCATTGGTGGCGGGCAGGGCATTGCCACCATCCTCGAGCGCATCTGAAGGTTGAAAATGCGCGCAGGCACTACAAGGAACCCTCATGGCGGCACTCCCTGACCACACCGGCGCCGAGCGCGCGTTGTATCTCGAAGACCTGTCGGTCGGCGATCGTTTCCAGAGCGGTGAGCACACGCTGGACGCAGCGCAGATCAAGGCGTTTGCGCTTCAGTTCGATCCGCAGCCTTTCCACACCGACGAAGAGGCCGCAAAGAGCACCTTCTTCGGTGGCCTTGCGGCAAGCGGCTGGCACACGGCTGCGCTCACGATGAAGCTGTTGGTGGAAAGCGGCATTCCGCTGGCCGAAGGCATCATTGGGTCGGGCGGCGAGCTTCAGTGGCCCAAGCCGACGCGGCCTGGCGATGTGCTGCATGTGGTGAGCGAGGTGCTGGACATCACCCCCTCGCGCTCCAAGCCGGGTCGGGCAATGGTGACGATGCGCTGCCGCACGCTCAACCAGCGCGGCGAAGTGCTCCAGTACTTCACGCCCAAGCTGGTGGTGCACGCCAGGCCTGCGTAGGCCTGCTTCTATTCAGCCTTGCTGCCGGCCGAGAGCGCGCGCATTTCTTCGGCGCTGAAGCCGGCGCGTTCGCGTGCTTCGAAGTTGAAGGGCGGCTTCAGGCGCGGTGCTTCGTATTGCGCCACGAGCTCCGGGTAGGTCTGCTCGGGGTCGCGGCCGGCGCGCTCGCAAAGCCAACGGTACCAACGGTTGCCGATCGCAACATGGCCAACCTCGTCGCGCAGGATGATGTCGAGAATCTCGACCGCGCGCAGTGCATCGGGCGTATTGACGCGCTTGAGCTTTGCCTGGATGAGCGGCGTGGCGTCGAGCCCGCGCGCCTCGAGCGTGCGCGGCACCAGCGCCATGCGCGCGAGCACGTCGCTCCTGGTTTTTTCGCACATGCTCCAGAGTCCGTCGTGGCCCGGAAAGTCGCCATAGCGGTAGCCCATGCCCTGCAGGTGGGCGTGCAACAGCGTGAAGTGCTGCGCCTCTTCATCGGCCACGCGCAGCCAGTCGCGGTAGTAGGCCTCGGGCATGCCGTCGTAGCGCCACACGGCATCGAGTGCCAGGTTGATGGCGTTGAACTCGATGTGGCAGATTGAATGGATCAGCGCGGCGCGGCCTTCGGGCGTGAAGGGCGACCGCTTCTGCACGGCAGTGGCGGCCACGCGCACCGGCTTTTCGGGGCGGCCCGGCACGCCGACATCGTCCCCTTCGGCTCGCAGGGGTTCAATTGCTATGGAATCGGTAGCTGCCAGCGCAGCAACGGCGCGAGTCGCGGCAACCTTGGCTTCGGGGTCGGCCAGTCGCAGTGCGGCCAGCGCGCTCAATCGGGGGTGCATCCCTACAATTCTAGTTTTTGCCCCCGGAGACTCCACGATGGCCCTTTATGAACTCGACGGCGTTGCGCCGCAACTCGGCACCGGTGCATGGGTGGCCGACAGCGCGGAAGTGATCGGCAACGTGAAGTTGGGTGAAAACGCGAGCATCTGGTTTGGCGCGGTGCTGCGCGGCGACAACGAGACGATGACCATCGGCCGCAACAGCAACGTGCAGGACATGTCGATGTTGCATTCGGACCCAGGCAGCCCCCTGACCATCGGCGAGAACGTCACCATTGGCCACCAGGTCATGCTGCACGGCTGCACCATCGGCGACAACTCGCTGATCGGCATCCAGGCCGTGGTCTTGAATAACGCCAAGATCGGCCGCAACTCGATTGTCGGCGCCGGCAGCGTGGTGACAGAGGGCAAGGAGTTTCCGGACAACTCGCTGATCTTCGGTTCGCCCGCCAAGGTCATGCGCACGATCAGCGACGAAGACGCCGCCCGCTTGCGCCACGGCTCCGACCACTACGTACAGAACGCCGTTCGCTATGCGAAGGGCTTGAAGAAAATCGCCTGATTCCATTCAGGCACAACTGAAAGAAATCCGTTTTGAGCGAGCTGCACAAATTCCTGTTCGATGGCCTGCCGGTGCGCGGCGTGATCGTGCGCCTGACAGATGCGTGGCAGGAAATCCTGGCGCGGCGCGCCTCCAACACCACCACCGGCGCCTATCCGCCGCCCGTGGCCGAACTGCTCGGCGAAATGACCGCCGCGGCCACGCTGATGCAGGCCAACATCAAGTTCAACGGCTCGTTGATCCTGCAGATCTTCGGCGACGGCCCGGTCAAGGTCGCCGTGGCCGAAGCCAAGCCCGACTTGAGCCTGCGTGCCACCGCCAAGGTCATCGGCGATCTGCCGGCCGACGCGCGCCTGCCCGACATGGTCAACGAGAACAACAAGGGCCGCTGCGCGATCACCCTCGACCCGAAGGACAAGCTGCCGGGCACCACGCCCTACCAGGGTGTGGTGCCGCTCTTCGACGACGATGGCGAGAAGCTCGGCAAGCTGAGCGACGTGCTGCAGCACTACATGCTGCAAAGCGAGCAGCTGGACACCACGCTGGTGCTCGCGGCAGACGACAAGGTGGCAGCGGGCCTCCTGATTCAGCGCCTCCCGGTAAAGGGCGAGGGCAACCTCGAAGGCTCGTCGAGCGGTACTTCCGGCAAAGACCACGACCAGGCGAATGAAGACGAGATCGGCCGCAACGAAGACTACAACCGCATCTCCATTCTTGCATCGACCCTGACGCGCGACGAACTGTTGACGCTGGACGTCGAGACCATTCTTCGGCGCTTGTTCTGGGAAGAAAAATTGCTGCGCTTCGAGCCGCAGATGGGCTTGCTCGGCCCGCACTTTGCCTGCACATGCGGCCGCGAACGCGTGGCGCAGATGATCCGCGGGTTGGGGGTGCAAGAGGCCGAAGAAATTCTGGCCGAGCGCGGCGACATCGAAGTGGGTTGCGACTTCTGCGGCAAGCAATACCGCTTCGATGCGGTCGACACGGCGCAGATTTTCACGCCGCCCGGCGACCAGGTGCCCGCGAGCCCCGTGGTGCAATAGCGCTCGCCGGTCTTTGTAGCGTCCGCTCAGCGCGGAACGGCGTCGTCGAAGCCGCCGAATGAGATATCGGGTGCGCTCGTGTTGTGCCGCGAAGGCAGGCTGCGCCCAAAGCGCATCTGCGTGCCGCTCAGTGTCTTCACGTCCGGCAGGGGCAGCACCTGCTCCGCGGCGTCGGGCGATTCCTGCCAGCGCACTTCACTCACGTCGGCGTTGTCCGGGGCCACGTACATCGACCGCAGCACTGCAAAGGGCCGCGCATCTGTGGTCGGCGAGGAAAGGCTGACGTCGAGCGCCGTACGCGTGCGGCTGATTTCAGACAGCTTGGCCACGGCGCTGCCGCCCCTTGCAAAGCGCAGGTGGATCGCCATCGGCTTTGGCACGATGCGGATCGACGCAATGTCGACCACCGGCCGGCTGCCTTGCTCGACCGGGCCGAGCAGGAACGAAGAGCCGTACACGCCGTCGCCAAAGCGTGCTTCCGGCAGCGGCTTGATGCGCCAGTAGCCGTCGGCGGGGTAGAGCACCAATGCCTCGAGCACCTTGCCTTCTTCCTTGCGGAAGATCTGCAGCAGATGAAAGCCGCGGTCGGTGCGGGCGCCCACGCGCACCGGCACCTGCTGCGGTCGCCAGAAGCTGGGCAGCGTCATGCCGACGATGCGCCACTGCGCGTCGTCGAGAAGCACCACCCGGCGCGGCTTGAACTTGTGCGCGGGATCGGTGGGGTGGGCGCCGCCGTCGAAGTTGCAGCCTGAAAAGTCGGGCGCGGTGACGTCGTTGCCAATGCTGCCCAGATACGCAGGCTGCAGCGCCTCGATGCGCATGCGCCGGATGCCTTCGCCCCGCAGCACCAGCGAGACGTTGTCTTCCTCGGCACAGGCAGTGGTTGTCGTGGCGTTTTCCACTGTGGCCGCAACCGGTGCGGCTGTCGCGGTGCCGGCCAGCAGGAGCGCGGAGCCAAGCAGATGAACAAGACAGGCGAGACGCGAAATGCGAGGCGGGAACATCAAATCTCCGAACGAGGGTTTGGCGGGTTGTCGCGGCGGCCGAGCAGGTCGCTGAACAGACGATGTTCGCATTCCGGGTCGGAACATTTCTCGCAAGGCCATGACCAGGAGGTGGGTTTCGCGTCGCCGCGGCTTCCCCGTGCCCGGGCCTGGCCTTCGTTGCCGGCTATCGAGTTGATGGCGTTCCATGCATTGGAGAGCCGTTCGCCGCCGGTGCCATGCACTACGGCGAATGAGAGCCCGGCGCCAGAAAGCGCCGCACGCACCAGCGTGTCCGTCGGCTCGCGCGCGTGGTCGCCGTCGCGCAATGCGTCGGCAACCCAAGGAATGTCGAGCGCAGTAAGCAGCGTGATCGCATAGCGGCGCTGTGCGGCGAGCGCATCGGCGTAAAGGGAGGTGTCGCCGAACAGCTGGTCGCTGTACACCGCGGTCATGAGCGCGGTGGTGTCTGCCACCACCACCCCCGAGGCGGCTGCGGCTTCAATACGACGGGTTTGCTCATCGGCGATGGCGCGTTGCTCGTCGGGGCGAGGCGTGCGACCTTCGCGCTCGCACCACTCGCGCAGGTACTCGGTCACGAGCGTGGCGGCAATGCCGCGTTCTTGCAGGCGCTGCGTGAGCGCGCGGGCGAGTTCGGTCTTGCCTGTGCTCTCGGCGCCGAGCAGCGCAATGACGCAGCCTGTGGGCAGCGTGGGCGTCATGCGCGCGCAGCCTTGCTCTGCATGCGCGAGCGCCACGCAACAAAACCCGCCACGCTGAGCACAGCGAACACCGCATACAGCCCCACCGTGAGCCACAGGCCCTTGTGGACGAACAGGCCCACGCTCACGATGTTTACCGCCAGCCACACCAGCCAGTTCTCGATGAACTTGCGTCCAAGCAGAAACTGGCCGACAAGGCTGAGGCCGGTCGAAAAACCATCCCACCAGGGCACGTCGCTGTCGGTGAAGCGGTGCAGGAAGAGGGCGACCGCGGGCCATGCCACGGCGCAGGCCAACAGCGCAAACGCAATGCCACGCGGCGAAAGCCGGCTGACCTGCAGTGCACTGCCGTCAGCCCGATGGCCCCGAAGCCATTGAAACCAGCCCCAGAACGCGACGAGCGCGAAGAACACCTGGAGCGAGGCATCGCCGTAGATGCGCGCCTCTGCAAACACGGCCACGTAAAGCAGCGAGCTGATGATTGCGAGCGGCCAGCCCCAATGGATTTCGCGCATGTTGCAGCCGACCATGGCCAGCGCCAGCACGGCAGCCAGGAGTTCGAGCCAGCTGACTGGTGAGCCCCAGAGCGCGAAGGCGGGGGCCGAGAAGAACTCGGGCATCAGGACGTCAGGCGCCGAGCGCCGCCGGGCCGCCCCAAGGCGCGAGCGGCCCCCTTGGGGGGCAGTGAGGACACGCAGTGCCGAGCGTGGGGGCCAGGACCATGTTCAGTGTGTGACTTGAACGAACACTTCGTTGGGCTTGACCATGCCCAATTCTTGCCGCGCTCGCTCTTCGACCATTTCAAGGCCGACCTTGAGATCGTTGACCTCGGAGGCCAGCCGCTCGTTGGTGACGGCGGCCTTGGCGTTGGCCTCTTTCTGCGCAGCCAGCTTGGTCTGCAGCTGCGACACGTCGCGCACGCTGCCGCGCCCGTTCCACAGCTGCCACTGCAGGACGACCAGCAGCAGCAACAGCACGATGGGTGGAACGAGGCGCGAGCGCATGCCGCGGAGCCGGGCGCTACTTCAGGTTGTAGAACGCGCCGCGGCCGGGGTAGCTGGCGATGTCGCCCAGGTCTTCTTCGATGCGCAGCAGCTGGTTGTACTTGGCGATGCGGTCGGAGCGCGAGAGCGAACCGGTCTTGATCTGGCCCGCGTTGGTGCCCACGGCAATGTCGGCAATGGTGCTGTCTTCGGTTTCGCCCGAGCGGTGCGAAATGACGGCGGTGTAGCCCGCGCGCTTGGCCATTTCGATGGCCGCGAAGGTTTCGGTGAGCGTGCCGATCTGGTTGATCTTGATCAGGATCGAATTGGCAATGCCCTTGTCGATGCCTTCCTGCAGGATCTTGGTGTTGGTAACGAACAGGTCGTCGCCCACCAGCTGCACGCGTTTGCCGAGGCGGTCGGTGAGCAGCTTCCAGCCGTCCCAGTCGCCTTCGTGCATGCCGTCTTCAATGCTGATGATCGGGTACTTGTCGACCCAGGTAGCCAGCATGTCGGCCCAGTTGCCGGCCGAGAGCGTGAGGTTCTCGCCGGAGAGCACGTAGTTGCCGTCCTTGTAGAACTCGCTGGCTGCGCAATCGAGGCCGAGCGCAATCTGCTCGCCGGCCACGAAGCCCGCCTTGTCGATGGCTTCGAGAATCAGCTGGATGGCCGCTTCATGGCTTTCGACGCTGGGCGCAAAACCGCCTTCGTCGCCCACCGCCGTGCTGATGCCGCGGTCGCCCAGAATTTTCTTGAGTGCATGGAACACCTCGGCGCCGTAGCGCACGGCTTCGCGGAAGCTCGGCGCGCCCACGGGGATGATCATGAACTCTTGCAGGTCGAGGCTGTTGTTTGCGTGCGCGCCGCCGTTGATGACGTTCATCATTGGCACGGGCAGTTGCATGCCGCCCATGCCGCCGAAGTAGCGGTACAGCGGCAGGCCCGACTCTTCGGCCGCGGCGCGTGCCACGGCCATCGAAACGGCGAGCGTCGCATTGGCGCCCAGGCGGCCCTTGTTGTCGGTGCCGTCCAGGTCGATCATCGTGCGGTCGAGGAAAGCCTGCTCGCTGGCATCGAGGCCGAGCACGGATTCCGAGATTTCGGTGTTGATGTTCTCCACCGCCTTGAGCACACCCTTGCCGAGATAGCGCTTCTTGTCGCCGTCGCGCAGCTCGATGGCTTCACGCGAACCGGTCGATGCGCCCGAGGGCACAGCCGCGCGGCCCATGGTGCCCGATTCGAGCAGCACGTCGCACTCGACTGTGGGATTGCCGCGGCTGTCGAGAATTTCGCGGCCGACGATGTCTACGATTGCACTCACTTATTGCCTTTCGTTTTGAACTGAATCTCAGACCGGGGCGGAAACGCCCTCGACCAGAACCATATTGAAGAATTCGGTCGTTCCGGCGCGTTTGGCGCGCGCGGCACGGTACAACTCGTCGTCGTAGAAAGCCTTGGCCTTCTCATAGCTGGGAAAGCGCAGCATGGCGATGCGTGCGGGCTGCCAGTTGCCTTCAAGGGTTTCGAACTGGCCGCCGCGCACGAGGTACTCGCCGCCCGCCGCCTTTACCGCGTCTGGCGCAATAGCCATGTACTGCTTGTACTGCTCGGGGTCGGTGACCTTCATGTCGACGATGATGTAGGCGGACGCCATGTGTTCTCCAGTCTTGTTGTTGGTGCTCAGTTGAAAGAGCTTTCCAGGAAGCCGTTCTTCTTGGTGATGCGGTCCAGCTCAAGCAGCGTTTCCAGCAGGGCCTTCATGTGCTTGAGCGGCACGGCGTTGGGGCCGTCGCTCAAGGCCTTGGCGGGATCGGGGTGCGTTTCCATGAAAACACCGGCCACGCCCACCGCAATGGCAGCGCGCGCCAGCACCGGCACCATTTCGCGCTGGCCGCCCGAGCTTGTGCCCTGGCCGCCCGGCAGCTGCACCGAGTGCGTGGCGTCGAACACCACGGGTGCGCCAGTCTCGCGCATGATGGCGAGCGAACGCATATCCGACACCAGGTTGTTGTAACCAAAGCTCGCGCCGCGTTCACAGGCCATGAAGCTGTTCTCGTCGAGGCCCGCTTCCCTGGCGGCCGCGCGCGCCTTGTCGATCACGTTCTTCATGTCGTGCGGCGCAAGGAACTGGCCCTTCTTGATGTTCACCGGCTTGCCCGACTGGGCCACCGCGTGAATGAAGTCGGTCTGGCGGCACAGGAAGGCGGGCGTCTGCAGCACGTCGACCACCTTGGCGGCCTCTGTGATGTCTTCGTTGGTGTGAACGTCGGTGAGCACGGCCAGGCCGAGTTCGCGCTTCACCTTGGCGAGGATTTCCAGGCCCTTGTCGCGCCCGGGGCCACGGAAGCTGGTGCCCGAAGAGCGATTGGCCTTGTCGAAGCTGCTCTTGAAGATGAACGGAATGCCGAGCGCCGAAGTGATTTCCTTCAGCGTGCCGGCCGTGTCCATCTGCAGTTGCTCGGATTCGACCACGCAAGGGCCGGCAATCAGGAAGAAGGGCTGGTCCAGCCCGATGTCGAATCCGCAGAGTTTCATGCTGCTACCGCCTTCAGGTTCTTTGCACCGCCCGCGCTGCGGGCCTTGTGGTCGAGCGCCGCCTTGATGAAGGCGTTGAAGAGCGGGTGGCCGCTCCAGGGGGTCGACTTGAATTCAGGGTGGAACTGCACGCCCATGTACCAGGGGTGCACGTCTTGGGGCAGTTCGACGATTTCGGTGAGATGCTCGCGCTGGGTAAGAGCGGAAATTACCAGGCCTGCGGCGCGCAGTTCGTCCAGGTAGTTCACGTTGGCTTCGTAGCGGTGGCGATGGCGTTCGGTCACCACGTCGCCGTAGATGCTGTGGGCCAGCGTGCCGGCCGCCACGTCGGAGCTTTGCGCGCCCAGGCGCATGGTGCCGCCGAGGTCGGACTTCTCGTTGCGCGTTTTCACGGTGCCGTCTGCGTCTTTCCACTCGGTGATGAGTGCGATGACGGGGCAAGGGGTTTCGGGGTCGAACTCGGTGCTGTTGGCGTTTTTCAGGCCCGCCACGTGGCGCGCGTATTCGATGGTGGCCACCTGCATGCCCAGGCAGATGCCAAGGTAAGGCACCTTGCCTTCGCGCGCAAAGCGGGCGGCGGAAATCTTGCCTTCGACGCCGCGCTGGCCAAAACCGCCGGGCACCAGGATGGCGTCGTACTTGGCAAGGCGCGACACGTCTTGCGGCGAAATGGTTTCGGAGTCGATGTAGTCGATCTTCACGCGCGCATGGTTCTTCATGCCGGCGTGGCGCAGTGCTTCGTTCAGCGACTTGTAGCTGTCGGAGAGGTCGACGTACTTGCCGACCATGGCAATGCTCACTTCCTGCTGCGGATGCTCGACCTCGTAGACCAGCTCGTCCCAGCGGTTGAGCTTGGCCGGCGGCGTGTTGATGCGCAGCTTGTCGCAGATGAGGCCGTCCAGGCCCTGCTCGTGCAGCATGCGCGGCACCTTGTAGATGGTGTCCACGTCCCACATCGAGATCACGCCCCATTCGGGGACGTTCGAGAACAGCGAGATCTTGGCGCGCTCGTCGTCGGGAATCGGGCGATCGGCGCGGCACAGCAGCGCGTCGGCCTGGATGCCGATGGCGCGCAGTTCCTTGGCGGTGTGCTGCGTGGGCTTGGTCTTGAGCTCGCCGGCGGCGGCAATCCAGGGCACGTAGCTCAGGTGCACGAAGGCCGAGTTGTTCGGGCCCATGCGCAGGCTCATCTGGCGAACGGCTTCCAGGAAGGGCAGCGATTCGATGTCGCCCACCGTGCCGCCGATTTCGACGATGGCCACGTCGACTTCGTGCGCCGTGCCAAGGCCGGCGCCGCGCTTGATGTATTCCTGGATCTCGTTCGTGATGTGCGGGATCACCTGCACCGTCTTGCCGAGATAGTCGCCGCGGCGCTCTTTTTCGAGCACGGTCTTGTAGATCTGGCCGGTGGTGAAGTTGTTGGCCTTGCGCATCCGCGTGGTGATGAAGCGCTCGTAGTGGCCGAGGTCGAGGTCGGTTTCAGCGCCGTCGTCGGTAACGAACACTTCGCCATGCTGGAACGGTGACATCGTGCCGGGGTCGACATTGATGTACGGATCGAGCTTGATGAGGGTGACCTTGAGGCCGCGCGATTCGAGGATCGCGGCGAGGGAGGCGGAGGCGATTCCCTTGCCAAGGGAAGATACGACACCACCGGTGACGAAGACAAATTTGGTCATGCCAGTTCCGGACCATAGATCCGGGCAGTGGGAAATTCCGATTATAGGTGTGCCCATTGCGACACCCTGCGGCAAGGGCATCTTTCGAAGGGGCGCCCGCCCGAGCGCCCGCAAGCTGGGGTGAGCAACAATACGCCCCATGCAAGATCTCGCCGGCAAACACATCGTCCTGGGCCTTACCGGTGGTATCGCCTGCTACAAATCGGCCGAGCTGTGCCGCTTGTTCGTCAAGGCGGGCGCCACCGTGCAGGTGGTCATGACCGAGGCGGCCGAGCAGTTCATCACGCCGGTGACGATGCAGGCGCTTTCGGGGCGCACCGTCTACACCTCGCAGTGGGACGCGCGCGAGCCCAACAACATGCCGCACATCAACCTGAGCCGCGAGGCCGATGCCATCGTGCTCGCACCCTGCAGCGCCGACTTCATTGCGCGGCTTGTGCA
The DNA here is from genome assembly GCF_031456585.1 of Variovorax sp. 3319. Classification (NCBI taxonomy): domain Bacteria; kingdom Pseudomonadati; phylum Pseudomonadota; class Betaproteobacteria; order Burkholderiales; family Comamonadaceae; genus Variovorax; species Variovorax sp. 3319. The sequence continues at coordinate 90,547 of NZ_JAVDUZ010000003.1, forward strand.
GGGCAGGGCCGACGACCTGCTGAGCCTGATGTGCCTGGCCCGCCCGATGGACCGCGTGCCGCTCCTGATTGCGCCCGCCATGAACCGCGAAATGTGGGCTCACCCCGCCACCCAGCGCAACCTTGTGCAAGTGTCGGCCGACGGCGCCACGGTGCTGGGCGTGGGCAGCGGCTGGCAGGCCTGCGGCGAGACGGGCGACGGGCGCATGCTGGAGCCGGCGCAGCTGCTCGAAGACATTACCGCCTTCTTCGCCCCCAAGCTGCTTGCGGGCCACAAGCTGCTCGTTACCGCCGGTCCCACCTTCGAGCCACTCGATCCGATACGCGGCATCACCAATCATTCGTCGGGCAAGATGGGTTTTGCCATTGCGCGCGCTGCGCACGAGGCGGGCGCACAAGTCACGCTGGTGGCCGGCCCGGTGCATCTGCCGACGCCGCGCGGCGTCAACCGGATCGATGTGCTGTCGGCGCAAGACATGCTGGACGCTACCCTGCGCGCAGCGGAGGCTGCTAGCATTTTTGTAGCAACGGCTGCGGTTGCCGATTGGCGCCCGGCAACCCACAGCGAACACAAGATCAAGAAAGACGGCAGCGGCAAGACGCCGGTGCTGAATTTCGTCGAGAACCCCGACATCCTGCTTGCCGTGGCAAAGAGCGAGCGAGCGCAATCGCACAAGCTCTTCTGCGTTGGCTTTGCGGCCGAGAGCGAGAACCTGGCCGAGCATGCCAAGGCAAAGCGCCAGCGCAAGGGAATCCCGCTCCTGGTCGGGAACATCGGCCCGCTGACCTTCGGCCAGGACGACAATGCGCTGCTGCTGGTGGACGCCAACGGCACGCGCGAGTTGCCTCGGGCCCCCAAGCTCACCCTCGCGCGCGAACTCATGACCGAAATCGCCGCACGCCTGCCTGACTGGAGGGTCTGATGAATCCGCAATGGAACACGCCGCCGAATGGCGACTTTGCGAGCTATGTGGAGCGGCTCTCGGCACAGGCCGCACTGCCCAGGCGGGCGCCGCATGAGGGCGACCATGGGCTGGACGTCGGCATGAACCCCGCGCAGGGTGCGCCCGGTGCGCAGGGCGCCGCCGCGGCGCAGAGGCGAGTAGCCTCGAACGAGGACACCCCTGCGCAGGGCGGGCCGTTCACGCCCGCGGTGCTCAAGGCCATGGCTGTCGGGGGCGCGCTGGTGTTTCTGGTGCTGTGGTCAGCCGGCGTGCCTATCGTCGTGCTGGTGGTGCTATTTGGCGCGGCGCTCTGGCTCGCCAGCAAGTTGAAGGGCCTCAAGCTCTCCCCCGGCGTTGCCAAGTGGCAGCAGGTGCTCGAAGAAGCCGCCCGCAAGCAAAAAGAACAGCAACATAAACAAGGCAGGCAGAAGTGAAAGTAGACGTTCGTATCCTCGATCCACGCATGGTGGATCAATTGCCAGCCTATGCCACGCCCGGTAGCGCGGGGCTCGACCTCAGGGCCTGCCTCGATGCGCCGATCACGCTGGAGCCCAATGCCTGGCAGCTCGTGGGCACAGGCATCGCAATCCACCTGGCCGATCCGGCTTATGCGGCGCTGATTCTGCCGCGCTCGGGTCTCGGCCATAAGCACGGCATCGTGCTGGGCAATCTGGTCGGCCTGATCGACAGCGACTACCAGGGCGAACTGAAGATCAGCGCCTGGAACCGCAGCGACACGCCTTTCGTGCTCGAACCGATGGAGCGGCTTGCCCAACTCGTGATCGTGCCTGTGGTGCAGGCCCAGTTTCGGGTGGTCACAGAATTTGCAGCCACGCAACGCGGCGAAGGCGGCTACGGCTCCACTGGCAAGCACTGAAATCCCGGTTCGTATCGGCCCAGTAAAGTTTTGGAACCGATCAGCTTGCGGTTTGCTCCTACATACCGGTGTGTGTCGGACGTCATCCCCTGTGCGGGAATGGCGTTAAACACAGGCCCAGGCTTGGTGCTTCCGGATGCTCCGGTTGCATTGACTAATTCCGAGGAGCCATCAACATGAAAATTTCAACGCGCTTCATTTCCATCGGCGCTTCCGTGCTGGCACTTGCCACGCTTACCGCCTGCGTCGCTCCCGCGCCGGTCTATCACACCACGCGCTACCCCTACCAGGCACCGCCGCAGGCCGTTCCGTACCAGGAAGCGGCGTACGTCGAGTATGGCCACGTGGCCAACATCGAAGTGCTGCGCAGCGAAACCAGGGGCACAGGCACTACCGGCGGTGGCGCCGTGGCAGGCGGTGTCGTAGGCGGCGTGGTGGGCAACCAGTTTGGCCACGGCAGCGGCCGGGCCGCGGCAACCGCGCTGGGCATTGTGGGTGGCGCCCTGCTGGGCAACACCATCGAAGCCCAGAACAACGGCCCACGCGCATACGAGAGCTACCGCATCTCTGTGCAAACCGACCGCGGCGGCTATCGCGCCTTCGATGTGCAGCACCCGGGCGACCTGCGCATCGGCGATCGTGTGCGCATCGACAACGGCCAGCTCTCGCGCATGTAGAAGGCATCGAAAGCGCTTTTCGCGAGCAGCAAAAAGCCGGGCAGTGCCCGGCTTTTTTGTTTGCCGCCGGGGCTCGGCCTCAACGCAGCAGGTCAGTGCAGCAGGTCAGTGCAGCAGGTCGTTGCCTGGCGCCGTGGGCGGCACCTTGAAGAAGGCCGTGCCCGCCGTGCCGCGGCCGACTTCTTCTTCGGTGGCCTCGCGTACCGAGCGAACCGTGATGTCGAGCCGAACCGCAATGCCCGCGAGCGGATGGTTGCCGTCGAGCACCAGGTGGTCCGGGTAGATTTCGGCCACCGTATAGATCACGTCCTTGGGCATCGCCTCGCTCACCCCCTTGGGCAGCGCGGCGCCGTCGAAGGTCATGCCTTCTTCCGTGCCTTCCGGAAAGAGCGACCGAGGCTCGAGAAAGAGCAACTGGTCGTTGAAGTCGCCAAAGCCTTGCTCAGGCTCCAGCTGCAGTTGCACCTTGGCGCCGGGCTCGTGGCCCTGCAGGGCGGCTTCGATCACGTCGAAGAGGTCGTCGCCTCCCACCATGAATTCAACGGGCTCGTCGAGCACGTCCAGCACTTCGCCCAAAGTGTCTTTCATGGTCCAGGTCAGGCCGACCACGCATTGTTCAGAGATTTCCATTGCAGAATTCTCCCATGGAGATTACACAACCGCTGCCGTTGCTCGGCGGCCTGAGCGCCGCGCAGTTCATGCGGCGGTATTGGCAGAAAAAGCCGTTGCTCGTGCGTCAGGCGATACCCGCCATGGTGCCACCGATCGAGCGCAGCGCGCTCTTTGCCCTGGCCGAGCGCGAGGACGTCGAATCGCGCCTCATCCGCCATGGCAAGGCGGGCTGGACGCTCAAGCACGGGCCGCTCTCGCGCCGCGCTTTGCCGCCGCTCAAGCAGCCCGAATGGACGCTGCTGGTGCAGGGCGTCGACCTGCATCACGACGGCGTGCATGCGCTGCTGCAGCAGTTTCGCTTCTTGCCCGATGCGCGGCTGGACGACCTGATGATCAGCTACGCCAGCGACAAGGGCGGCGTGGGCGCGCATTTCGACAGCTACGACGTCTTTTTGCTCCAGGCCCAGGGCACGCGGCGCTGGTCGATCGGAAAGCAAGGCGACCTGCGCCTGCAGCAGGGCGTGCCGCTCAAGATCCTCGAGCAATTCGAGCCCGAGCAAAGCTTTGTGCTCGAGCCCGGCGACATGCTCTATTTGCCGCCGCGCTACGCGCACGACGGCGTGGCTGTCGGCGACGACTGCATGACTTATTCCATTGGCCTGCGGTCTTCCGCCGCGGGCGAGCTCGGTGCCGACCTGCTGGCCCGCATGGCGCAGGCCTATTCAGAAGCCCTTGAAGACGCCGGCCCCGCCGAGTTGGCCCGCTACCGCGATCCGGCGCAGCCCGCGGTCGATGCGCCAGCCGCCATGCCTGCGGCGCTGCAGGCCTTTGCGCGCAAGGCAGTCGATGCTGCCCTGCGCGACCCTGACGCCATCGACCGCGCGCTCGGGGAATCGCTGACCGAGCCCAAGGCCAATGTCTGGTTCGACGAAGGCGCCGAAGCGCCCGGCGCGCTGCACAGCGTGGTGCTCGACCGCCGCACGCGCATGCTTTACGACGCGCGGCATCTCTACATCAACGGCGAGAGCTTTCGCGCCGGCGGCGCTGATGCAACGCTGATGCGCAAGCTGGCTGACCAGCGTGCGCTGGGCCCCCGCGAACTGGCGCGCGCAAGCAGCGGTGCGCTCGCGCTGCTGGCCGAGTGGTGCGAAGCGGGGTGGCTCCATGCCGAATGAGCGTACGGCAGGGGAGCAGCCCTTGCCCGAAGGCTGGTTCGATGGCCGGGAGGCCTTCGATGGCATCGTGCGGGCCGCGCTCTCGGCCGCAGTCCGGCAAGGCTGGAAAGAACTGGTCTTGAGCGACCCCGATTTTGCCGACTGGCCGCTGGGAGAGCGTGCCAGCGTGGAAGCGCTGCAGGCCTGGTCGGCTTCCGGCCGCCGCTTCATCTTGCTGGCACAGCGCTTCGATGTAGTCGAACGTAACCATGCACGCTTTGTGCCCTGGCGCCGGATGTGGGATCACATCATCGAATGCCGCGTCGTGCGCGCAGAGGGCAGCAACGCCGTGCCAAGCGCCATCTGGACGCCCGAGTGGTGTGCCCACCGCACCGACCCGGAGCGCAGCCGCGGCGTGAGCGGTTTCGACCCGCGGGCAAGGCGCGAACTGCGCGAAGCCATCGATGAGTCGTGGCGAGCGGCGCGGCCTGCGTTTCCGGCATCGACACTGGGCTTGTAAGCCAATGCCGCGAATGACGGCGCGAGACACAAACGGGCAGTGATGCGGGTCTAGAATTTTTTGGTCCAGACATTCATTGCAAAGGAGTTTCCATGAAGAAGCCGTCATCCGTCCTGCTGGCCTCGCTGATTGCCGCTGCCGCACTCGTGGCTTGCGGAAAGAAAGAGGACGCCGCGCCGGCGGTTGTGACCCCGCCTCCCGCTCCGGTGACCGAACCGGCTCCTGCACCGCCCGCGGCTGCTCCGGCACCCTCGACCACCGATCCCTCGGCCGCAACTACGCCTTCGCCGGGTGCTTCGTCGGCCCTCGATGCGGCCAATGCCGCCACCGAGGCTGCCAAGAAGAACGAAGCCCCCAAGCAGTAACAAAGCCGAAGCGGGTATTCATTCACCCAGCAAAAAAGCCGCCTCATGGCGGCTTTTTGCATGGGCCATTCGCGGGCGGCGCCAACCGACAATCAAACGTCCAGCCAGGGCGAACCTTCCGAAGCACTGGCCGTGAGCATCTCGGCCTCGTGTGCCCCTAGGGCTTCAGCCATGAGGCGGCGCACGATTTCGGGACGGTTGTTCTGCTCGCTCAGGTGCGCCGCGACCACATGGCGCAGGCCGTCGTGCCGAACTGCGCGCGCGATCTCCGCGGCGGCTTCATTCGACAAGTGGCCGTGCTTGCCGCCTACGCGCAGCTTCAGGAAGGCCGGATAGGCCGAATTGGCCAAGAGCTCGCTGTCGTGGTTGAACTCGAGCAGCAGCGCATGAACGCCGCTCAGCCTGGAGAGCACATGGGCCGTGGCGTGTCCCAGGTCGGTGAGCACGCCCAGCGTTCGCGCGCCGTCGGAGCAGCGCAGCTGCAGGGGCTCGCGCGCGTCGTGCGGCACGGTAAAGGGCTGCACCGCGATATCGCCGACCGCAAACTCCGCGTCGTCTCGTGCCAGGTTGAGCCGGCCTTCGAAGTCGCGTCCGCCGGTGGCGAGCCAGGTGCCTTCGCTCATCCACACGGGAATGCGGTTGCGCCGCGACAGCGAATGGGCACAGCCGATGTGGTCGCCATGCTCGTGCGTGACAAAGATTGCGTCGATATCGGTGGCTGCGAGGCCTGCCTTGGCAAGCCGCAGATCGAGCTGCCGCAGGCCAAAGCCGCAATCGACCAGGAGCCGTGAGGTGCGGCCGCCGCTGGTCGCTTCGACCAGCGCGGCGTTACCCGTGCTGCCGCTGCCGAGGCTTCGGAAGCGGAGCATGCGGGTTACTTCAGGTCGTCTGCAATGACCTGGACGATGCGTTGCGCATTGGCCGAGGTTTCAGGTGCGCCGGATTCGTTCAGTACCGAGACCGTGGTCGATTCGCCCTGGCCCTTTACCAGAATGCGGAACTTGATCGGCGCCTCAGCCTTGCTGGAGCCGCTGAAGAGCTTGCCGAAGAAGCCGGGTTCCTTCTTGTCGGTGTTGGGCGTCACGTAGCGCACGTAGTAGATGCCGGCGCTGCGGTCGCGGTCTTCAACGGTGAAGCCGGTGCGGTCGAGTGCAAGGCCCACGCGGCGCCATGCCCGGTCGAAGCCTTCGTTGATCTGCACGACCGGCTGGCCGCCTGCGTTCGAGACGGTGGCAGTCTTGGTCGGCGCCGTGGTGGCGGCCAGGATCTTCGACTGCTCTTGCGAAACGCCGAGCTTGACCATCAGGCGGCGCAGGAACTCGGTTTCGAGTTCAGGGTCGCTCGGGCGGGGCTGCCACACGGTCTGGTCCTGGCGGCTGTTGTTGTAGACCTCTTGCATGCCGCGGTGGCTGATGAAGATCTCGGTGCCATTGGGCGTGCGCTCCAGGCGGGTGCGGAAGCGGTCGAGTTCGCCGGTCGAGTAGACCGAATCGACCAACTTGCCCAGCGTGCCGCGGATGATGTCCTGCGGCAGCTTGGCGCGGTTTTCAGCCCAGTCGGTTTCCATGATGCCGAGGTTGCGCTGCTCGGTGGTCAGCAGGAAGCCGCTTTCCTGCCAGAAGTCTTTCACCGGATCCCACAGCTGGTCGGGCGAGCGGTTGATGACGATCCAGCGCTGCGTGCCCGAACGCTCCATGCGAACGTCGCCGATGTTGGCAACTGCAGTGGGAATGCCAGGCGCGTTGGTTGCGCCGGCCTGGTAGGCGTTGGCGGTGACCGCGCCGCCCGGAACCGCATAGCGGTTCTCGCGCGAAAGCTGCGACAGGTCGGGCGGGACCTCGAGCGTCGGGGCCTTGCCGGCGCTCTTGTAGTCGATCTTGTCGCCCTCGAGAACGGAGCAGGCGGCGAGGCTGACAACAAGGGCCAGCAGTGCGAATCGCGAGATATGCGAAAGGTTCTTCAACGTCGTCTTCCTTGTTGGAATGGGTTCGATCAATCTATGGGGCCGCATTGCCCGCACTCTGTGAGCACGGTTCAGGCAAAAGGTTGCGTAACCTCGATGCGGCGGGGAGAAAAGAGGTGTTTGGGGGAGAAAGCGGGCTCAGCCCTTGAGCAGGCCGCAGGCGCGCAGGGCAGCCTCGACCACGGGTTGGTTGGTTTCAGCCAGTTCGGTGAGCGGCAACCGCAGGCTGCCGCCGCAGAGACCAAGCCTGGACATGGCCCACTTGAGAGGAATCGGGTTGGGTTCGACGAACAGGTTGCGGTGCAGCGGCATCAGCTCGAACTGGATCTGCATGGCCTTGCGCACGTCGCCCGCGATGGCCGCAACGCACAGCTCGTGCATCTTCCGCGGGGCAATGTTGGCCGTCACGCTGATGTTGCCCTGGCCGCCGCAGAGCATGAGAGCCACCGCTGTCGGGTCGTCGCCGGAATACACGGCAAAGTGCTTGGGCAGGTCGCGAATGAGCCACTGGGCACGCTCGATGTTGCCGGTGGCTTCCTTGATGCCGATGATGCCAGGCACCTGCGCGAGGCGCAGCACGGTGTCGTGCGCCATATCGGCAACGGTACGGCCGGGCACGTTGTAGAGCACGGTAGGCAGGTCGCCCACGGCTTCTGCAATGGCCTTGAAATGCTGGTACTGGCCTTCTTGCGTCGGCTTGTTGTAGTAGGGCACCACCTGCAGCTGCGAATCGGCGCCAACGCCCTTGGCGAACTTGGCAAGCTCGATGGCTTCCTTGGTCGAATTGGCGCCGCAGCCGGCCATCACGGGCACGCGGCCCTTGGCCTGCTCGACCGACACGCGGATGATTTCGCAGTGCTCCTCCACGTCGACCGTGGGCGATTCGCCGGTGGTACCGACGACGCCGAGGCAATCGGTGCCTTCGTCGATGTGCCAGTCGATCAGTCGGCGCAGGGCCGGGTAGTCGACACTGCCGTCTTCGTGCATCGGCGTGACGAGAGCGACGATGCTGCCTGTCAGTTGCTCCAAGGGGGAATCTCTCTGTCGGGTGGACGAAAGCGCCGATTCTACTTACTCCGGCGGCCCCGGAAACCGCCGCGGCGGCGGGGTCAGATTGCCGGCAGGAGATGGCGGTCGGGCTCCCCGGACGAGGCGCTGCCGGCACGAACCGCGGCAATGCGCTGCACGAAGCGATCCGGCTCGGCGAGAAAGCCGTCTTCATAGGCCACCACGCGCAGGCCCTGGCAGGCGGCCAGCAGTTCGCCCGGCTGCAGCAGGAAGTCGGGGCGAGAGGGCTTGCCTACCGTTTCGTTTCCGGCGGCAAAGGTTTCGTAGAGCAGCACGCCACCGGGCGCAACCGCGGCCACGATGTCGGCCATGCGCGGTCGCCACAGGTAGTTGGTGACGATCACCGCACCAAAAACGTGGCCCCCGAAAGGCCAGGGGCCGGCTTCGATGTCGGCGGTTACCGTGTCGCCAAAGACGCGAGCGGCCTTGATTGCTTCGGTGGAGCGGTCGACGCCCGTGACCGTATGCCCGCGTCCGGCAAACCACTGCATGTGCCGCCCATTGCCGCAGGCCACGTCGAGCACTGTGGCGCCTGGTGCGAGCAGGTGCGACCACCGCACGATCCATTCCGAGGGCTTCGATCCGCTGTGCAAGGTTGCTATGTCTTTCATGGCAATCAAAAGCAGGACCAGACCTGGTTGGCCAGCGTGACGAGAAAGTCCGGGTGAACGTAGAGCGCGAAAACGCCGCCCAATACCGCCACCGCGGCGGTGAGCCAGCCGGCGTGCACGAGGCGGTGGCGCGTTTGCGGAGTCATGGCCGCCATTGTCCGCCGCCTGATCAGCCCGGCACAACCGCAGGCCGCGCCGCCCGGGCAATTGCGCCCTCCTTCACCGGCAGGTTGATCAGCGCGGCGAACACGCCCAAGGCAATTGCGATGTACCAGACGATGTCGTAGCTGCCTGTGGTGTCATACAGGTAGCCGCCAAGCCAAACGCCGATGAACGACCCGACCTGGTGGCTCAGGAACACGAAGCCGCTGAGCATCGACAGGTGCGCCACGCCGAAGATGCCCGCGATGATCGCGTTGGTTGCGGGCACCGTCGAAAGCCAAAGAAAGCCCATGGCCGCCGAAAAAACATAAACGCTCAGCGGAGAAATCGGCACCAGCAAAAAGAGCACGATGGAAACGGCCCGCGCAAAGTAGATGGCCGCCAGGATCTTTCGCTTGGCCAGCTTCTGGCCCAGCAAGCCCACGGTGTAGGTGCCGAACACATTGAAGAGCCCGATCAGCGCCAGCGCGTAGCCGGCCACCTCTACCGGCAGCTTCTGGTCGCGCAGGTAGGTCGGCATGTGGATGCCGATGAAGGCCAACTGAAAGCCGCACACGAAATATCCCGCCATCAGCAGCCCGAAGCTCGGGTAGCGAAACGCCTCGCCCACCGCCTGCACCACCGATTGCTCACGGTGCCCCGCCAATGCGCCTTGCCGCGGCTCGCGCAGGCCCAATGCCAGTGGCACGATCACCAGCACGAGTACAGCCACCACCGCAAGGGCGGTTTGCCAGCCCAGGTGCCCGATCAACTGGCCTTCGATCGGCGCCATCAGAAACTGCCCGAACGAGCCCGCCGCAGCGGCCACGCCCATGGCCCACGAGCGCCGTTCTGCGGGAATCTGCCGCCCGATCACCCCGTAGACGACGGCATAGGTCGTACCTGCCTGCGCCGCGCCAATCAGCACGCCGGCGCTCAGCGTAAACAGCAGCGGCGTGGGCGAGTAAGCCATGCCAAGCAGGCCGAGCGCATAGAAGACCGTGCCGGCCAGCAGCACGCGGAATGCCCCGAACCGGTCGGACAGCATGCCCGCGAAAACTCCGAAGATGCCCCACGAGAGGTTCTGCACGGCCAAGGCAAACGAGAAGGTCTGGCGGCTCCAGTCCTGCGCCTGCGTGATCGGCTGCAGCCACAGGCCGAAGCCGTGGCGAATGCCCATTGAGAGCGTGACGATCATGGCGCCGCAGATCAGCACCTGCTTGATCGAGAGGGTGGGGGAGGAGGCTTGCATTGCTCTGAATGTACCGATTTGCTACTTTGACGGGAGGCGCAGCGGGCAAAGCCATTGATGATTTGTTCCGGCCACACCGATGCTTCAGACGCATCAAAGCCGCAGTTTCTCGCCAGCCTGGGATTGCTTGTAATTGGTTACATTTGCGTTTTCTCAACGCCACTGATTGCAAGGATCCTCACCCATGAGAAGAGCCGTCCTGAAGTTCGCCGCCCTTGCGGTGCTGACCGTCGCAGTTGCCGGCTGCGCCAGCGGCCCGACCGGGCCCAAGTTCCAGGAGATGGGCAACGTCATTCCCAAGCTCAAGCCGGGCAACGGCCGCATCTATTTCTTCCGTGCCGCCGGGCCTTTCGGCGCCTCGCTGCAGCCTGGGGTGCGCCTCGACAAGCTGCGTGTCGGCACGTCGAAGCCCGGCAGCTTCTTTTTTGTCGACCGGCCGGCTGGCACCTACCAGGCCGCCACGACCAGCGACCTGCGCAAGACACTTGAAGTACCGCTTGCTGATGGCGAGACGAAATACGTGCGCATGTCGCCTTCGTTCGGGCTCGCGGTCGGAAGCATCGTTCTCGATCTCGAGGCGCCCGAGAAGGCCCGGGCCGAAATGGGTTGGCTCAGCTACGCGGGGCAGTTCATCGGCGACAAGTAAGTCCTGCGCCAGGCGGAGCATCGGCCGGGGGCGGATCGGTGCCCCTGTATGGGTATCCAGTCATTTCGCACCGACTGACTACAATCCGCCCCCATGGCGACTCCCCCCAAGACTCCCCCCAGTTCATCGTCCGCGTCCTCCGGGTACTCGGAAGGTTCCATCCGCGTGCTCAAGGGCCTTGAGCCCGTGAAGCAGCGCCCGGGCATGTACACCCGGACAGACAACCCGCTGCACATCATCCAGGAAGTGCTGGACAACGCCGCCGACGAGGCGCTGGCCGGCTACGGCAAGAAGATCAAGGTCACCCTGCATGCTGACAACTCGGTCAGCGTAGAGGACGATGGCCGCGGCATTCCCTTCGGTATGCACCCCGAAGAAAAGGCACCCGTGATCGAGCTGGTCTACACCCGGCTGCACGCGGGCGGCAAGTTCGACAAGGGCTCCGGTGGCGCCTACAGCTTTTCGGGCGGCCTGCACGGCGTGGGTGTTTCGGTAACCAACGCGTTGTCGAAACGGCTCGAAGTCACTTCGCACCGCGAAGGCTCGGCCGCCAGGCTGGCCTTCAGCGCCGGCGACGTGATCGAGGCGCTCGAGATCCGCAAGCTCGAAGCCGGCGAACGCAAGCAGGGCACCACCGTGCGCGCCTGGCCCGACGCCAAGTACTTCGAAACCGCAGCCCTGCCCATGGGCGAGCTCACCCACCTGCTGCGCAGCAAGGCCGTGCTCATGCCCGGCGTGAGCGTGACGCTCACCATCGAGAAGACCAAGGAAACGCAGCAGTGGCTCTACAAGGGCGGCCTGAGCGACTACCTGATGCAGACGCTCAACGGCGACCCGGTGATTCCGCTCTTCGAAGGCAGCGGCCATGCCGACAAGAACGCCGACAACTTCGCCGAAGGCGAGGGCGCCGACTGGTGCGTGGCCTTTACCGAAGACGGCCAGCCGGTGCGCGAGAGCTACGTCAACCTGATTCCCACCAGTGCCGGCGGCACGCACGAAAGCGGCCTGCGCGACGGCCTGTTCACCGCGGTGAAAGGCTTCATCGAACTGCATTCGCTGCTGCCCAAGGGCGTGAAGCTCTTGCCCGAAGACGTGTTCGCACGCGCTTCGTATGTGCTGAGCGCCAAGGTGCTCGATCCGCAGTTCCAGGGCCAGATTAAGGAGCGCCTCAACTCGCGCGACGCGGTGCGGCTGGTGTCGAGCTTTGTTCGCCCCGCGCTCGAGCTGTGGCTCAACCAGCACGTCGACTACGGCAAGAAGCTCGCCGAACTGGCCATCAAGGCCGCGCAAACACGCCAGCGCGCCGGCCAGAAGGTCGAAAAGCGCAAGGGGTCGGGCGTAGCCGTGCTGCCCGGCAAGCTGACCGATTGCGAAAGCAAGGACACGAGCCACAACGAGGTCTTCCTGGTCGAGGGCGACTCCGCGGGAGGCAGCGCCAAGATGGGCCGCGACAAGGAAAGCCAGGCCATCCTGCCGCTGCGCGGCAAGGTGCTCAACACCTGGGAAGTGGAGCGCGACCGCCTCTTCGCCAACACCGAAATCCACGACATCTCGGTGGCCGTGGGCGTCGACCCGCACGGGCCCAACGACACGCCCGACATGAGCGGCCTGCGCTACGGAAAGATCTGCATCCTTTCCGATGCCGACGTGGACGGCTCGCACATCCAGGTGCTGCTGCTCACGCTGTTTTTCCGGCACTTTCCAAAACTCATCGAAGCCGGCCATGTGTATGTCGCAAAGCCGCCACTTTTCCGTGTCGACGCGCCGGCGCGCGGCAAGAAACCGGCTTCCAAGGTCTATGCACTTGACGAGGGCGAACTGACCGCCACACTCGACAAATTGCGCAAGGACGGCGTGCGCGAAGGCGCCTGGAGCATCAGCCGCTTCAAGGGCCTGGGCGAAATGAGCGCGGAACAATTGTGGGAAACCACGCTCAATCCGGATACCCGGCGCCTCATGAAGGTACAGCTGGGGCGCTTCGACTTCACGTCCACCCAGGGAGAGATCACCAAGCTCATGGGCAAGGGCGAGGCAGCCGCGCGGCGCGAGCTCATGGAACTGCGCGCCGACGATGTCGATATCGATGTTTGACCATCCTCGTGAAAATTTCAGATTTCATGCGTCCGTTGCTCCTGGCCTTGCTGCTTTGCACGCAGCAGGGGCTTGCGCACGCCGCTGACATCTACGGCTACATCGACAGCAAGGGCATCGCCCATTTCGCTTCCGAGAAGATCGACGAGCGCTACCAGATCTTCTTTCGCGGTGGCCAGAGCTTCGACACTGCCAAGGGAATTTCGCCGCTAGGCCGCGGTGGGCACAGGCTCGACGGCAAGGTGCCGCCGGCATCGCAAACCTTGCTTGCGCTGTTCGAAGCTTCGCCAAGCTACAAGACTGCAAAGGCCGCGCTGCGCGACGCATCGAACAAGCATTCGATCGACTACGAGTTGCTGCAGGCGCTGATTGCAACCGAATCGGGCTTCGACGCGCAGGCCGTCTCGCCAAAGGGCGCGATGGGCCTCATGCAACTCATGCCGGCCACCGCGCAGCGCTACGGCGTCTCCGCGGACAAGCGCGGCACCATCGAAAAGAAGCTGTTCGATCCGCGCGTCAACATTGCCGCCGGTTCGCGCTACCTGCGCGACCTGATCGAGATGTTTCCGGGGCAGATCGAACTGGCGCTTGCCGCCTACAACGCAGGCGAAGGCGCCGTGCAGCGCGCGGGCAACAAGATTCCGAACTACAAGGAAACGCAGAACTACGTTCAGACTGTGCTGCGGCTCTATGCATATCTGAAGCCGTCGGCAGGCATGGCGGCAGGCGGCAGCAGCACCGGCAATGTGCGGGGCGGCAAGACGCCGGGCCGCATCCGCATGGAGCTGGTGGTTCCCAAGGGCGGGGCGGTGGGGCGTGGCAACATGCCGTCCGATTCGCCGAGCAGCATGCCTGCAATGCCCGGGATGTCCGAGCAGCCGGCGGTGCCGGATGCTGCCGTAGAAGCGCCCGTGTCCTGATGCCCGTGCACTGATGCCGCACACCCGCCTTTCTTCGTCGCCAATGAAGGAGCCCGCCATGCAACGCCGAAGCTTCGTTCTTGCGACCGCCGCTTGCGCGGTAGCCGGCGCTGCACGCGCGCAGCATGCGGCCACGCACGACACGCTGCCGCCGGTGCCTTCGTCGAAGGATCCGTATGCAAGGCTCCAGGGCGGCGTTCCGCATCACATGACACCCGAGCAAGAGGCCCAGCGCGTCACGGACAGCCCCGCGCCCGCCGGGCCCGCAGGGCGCTGGGTAAAGCGGGCGGCCCTGCCGATTCCGCGCAGCGAGATGGCCTGGGCCACTGCCGCGCAGGGACGCATGCATGTGGTCGGCGGCTATGGCGAAGGCGCCGTCAACCGCGACTACCACCACATCTACGACCCCGCGGCCGACCGCTGGCTCGACGGTGCGCCGCTGCCGCGCGGCGCCAACCATGTGGCGGTTGCCGCCGACGAGGGCCGCGTCTATGCACTCGGCGGCTTCGTCGAACAGAACCGCCGCTCCGACACCAACGCCTACGTCTACGACATAGCGGCCAACCGCTGGACCACCATTGCGCCGTTGCCGCGGCCCCGCGGCGCGGCGGCCGCCGTGATGCTGGACGGCTCGCTGCACCTGATAGGCGGCGCTTCCGAGCCCGCGGCCGAACGCGCGAGCGTCGGCTGGCATGAGGTCTACGACGCCAAGGCCGACCGTTGGACCCCGCGCAAGCCGTTGCCTGGCGCGCGAGACCACGTCGGCTGCGTGGCGAGCGGCGGCCAGATCCACGTGATTGGCGGACGCTTCAACACCTTCGAATACAACACCGACCTGCATCATGTGTACCTGCCCATGCGCGACACCTGGGAGCTGCGCGCGCCGCTGCCCACCGCACGTTCGGGCCACGGACTGGTGGTGTACCGGGGCCGCCTCTTCGCCATGGGCGGGGAGGGCGGGTTCCTGGTGGGCGGCGTGCCGCGCCAGGCCAGGGTTTTCGGCCAGATGGAAAGCTACGACCCCCTGGGCGACACCTGGCAACGACATGCACCGATGACCACGCCGCGCCATGCCGTCGGCGCCGCGGTCATCGGCGACTGGATCTACGTGGCCGGCGGCGGCGCGGTGCTCGGCGGCTCCGTGCAATCCGCGGTACACGAGGCCTTCACATTAGGCTGAGCGCGCAAGCGCCCGGCCCGCAACTGTTTTTCTTTCTCTCTTCTCCATGGACGACTCCCAACCTCCGCTCGATCTCCAGGGTCCCACCGACGGCGACACCACCCTCACCCTTGCCGACTATGCACAAACCGCGTATCTCGAATACGCGCTCAGCGTGGTCAAGGGCCGCGCGCTGCCCGATGTGTCCGACGGCCAGAAGCCGGTGCAGCGGCGCATTCTTTATTCGATGTCGCGCATGGGCCTGGGCTTTGGCGGCACCAACGGCACCGTGGGCGCCAAGCCGGTCAAGAGCGCACGCGTCGTCGGCGACGTGCTGGGCCGTTTCCACCCGCACAGCGACCAGGCGGCGTACGACGCGCTGGTGCGCATGGCGCAAGACTTTTCGCAGCGCTACCCGCTGGTCGACGGGCAGGGCAATTTCGGCAGCCGCGACGGCGACGGCGCCGCGGCCATGCGCTACACCGAGGCGCGGCTGGCCCGCATCACCAGCCTGCTGCTGGACGAGATCGACGAAGGCACGGTCGACTTCATTCCCAACTACGACGGCAGCACCGAAGAGCCGCGCTTGCTGCCAGCGCGCCTGCCCTTTACGCTGCTCAACGGCGCAAGCGGCATTGCAGTGGGCCTGGCCACCGAAATTCCGAGCCACAACCTGCGCGAAATTGCCGACGCCTGCGTGGCGCTGATCAAGTCGAACGGCAAGCTCAGCGATGAAGAGCTGCTGCAGATCGTGCCCGGCCCCGACTACCCGGGCGGCGCGCAAATCATCAGCGGCCCGGGCGACATTGCCGACGCGTACCGTACTGGCCGCGGCTCGCTCAAGGTGCGCGCACGCTGGAAAATCGAAGACCTCGCACGCGGCCAGTGGCAGCTTGTGGTCAATGAGCTGCCGCCGGGTGTCAGCACGCAGAAGGTGCTCGAGGAAATCGAGGAAATCACCAACCCGAAGGTCAAGGCCGGCAAGAAGGCCCTGAGCGCCGAGCAGACGCAGCTCAAGGCCGCAATGCTGTCGGTGCTCGACGTGGTGCGCGACGAATCGAGCAAGGACGCCGCCGTGCGGCTGGTGTTCGAGCCGAAGACCTCGCGCATCAGCCAGGAAGAGTTCATTACCACGCTGCTCGCGCAGACTTCGCTCGAAACCTCATCGCCGATCAATCTCACCATGGTGGGCATCGATGGCAAGCCGACGCAGAAGTCGCTGCGCCAGATGCTTAACGAGTGGATCGCGTTCCGCGAAATCACGGTCGAAAAGCGATCGCGGCATCGGCTGAACAAGGTGCTCGAGCGCATCCACATCCTTGAAGGCCGGCAGCTGGTGCTGCTGAACATCGACGAGGTGATTGCAATCATCCGCGCGGCGGAAGACCCGAAGGCTGCGCTCATTGCGCGCTTCAACCTCAGCGAGCGCCAGGCCGAAGACATTCTCGAAATTCGTCTGCGCCAACTCGCGCGGCTCGAAGCCATCAAGATCGAGCAAGAGCTCAAAGGCCTGCGCGACGAGCAGAAAAAGCTCGAAGACATCCTCGGCAGTCCGGCGGCCCTGCGCCGCCTGCTGGTGAAAGAAATCGAAGCCGACGCAAAAACCTTCGAAGACCCGCGCCGCACGCTGATCCAGGCCGAGAAGCGCGCTGTCGCCGAAGTGAAGGTGGTCGACGAGCCCGTCACCGTCATCGTTTCGCAAAAGGGCTGGGTCCGCGCGCAAAAGGGCTGGGCCAGCGAGAAGGCGGCAGGCAACGGCTCGGCCGCGCCCGAATACAGCTTCAAGTCCGGCGACGCGCTCTACGGTGCCTTCGAGTGCCGAAGCGTCGACACGCTGCTGGTCTTCGGCAGCGCAAAGGACAAGACCGTGCGCGTGTACACAGTGCCCGTGGCGTCGCTGCCGGGCGCGCGCGGCGACGGCCAGCCCGTGACCACGCTCATCGAGCTGGATGCCGGCACGCACGTCACGCACTTCTTTGCGGGCCCGGTGGGCGCGAGCGTGCTGCTGGCCAACACCGGCGGCTACGGCTTCATCGCCACCGTCGAAAACATGATGTCGCGCCAGCGCGGCGGCAAGGCCTTCATCGACGTGGGCGAGGGCGAGCAGCTTTGCCGCCCATCGCTGGTGGGCGGTGCGAGTGGCGCCGAGCCGATGCCCGCGGCCACGCACGTGGCCTGCGCCTCCACCGGCGGCCGCATCCTGACCTTCGACATTGCCGAACTCAAGAGCCTGCCGAAGGGCGGCCGCGGATTGACCCTGATCGACCTCGACGCCAAGGACACGCTCGCGGGCGCCGCGGCCTACACGCGCAGCGTGAAGATCGAAGGCATTGGCCGCGGCGGCAAGGAGCGCGACGAAACCCTGGAGATCCGCACGCTCAACAACGCGCGCGGCAGCCGTGCACGCAAGGGCAAGGCGGCCGACCTCGGGTTCAAGCCGACGAGCATCGTGCGGGTCCTGTGATGGGCGGCATCGACTTCAGCACTATCGGCCTCGCGATTGCGGTGGTCACGGGCATTGGCAGCTTCTGGTTCGGCCGCCAGATGCGCCTGAAGCGCGGCGCCAAGCAGCGCGAGAAAGATCGCATTGCTGCGCAAGCCAACGAAACCCGGCAGCAGCGCCGGGCGCGCGAGCGCAAGGAACGCGGCTAGCCCTGAGCCCTGGGTGGGCGGCCTATTTGAGGCCGTCCCACCAGCGCTCGTTGGTGCGGGCCTTTCCTACCGTCAGCACTTCGCCGATGACCGGCGTTGCGAGTTCGATGTTCTTTGCCTTCGAGAGATTGGCGATGCGGTCCAGCGGATCGTGCCAGGTGTGAAAGGCAAGGTCGAAGGTGCTGTTGTGCACCGAATAGAGCACCTTGCCCCGCAGGTCTTCGAAAGCCTGCACGCTTTGCTCCGGCGTCATGTGCACGGCGGGCCAATAGGCGTCGTAGGCGCCGTTTTCCATCAGCGCCAGGTCGAAGCCGCCGAAGCGTTCGCCGATTTGCTTGAACCCCGGAAAGTAGCCGGAGTCGCCGCTGTAGAAGATGCGCTGGTCGCCGCTTTGCACCACCCATGAGGCCCACAGCGTGCGATCGCGGTCGGTCAGCGTGCGGCCCGAGAAGTGCTGCGCCGGTGTGGCGGTGAGCTTCACGCCGTCGTGTTCACCGCCTTGCCACCAGTCGAGCTCCGTCACGCGGTCGGCCGGCACGCCCATGGCCAGAAGTCGTGCGCGTACGCCCAGCGGTACGAAGTAGCGCTGCACACGCTGCGCAAGATATTCGATGGTCGCCACGTCCAAATGGTCGTAGTGGTCGTGCGAAAGAATCAGCCCTTCGATGGGCGGCAACTGCTCGAGAGTGAGCGGCGGCTTGTGAAAGCGCTTGGGCCCCACCCAGGTGAACGGTGACGCGCGCTCGCTGAACACCGGATCGATCAGCCAGTATTTGCCCTGCAGCTTGAGCAGGTGAGACGAATGCCCGAGCCGCACCACGTGGTTGGCCTTGGGGTCGAGCGCATCGAGTTCGGCGGTGCTCAGCGTGTGCACCGGAATCGGATCGACCGGCACCGTGCCTACCTTGCTGCCCACGATGAAGCGCGACCAGATTCGCCAGGCGCTGGCGGAGGGCAGGACTTCCGGGTTCGGCAGGTTCTGGAAGCCGCAGCCCTTGAACTGTGGCGATGCGTCGTAGCGTGCCTCGCACCCGCTGCTGCTCACGCAGCCGGCGACCATTGCGCAGCTTGCCGCGAAGAGCGAAGTGCCGTAGCGGCGAAAGCGGCTCAAGCGGTGCTTCAGAAGGAGGAGGGGGCGAGCAACGTCGTTCATGGATGCGGATGTTCGGGGGTGTTTGCGGCGCGAGCTTAGCCGGGGCTTCGTTGCCAATGGTTTCAACGGCAGAAACATTCGGCGCACAGGGACATTGCCGCACCGCTTGTCGTATGCCATGTGCTCTATGGCCGGGCGGGTCGCCGCGCGGCACACTGAAAAGCGCCAGACCCGCGGGCTTTGAAAGGGCGACACCCACCATGAGCAGCAATCGCTATCCCATCATCTACGTGCGCGGCTACGCCATGACCGAGGCCGAACGCGACGACACGGCGGCCGACCCGTTCTGCGGCTTCAATGTGGGCTCCACCGTGTACCGGGCCACCGTCAAGAAGGACGCGCCGGCGCAGAAGTTCGTCTTCGAATCTCCGGTGGTGCGTCTCCTGGCGGACTTTCAATACCAGAGTGTTTATCAGAACGGCCTCGACATTCTGGACAACGACTGGAAGCCCTCGCCGGACGAAACCGGCAAG
The DNA here is from genome assembly GCF_031456585.1 of Variovorax sp. 3319. Lineage (NCBI taxonomy): Bacteria > Pseudomonadati > Pseudomonadota > Betaproteobacteria > Burkholderiales > Comamonadaceae > Variovorax > Variovorax sp. 3319. The sequence continues at coordinate 109,824 of NZ_JAVDUZ010000003.1, forward strand.
GACGTGGACGGCATTCCAGCCGCATCCATCGTCATCTACCGCTACTACGACAGCGGCTCTGAACTGCTGGGCGACGGCAAGTCGCGCGACGTGAAAATCTACGCGCAGGGCCTTGGCAAACTGATTCTCAGAGTGCGTGAACTGGTCGCGCTGCGCGAGGGCGCCGCCTTTTCGCCCGCGGACTTTCGCTGCTACCTGGTGGCGCATTCGATGGGCGGCCTGGTCGTGCGGGCCTTCTTGCAGAACCCCACGCTCGCCGAGCCCGCTGCTCGCGCCTGTGTCGACAAGGTGTTCACCTATGCCACGCCGCACAACGGCATCGACCTGGGCGGAGTCAACGTGCCGGGCTGGCTGACCGCGAATGAGATGAACACCTTCAACCGCGAGAAAATGTCGGAGTTCCTCGACACCGCACCGGTCGATGGCCGCATGGACTACCTGCCCGCCGCGGCCTTTCCGGCCGAGCGCTTCTTTTGCATGGTGGGCTCCAACCGCGGGGACTACGAGGCCGCGAAGGGCCTGTCGCGCATGTTCGCGGGCCACGGCAGCGATGGGCTGGTGCGCATCGAGAACGCCTCGCTCTGGTCCATCGACGAGGCAAAGCGCAGCAAACCCGTCGCCACCGCCTACGCCTTTCGTTCGCACTCGGGCTACTTCGGCATCGTCAATTCCGAGGAGGCGTACCAGAACCTGGTGCGCTTTCTGTTCGGCGACGTGCGCGTCGATCTCTGGTTCGACGTCGACGGCGTCACCTTGCCGCCCGACCTGCCCAAGGACGCCGACGTCGATGCGCTCTACCAGGTAGAGTTGCTCGCTGCCCCGCGCGGAAAGCGGTGGTACCTGAGCCGTCGCGTGGCCGAAGAAGATTCGCCCGCCTGCCGCACCCACAAGGAACTCACCGATCCGGCCAAGCCCGAACGCCGCTCGATCTATCTGTCGACCGTGTTCCTTGCCAACAAGGCACGCGTGAAGCAGGACCGGCCAACGCTGGCCTACGCCATGACGCTCGGGGTGCGCGTGCCCGACTACCAGGTCAACAAGAAGTTCTGGCTCGACGGCCACTACGAGGGCAGTTCGCTGTTCCGCGACACGCTGGTCATCGAGCTTTCCCCGCCCCAGGCGGACGATCCGGCGCAGAACTGGAACATCAAATACGGCTGGCAGACTGACACCGCGGGCAAAGCCTCGCTGCCGATGAGTTCGACGCAGCTGGCCAATGGCAAGCAGCAGTGCATCGTGCCGCTTTCGAGCCTGGGTGCGGCAGCGGCTGCGCCGGGTATCAGCGGCAAGGTGCGGCTGGAGGTGAGCGCCTGGAATTGAAGAGAGAAGCGGACTGAGATGGCTCACAATTGAGCCTGATATGCACTACTTGCTCTTCATCGGCGCCTTCATCTTCTTCGCCTTCTTGGCGCCGCTCAAGCTCACAGTGGCCGTCGGCGCGCTCGTGCTGTTCGTGACTGTGGTGGTGAAGATCTCCGCGCAGGTCGTCGCGGGGGTCTCGCCGACGTTGAGCGAATCCTTCAAATCGGTTTTCTACGCCTCCCTGTTCGTGGCCCTGGCCCTTCTCGCGTTCGTGAGCTTTTCCAGCGGAACGGGCATTCACCAAGTCGACGGGTTGCCCGCCTTGGCGGTAATGGCGGGGCTGTTCGTCGCCTATACGCTGGGCTTCCAGCTTGGCATCGGCACATCTTTCGGCGCCAGCGCGGTCATTGCGCTCATCTCGACCCTGCTGTCGGGTGTCATCCTCTGGTCTATCAAAGGCCTTGCTTTCTAACGCCATGCTGAAAACCGCCGTTCTCGTCATCGACATGCAGCGCGGCCTCTATGACGATCTGCCGCGCCCTCACGAAGCTGGCGAGGTCGCGCAGCGGGTCAATGCTCTGACGGAGCGTGCCCGCGCCGCGGGAGTGCCGGTGGCCTTCATCCAGCACGAGAACACCATCGACCTGGAATTCGATTCCGAGCGATGGCAACTTGCCGACGCCTTGCGCGTGATTGCGGGCGATACGAAGATTCGCAAGACAACCTCCGACTCGTTCCTGCGCACGCCGCTCGAAGCGTGGCTCGCCGGCCAAGCGGTGCAGCGCGTGGTGATCTGCGGCTATTCCTCGGAGTTCTGCATAGATAGCACCGTGCGGCGTGCCGCCGCGCTGGGCTACGAGGTGGTGCTTGCGGCCGACGCGCACACCTCGCACGACAAGCCGCACGCCACGGGTGCCTTCATTCGTGCGCACCACAACGCCACGCTGTCGGACATCACGAGCTTTGATGTGCCGATCCGCGCGGTGGACAGCGCGCAGATCGCGTTCGGCGATTGAACCGGAAGCTCACGGCTTCCGGTGCGAGGAGGTTTTCCGTAGATGTCGGAGGCGAGGGCTGCACGCATCTGTGGGTTTGTCCGGTAAGTGGCCGCGAGATCTTGGTCCTGACGTGTTTCTTGTGAGCGCATTCAGGGCGCGTGCAAAGGCCACCGGGTACTCCCCTCCGCGAATGTCCCCCGCCTTCGGCTCCTCCTTTATTTCGCTGCGGGGAGCACCCGATGCCCTGTGCACCGGGGCACGCTGCTGGTGTGCGGCCGATCAATGACCGTTGCTCATAACGCGCCCGTCGACGGGGTGCCTTGCGCAGCGAAATAAAGGAGGAGGCCGCAGGCCGGGGGACATTCGCGGAGAAAGGTACCCCGTCGGCGGGCGCGCACCCCGAACAACGTCGGTCAATCCGCCCCCGGCCGCCAGACCCGCGCCAGCGCACTGAGCTTCCCGCGAAACCCCAGCCTATCGTTGGACAGCGCATCGATGAAGTCAGACAGCCGCTGCGACTTCACCATCGTGTAGATCGTGAGCCAAGTCGTAAAGACGAACACCACCCCGAACCAGAGTGCCTTGCGCCACAGCGGCGCATCGGCCTCGGCCAGCAGGTTCATGCCCAGAAAGCCCGTGGTGACGGTGCCGATCAGGCCGAACAGCGTGACCACCGTAAGCCGCACCACGGTGCTCGCCTGCCGGCGCAGGCTGTCTGCATCGAGGTAGGTGTTCATGTCGGCAATGCGCGACTTGACCTCGTCGTAGAGCGGGTCGAGCCCGAGGTGCGTGGTGCACATGTGCGAGAGCGCGCGCACTTGCGCCTGCTCTGAAATCTCGTGGAACCAGTAGCGGTGGGTAAAGCGCAGAAAGCGCTCGAAGCTCGAGCGGATGGCGCGCTTGAACTGCTTCACGCTCGGCGTGCTGCGAATGTCGAGCCGCTTGAGGGCCTCCACCAGCTGGTCCGAGAACATCAGCAGCGAGGCCTTCTGGAAATGCGCGATGAGGAACAGCAGGAAGTGCTGGTGCCTGAACTGCGCGAGCACGCCGCGGTCGCGGCAGCAGAAGAACTCGGAACGCGCGTCGCCGACCACGATCAGCGCATGGCCGTTGCACAGATAGCGCGTGTTCGGCGCAGCGCCTGCATCGACCCAGAAGCGGTCGTAGCAGTACTTGTGCTCGAAGTCGGCCAGGTGCTGCTCTGCATAGGGCAGGTGGGCATCCCGCGCCGCATCGGCCTCGGCGGCACCGGTGACCAGGCCGAGCCGGATGAAGTCGTTGCGCGAAAGGCGCTTTGGATCGTCGAGTGAAAGGTATGCCATTACCGGCATGCGGTAGTACTCGATCTGCCGGTAGCGCAGCACGCCGGGGTCGTCCGAATGGTCGCTTACCAGCGGCTGCATCAGGTAGGCCCAGTGTGCCGAAATGCGCGGTGCCCGGTGCTCGGCCACATGCGCAAGAAATGCGTCGCGGTGCTGTGCATCCGATCTTGCGAGCACGCTGCCGTCGGCCGCCAGCCATTCGACGCTGGCCATGCAATGCAGTGCGCCGCCGTCGGCGCCCCAGCCGGCCGGGTAGGCGCGGCCGAAGCGGTAGAGCAGGTCTTGCGCCTGCGCGAGGCTCAGGTTGTCCGCGCCGACTTCGAGGTTGAGCAGCACCACGTCGACGTCGAAGAAGAAATACAGGTCGCAATGCACCACGTCGAGCGTGATGGGTGCGTCGCCGGCCTGCGGCACCATGCGCACGGCGGCGATGTCGTGGCGCCGAAAGATGCGCATCGGCGAATCGCCGTCGTTGCCGTCTTCTTCCCCGCTCCTGCTCCTGGAGCGGCCCTCGCCGTAGAGAAAGCGCTGCACGTAGGGCAGGAAGCTCACGAACTCGTTGTAGTGGCGCTCGTGAAAACGGCTGCTGTCACCCGTGTATTCGTCGATCTCTTCGCGCCAGGGCGAGGCGTCGCCCATCTCGCGCAGCACGTGCCAAGGGCCGTGGTGCGTGGGCTTGGCGTCAGGCGCGGGCATGAGCCGCAAGGGCCAGAGAAGGGCTTGCCTGAAATGCTGCACGGCAGGTGCTGGGGGTGTATTCAGCATCGCTGCAGTGTAGGCAGAAGGCGCATCGAAAAGCTGACCTAGGGGAATCCCTAGGTCGCTCTGAAACCGGTTTCATATAAGCTGCAAGCATTGCTTTTGGGGCACGCGCACGGCAACGCCCGTGCTCGCAAACATGAACTACCAGTTTCAATTCGACGCCGTCTTCGCTGCCTGGCCGCTGCTGCTCAAGGGCACCTGGATCACGATTCAGCTTTCGCTTTCCGCCACGCTGATCGGCCTGGTGGTCGCCATCTTCTGCGCCTGGGGCAAAACGTCGGGGCCGGCGTGGCTGCGCTTTGTCATCAACGCGTACATCGAGGTCATCCGCAATACGCCGTTCCTGGTGCAGCTGTTCTTTTTCTTCTTCGCGCTGCCGGCCATCGGTCTGCGCTGGTCGCCGCAAACGGCCGCGCTGGTGGCCATGGTGGTGAACCTCGGCGCGTATGCAACCGAAATCATCCGGGCGGGCATCGAGTCGATTCCCAAGGGGCAAATCGAGGCGGGCAGGGCGCTCAATCTCAAGCCGTGGGAGATCTTCCGCTTTGTCATCATCAAGCCCGCGCTCAAGGCCATCTACCCGGCGCTCACGAGCCAGTTCATCCTCCTGATGCTGAGTTCGGCGGTGGTGTCGGTCATTTCGGCCGACGACCTGACCTCGGTGGCCGCCAACCTGCAGTCGCAAACCTTCCGCAGCTTCGAGATCTACATCGTCGTGGCTGCCATCTACCTTGCGCTGGCGCTGGCTTTCTCGGCCATGTTCAAGTTCATCTACAAGCGCACGCTCAACTATCCGGACCGCCGGTAACAACCCACGGACGGAGCAAGACACATCATGCGTACCTTCGGTTTTCCCGAATTCCTGTTCATCCTCGAGGCGGCCAAATGGACGCTCGCGCTCTCGGCCATTGCCTTTGTGGGCGGCGCGATCCTCGGGCTGATCATTGCGCTCATGCGCACGTCCGAGTCGGCATGGGCGCGCGGCGTTTCAACCACCTTCATCCAGATCTTCCAGGGCACCCCGCTGCTGCTGCAGCTGTTCCTGGTGTTCTTCGGCGCGCCGGTGCTGGGGCTGGACATCAACCCATGGATTGCCGCGGGCGTGGCGCTCATTCTCAACAGCGCGGCGTTCCTGGGTGAAATCTGGCGCGGCTGCATCGAGGCGGTTCCGCGCGGCCAGTGGGAAGCCGCCGAGGCACTCAGCCTCAAGTACAGCGCGCGCATGCGCGACGTGGTGCTGCCGCAGGCTTTCAAGATTGCGCTCGCACCCACGGTGGGCTACCTGGTGCAGATCATCAAGGGCACCTCGCTCGCAGCCATCATCGGCTTCGTGGAGGTGACGCGTGCGGGGCAAATCGTCAACAACGCCACCTTCCAGCCGCTCATCGTGTTCTCGGTGGTGGCCGCCATCTACTTTGCGATCTGCTGGCCGCTCTCGCTGCTGGCCGGGCGCATGGAACGCAAGCGCGCGCAAGCGCTCGCACGCTGATCCGTCGTTTTCATTTTTTCTTTCTCTGTTCTCGTCGCTTCCTTTTCATTTTCAGGAGACACATCCAATGACCCGTACCACCACCCGCCGCGTTGCGCTGGCAGCCCTTGGCCTTGGCGCCGCGCTCACCGTGTTCGCACCTTTCGCGTCGGCCCAATCCGTGGCCGACATCAAGAAGAAGGGCGAGATCACCATCGGCATGCTGGTCGACTTCCCGCCCTACGGCACCACCAACGCGCAGAACCAGCCCGACGGCTATGACGCCGACGTGGCCAAGCTGCTCGCCAAAGATTGGGGCGTCAAGGCCAACATCGTGCCGGTGACCGGCCCCAACCGCATTCCTTTTCTGCTGACCAACAAGGTCGACCTGCTGGTCGCCTCGCTGGCCATCACGCCCGAGCGTGCCAAGCAGGTGCAGTTCTCGCAGCCCTATGCGGCCGCCACCATCGTGCTGTACGGCGCCACCAAGACGCCCATCAAGACCGCAACCGACCTGAAGGGCCTGCGCGTGGGCGTGGCCCGCGCTTCGACGCAAGACGTGGCAGTGACCAAGGCCGCACCTGAAGGCACCGAAATCCGCCGCTTCGACGACGACGCATCGGCCATGCAGGCGCTGATCTCGGGCCAGGTCGACGCCATCGGCTGCTCGGTGACCGTGGCTGCGCAAATTGCCAAGCGCGTGCCCGCCGGCAGCTACGAAAACAAGTTCACGCTGGTGCAGCAATCGATGGGCATTGCAATGCGTCCTGGCCAGGAAGAGCTGCACAAGGCGGTCAACGAATTCGTTGCCAAGAACACCGCCAATGGTGAGCTCAACAAGCTCTACCAGAAGTGGCTGCAGGCCGACCTGCCGAAGATGCAGTGAACCGCAAGGGCTGAAGAACAAGGAATCCCGGCATGACGACGGAATCGATCATCCGCATGGAAGCGGTCAACAAGTGGTACGGTGAATTCCAGGTGTTGACCGGCATCGACCTGTCGGTGCGCCAGGGCGAACGCATCGTGATCTGCGGGCCTTCGGGCTCGGGCAAGTCGACGCTCATCCGCTGCATCAACCGGCTCGAAACGGTGCAGAAGGGCCGCATTGTGGTCGACGGCATCGACCTGACGGCAGGCGGCAAGAACGTGGACGCGGTGCGTGCCGAGGTTGGCATGGTGTTTCAGCAGTTCAACCTGTTTCCGCACCTCACCATTCTGGAAAACTGCACGCTTGCGCCGATGCGCTCGCGCGGCATGACCAAGGCACAGGCGGAAGAGGTGGCCATGAAGTACCTCACCCGCGTGCGCATTCCGGAGCAGGCGAGCAAGTACCCGAGCCAACTCTCCGGCGGGCAGCAGCAGCGCGTGGCCATTGCGCGTGCGCTGTGCATGACGCCCAAGATCATGCTGTTCGACGAGCCCACTTCCGCGCTCGACCCCGAAATGGTCAAGGAAGTGCTCGACACAATGATCGGCCTTGCCGAAGACGGCATGACCATGCTTTGCGTCACGCACGAAATGGGCTTTGCCCGCAGCGTGGCCGACCGGGTGATCTTCATGGCCGAAGGCAAGATCGTGGAGCAGGCGCCGCCGCAAGAATTCTTCAGCAATCCGCAGAACGAAAAAACGCGCCAGTTCCTTGGCCAGATCCTGAGTTCCCACCAAGCCCACTGATGTCTTTTCAGGTACTCATTTCTCTGTCGTCCTTCGGTGCGGCCGAGGTGGGCCGGCACGGCCAGCTCTGGTGCTCGCAACTGGCGCTGGAAGCAGGAGCCGATTCGGTCGAGGTACGCGGCGAGATGCTGCGCAACCCGGATGCGGAACTGCCTTCGCTCGCAGGGCTTGCCTCTGTGTATTCCAGTCCCGAAGGCCTGTGGGCCGAAGGCGGCTGGCTCGACAGCGCGGCGCTTGCGCGCGGCATTGCCGCCGCAACCAGGCTGGGCGCCAGGCGGCTCAAGATGTCGATCGGCGACTTTCGTGCGTCGTCTCACGGTTCGCTCTGGGGACTGAAGGTGCAGCTCGCCGAAACGCGGGTCGAACTGCTGATTGAAAACGACCAGACCGTTCGCGCCGGCACGTTGTCTGCGTTGCAGGCCTTCTTCGATGCGGCCGACCGTGCCGGCGTCGAACTTGGCATGACCTTCGACATGGGCAACTGGCACTGGCTTGGCGAATGTCCGCTGCAGGCGGCGCAGGCGTTTTCGCAGCGCGTGCGCTATGTGCATTGCAAGGGCGTGCAGCGCCTGCCGCACAAGTGGGTGGCGGTGCCATTGGGCGACTCGGCCGCGCCGTGGCGCGCCGTGCTGCGCGCGCTGCCTGCGGATGTGCCGCATGCCATCGAATACCCGCTCGTGGGCGACGACCTCCTGGCCGTTACACGCACGCAAATCGATTTCATCCGCTCCGCGCGAGCGTAGGAACACATGACAGAACCGACCGCTTTCGACGTTGCCCTGTTCGGCGAGGCCATGCTGCTGCTGGTGGCCGACAGGCCCGGCCCGCTGGAAAACGCGCAGTCATTTCACAAGCGCACCGCGGGCGCCGAAACCAACGTGGCCATCGGCCTTTCGCGCCTGGGTCTCAAGGTGGGCTGGGCCAGCCGCCTCGGTACCGATTCAATGGGCCGCACGCTGCTGGCGACGATGCAGGCCGAAGGCATCGACTGCTCGCACGTGATTTGCGACCCGACGCAGCGTACCGGTTTTCAGTTCAAGGGACGTGTTACCGACGGCAGCGACCCGCCGGTCGAGTACCACCGCAAGGGTTCGGCCGCAAGCCACATGGGCCCCGCCGATGTCGATGAGGCTTGGCTGCGTTCGGCACGCCACCTGCATGCCACGGGCGTGTTCGCGGCTATTTCCGACACCAGCCTGCAGGCCGCGCTCAAGACGATGGACGTGATGCGCGCGGCGGGCCGCACCATCTCGTTCGACACCAACCTGCGGCCCACGCTCTGGTCGTCCAAAGAAACCATGCGCCACTGGATCAACGAGCTGGCCTCGCGCGCCGACTGGGTGCTGCCAGGCATCGAAGAGGGGCTGCTGCTCACCGGGCATACCCAGCCTGAAGACGTGGCGCGCTTTTATCGTGAGCGCGGCGCAAAACTGGTGGTCGTCAAGCTCGGTTCCGAAGGTGCGTACTACGACAGCGACGTGGCCGGCACCGGACGCGTCGACGGTTTTCCCGTGAAGGAAGTGATCGACACCGTTGGCGCTGGCGACGGTTTTGCGGCCGGCGTGGTGAGCGCATTGCTCGAAGGCAAGAGCGTGCCCGAGGCCGTTCGCCGCGGTGCGTGGATCGGCGCACGCGCGGTGCAGGTGCTGGGCGATACCGAAGGCCTGCCCACACGCGCCGAACTCGAAGAAGCAGGACTCTGACCGTGACCGCAAGAAAAAACGTGCTCGTCTTCAGGGCGCTGCCTCAAGACCAGCTGGCGCGCCTGCAGGCTGCGCATCATGTGACCATTGCCGACCCGCGCAAGGAGCCCGAGGCATTTGCCGCGGCGCTGCGCACTGCAAACGGCCTGATCGGCTCGAGCCACACGGTCGATGCGGCGCTGCTCGATGCGGCGCCGCAGCTGCAGGTGATCTCCAGCGTGTCGGTCGGCGTCGACAACTATCCGCTGGCAGAGCTGAACAAGCGGGGCATCGTGCTGTGCCACACGCCCGACGTGCTCACCGAAACCGTGGCCGACACGGTGTTCGCGATCCTGATGGCTACGCAGCGCCGCGTGGTCGAGCTGTCGAACCTCGTGCGCGAAGGCCGCTGGACGAAGAACATCGGCGAAGAATTCTTTGGTACCGATGTGCATGGCAAGACGCTTGGAATTTTGGGCTTCGGCCGCATCGGCCAAGCCGTGGCACGGCGCGCGGCACTGGGCTTTGGCATGCCGGTGCTCTACCACTCGCGCAGGCCTGTCGACCTGGCCGCGCAGGCGCCGGAACTGCAAGGCCGTGCCACGCATACGCCGCTTGACGAACTGCTCTCGCGTTCGGACATCGTGCTGGCGATGCTTCCGCTCACCGATGCGACGCGCGGCATGATCGATGCCGGCTTCTTCGCGCGCATGAAGCCGGGGGCGTCCTTCATCAACGGCGGCCGCGGCGCCACGGTGAACGAAGCCGCCTTGCTGCACGCGCTTGATCACGGCACGCTGCGCTCCGCCGGCCTCGACGTGTTCGCGAAAGAGCCGCTGCCCACCGATTCGCCGCTGCGCACGCATCCGCGCGTGACGCCGCTGCCGCACATTGGCTCGGCGACGCATGAGACGCGGCATGCCATGGCGGAATTGGCAACGACGAACCTGCTGCAGGTGCTGGCCGGCGAGAAGCCGACGGCGCCGTACGACACGGCGGCTGCATGACGGTTGCCCTCGGGTTCTTCTCCCTCCCCCACTGGGGGAGGGTTGGGGTGGGGGCAAGCGGCGCAACCATTGCGCGCCCTGCCTGCCCCCATCCCAACCCTCCCCCAGCGGGGGAAGGAGAAGAACCATGAAACCCACAGGCCGCGCCACCATCGCCGACGTCGCCGAAGCGGCAGGCGTTTCCAAGGCCACCGTCTCGCGCTTTCTCAATCACCGCGAGCGCCTCTTGAGCCACGACATCGCGGCGCGCGTGGAGGCGGCCATCGCCAAGCTGGCCTACACGCCCAGCCCGATGGCGCAGGCGCTGAGCCACGGGCGCTCGCGTCTCATCGGCCTGATCGTGGCCGACATCACCAATCCTTACTCCGTGGCCGTATTGCGCGGCGCCGAGAAGGCCTGCCAGGACGCGGGCTACCTGGTGATGCTGTTCAACCTGGGCAACGAGAGCGAACGGGAGCGCGAGGCCATCGATGCGCTCGCGGGCTACCAGGTCGACGGCTTCATTCTCAACACACTGGGGCGCGGCAGCAACGTGGTCGATGCAGTCACGCTGCACGGCAAGCCCGCGGTGCTGGTCGACCGGCGGCATACCGGGATGCACACCGATTTCGTCTCGCTCGACAACCATTCAGCCATGCGCGACACCTGCGGCCATCTGGTCGAAGGCGGCTACCGCGAACTGCTCTACGTGACAGAGCCGCAAAAAGGCGTGAGCTCGCGGCGTGAACGCACCGCCGCCTTCGGTGCGTGCGTGGCGGCGCACGAGCCGCGCGTGGCGGGCGAGGTGTTCGAAAGCGTCGAAGGAGAAAGCGATGCGCTCGACGATGCCTTGCGCGCCTTGCATCGGCGTGCAAAGCGCGGCCGCCGTGCGGCAGTGGTTGCGGGCAATGCGGTGGTTACGCTGCGCATTGCCCAGGCCATGGCGCGCCTGGGATGGCAATTCGGGCAAGAACTGGGCTTCGTCGGCTTCGACGATCCGGAGTGGGCTTCGCTCATCGGCCCCGGACTGAGCACCGTGGCGCAGCCGACCGACGCCATCGGCCGCTGCGCGGCTACGTGCCTGATCGAACGGCTGCAGGGGCTGGATGTGGCGGCTCGCCAGCTGCTGCTGCCGGGGCAACTGGTGGTGCGGGGCTCTTCGCAGCCGGCATAGCAGCCGGCGCAGCGGCGGAGCGATCCACAGCGCCAACGAGGCGGCTGAGTTCGACGCGCTCGGCAATCCAGCGCTCGAAATTCCGTTCGGCCTGCAGCTTGAACTCGTTGCGCGTACGGTTGCAGATTGCGTGGGCGAGCCGGCGGTGTTTCTGCTTGCGCACGCCGCCCAGCGTCGAGTCGTTCAGGTGTTCGATGGTGGCCGAATCGGGCGTGCTGCGAGGCTCCGCAAAATCCATCGGCAAGCCGCACCAGTGGCAGTTGTTGCCGAAGGACGAGCGCAGTGCCTGCACGCTCATGGCTGTTGCTGCCCGCGCGGGAGCCGGTCAGCCGACTTCGGCAACCAGGTCGATCTCGACGCAGGCGCCCATTGGCACCTGTGCCACGCCGAACGCGCTGCGCGCATGCGAGCCCTTTTCGGCGCCGAACACTTCGGCAAACAGCTCGCTTGCGCCGTTGGTCACCAGGTGCTGCTCGGTGAAGGTGCCGACGGAGTTCACCAGGCTCATGACCTTGACGATGCGCGTGATCTTGTTCAGGTCGCCAACGGCCGCGTGCAGCGTGCCCAGCAGGTCGATGGCAATGGCGCGTGCGGCCTGCTTCCCTTCTTCGGTGCTGATGCTGGCGCCGAGCTGCCCGGTCCAGACCTTGCCGTCCTTCTTGGCGATGTGGCCCGAAAGAAAAACCAGGTTGCCGGTGCGCACAAAGGGCACATAGGCCGCGGCGGGGGCGGCGACCGGGGGCAGGGTGATGCCGAGGCTGGAAAGCTTGTCGTAAACGCTCATTGGATATCCTTGTCAGAGGGTTGCGATTGAATCTGGGATTGTGTCTGTGACTGCGTCTGCGATTGTGACTGTGCCGCTTGCGCAGCCTGCGTGCGCAGCTCTTCGATCGGTTGCACGGTGACACCCACCTTGAGTGTGTGGCGCGCCCCGCCGTGCAGCACTCCCCGCATGGGCGACACGTCGGAATAGTCCCGGCCGATGGCGAGCGCCACATAGTCTTCGCCCGGCTGGCGCCCATTGGTGGGGTCGAACTCGGCCCAGCCGCCGGCGCTCTCGGGGCCGTCGCCATTGCCGGGCAGGTACACCGACACCCAGGCGTGCGATGCATCGGCACCCACAAGCCGCGGCTGGCCCGGCGGCGGCTGCGTGAGCAGGTAGCCGCTCACGTAGCGAGCGGGCAGGCCCATTACGCGAAAGCAGGCAATCATGATGTGGGCGAAGTCCTGGCACACGCCCTTGCGCTGTGCGAGCGCCTCGACGGCAGGCGTGCTGATTTCGGTGCTGTCGGCGTCGTAGGCAAAGTCGCGGTACATGCGCTCGGTGAGGTCCATTGCCACGTCGAAGGTCGGCCGCTCGGGCGCGAAGCTTGCGCGCGCATAGGCGGCGAAGTCATCGTGGCGGGGCACGTAGGGCGACGGAAAAACGAACTCCGAGGCCGCATCGAAGGTGGCGTCCTTGCGGTAACGAAAGCGCTCGCGAACGGCCTCCCAGGGCAGGTCGCGCGCGACGGCCGGCGACAACACGGGCTCCGATGTTTCGACCACGCTCTCGGCGGTGACCACCAGGCTGTCGTGCGTGGCCTCGAGCGCAAAAAAGGCGCGGGTGTTGCCGTACACGTCGGGCAGTTCGTTACGCTGCGCGGGCTGCGGCTCGATGGCGAGCTTGTGGCTGACCAGCCGCTGCGAAGAGGTGGCCAGGGGCTTCAGGTGGGCCAGGTGCTGCGCCGTTTCGACCGGAGGCGAATACTCGTAGCGCGTTTCGTGCGTGACGTGAAGAAGCATGGGTTTCCTGCTGCGGCGGGTTCTACCTGGGCGTGCTGCCGAAATAAGCCGCGTAGATCTTGTCGTAGCTGCCGTCGGCCTTGATGTCGTCAAGGCCCTTGTTGATTCGGGCCTGGAGTTCCGCATTTCCTTTCTTGACCGCAATGCCGTATTGCTCGGCCGGAAAGGCCGCGTCGCTCACCGTCTTGAAGCCGCCGCCCGGGTTGTTGGCAAGGTAGTGCTCCACCACGCCGTTGTCGGCCACCACGGCCTGTACGCCGCCGGCTTCGAGTTCCTTCAGCGCGAGCGGCGTGGATTCGAAGCGCTTGATGTTGCCGCTCGACTTGCCCTGGAGCTTGCCGACCACCTCGTCGCCCGTGGTGCCGTTCTGCACGCCGACCTTCATTGCCTTGATGTCCTCGAACCTGGCAACCTGCGCGTCGCGCCGGACCGCAATGAGCTGCCTGGCTTCAAAGTAGGGCTTCGAAAAATCCATGGTCTGGCGGCGCTCGGCGGTGATGGTGATGGCCGACACGAGCAGGTCGCGGTCGCCCTGGTCGAGCGCGTTGAAGATGCCCTCCCACGGCGTGTTGACGAACTTCACCTCGAAGCCGGCCTTGCCCGCAATTGCCTTGACCACGTCGATATCGAAGCCGACGATTTCGCCTTTTTCGTTCTGCGACTCGAAGGGGGTGTAGGCAGCATCGGTGCCGACCACCAGCACCCGCGGCGCCGTTGGCGGAGGCGGCGTCGTATTGGCGGTGGCGGTGGCGGTATTGGGCTCTTGCTTGCCGCAGCCGGCCAGCGCAAGGCAGGCAAGGCCTGCGAGAAGACCAGCGGCAATCCACGTGGTGCGTCGGTTGGCGAGCATGTTGCGGCCTCCTTCAGAAAAGGCGTGTTCAGGCGCCGACCGAACGCAGCGATTCCGACGTGAGCGTGAAATAGCGCGTGCCGATGGCATCGGACACATGGTAGGCCGCGGTTTCGCAGTTGGCGAGAAGCTGCACCAACGCAGGGTAGTTGGCATCGGCTCCGGCCGCGCACAGATGCTCGAGCGTCCAGCTGGCGGGGTCGGGCAGCTCGTAAGACAGGGCGGTGAGCTTGCCGGGTGCGCTGCCCGCAAGGCGCGCAATTCGCCCGCGCAGCGTTTGCGTGACCCACGCCAGCGACCGGGGATTCTCGGCATCGAGTACCAGCAAATCGACCAGCGTGGCCACGTCGCGCCGCTGCTGGTAGCGCGCATGAAAGGTGATGGTGCTGTCGAACAGCGCCACCATGGCCTCGAAGCCGCTCACCTCGTGCACGGCCCCATTCTCGAAGCCGGCCTCCAGCGCATTCGACAGAAAGCCCAGCCGCTCGATGTGGCGGCCGATCGACAGCAGGCGCCAGGCGTCGTCGCGCGTCATGCGGTCGGTTTGTGCGCCGGTCATCGCGGCCAGCGCGGTGCTTGCAGATTCGAGCGCACGCAGTGCCGCGCCGGTGGCAAAGCTGCCTTCGCCCGCCTGCTCGGCCGCGCGCCGCAAAAACTCGGCCTCGGCACGCACGATCTGGTTCCAGTTGTCTTGCGAGAGCCTTTCTCGCACGGCGGCGGCGGCCTGTCGGATGCAGCGCAGGCTGAAGCCCACGCTACCGCCGCGATCCACATCGCCGAGTTCGGCGATCAGTGCGCGCTCGAACACGCGGCGCGACTGCGGTGCGCTGGGCACACCCGCCGGCACCAACGCATTGCGCAGGGCCATGCGATGCAGCCAGTCGAGCAGCGTGCGCGACGACTGGTCTTCGCTGCCCAGGAGGTTGAGCGTGAGCCGCGCGAGCCGCACCGCGTTTTCTGCCCGCTCGGTGTAGCGGCCGAGCCAGAACATGTTTTCGGCCGCACGGCTGGTAACGGGCGCACGGTGCCGCGCGAGCGAGGCCGGCGTGGCGTGCGGCTGCAGCAGCGTGGTGCGGTCGACTTCGCCGTGCGTTTGCACCCACACGTCGGCGCTGCTGCCGCCGCGCTGCATGGAGGCGATCTGCGCATCGCGGCCGGCAAGCCGTGCCAGCCCGCCGGGCAGCACTCGCCACGACTGCGCGCCATCGCTCACGGCAAAAACACGCAGCAGCACCGCCCGCGGCGCAATGTGGCCGGGGCCCAGGTCATTGGCCCAGGTGGGCATTTGCGACAGCGGAAGGTAGCTCTGGATGGTGTGGGCCTCGCCGTCGCGCACGATGCGGCCGGCCCATTCGTCGAGCTGGCGCCGGCTCAGCTCGCTGCCGAGCACCGCATCGAAGCTGGTCTGCCCGTCGAACCCAGGATAGGTCGGCTTGATGGCGCATTCGCCCAGCTGAGGCAGCACGGCCTCGAGCGCGGCGCGCTCGCCGCACCACCAGGTCGGCAGCGCCGGCAGCTTGAGCTTTTCGCCGATGAGGCGGCGCGCGAGGCCCGGCAAGAAGCCCAGCAGCGCGGGCGATTCGAGAAATGCCGAACCAGGCATGTTGGCCACGAGCACATTGCCGGCCCGAATGGCCTGCAGCAGGCCCGGCACGCCCAGTGTGGAATCGGGCCGCAGTTCGAGCGGGTCGAGAAACTGGTCGTCCAGCCGCTTGATGAGCCCATGCACCGGGCGCAGGCCCTGCAATGTCTTGAGATAGAGCCGCTGGTCGCGCACGGTGAGGTCGCTGCCCTCGACCAGCGTCACGCCGAGATAGCGCGCAAGGTAGGCGTGCTCGAAGTAGGTCTCGTTGTAGGGGCCTGGCGTGAGCAGTGCGATATGCGGCGGCACGCCGGCCGGGCACATGCGCTGCAGGCCGTCCATCATGGCGCTGTAGGTGGCGGCAAGCCGCTGCACCTGCAACGCCTCGAAGGCCTGCGGAAACTGGCGCGTAATGGCGAGCCGGTTTTCGAGCAGATAGCCGAGGCCCGAAGGCGCCTGCGTGCGCTGCGAAACCACCCACCAGTTGCCGTCGGGCCCGCGGGCCAGGTCGAAGGCCGCAATGTGCAGCCAGGTGTCGCCGGGCGGCTTGACACCGTGCAGCGCGCGCAGGTAGCCGGGGTGCCCGCGTACAAGCGCCGGCGGCAAGAGACCTTCGCTCAATAGTTGCTGCGGTCCGTAGACGTCGGCCATGACGCGATCGAGCACGCGCACGCGCTGCAGCACGCCGGCTTCGATCTGGCTCCAGCTTTCGGGCGAGACGATCAGCGGAAACAGGTCGAGCGACCAGGGGCGCTGGGGGCCATCGGCATCTGCATAGACGTTGTAGGTAACGCCGTTGTCGCGGATCTGCCGCTCCAGGTTGACCGCCCGCCGCGGCAGGTCGCCAAAGCCGCCCGGGCCGAGCTGCTCGAAAAATGCGTTCCAGGCGGGGGTAAGGGGCGGCTTCTCGTTGGAGGGCTGAGGCTGCTGGAGAACCTGGGTCTGTGTCTGCGTCTGCGACTGGGCCTGCGAAGGATTTGGCGTAACCGCGGGTCGCTCGGCCGCCGCATCGTAGAGCATGGGCGGCGTGGCCAGCGCCGGCGCTGCGCCGGTAACCTGGCGCGGCGGCACCGCGGGCGTGGCTTGGCCGCGCAATTCGTCGAAGTGGCCGGGCAGGGCGGCCGGGGCGAGCGCCGACGCCAGGGCGGCTGGAAACTCCAGCGCCTGGGCGTCGAACAGGGATTCGTTCAAAGGTTCCACAGGGGTTCGATTGTCACATTGCCGTCACCAGGGCAGGTGGCGGGCAATGTGCTAAATGTCCCCTTGTGTGCCTATAAGGCCTTTCACCGCCGCAAATCGAGGGTGAACGGGAACTCACGGCTGCCCGCAAGCTCGATGGTGGCCGGGGGCGTGCGCATCAGGCCGGGCGTATGGCCCATGCGTGCAAAGCGCGACATGCGCCGGCTTTCCGCCTCATAGGCGTTGACAGGCAAGGTGTCGTAGTTGCGGCCGCCCGGGTGGGCCACGTAATACTGGCAGCCGCCCAGGGAGCGCTTCATCCAGGTGTCGACGATGTCGAAGGTGAGCGGCGCATGCGCACCGATGCTCGGATGCAGTGCCGAAGGCGGGTTCCAGGCCTTGTAGCGCACGCCCGCCACAAACTCGCCCACGGTGCCGGTCGGCTGCAGCGGCAGCACCTTGCCGTTGACGGTGATCACGTGGCGGCTTTCGTTCAGGCCCGTTACGCGCACCTCGATGCGTTCGAGCGACGAGTCGACATAGCGCACGGTGCCGCCGGCGGATCCTTCTTCGCCCATCACGTGCCAGGGCTCGAGCGCGTTGCGCAGCGAAAGCTCCACGCCCATGGCCTGCACCTGTCCCACCAGCGGAAAACGGAACTCGAAATGCGGCGCGAACCAGTCGACGTCGAACGCGAAACCGGCCTGGCGCATTTCGCTGATCACATCGTCGAAGTCCATCTTGACGAAGGTCGGCAGCAGGAAGCGGTCGTGCAGTTCGGTGCCCCAGCGGGTAACGGGGGCCTTGTACGGGTCGTCCCAGAAGCGAGCCACCAGGGCGCGGATCAGCAGTTGCTGCGCAATGCTCATGCGCGCATGCGGCGGCATTTCGAACGCGCGCAGTTCGAGCAGGCCCAGGCGGCCGGTGCTCGAGTCGGGCGAATAGAGCTTGTCGATGCAGAACTCGCTTCTGTGCGTGTTGCCCGACACGTCGATCAGGATATTGCGCAGCGTGCGGTCGACCAGCCAGGCCGGCATGTTCTGGCCGTGGATCTCGCGGTTTCTCGCGATTTCCTTCAGGGCGATTTCAAGCTCGTAGACCTGGTCGTTGCGCGCTTCGTCCACGCGCGGCGCCTGGCTCGTCGGGCCGATGAACATGCCCGAGAACAGGTAGCTCAGCGACGGATGGTTGTGCCAGTAGAGCAGCAGGCTGGCCAGCAGCTCGGGCCGGCGGAGGAAGGGGCTGTCCGCCGGCGTGGCGCCGCCCATCACAAAGTGGTTGCCGCCGCCGGTGCCGGTGTGGCGGCCGTCGGTCATGAACTTCTCGGCCGACAGGCGGGTTTCGAACGCGGCGTTGTACAGAAATTCGGTGTGGTCGACCAGTTCCTTCCAGTTGTGCGCCGGATGGATGTTGACTTCGATCACGCCCGGGTCGGGGGTGACGGCCAGCATTTTCAGGCGCGGGTCGCGCGGCGGCGGATAGCCTTCCATCACGATGCGCATGCCGAGCTGCTCGGCCGTGGCTTCGACGGCCGCCACCAGGTCGAGATAGTCTTCCAGCCGCGCGAGCGGCGGCATGAAGACATAGAGCACACCCGAGGCGCTGCCCTTTTTCTCGGCCGCCGGGCCGTTGGCACGGCGCGGGTCGCGCACTTCGACGCACAGGGCAGTGCGGGTGACCCAATGCGCCGATTCGCCGCGCAGGGGCTGGCGAGTGGCCGGGTTCGCAGAGCGGTCTGCGGTTTCGGCCGCCGCATCGCCCTTCGCTGCATCGCCGCTCAAGGTTGCGCTGCCGCCGGGTGACTGCATGCGCACGGCGGCCGGCACTGCGGGCGGGGCACCAAAGTCGTAGGGCACGGCGCCAAGGTCGGCGCCGCTCGCGCCACCGGCAGGCACGGCGTAGCGTGCGCGGTAGTCGGCTGACGTTGGCAATGCGGCGCGCGGCGCGGTCGGGTCGCGCTCGACCAGGTAGGGGTAGTCGCCCTTGCTGGCCCAGGGCTGCGAGTCGAGCGGCAGCCGGTAGCCCATGGGCGAATCGCCCGGAATCAGGTAGAGCCGGTCGTCGCGCAGGAACCAGGGGCCGGTTTTCCAGCCCGGGCCTGCAAGTGCGGGCGCATCGGCATCGGCGTTGCCGGGTTCGAGCGGCAGCATGTAGCCGATGACGGCGTCGAGCTTTTGCGTGAACACGCGGCGCAGGCGAACCCGCTCGAGTTCGTCGTCCAGTTTCGATTCGAAGGGGTCGACGTTCACCGGCAGGCGACGTTCGCGCCACAGGTAGTAGTAGACGTCTTCATAGCCGGGCTGGACGTAGCGCTCGGTAATGCCGAGCTTGTGCGCCAGCACGGTGGTGAAGCGGCGTGCGTCTTCGCTGGTGTAGTGCGTGGGCACGCGCTCGTCGGCAAAGAGCTCGGGGTTGTGCCAGAGCGTCTGGCCGTCGGCGCGCCAGAAGATCGAAAGCGCCCAGCGCGGCAGCTGCTCGCCCGGGTACCACTTGCCCTGGCCGAAGTGGAGAAAGCCGCCCTGGCCGTATTCGGCGCGCAGCCTGTGGACGAGTTCGGTGGCGTAGCCGCGCTTCGTGGGGCCGAGCGCATCGGTGTTCCACTCGGGCGCATCTCGGTCGCTGGTGGCCACATAGGTCGGCTCGCCGCCCATCGTTAGGCGCACGTCGCCGGCTTTCAGGCGCGCATCCACCGCATCGCCGAGCGCGAGCACTTCGGCCCATTGTTCTTCGGTGTAGGGCTTGGTGACGCGCGGCGATTCATAGATGCGCGTCACCTTCATCTCGTGGCCGAACTCGACCTCCGATTCGTCGACACCGCCTTCGATAGGCGCTGCGCTCGAGGGTGTGGGCGTGCAGGCGAGCGGAATGTGACCTTCGCCGGCCATGAGGCCCGAGGTGGCGTCCAGGCCGATCCAGCCCGCACCCGGCAGGAACACCTCGCACCAGGCGTGCAGGTCGGTGAAGTCGACCGTGGTGCCGCTCGGGCCGTCGAGCGCCTTCACGTCGGGGGTCAGCTGAATGAGGTAGCCCGAAACGAAACGCGCAGCCAGGCCGCAATGGCGCAGCAGCTGCACCAGCAGCCAGCCCGAGTCTCGGCACGAGCCGCTGCCGTTGATGAGCGTTTCTTCCGGCGTCTGCACGCCGGGCTCCATGCGGATCAGGTAGTTGACGTCTTTCTGGACCTGCTGGTTCAGCCCGACCAGAAAGTCGATGGTGCGCTGCTCCTTGCGATCGATCTTGTCCAGGTAGGCCGCAACGAGTGGCGTGGCCTCTTCGGTGACCAGGTAAGGCGCGAGTTCTTCGGCCTGCGAGGCGGTGTACTTGAACGGAAAGTTCTCGGCCTGCGGCTCGAGAAAGAAGTCGAACGGGTTGTAGACCGCCATCTCGACCACAAGGTCGACCGTGACCTTGAATTCGCGCGTCTTCTCGGGAAACACGAGCCGCGCCTGGTAGTTGGCGAACGGGTCCTGCATCCAGTTGACGAAGTGCTCGGCCGGCTCGACCTGCAGCGAATACGAGATGACGTTGCTGCGGCAGTGCGGCGCGGGACGCAAGCGCACGACCTGCGGGCCCAACTGCACCAGGCGGTCGTATTTGTAGTGGGTGACGTGGTGGAGTGCGGCGTGAATGGACATGCGTTTGTGTGCAGTACTGCGAGATTGCATCGAAAAGATGTCTCTTGTGAGACGCATACTAGCCCAGATACCAAGCAATTAACGCGCCATTGAGCGTGGGTCCGGGGAGGGCTTGCAGCATGAGTTCAGGAGTTTGCGGTTGACGCCGGGCCGGGCGTCTGGCGGCGCAATGGCCGGATCGTGGGCCTTTGCTGCGCTGGGCGGAACCTTGCTTGGCGCAGCATTGCAGTTGCATCAGGCAACCTTGTGGAGCGCTGTGGCCTATGCGGGCTTGTTCTTCGTTGGCGTGGCGGGGTTGGCCGTGCTCTCCAGGCGGCGATCGTCTTATTTGCCGATGGTCGTTGCACTGGCGTGCGGCGCATTCGCCGGAGTCGGCCTTGCAGGCTGGCGGTCGGTGGCCTACTCGAATGGCGCGCTCGACCCGGCAATAGAAGGTCGCGACTTGCAGGTCACCGGGGTAATAGCGCAAATGCCCCAGCACAACGAAGGCGGCACGCGCTTCTGGCTGGATGTCGATTCGGCCCGCTGGGCCGACGAGCCCGCCGCAACCCCGGTTCGCGTACCTGCGCGAATCGCGCTTGGCTGGTATCACGACGACACCGGCCTTTGGGGCCGCACTTCGCAGGCGAGTCCGCCCGCCCCGAAGGTAAATGCGGCCCCGTTGCACGCGGGCGAGCGTTGGCGCCTCACGGTGCGGCTGAAAGCGCCGCACGGCAATCTCAATCCGCATGGTTTCGACAACGAACTGTGGCTGTGGGAGCAGGGCGTGCGCGCCAGCGGCTATGTGCGAACCGGTGCTCGCGATGCCCCGCCCGCGCGGCTTGAATCCACATGGCTGCATCCGCTGGAGCGTGCGCGCGAGGCCGTGCGCGATGCGGTGTTCAGCCGAGTAGCCGACCCGCGGCAGGCAGGCGTTATTGCCGCTCTTGTCACCGGCGACCAGGGCGCCATCGACCGCAGCGACTGGGACATCTTTCGTGCGACAGGGGTTGCGCACCTGATGTCGATCTCGGGCCTGCACATAACAATGTTCGCGTGGCTCGCTGGTCATGCCGTCGGTGCGGCATGGCGGCGCAGCGTGCGGCTCATGCTGCGCTTTCCCGCGCCGCAGGCTGCACTCGTGGGCGGCGTGCTGCTGGCCGGTCTTTATGCGCTTTTCAGCGGCTGGGGCGTGCCATCGCAGCGAACCGTCTGGATGCTGGCCACTGTGGCGCTGCTGCGGCTCACCGGCAGGCGTTGGCCTTGGCCGCACGTCTGGTTGCTGATCGCGGCAGTCGTGGTGGCTGTCGATCCTTGGGCGTTGATGCAGGCGGGTTTCTGGCTCAGCTTCGTCGCGGTCGGCGTCCTGTTCACGACCGGCTTCATGAAGCCTGCCGACGGAAAGACGGGGCCGACGGCCAGGCTGCTGGCGTTTGTTCGCGAGCAATGGGTGATCACGCTGGCGCTCACTCCATTGAGCCTGCTGCTCTTCCAGCAAGTGTCGGTGGTCGGTTTGCTGGCCAATGCGGTTGCGATTCCGTGGGTGACGATCGTGATCACGCCGCTGGCAATGCTGGGCGCCGTGGCGCCGCCGCTCTGGGAGCTTGCAGCGTGGGCCGTGCAGGCGCTGGCCGTGCTGCTGAAATGGTTCGCGGCCATGCCGTATGCCACGTTGTCGATGGCCGCTCCCCCGGTGTGGATGGCCGGCTTTGGCATCGCGGGCGGCATTCTGCTGGCTATGCGCCTACCCTGGACGCTGCGTTTGCTCGGCCTGCCGCTTCTCCTGCCGGTGCTGCTTTGGCAGTCGCCTCGGCCTCCTGCCGGGCAGTTCGAGCTTCTTGCGGCCGACATCGGGCAGGGGAGCGCGGTTCTCGTGCGCACGGCAACGCACAGCCTGCTGTACGACGCGGGCCCGCGCTACAGCCTCGAAAGCGACGCCGGCCATCGTGTGCTGGTGCCCTTGCTGCGTGCCCTCGGCGAGCGGCTGGACATGCTTGTGCTGAGCCACCGCGACAGCGACCACACCGGCGGCGCTGCCGCCGTGCTCGCAATGCAGCCGCAGGCCGAGCTCCTGAGTTCGATCGAAGCCACCCACCCGCTGCAGGCTGTTCGCCCGAACAGGCGCTGCGAAGCGGGCCAGCACTGGAACTGGGACGGGGTGGAGTTCGAAATTCTCCACCCCGCGCCGGCCGACTATCTCTTCTTTACCAAGCCCAACGCCATTTCATGCGTGCTGCGAATCGGCAATGGCCGCGCTACAGCACTGCTGGCGGGTGACATCGAGCGCCTGCAAGAGGCCGCGCTGGTGGTGCGAACCCCCAGTCTTCGGGCCGACGTGCTGCTTGCTCCGCACCACGGCAGCAAGACCTCCTCGAGCGCGGCACTGCTCGAAGCGGTGCGCCCGCGTCTTGCGCTGGTTCAGGCCGGGTACCGCAACCGCTTCGGCCATCCGGCGGGCGAAGTGGTCGAGCGCTATGCGGCCCATGGCGTGAAGCTTGTCGAAAACGTGCCTTGCGGCGCAGCGCTATGGCGCAGCCAGGCGCCCGAAGAGGTCGGCTGCGAACGGGACCGCGGCGCCCGCTACTGGCACCACCACCTGCCCTGAAAAGCACCCCGCGGGGCGGAATCCGCGCCAACATAGGGCTTTCACTGGCCTCGAACTTGCTAAGCTATGGCTCAAGGAGATTGGTCGTTCCATGCACAAATTCGATGAGATGTATGAGCAGTTGCCCTATGCGGGGTCTGCAATCAGGCAGCACTACAAGCGCTACGACCAATGGCTTGCAAAGCAGCCCGGCGAGGTGATGCGGGCGCGGCGCGAAGAGGCGGAAATGATCTTCCGCCGGGTCGGCATCACCTTTGCGGTGTACGGCGCAAAGGACGAAGACGGCTCGGGTACCGAGCGGCTCATTCCGTTCGACCTGCTCCCGCGCATCATTCCCGCCCACGAGTGGGAGAGCATGGAAAAAGGGCTGGTGCAGCGCGTGACGGCGCTCAACCGCTTCTTGCATGACGTGTACCACGACCAGGAAATCATCAAGGCCGGCATCATTCCGGCCGAGCAGATCCTGAACAACGCGCAGTTCCGCCCCGAGATGATGGGTGTGAACGTGCCGCACAACGTGTACTCCAACATCTCGGGCATCGACATCGTCCGTGCGCCAGACGCCCAGGGCAACGGCGAGTACTACGTGCTCGAAGACAACCTGCGCGTGCCCAGCGGCGTGAGCTACATGCTCGAAAACCGCAAGATGATGATGCGGCTGTTTCCCGAGCTGTTCAACCAGAACCGCATAGCGCCCGTGGCGCACTACCCCGACCTGCTGCTCGAAACGCTGCGCGCCAGCGCCCCGCCCGCCACGGCGGAACCCACCGTGGTGGTGCTGACCCCGGGCATGTACAACAGCGCCTACTTCGAGCACGCTTTCCTCGCCCAGCAGATGGGTGTGGAACTGGTCGAGGGGCAAGACCTCTTCGTGCGCGACGACTTCGTCTACATGCGCACCACGCGCGGGCCAAAGCGCGTAGACGTGATCTACCGCCGCGTCGACGACGACTTTCTCGACCCCGAGGTGTTCCGGCCTACATCCACGCTCGGCTGCGCGGGTTTGATGCGTGCGTACCGCGAAGGCAACGTCGTTATCTGCAATGCGGTGGGTACGGGCGTGGCCGACGACAAGTCGATCTACCCCTACGTGCCCAAGATGGTCGAGTTCTACCTGGGCGAGCAGCCCATCTTGAAGAACGTGCCCACCTACATGTGCCGCAACAAGGACGAGCTGCAATACACGCTCGACAACATGAAGGACCTGGTCGTCAAGGAGGTGCACGGCGCCGGCGGCTACGGCATGCTGATCGGCCCGGCCGCCACCGTGGCCGAAATCGAAGAGTTCAAGAAGGCCGTCATCGCCAAGCCCGACGGCTACATCGCCCAGCCCACGCTGAGCCTTTCCACGTCGCCCACCTTCGTGGACGCCGGCATTGCACCGCGCCACATCGACCTGCGCCCCTTCGTGCTTTCGGGCAAGGAAGTGCAGATGGTGCCAGGCGGCCTGACGCGCGTGGCGCTCAAGGAGGGTTCGCTGGTGGTCAACTCGTCGCAGGGCGGCGGCACCAAGGACACCTGGATTCTCGAGGCGGACCGTGGCGCCAAGCCCAAGGCGGCGCAATCGCAAAGTCAATCGCAGTCGGCCTGAGCGCAGCAGGCAAGCAAGCAAGGAATCAGGAGCACAAGAATGCTGTCACGCACTGCCGATCACCTCTACTGGATGTCGCGCTACACCGAGCGCGCGGAAAACACCGCGCGCATGCTCGACGTCAACTACCAGACCTCGCTCTTGCCCCAGTCGGCCGAAGTGGCCAAGTACGGTTGGCAGGGCGTGCTGTCCATTAGCGAGCTGCTGCCTTCGTACAACAAGAAATACGAGCAGATCGCGCCCAACGAGGTGATGGAGTTCATGGTCAAGGACGAGAGCAATCCGTCCTCCATCGTCTCGTGCCTGAAGGCGGCGCGCGAAAACGCACGCGCCGTTCGCGGCGCGCTCACCACCGAGGCGTGGGAAACGCAAAACACCACCTGGCTCGAAGTGAACCGCATGCTGCGTGCCGGAGATTTCGAGCGCGACCCGGCGCAATTCTTCGAATGGGTCAAGTTTCGCTCGCACCTGTCGCGCGGTGTGACGCTCGGCACCATGCTGCAGGACGAGGCCTTTTACTTCTCGCGGCTGGGCACCTTCCTGGAACGTGCCGACAACACCGCACGGCTCGTGGACGTGAAGTTTCACGCCCTCAACAGCGAGTTCTTCGGCACCGCCACGGAGGAAGACCAGGAGTACGACTTCTATCACTGGAGCGCCATCCTGCGCAGCGTTTCGGCCTTCGAGGTGTACCGCAAGGTGTACCGCGACGTGATCAAGCCCGAGCGCGTGGCCGAACTGCTCATTCTTCGCGCCGACATGCCGCGCTCGCTGCACGCGAGCCTGGTCGAGGTGGTGAACAACCTTGCCAAGGTACAGAACGAGCAGAGCGCCGAAACCCAGCGCCGCGCCGGCAAGCTGCTGGCCGACTTGCAATACGCGCGGGTCGACGAAATCCTGGCGACCGGGCTGCATGCCTACCTCACGCAGTTCCTCGATCGCGTGAACGAACTGGGCGGACGGATCAGCCAGGACTTCCTGGTTCCGGCGCACTAGGCCCCGCGGGCCGCCGCACCTCAGGCGGCGGTGGCCTGCCGCACTGCGCGCTCCCAGCGCGCCATCGATTCCTCGGCCTGCGCGCGGCCCATGGTGGGCATGAAGCGCCGCTCCACCTTCCACAGCTTCGACAGCTGGCGCGCGTCGCTGTAGACGCCGGTCGAAAGGCCTGCAAGATAAGCAGCGCCGAGCGCGGTGGTCTCGATCACTTCGGGCCGCACCACGGGAATGCCCAGCAGGTCGGCCTGGAATTGCATCAGCAGGTCGTTCACGCTGGCGCCGCCATCCACACGCAGTTCCGCCACGGGCGTGCCGCCGGCGGCGACGGCATCGCGGCTCATGGCCTGCAGCAATGCGGCACTTTGGTAGGCGATGCTTTCCAGTGCAGCGCGCGCGATGTGCGCCACGGTGGTTCCGCGCGTCAGGCCGGTGATGGTGCCGCGCGCATCGGCGTCCCAGTAGGGCGCGCCCAAGCCGGTGAAGGCAGGCACCATCATCACGCCGCCCGCGTCGGGCACGCTTTCGGCAAGCGACTGCACTTCGGCACTGCCCTTGATTGCCTTGAGTCCGTCGCGCAGCCACTGCACCACGGCGCCGCCGACGAACACACTGCCTTCCATGGCGTACTGCGGTGTGGCGTCTGTCTGCGCTGCGCTGGTGACGAGCAGGCCGTTGTGCGAGGGCTGGAAAGCCGCGCCCGTGTGCATGAGCAGGAAGCAGCCGGTACCGTAGGTGTTCTTGGCCATGCCGGCCGTAAAGCACGCCTGGCCGAAGAGGGCGCTTTGCTGGTCGCCGGCCACGCCGCCGATGGGCAGGGCGCGGCCGAGCAGTGCGGCGTCGGTGTCTGCAAAGTGGGAGCTCGACGGCTGCACCTTGGGCATGAGCGCGGCGGGAATGTCGAGCGCCTTGAGGAGGTCGGCATCCCACTCATTGCTGTGCACGTTGAAGAGCATGGTGCGCGAGGCGTTGCTCACGTCGGTCACGTGCACCTTGCCGCCGGTAAGCAGCCACATGAGCCAGCTGTCGACGGTGCCAAAGGCGAGTTCACCGCGCTCGGCCTGCGCGCGTGCGCCGGGTACGTTGTCCAGCAGCCAGCGCAGCTTTGTGCCCGAAAAATATGCATCGATGACCAGCCCGGTTTTCTCCTGGATGGTGCCGGTCATGCCGTCTTCGCGCAGCTTTGCGCACAGCGGCTCGGCGCGCCGGTCTTGCCACACGATGGCGTGGTGCACGGGCTGGCCGGTCTTGCGGTTCCACAGCACGGTGGTTTCGCGCTGGTTGGTAATGCCAATGGCATGAATGTCTGCTGGCTGGAGCTTGGCCTTGACGAGCACTTCGCGCGCGGTGGCCAATTGGCTGTGCCAGATTTCCATGGGGTCGTGTTCGACCCAGCCGGGCTGCGGATAAATTTGTGTGAGCTCTTTCTGTGCGATGGCAACGATGTGGCCTTCGCGGTCGAACACGATGCTGCGGGAGCTCGAAGTGCCTTGGTCTAGTGCTAGGAGGTAGGTCATGGCTTGGATGTTCCTTGGCGTCTGGTCATGCTTGACTTGTGTTCTTGGCGGTGTGGTTTGGTTGCCGCTGGTTCGGGGCTCGTGCAAAGGCCACCGGCTACTACCCTCTCAATCGCGCGCAATTTCAAGCCGCACCTGTGCCCCATGCAGCAAGTCGGCAAACGGCGGCGGCGGCGGCGCGTCGGTAAACAGCCGGTCGATCTGAGAGAGCGTGCCCAGCTGGATCATCGCCGGCCGGTTGAACTTGCTCGCATCTGCCGCCAGCCATACCTCCCGGGCTTGCGCGATGATGGTTTGCGCCACCTTCACTTCACGCAAGTCGAAGTCGCGCAATGAACCGTCGGCTTCGATGCTCGACACCCCGATCAGCGCAATGTCGACCTTGAACTGGCGAATGAAATCGATGGTCGCTTCGCCCACGATGGCGCGGTCGCGCGGCCGCACCGAACCGCCGGCCACAATCACCTCGCACGACGTGTTGCCGCTCAATATGGTCGCCACGTTCAGGTTGTTGGTAATCACGCGCAGCCCCGTGTGCCGCAGCAGCGCCTTGGCAATGGCTTCCGTGGTGGTGCCGATGTTGAGAATGAGCGAACAGTCGTTGGGCACCAGCTCGGCCACGCGCCGCGCAATGCGCGCCTTGCCCTCCGCATGCAGTGTTTCGCGCTGTTGGTAGCCGATGTTCTCTGTGGTGGAGCTTGGCACCCGCACGCCGCCATGAAAACGCGTGAGCAGGCCCTCGTCCGCCAGCCGCTGCACGTCGCGCCGCACCGTTTGCAGCGTAACGCCGAGCATGTCGGCCAACTGTTCGACGGTAACGGAGCCGCGCGTGCGCACGGTATCGAGAAGGTTGATCTGGCGCGGATTGGAGTTCACAAAAGCGTCGTGAAGAACGGGAAGACTCTCAGAAGGGTACAGGCCGTGCCACTTTAAAACGAAAGAAAACGAACCAAAGTAAGGGAAAACTCGGGGGAAAATCGCGTCAAAAGGAATCCAAGTGAAAAGACGCGAAAATACAATGGCGGCCTTCAGTGACTTAAGTCACGAACCAACGGGCCCATCTTCTGTGAGCGATTTCTCCTCCAATTCGCCCCTGCCGGCAACCGATTGCGATGTGCTGATCGTCGGCGGCGGCATCAACGGCTGCGGCATTGCGCGCGACCTGGCGGGCCGGGGCTGGCGCGTGGT
The DNA here is from genome assembly GCF_031456585.1 of Variovorax sp. 3319. Taxonomy (NCBI): domain Bacteria; kingdom Pseudomonadati; phylum Pseudomonadota; class Betaproteobacteria; order Burkholderiales; family Comamonadaceae; genus Variovorax; species Variovorax sp. 3319. The sequence goes on from NZ_JAVDUZ010000003.1 coordinate 138,096, forward strand.
GCTGTGCGAAAAAGACGATCTCGCCTCGCACACGTCTTCCTCCTCGACCAAGCTCATCCACGGCGGCCTGCGCTACCTGGAGTATTACGAGTTCTCTCTGGTTCGCAAGGCGCTGCAGGAGCGCGAGGTGCTGCTCAAGAGCGCGCCGCACATCATGTGGCCGCTGCGCTTTGTCATGCCGCACGACCCGTCGATGCGGCCTGGCTGGATGATCCGCATCGGCCTCTTCATGTACGACCATCTCGCCAAGCGCGAAGTGCTGCCGGGCTCGCGCAGCATCGACTTGCGCAGCCACGCGGCCGGCGTGCCGCTCAAGCCGCAGTTCAAGCGCGGCTTCGTCTATTCGGACGGCTGGGTCGACGACGCACGGCTGGTGGTGCTCAACGCCGTCGATGCCAGGGCGCGCGGCGCCGAGGTGCTCACGCGCACCCGCTGCGTTCATGCGCAGCGCGATGCAGAAGGCTGGACGGCCACGCTCGAGTCGGCGGACGGCGGTATTCGCGTGGTGCGCGCCCGCGCGGTGGTCAATGCGGCCGGTCCGTGGGCGGAATCGTTCCTGCGCGGCGTGGCGCAGTCGGCCAAGGGCGAGGCGCTGGCCACACGGCACCTGCGGCTGGTCAAGGGGAGCCACATCGTGGTGCGGCGCCTCTTCGAGCACGACCATGCCTACATCTTCCAGAACCCCGACAAGCGAATCATCTTCGCGATTCCGTACCAGGACGAGTTCACGCTGATCGGCACCACCGACATCGAGCTGAACGCCGACGATCCCGGCGCGGCGCGCATTGCAGACGAAGAAATCTCCTATCTCTGCACCCAGGCCAGCCGCTACTTCGAAAAGCCGATCGTGCCTGCCGATGTGGTCTGGACCTACTCTGGCGTGCGTCCCCTGCTGGACGACGCCTCGGGCGACCCCTCTGCGGTCACGCGCGACTACATGCTCGAATCCAACACCACTGCGGCGCCTTTGCTGTCGGTGTGGGGCGGCAAGATCACCACCTTTCGCAAGCTGGCCGAAGACGCGGCCGATGAGGTCGGCAAGATGCTCGGCCAGCCGAACACGCAACGCCCGGCCTGGACCGACGGCGCTTTTCTTGCGGGCGGCGACCTGTCCGGATGGATCGGCGCGCCGACGCGGCCGGACGACGACTTCGAGCGGTTCGTGACCGCCGTGCTGGCCCGCTACCCCTGGCTCGACGCCGGGCTTGCGCGGCGCCTCGCACGCGCCTATGGTGCGCGCGTGGCCGAACTGCTTGGCGATGCGCAATCGATGGCCGGCATGGGCGACGCGGTGGCGCCGGGGCTTCATGAGCGCGAACTGCAGTTTCTGCAGGAAAGCGAATGGGCCATGAGTGCGGACGACGTGCTCTGGCGCAGGTCGAAGCTCGGCCTGCGCTACACGGCCGAAGAACGCGCGCAGGTGGCCGCCTGGCTGCAGGCGCATGCAAAGAACAACAGCAACACGATCAACCGGGAGCGCTGATGCAATTGACTCTGGAGCGCGTCACCAAGAAGGTCGGCGCGCAAACATGGCTCTATGAGCAGAGCATCGCCCCGAGAAGCGGTGCGGTCACCGTGCTGCTGGGCGCTACGCAGGCCGGCAAGACCAGCCTGATGCGGCTCATGGCGGGGCTCGACACGCCAACCACGGGCAAGGTGCTGGTCGACGGCAAGGACGTGACCGGCATGCCGGTGCGCGAGCGCAACGTGGCCATGGTGTACCAGCAGTTCATCAACTATCCGTCGCTCAAGGTGGCCGACAACATCGCCTCGCCGCTCAAGCTGCGCGGCGAAAAGAACGTCGATGCCAGGGTGCGCGAGTTGGCCGACAAGCTGCACATCGGCATGTTCCTCGACCGCTATCCGGCCGAGCTTTCGGGCGGGCAGCAGCAGCGCGTGGCGCTGGCGCGCGCGCTCGCCAAGAACGCGCCGCTCATGCTGCTCGACGAGCCGCTGGTCAACCTCGATTACAAGCTGCGCGAAGGCCTCCGCGAGGAACTGACGCAATTGTTCGCAAGCGGCGACTCCACCGTGATCTACGCGACCACCGAGCCCGGCGAGGCGCTCTTGCTCGGCGGCTATACGGCGGTGATGGACGCCGGCGAACTGCTGCAATACGGCCCCACGGCCGAGGTATTCCACGCGCCGCAGTCGCTGCGCGTGGCGCGCGCCTTCAGCGATCCGCCGATGAACCTTTTGCCAGGCACCGCGTCGGCCGGCCGCGTGCAGCTCGCGGGTGGCCCGGCGCTGGCGCTGGCGGTGCCTGAAAGCGTGTCGGGTGCGGTCACTGTCGGCCTGCGCGCAAGTGCGCTCAACGTGGGCGCGGGGGAGGGCGACATCGGCCTGCCCGGCAAGGTGGAACTGGCCGAAATTTCAGGCTCCGACACCTTCGTTCACGTCGATACCGCGGTCGGCGAACTGGTGGCGCAGCTCACCGGGGTGCACCGCTTCGAATTGGGTGCATCGATCACGCTGTACTTCAGCCCCTCGCAAGCCTATGTGTTCGATGCCGGCGAAAAGCTGGCGCTCGCGCCGGCATGGCGCAAAGGAAACTGACATGGCCCGCATCGACCTGGACCTGGCCCACGCCTACCGCCCCAACCCCACGCAGGACAGCGACTATGCGCTGCTGCCGCTGCAGATGAGCTTTCGCGATGGCGGCGCATACGCCTTGCTAGGCCCCTCGGGCTGCGGCAAGACGACCATGCTGAACATCATCTCGGGCCTGCTGGTGCCTTCGCAAGGCACTGTCAAGTTCGACGGCCGTGACATGACCCGCGCCACGCCGCAGGAGCGCAACATTGCGCAGGTGTTCCAGTTTCCGGTGATCTACGACACCATGACGGTGGCCGAGAACCTCGCCTTCCCGCTGCGCAACCGCAAGGTGCCCGAAGACCAGATCAGGAAGCGCGTGGGCGAGATCGCCGAAATGCTCGACATGAGCGGCCAGCTCAACCAGCGCGCCGCAGGCCTCGCGGCCGATGCCAAGCAGAAGATCTCGCTCGGCCGTGGGCTGGTGCGCAGCGACGTGTCGGCCGTGCTGTTCGACGAACCCCTGACAGTGATCGACCCGCACCTGAAGTGGCAGCTGCGCCGCAAGCTCAAGCAGATTCACCGCGAACTCAAGCTCACGCTCATCTACGTGACGCACGACCAGGTCGAGGCGCTCACCTTTGCCGAAGAGGTGGTGGTCATGACCCGCGGCAAGGCCGTGCAGGTGGGCAGCGCCGAAGCCTTGTTCGAGCGGCCGGCCCATACCTTCGTCGGCCACTTCATCGGCTCGCCCGGCATGAATTTCCTGTCGGCAAAAAATGCCAACGGCGCTCTCGAAGTGGCGGGCACGCCGCTCGTGCCGACACGCCAGCTGCCCGAAGGCTCGATCAAGCTGGGTATTCGGCCGGAATACCTGCGGGTGGTCGAAGCGCAGGCGCAGGGCGCCGTGCCCGCCACCGTCACGCAGGTGCAGGACGTGGGCACCCACGCCATGCTGAGCGCCGACGCGGGTGGCACCGCGCTCAAGGCGCGCCTGCATGCCGATGCGCCGCTGCCTGCAGTAGGAGAAACCGTGTGGCTGCGCGTGCTGGACACCCACACCTGCTATTACCGCGACGAGGAGCTGGTTGCATGAAGAACAGCGCATCGCAACAAAGCCGCGTCAACCCCGTACAGAAGATGGAAGCCCCATGGACGCCGTGAACAAACCCATCAACCAGAAGGCCTGGTGGCTGGTGCTGCCGGTGCTGATCTGCGTAGCCTTCTCGGCCATCGTGCCGCTGATGACGGTCGTCAACTACTCGGTGCAAGACATCATCTCGCCCGAGCGCCGCGTTTTCGTCGGCACCGAATGGTTTGCCGCCGTCATGCGCGACGGCGAACTGCACGCCGCCCTGTGGCGGCAGCTCGGCTTCTCGCTGTCGGTGCTGGCGGTCGAGATTCCACTGGGCATTGCGCTCGCGCTCTCGATGCCGGCCACGGGATGGAAGTCGTCCGCGGTGCTGGTGGTGGTGGCGCTCTCGCTGCTCATTCCATGGAACGTGGTCGGAACCATCTGGCAGATCTACGGCCGCGCCGACATCGGCCTCCTGGGCCATGCGCTGCAGAAGATGGGCATCAACTACAGCTACACCGGCGACGCGACCGACGCGTGGCTTACTGTACTGATGATGGACGTGTGGCACTGGACGCCGCTGGTGGCGCTGCTGTGCTTTGCGGGCCTGCGCTCGATTCCGGATGCCTATTACCAGGCCGCGCGCATCGACGGTGCGAGCAAGTTTGCGGTGTTCCGCTACATCCAGCTGCCCAAGATGCGCGGCGTGCTGATGATTGCGGTGCTGCTTCGCTTCATGGACAGCTTCATGATCTACACGGAGCCTTTCGTGCTGACGGGCGGCGGGCCGGGCAACGCGACGACCTTCCTGAGCCAATACCTCACGCAGAAGGCGGTCGGCCAGTTCGACCTGGGCCCGGCGGCGGCTTTCTCGCTGATCTATTTCCTGATCATCCTGCTCCTGTGCTTCATCCTCTACAACTGGATGCAGCGCGTCGGTACCCAGAAGGCGGAGGTGGAGCAATGAACGAGCGCAGGTTCCGCAAGCGCAGCATCTTCCTGCTGCTCTATATTCTTTTTGCGCTGTTGCCCATCTACTGGATGGTCAACATGAGCTTCAAGACGAACGGCGAAATCCTTTCGAGTTTTTCGTTCTTTCCGCAGCAGTTCACCTGGGCCAACTACACGCGCATCTTCACCGACGCGTCGTGGTACTCGGGCTACATCAACAGCCTGATCTACGTGGGCATCAACACGGTGATCTCGCTCACCGTGGCACTGCCCGCGGCCTATGCGTTTTCGCGCTATTCGTTCCTGGGCGACAAGCACGTGTTCTTCTGGCTCCTGACCAACCGCATGACGCCTCCCGCGGTGTTTTTGCTGCCGTTCTTCCAGCTGTACAGCACGGTGGGCCTGATGGACACGCACCTGGGCGTGGCGCTTGCGCACCTGCTGTTCAACGTGCCGCTGGCAGTGTGGATTCTCGAAGGCTTCATGAGCGGCATTCCGCGCGAGATCGACGAAACCGCCTACATCGACGGCTACAGCTTTCCGAAGTTCTTCATTCGCATCTTCCTGCCGCTGATCAAGGCCGGCGTGGGCGTGGCGGCTTTCTTCTGCTTCATGTTCAGCTGGGTCGAACTGCTGCTGGCGCGCACGCTCACCAGCGTCAACGCCAAGCCGATCGTCGCGACCATGACGCGCACCGTGAGCGCATCGGGCATGGACTGGGCCACGCTTGCAGCGGCCGGCGTGCTCACCATCGTGCCGGGCGCGATCGTGATCTGGTTCGTGCGGCACTACATCGCGAAGGGTTTCGCGATGGGGAGAGTCTGAAATGTTTGCATGGATGTCCTGGACCACTCCGGTGGCCGTGTTCTTCATCTGCATCGCGCTCATGCTGGTAGGCATGACGGTGTGGGAGATCAAGTCGCCCACCACGCTGCGGCGCGGCTGGCTGCCTATCGAAACCACGCGAGGAGACCGGCTGTTCATCGGCCTGCTCTCGGCGGCCTATATCAACCTGATCTACATCGGCCTTGCGGAATGGGCCAAGTCTGCAATGACGCTGCAGGCCGAGCCTTCGATCTGGATCGGCTTTGTGTTTTCGATGCTGGTGCTCGCGCTGATCATGCGCAAGGGCTAGCTCGCGTACTCCGGCAATTCGGCCCGGTGCTTCCCCGGGGCCGAGGTGAATTCAGCCGCACACGGGGAAGCGAAGGAACGAGGAGATAAACCATGAAGTTGCGCTACACCGCGCTCGCGGCCGCTATGGTGCTGGCACTGTCGGCCTGCGGAAAGAAGGACGAGCCTGCGGCCCAGGCTCCGGCAAGTACCCCTGCACCGGCACCGGCGGCGGCTCCTGCCGCGGCCACTCCGGCGGCAGCACCGGCTGCGCCCGATGCGGCTGCCAAGTGGATCGACAGCGAATTCCAGCCGTCGACGCTCAGCAAGACGCAGCAGGCCGAAGAACTGAAATGGTTCGTCGATGCCGCGGCAAAGCTCAAGGCCAAGGGTGTGAACGAGATCTCCGTGGTCTCCGAAACCATCACCACGCATGAATACGAGTCGAAGACTCTGGCCCGCGCCTTCGAGGAAATCACCGGCATCAAGGTGAAGCACGACCTGATCCAGGAAGGCGACGTGGTCGAGAAGCTGCAGACCTCCATGCAGTCGGGCAAGTCGATCTACGACGGCTGGATTTCGGACTCGGACCTGATCGGTACCCACTACCGCTACGGCAAGATGATGAACCTGACCGACTACATGGCAGGCCCCGGCAAGGAGTTCACCAACCCCGGCCTCGATGTTGCCGACTTCATCGGAACCAAGTTCACCACCGCTCCGGACGGCAAGCTGTACCAGTTGCCCGACCAGCAGTTTGCCAACCTGTACTGGTTCCGCGCCGACCTGTTCGACCGCCCCGACCTGAAGGAAAAGTTCAAGGCCAAGTATGGCTACGACCTGGGCGTGCCGCTCAACTGGAGCGCCTACGAGGACATCGCCGAGTTCTTCAGCGTGGACGTGAAGAACATCGACGGCAAGCCGATCTACGGCCACATGGACTACGGCAAGAAGGACCCGTCGCTGGGCTGGCGCTTCACCGATGCATGGCTCTCGATGGCCGGCACAGCCGACATCGGCATTCCGAACGGCCTGCCCATCGACGAGTGGGGCATTCGGGTGGCCGACGACAAGTGCACGCCGGTGGGCGCGGCCGTGTCGCGCGGCGGCGCCACCAATTCGCCGGCCGCCGTGTATGCGCTGACCAAGTACGTGGACTGGATGAAGAAGTACGCGCCGCGCGAAGCCACCGGCATGACCTTCGGCGAAGCCGGCCCCGTGCCCGCCCAGGGCCAGATCGCGCAGCAGATCTTCTGGTACACGGCCTTCACGGCGGACATGGTCAAGCCGGGCCTGCCGGTGGTCAACGCCGACGGCACGCCCAAGTGGCGCATGGCCCCTGGACCGAACGGACCCTACTGGAAGCAGGGCATGCAGAACGGCTACCAGGACGTGGGTTCGTGGTCGTTCTTCAAGGGCCATGACGAGAACAAGACCGCGGCAGCCTGGCTGTACGCGCAGTTCGTCACCTCCAAGACGGTGTCGCTCAAGAAGACCGTGGTGGGCCTCACGCCTATCCGCGAATCGGACATCAAGTCGCAGGCGATGACCGACATGGCGCCCAAGCTGGGTGGCCTGGTCGAGTTCTACCGCAGCCCGGCGCGCGTGGCATGGTCGCCGACCGGCACCAACGTGCCCGACTATCCGAAGCTCGCCCAGCTCTGGTGGAAGAACGTGGCCGAAGCCGTCACCGGCGAGAAGACGCCGCAAAAGGCAATGGACACGCTGGCCGACGAGATGGACGACGTGATGGGCCGGCTCGAGCGCGCCGGCATGGACAAGTGCGCACCCAAGCTCAACCCCAAGGGCGACCCCGCCAAGTGGCTGAGCGACGAGCACGCCCCCTGGAAGAAGCTGGCCAACGAGAAGCCGAAGGGTGAAACCATCGAGTACAACAAGCTGCTCACCGCCTGGAAGGAAGGCAAGGTGCGCTGACCCTCCAGCGTTCGCAAAAAAGCCGCGCCAATTGGCGCGGCTTTTTTTTCGTCCATTCGTGGGATCGGCGCGACGGCATGACCAATGGCAGATGCGCCAGGCGTACGGTTGGCTTACATTCGACGGCCCTCGTTTCGCCCCAGCAAGTGACCTCAAGCATTTCCAGCCCCGCCGCGCGCCCCAAACGTGTCCTGGTGATTCACTATTCGCAGACCGGTCAGCTCGGCAGCGTCGCCGAGCAGATCGTTGCGCCGCTCAAGGCCGATCCGGCAATCTCCGTGCATGTCGAAACGCTGCGCCCGCTGGCGGATTTTCCGTTTCCCTGGCCGTTCCTGACCTTCTTCGACGCCTTTCCCGAGTCGGCGCACATGAAGCCACCACCGCTGGCGCCGCTCTCGCTCACGGGAGACGAGGAGTTCGACTTGGTCATCCTGCCGTACCAGGTGTGGTTCCTGGCGCCGTCGCAGCCGATCGTTGCCTTTTTGAAGCATCCGCTGGCGCAGCAACTGCTGCGGGGCAAGCCCGTCGTCACGGTGATCGCATGCCGCAACATGTGGCTGCTGGCGCATGAAAAGCTCAAGGGCCTGCTGGATGCAGTGGGCGCGCGCCTGATCGACAACGTGGTGCTGACCGACCCGGGCCCGACGCTGGCCACGTTCTTCACTACGCCGGCCTGGCTGATCTGGGGCCGCAAGCGCGGCTTCTGGGGCATGCCCGACGCCGGCCTCAGCGCCGGGCAGATCCGCGGTGCCGGCCGTTTTGGCCGTGCGCTGCAGGAGGCGCTGCACGGCGATCTCGAACGCGGATCGCAGCCGCTGCTCTCGGGTCTCGGGGCTGTTCGTGCCGATGCAAAGCTCCTGATCAGCGAAAAAGCCGGCACGCGCAGCTTTTTCCTGTGGGGCAAGCTGATCATGGCCGCGGGGCGGCCGGGCGCGTGGCAGCGCAAGCCGTTGCTGCTGCTGTACGTGGCCTTCCTCCTCGTGCTCATTGTCACGGTCGTGCCAGTGAGCTTGACGCTCCAGGCGCTGCTGAGGCCGTTGTTCAAGGGGTGGCTGACTAAAATGACGGCTCATTTCGAGCGCCCGTCGGGCTCGGCCACGGACCGTTCTCCCCGCTATGACGACTGATGTCTTCCTGACCCGCACCGCCGCCTTTCTGCCCTTTTCCCCGGTCAGCAATGAAGATATCGAAGACGTTCTCGGTCGCATCGGCGGCAAGGCTTCGCGTGCGCGGCGGCTGATTCTTCGCAGCAACGGCATCCAGTCGCGCCACTACGCGATCGACCGGGCCACCGGCCAGCTCGCCATGAGCAACGCGCAGCTCACCGCGGCGGCCATCCGGGCGCTGGGCGACGACATCGGCCCGGTCGATTGCCTCGCCACCGGCACTTCGCTCCCCGACCAGCTCATGCCCAACCACGCGGTCATGGTGCACGGCGAACTCGGCTGGCCGCGGCTCGAAGTGGTGGCCTGCGCGGGCATCTGCCTGGCAGGCACCACGGCACTCAAGCATGCATGGCTCTCGGTGCGTTCCGGCGATGCGCGCCGTGCGGTGGCCACCGGGTCCGAGCTGGCCTCCGCGGTGATGCGCGGCTCCCGCTTCGAGGCCGAGATCGAGCACAAGCTGCAGGCGCTCGAGGAACGGCCCGAAATTGCCTTTGAAAAAGACTTTCTGCGCTGGATGCTCTCCGACGGCGCCGGCGCCGTGCTGCTCGAGCGCGAGCCGCGCGGCCCGTTGTCGCTGCGCGTGGAATGGATCGACCTGTCTTCCGCCGCGCACGAACTGCCGGCGTGCATGTATGCAGGCGCCGAAAAGAACGCCGACGGCGGCCTTGATGGCTGGGCCCGCACCGCGCCCGAAGACTGGCATCGCGAATCGACCTTTGCCGTGAAGCAGGACGTGCGCCTGCTCAACGAGAACATCGTGCGCGCCACGCTGGGCGAGCCTCTGGCGGCCATCGTCGAGAAGCGAGGCCTCAAGGCTTCCGATGTCGACTGGTTCCTGCCGCACCTTTCGTCCGGCTACTTCATCGAACCCGTGAGCCAGTGCCTCGAGGCAATGGGTTTTGCCATTCCGCGCGAGCGCTGGTTCAGCAATCTTGCGACCAAGGGCAACACCGGCTCGGCATCGCCCTACATCATGCTCGACGAGCTGTTTCGTTCGGGCCGCATCAAGCCCGGCCACAAGCTGCTGATGTTCGTGCCCGAAAGCGGTCGCTTCTCCAGCGGCTTCATCTACCTGGAAGCCATCTAGCCATGGATCTCGACGCCGTTCCGCAAGAAGGCAATGCCACCCTCGACGGCCACGCCAAGCTCATGTATGCGCGCGATGCGCAGGGCCGCGTCGTCACCACCCGCTCGCGCGGCTGGGAGGCGGAAGAAATCGTCACCAGCCACGCGGTCGACGTGCTGGTCGAGCAGGCGCAGGCCGCAAAGGAGCGAGTGGCGCAGGGGCTCGCATCGCCGCTCGAATACTGGATGTACGAGCGCCGCATGGACGTGGCGCTGCTCTCCCAGACCAGCGGGTTCTGGCAATGGCGCGTGCGGCGCCACCTGAAGCCGAAGCACTTCGCGGCACTCCCGGCGAAGCACCTGGCGCGCTACTCCGAAGCGCTGGGCCTGCCCGTTTCCACCTTGCAAGGCCTGCCGTGAAATTCGAACACCAGCAAGCGGCGCATTGCGAAAGCGGCGTCATCTCCAACCTCATGCGCCATCACGGCGTGCCAATGACCGAGAGCATGGCGCTCGGCCTTTCGTCGGCTCTCTCGTTCGCCTACCTGCCGTTCATCAAGCTGTCGGGCCTGCCGCTCATCTCTTACCGCATGCCGCCCAAGGCCATCATCAAGGGTCTCCTGGCACCCATGGCTGCGCGCTTCCGGTTCGAGACCTTTCGCAGCGCCGAAGCCGGCGCACAGCGCCTGGACGCGCTGTTGGCAGACGGGCAGCTCGTGGGCTTGCAGACGTCGGTCTACTGGCTGCCGTACTTTCCTCCCAACATGCGCTTTCACTTCAACGCGCACAACCTGCTGGTGTACGGCAAGGAGGGCGACGACTACCTGATCAGCGACCCGGTGTTCGAAGAGCCGGTGCGCTGCGCCAGCGCAGACCTGTCGCGTGCGCGCTTTGCCAAGGGGGTGCTCGCGCCCAAGGGCCTCATGTACTACCCGCAAGCCATCGAGCGCAAGACTGTCGATGCGGCGTCGGTCACCAAGGCCATACGCAAGACCGTGCGCAACATGCTCGCGCCCGTTCCCATCGTCGGCGTGCGCGGCATGCGCACGCTGGCCAATCGCATGCAGAAGCTTTCGCCGGCCGATCCGCGCAGCGTCGACTTCATCGGCCACGTGGTGCGCATGCAAGAAGAAATCGGCACGGGTGGCGCGGGCTTCCGCTTTATCTACGCCGGCTTTCTGCAGGAGGCGGCGGCACTGCTCGACAAGCCGCAGCTGCAGCAGATGTCCGAAAGGCTCATCGCCATTGGCGACGGCTGGCGGGCGTTCGCGCTCAAGGCAGCACGCATGGTGAAGGGGCGCGAGCCGGTCGATCCCGCGGCGCTGGCTGGCAAGTTGCGGGAGCAGGCGGAGCAGGAAGAAGCGTTCTTTCGCGATCTGAAGGCTGTTGTCGCCTGAGATGACGCATTGCCATTTTGTTCGTCGTGTTGTGTTCGATATGCGTTGCTCAGGGCGCGCACCCGCTACATGCTCGAACTGAAGAACCTCAGCTACCGTTACCCGCATGCAGACGCACCGGCGTTGACCGAGGTTTCGCTGGCGGTCCCCAGGGGCTCCGTGATGGGCTTGCTCGGCCCCAACGGCGCAGGCAAGACCACCCTGATCTCGCATCTTTCGGGTGCGCTTGCGGTGCAGTCCGGCGAAATTCACATCGATGGCCAGCCGCTCCAGCAGGTGCGAGCCAAGGCGCCGACGCGCATCGCAGTCGCGCCGCAGGACCAAGCCTTTTATCCCATGCTCACGGTGGCCGAGAACCTCGCGTGCTTTGCCGCGGCAGGGGGCCTTTCTGGCGAACGGAAGAAGGCGCGCATCGAAGCCTGCACCCGCTTTTCGCAGCTTGAACAGTTTGCGGGCGTGCGAGCCGAGCGGCTCTCGGGTGGCCTGAAACGCCGATTGAATCTCGCGATCGCGCTGTTGCCCGAGCCTGAACTGATGCTGTTCGACGAGCCCACCGTGGGCGTCGATCCGCAATCGCGTGCGTTCATTCTGGACGCCATCAAGAGCCTCGCGCAGCAGGGCGCAGCCGTTATCTATGCGTCGCACTACATGGAAGAGATCGAGGCCATTGCCGACCGCGTGGCCATTCTTGACCACGGCCGCGTGCTGCGCGAAGGCTCGCTCGAAGAGTTGCTGTCGAAGAGCGCAATGCTGCTGACACTGGCAGCCGATGGCCTCGACGAGGCCATGCTCTCGCGCTTTGGCACCGTGGAGCAGGGCGGTGTGGACTGGCGCGTGCATTTGCGCGAGGGCACCGGCCCCGGCCCCGTGTTGCAGGCGCTGGAAGCCGAAGGCATCGAAGTGCGTCATGCGGAATTCGGCCGCCACGACCTCGAGCAGCTCTTCATGGCGCTCACCCACCGCTCCCTGCGCGACTGAACACACCATGCTCTTTGCGCTCATCAAGAAAGAACTGCTGGCGCTCGTGCGCGACATGCACGGGCTGGCGGCGCTGTTTCTCATGCCGATGGTCTTCATCGTGCTGATGTCGCTCACGCTCAAGGACATCTACCGCCCACCGCTGGCCGAACTCAGCTACGCCGTTGACATGCGCGACACCGAAACGCCGGCTCAGTGGCTGCAGCAAATCTGGCAGCGCAGCCATGGCACGCCACAGCCGCTCGGCACCGACTGGGAGGCGCGGTTGCGCAGCGGCGCGCTCAAGTACGTCGTGGTACTGGAGCCGGGCCTCTCGGCGGAGCTCGAATCGGCCACGCTCTCGACCAAGGCGCACGTCCGCTTGCTCGCAGAGCCGGGCATCGACGCGAACCTGTTCAATGCCCTGCGCGCCGAGCTCGTAGGTGCCTCCGGCGAATTGAAGGCGCGCCTGGCGCTCGCGGTGCCCGGCACCTCGGGCCCGCCGCCCGGTGCCTCGATTCAGGCGCTGGTAAATGCCGAGCGTTACTCCACCGCCGGGCCGCGGCCCACATCGGTGCAGCAGAACGTGCCCGCGTGGCTGGTGTTCGGCATGTTCTTCGTGGTGGCGTCGCTCTCCAGCCTGTTCGTGCAGGAGCGCAGCTCGGGCGCGCTGGGCCGGCTGCGCAGCCTGGGTGTGTCGCGCTCCATGCTGCTGCTGTCCAAGGCCTTGCCTTACCTCGGTGTCAACGCGCTGCAGGCCGCGCTGATGCTTGCCGCGGGAATCTGGCTGATGCCCCTGATCGGCGGCGACGCGCTTTCGCTTGCGGGTATCGATTGGAGCGCGCTGGTCGTTGCGCTGGCGGCCGTGAGCCTGGCCGCGGTGAGCCTGTCGCTCGCGCTGGCTTGCGCGGTGCGCAGCCATGCACAGGCCGCGACCATCGGACCGATGGTCAACGTGCTCATGGCTGCGGCTGGCGGCATCATGGTGCCGAAGTTCGTCATGCCGGGCTTCATGCAGCGGCTGGTCGAAATTTCGCCGATGAACTGGGGGCTCGAGGCTCTGCTCACCGTGCTGCTGCGCGGTGGCGGCGTGGCCGACACCCTGCCGCAGGTCGGCCGGCTTGCGCTGTTTGCGGCCGCCATGTTCCTGCTCGCCGTCTTCTTGTTTCGCAGGCCCGCATCGTGACCGACTCCGTATCCGCCGAATTCATTGCCAGCCTGAAGGCCATGGTGCTCGAGGCCGTCGAAAAAGAGGTGCCTCCAGGGGGCCTCGGCGACGACGAGCCGCTGTTCGGTCCTGAAGCGCGGCTCGACCTCGACTCGCTCGATGCCCTGCAGGTGTCCATGGCGATCCAGCAGCGTTTTGGCTTGCGCATGCCCGACAGCAAGGAAACGCGCCGCGCGCTCACATCCATCGCCCACCTGGCGAATCACCTGGCGCAAGCGGGCAAGGCATGACCGTTGAGGGCGTGTATGTCGCAGGCATGGGCCTGGCCTGCGCGCTCGGCAACGATCTTCCGTCGTCCGTGGCCGCACTTGCGCGCGGCGGCGTGCGGCCCACGCCGGTGGGCGTTTCGCCTGGCGTGCAGTGGCCCGTCTACACGTTGCCGCCGCAGCACGGCAGCTGGATCGAACGGCTGCGGCGCATTGCGCGCAGCGTGGCCGCCCAGGCCGGCGAAGGAGCGGGGCGCTCATGCCCGCTCTTCGTGGCATCGTCTTCGCTGGACATCGGCCACATGGAAGAAGAGGCCCAAGACCTGCGCCTGGGCGGCGACCTCCAGGACTTTGCCGGGCTTGTGGCCGCTGCACTCGATTGGCAGGGGCCTGTGTTCACCATCTCGACGGCGTGCACATCGTCGCTCAATGCCGTGCTCGCAGGCTGCGACCTGGTTCGAAGCGGAGAGGCCGAAGAGGTACTGGTGATCGGCGCCGAACTCGCCAACCGCTTCACGGTGGCGGGCTTTGGCGCCATGCAGTTGTTGTCGCCCGATAGTGCCGAGCCCTTCGGTGCCGGGCGCAACGGACTGGTGCTCGGCGAGGCGGTGGCCGCATTGCGCCTCAGCGTGCGCCCTGGGCGCTGGCGGATCGCGGGTGGCTCCAACGTGGTCGACGGGCGCAATCCTTCGGGCACCGAAGCGAGCGCGGTCATTGCCATGTGCCACGAAGCATTGGCGCAGAGCGGTTTCGGCGTGCGGGACATCGACCTGGTCAAGGTGCAGGCCGCAGGCAGCCCGGTCAATGATGCTATCGAGGCGCAGGCGCTGAAGCAGGTTTTCGACGCGCTGCCGCCGCTGGTGTCGCTCAAGTCGCTGATCGGGCACACGCTGGGCGCGTCAGGAGCGGCCGAACTCGCCTTGCTGGTTGGTTGCATCGAAGCCGGCGCGTGGCCCGGTGTCGGCTATGCCATGGACGATGAGCTTGGCATTGCATTGAGCACCCAAGCTCCGGCCAGGCTGCGCAACATGCTGCTCAACGTGGTGGGGTTCGGCGGCGGGCACGCTTCGCTGGTGCTGCAGGATTGCGCCGCATGAAGCCTGCATTTACCCCGGGCGAGGCGTGGCGCATCGTCTCGCATTTCACGGCCGATCCGCTGCCTCCGGATTGGCGCGACCAGCTTGCGCAGCGGCTCGGGCGCCGGCCGCGGCGCGTGGGCCTGTGGACCGAACTTGCAATGTACGGTGCGCGCCGCTGCCTCGACGAGGCCGGCGAGTCGGCTTTGCCGGCCGGTGCGCGGCTGCGGGTGTCGAGCACGCGCGGCGCGTGGGGAGCGACGCATGCGGCACTGGCCCAGCTCGACGGGGGTGTGCTGATGCCGTTCACCTTCATGCAGAGCCAGCCGGCGTTGATGCTGGCAGAGGTCGGCCGCTGCCTTGAATGGCAAGGCGATGCAAGCTTTGCGCTGTGCCGCGATGCGCAGCAACTACTGCGGCTCTCGGCAGTGGGCGCCGGAAGGAGCGGCTTGCTGATCGGCGTGGTGGAAGAAGAGCGCAACGGCGACAAGCCGCGTTCCGAATGGTGGCGGCTGGTGCCGGCCTGAAGAATCGCGTTGCCGCCTTCAGGCGGCCACATCAAGCCGAAGCGGCAATAGACCGGGCGAGGTTGGCGCGCGCTTGCGCCTCGAGCAGCGCATGCATTGACGGCGTGGTGTAGATCGCCTCGCGCGCCATGAAGCGCTGCAAGATTGCGCAGCGGCGCGGCCGGCGGATCTCATCGGGCACGAAGGCGTATTCGGCATGCACCTGCCGTTCGTACTCGTCGAACCTCGCGCGGTCGGCACCGAGGATCGAGAGGTCGATGTCGATCAGCAGTTCGGCATCCCGGCCCTGGGGCACGGCGTGGTGTCGGGTGGCCATGACCAGCGCATGCACTCGCGCTGCCGCTTCGGCGGGTGCGCTGCGCTCGAGCATTGCGCTGCGTGCCCAATCGGCGCTATGGGCTTCGTTGTCGTGCGCGTGCACATCGTAGATGGCGTCGTGAAACCACAGCGCGAGCGCAACCTCGCCGGGGCGCTCGGCCAGTTGTTTCTGGCGCTCGAACCACGCCAGGCATTCGCCCAGGTGCTGCATGGTGTGATAGTGGCGCTGCGGCTCGCTATAGCGGCGCTGCAATTCGATGCACAGTGTTTCGTCCGCATCGGCAACGCCCAGGGCGTGCCAGGCAGCGTTCCAGTTGGCCAGCAGCGCTTCGGGTGTCATGGGGTCATTGCTCCATGGCGGCCTTGACCTCCTGGCCAAGGTCGAGCACCGACATTGCGTAGTAGCTGCTCCAGTTGTAGCGCGTGATCACGTAGAAGTTGCGCGTGCCGGCCACGTAGGTCGGCGGTGCATCGGCGCCATTTTGCAGTTCGATCAGCGCGAGAAGGCCTTTGTGGCGAAGCCCTTCGCCTTCGGGCACGGCACCGGCAGCCACGAAGCTGTCGATGCTGAACGTCGGCAAGATGTCAGGTGCCAGGAGCAGCGCCTTCTTGAGGCGTTCTTCTTCAAGATGCACCGGGTAGACGGCCGGCATGCCGGGTTTCCAGCCAAAGGCCTTGAAGTAGCTGGCCACGGAGCCGATCACGTCGGCCGTGTTGTCGACCAGGTCGATGCGGTTGTCCCCGTCGAAGTCGACCGCGTACTTGGCAATGCTGCTCGGCATGAACTGCGGCATGCCCATGGCACCGGCATAGCTGCCCACGGGCACCAGCGGGTTCTCTGACGTGCGGCTTTCGGTGCTCAGAAAGCTCTCGAGTTCGCCGCGAAAGAAGGCTTCGCGCTCTGCCGCGCGCGGATGCGCCTGCGGAAAATCGAACGACAGCGTGGCCAGCGCATCGATCACGCGAAAGTTGCCCATGTTGCGGCCGTAGATGGTCTCTACACCCACGATGCCCACGATGATTTCGGGCGGCACGCCGTACACCTGTTCGGCCCGTGCGAGGGTGTCGGCGTTGTTGCGCCAGAAGCGCACACCCGCCGCGATGCGCGTTGCGTCGATGAAGCGGCTGCGATACGCCTGCCAGTTTTTTACCGAGCCAACGGGTCCGGGCAGCATCAGGCGCGGCACGTTCGGCAGGAAACGGGCTTTGCCGATGGTGGCGCGCACCCATTCGCGGTCGAGGCCGCGGCGCTCGGCCACCTCGTCGGCAAAGCGCATGGCGTCTTCGCGAGTGACATAGGGTGTGCTGCCGCTCACGGTTTTCACGCTGCGGGCGCCGGGCGCCTTTTGGGCTTGCACACCCGGGGACCACGCGCAGCAGGCGGCGAGGAGGGCAAGAGAAACGGCGCGAAACGGCGCGGGAAGAAAAGATCGCATGGGGCGATTGTGCCGCCCGGCCGGGAGGCTCCCGCCGAGCTCAATACACGCGGTTCGGCGCCTGGGATTCAGCGCGGCCAATTCAGCCGGCGGAACTCGCTGCGCAGGGCGGCCAGCGATTGAGGCGAGGCCTTGGCATAGCGCTGCGCTTCGAGCTTCAGCAGCCAGTCGCGCACCGCTTGCCCGGCGGGGCCGAAGCGCGCCTCCGCTTGGTCGGCCATCTGGCGCGGCGGTGCTGTTTCGGGCACCTTGAGCCCGGCTTTCGCAAGGCGCGTGCGTGCCTGGCCCAGCAGGCGCAGCCAGGGGTCGTGCTGGCTGCGTTCCCACAAAGTCCAGGCCGCGCCGGCAAGGCTGGCACCCACCAGCAGGTAGAGCAGCACGTAGGCCAGGTCTTCGAGACTCGGCGCTTCAAAACCGATGCTCTTCAGCAGGTTGAGCTGGCGGCTCTGGGTGTAGTTGAGCACCCACTGGTTCCAGCTGTTGTTCACAGCCTCCCAGGCGGCGCGCACGTTTTGCGCGAGTGTGGGGCTCATTGCGCCGATGGCGCCGGCAAAGAGGCCCGGCTGGGGCGCAAGGCGCTGGAACTGCCCAACCCGGCCCGGTGACACGGCAGAGGTGGGGTCGACCCGAACCCAGCCCAGGTCTTCTTGCCATACCTCGGTCCATGCGTGCGCATCGCTCTGGCGCAGCACCCAGTAGTTGTCGACGCTGTTGAGTTCGCCGCCCTGGTAGCCGGTCACGATGCGCGCCGGAATGCTCAGCCCGCGCATCAGCACCACGAAGGCCGACGCGATGTGCTCGCAGAAGCCTTGCTTGCGGTCGAACCAGAACTCGTCGGCCGTATTGGCACCGTAGACACCAGGCTCCAGCGTGTAGGTGTAGCCGCCGGTGCGCAGCCGTTGCATCGCAGCCCGCACGAAGGCGGCCGTATCGGCGTTGGCGAGCTCGGGCTGCGCGCGCAATTCGGCGGCGAGTGCGGCGGTGCGCGGGTTCAGGCCAGGCGGCAGTGCGAGGTAAGGCCGCAGCGCGCCCGTCTGCCGCGTGGGTCCGCTCAGAAACTGCGTATGGCTTTCGGCGCGGTAGCGCACAAGGTCGGAGACCGGCCGGTTGGCAATCCATTGCAGGTCTGGTGTGCCCATCAATTCGAAGCCCGGCGCGTCGGGCGGGTTTTGCGCGGCATCGAGGGTGAGCAGCCAGGGCCGGTGGTTGGGCTCGAGCGTGATCTCGTAGCGAAACGGAGCGCCGCTGGTGCGCAGATTGGCCGACGATTGCGCGCCGCGCGCCCAGGGCGGCAGCGCAGTCCACTCGCGCCCGTCGAACTGCGTCAGCACCGGGCCGCGAAAGTACATCTGGCTTTGCGGGGGCGCGCGGTCGTTTTCAAACTTGATGCGCGCCGCAATGCTGTCGTTGAGGGCCAGTTCGGCGATGGTTCCCACGCGCATGGTGTTCGACAGGCCCGTGCGGCCGGCCATGGCGTCTCCCGGCGTCCCCCACAGCGGCGCGAAACGCGGAAACAGCAGGAACAGCGCAAGCATGATCGGCGCGCCCAGCAGGGCCATCCAGCTCGCTGTGCGCGCGGCCTGCATCAATGGCGGCTTGCCGACCGGCATGTGCGCATTGACCAGTGCAGTCAGCAGGCCCAGCAGCGCGAGCAGCATGGTGAACGCCGTCATCAGCGACTGCGAGTAGAAGAAGTTCGTCAGCATCGCGAAGAAGCCGAGGAAGAACAGCACGAAGGCGTCCCGTCGCGCGCGCAGCTCCAGCGTCTTGAGCGCCAGCAAGATCACCACCAGGGTCACGCCCGGGTCGCGCCCGAGCAGCGTCCGATGTGTGGCAAACGTTGCAGCCACCGCCAGCGCCAGCAGGCCGGCGCGCCACCATTTGCTCGGGAGCGGGCGGGCTTCGATCGCGAGGGTGCCGCGCCACACCAGAACCATGGCGGTAATGGCGGTGCACCACCACGGCAGGTTCTCGGCCTGCGGCAGCACGATCAGCGCAATGACCGAAAGCAGGAACAGCGTGTCCCGGGCATCCCTCGGCAGCGCCGTGATTTCGCGCATGAACTTGTTCAGCATAGTGCTAAGGCCTCCAGGCAGGCCCTGCGGTGCGCTTCGCCCTGCGAGGGCTGCACCACACGCCCGGCGATGCGAATGCCGTAGTCCACGCCCAGGCGGTCGGCCATCAGCACCCATGCGCACAGCCGCGACGCACGGGCCTCGGTGTCGGCCAGGTTGGTGGCCTGCGCGTCGAGCCACAGTTCCTCGCGCTGGGTCTGCTGCATGTCGCGGCTCACGAGTTCTTCAGACCCGGTGGCTTGCGCCCTGGCCGCTTTTTTCCAGACCACCAGCTTGAGCGGGTCGCCGCGCCGGTAGGCCCGCAGCCCGTCATATTCGCCGGCCGACTGGGAGCGCAGGGCGGCCGATGTTGCGGCCGGCCCCGATAGGGGCTCGCCAGGCGGCAAGGGCGGCGGATGCGCTTCCGGCGTCGGGTAGACCAGCATCTGCGCGGCCGGCCGCCATACCGTCCAGACGCGGAATGTGCCCAGCGGAAACCGGGTTTCGGCGGTGAGCGGTGGCACGGGATGAAGCCCGCGCCTCTCGGGCTTGAATGCGATCTCGACGGTGGAGGTGCCTTCGGCCGGCACGTCGGTCCAGGCCCATTGGCCGCTGCCGCGCACCGCCATGCCGATGCCGTAGCGCACGCTGCGCCGCGTGTTGTGCAGCACCACCCGAAAAACTGCGGCGGCGCCCGCATAGTGCGCATCGGGCGGCGTCAGGTGCATGGCGAGGCCGCGCAGCGTGGCGTGGCAGACGTGCATGCCCACGGCCACGCTGCCCGCGAGCAAAAAGGTCAGCAGGTAGCCCAGGTTGAGCTGGTAGTTGATCGATGCAATCAGCAGCACCAGCAGCGTGGCGCCCAGCGTCCAGCCCGCGCGCGTGGGCACGATGTAGACGTTGCGCTGCGTGAGCTCCAGCGTGTCCGAAGGCGGCCGGCGCGACAGGAACCAGCCGTCGATGCGCGAGCGTAGCGACGCGATCATCGGTGGCAAACGAGACGGTTCATTGTTATGGGAGCGGCACGTCCGCGATCATCGCGCGCACCTGCTCCACGGCGCCGCGGCCGGCGTCGCCCACGGGTGTGAGGCGGTGCGCAATCGTCTGCGGCAAGATCGATTGCACGTCATCGGGTGCAACGTAGCTGCGGTTGGCGAGCAGCGCCTGGGCTTTGGCGGCGCGCAGCACGGCAATGCCGGCGCGCGGCGAAAGGCCCTGCAAAAACCACCGGCCGGAGCGCGTGGCTGCGATCAGGTCTTGCACGTAGTTCAAAAGCGGCTCGGCCGCATGCACCTGCTGCACGCGCTGCTGCAGGGCCGTCAGCTCGCCGGCGGTGAGCAGCGCGGGCAGGGTGGCCAGCATTTCGCGGCGGTCGGCCCCCGCGAGCAGTTCGCGCTCGGCCGCGCGGTCGGGGTAGCCCAGCGAAATGCGCATGAGGAACCGGTCGAGCTGCGATTCGGGCAATGCGAAGGTGCCGAGCTGGTCCTGCGGGTTCTGCGTGGCAATCACGAAGAACGGCGTGGGCAGCGGCCGGGTCTCGCCTTCGATGGTGACCTGCTTCTCTTCCATTGCCTCGAGCAGCGCGCTCTGGGTCTTGGGGCTGGCACGGTTGATTTCGTCCGCCAGCAGCACCTGCGCGAATATCGGGCCGGGATGGAAAACAAAGGCCTGCTGGCCCCGGTCGTAAATGGCCACACCCGAAAGGTCGCCCGGCATCAGGTCGGCCGTGAACTGCACGCGCGAGAACTGCAGGCCGAAGGTGTGCGAGAGCGCGTGGGCGAGGGTGGTCTTGCCGACCCCCGGCACATCCTCGATCAAGAGGTGCCCGCCCGCCAGCAGGCAGGCCACGCAGTCGCGCACTTGCGCCTCTTTGCCGACGATCACCGTGTTAAGCTGATTCAGCAAAGTGGCAAGCTTCGCAGCAACGTCCATATTTGTATCCATATGCAAACGATACCGTAAGACCGCGCGGCCCCATGCTGTGTGAGGTCTAGATACGACAGAGACACGGCAAAGAGATGGGCAAGACCGGCTACTTCACACATCGCGATTGCTGGAAGCACGACATGGGCCGGGGCCACCCCGAATGCCCCGAGCGGCTGGACGCCATCGAAGACAGGCTGCTGCTGACCGGCGTGGGCGACGCCCTCGAACACCGGGCAGTGCCATTGGCAACCCTTGCGCAGATCACTCGGGCGCACAGCGAGGCGCACCTCGAATACCTCGAAGAGCTCCACCAGCGACTGGTGGCCGACGAGCCGGCGGGCGGGCCCGCCCATGCGATGCTCGATCCCGACACCATCCTGAACCGCTACACGCTGCTGGCCGCACGCCGGGCAGCCGGTGCGGCCATTGCCGCCACCGACGCGGTGATCGGCGGCGAGGTCGACAACGCCTTCTGCTCGGTCAGGCCGCCAGGGCATCACGCCTGCCGTGAACAAGCCATGGGCTTTTGCTTTCTCAACAACGTGGCGATTGCAGCGCGGCATGCGCTCGAGGTGCATGGCCTAGAGCGCGTGGCGGTTGTCGATTTCGACGTGCACCACGGCAATGGCACCGAGAACATACTTTCGAATGATCCGCGGGTGCTGATGGTGGGCTTTTTCCAGCATCCGTTCTATCCGTACAGCGGCACCGACCATCCGGCGTCGAACATGCTGAACCTGCCCATCCCGGCCTATACCAAGGGCATGGATGTGCGTGAACTGATCGAGGCCGCCTGGATTCCCCGGCTCGAAGAGTTCGGGCCCGAAATGATCTTTGTCAGCGCGGGCTTCGACGCCCATCGCGAGGACGACCTGGGCCAGCTCGGGCTCACCGAGAACGACTTTGCCTGGATCACGAGCCGCATCCAGGACGTGGCCAGGCGCCATTCGCGCGGGCGCATCGTCTCGATGCTCGAAGGCGGCTACAACCTCGATGCGCTGGCGCGCAGCGTCGAGGCGCATATCCGCGTACTGGCCGATCTGTAACGCCGCGGGCGCGTATACGGCGCCATGTTTCTGCAAGAGATGAACTTCAACGATTTCACACAACGTCTGCTTCAGGTCGACGCGCGCGGCCTGGGCATCGAACTGGCGGCGCTCGTGGCTTGCGTCGTATTGGCCTGGATGGCAAGCCGCTGGTTCGGGCGCGACCAGCCCAAGGATTCGATCTGGTTCGGCGAGCGCACCTTCGACGGTGTGCTGTTTCCTTTGCTGGCGCTGGTTTTCACCGAGCTCGCCCGCCGCCTCGTGACCGGCTTCCAGCCAGTGCTGGTGCTGCGCATCGCGGTATCGGTGTTCCTGTCGCTCCTGGTCATCCGCCTGTTCGCCCGGGTGATGAGGGCGGTTTTTCCCGCCTCCAACCTGGTGCGGCTGCTGGAGCGCACGATCTCCTGGCTGGCCTGGATTGCCGCCATTCTCTGGATCGTCGGGCTGCTGCCGCCGGTACTGGCCGAGCTCGACAACATCACCCTGTCGTTCGGCAAGACCCGCGTCAGCCTGCAGACCATCGTGCAAGGCGCGCTCTCCGCCGGGCTGGTGCTGGTCATTGCGCTGTGGATTGCCGCCACCATCGAGAAGCGCATCCTGCTGGAGGCTGTAACCGATCTTTCGATGCGCAAGGTGGCGTCGAACGCGATCCGCGCCATTCTGCTGCTGGTGGGCCTGCTGTTTGCGCTGTCGGCGGTGGGGGTCGACCTTACTGCGCTCTCGGTGCTTGGGGGCGCGCTGGGCGTGGGCCTGGGCTTCGGCCTGCAGAAGCTGGCAGCCAACTACGTGAGCGGCTTCGTCATTCTGCTGGAGCGCTCCATCCGCATCGGCGACAACGTCAAGGTCGATACCTTCGAAGGCCGCATCACCGACATCAAGACCCGCTACACGCTCATCCGTGCCGGCAACGGGCGCGAGGCCATCGTGCCGAACGAGTCGCTCATTACGAGCCGTGTCGAAAACCTGTCGATGGCGGACCGCAAGTTCAACATCACGACCAGCATCGTGGTGGGCTACGACAGCAACGTGGCCCAGGTCCAGTCCATTCTTTGCGGGGCCGCAAAGGCGCAGCCGCGCGTCATGACCGACCCCGAGCCGGTGACCTTTCTCTCCAGCTTTGCGCCAGACGGGCTCGAGTTTGTCCTTAACTTCTGGGTGGCGGACCCGGACAAGGGCAAGGACAACGTCCGCTCGGCCATCAACATCGCCATCCTGGAGGGCCTGCGCGGCGCGGGCATCGACATTCCCTACCCACAGCGCGTGGTGCGGGTCGAGTCGCTGCCGCCGGGCGTTTCGGGTACCCCGGACGCTGCCGTATAATCACGAAAAAGCACGACCGTTCTTTTTTGTAACCCGCAGTGCCAATCGCCATGAAAGCAGAGGCGGCAAAGGTCGGACTCTAGAATGACCGGTTGCCCTCGAAGCCCCCTTTTTGCAATCCAATGGAGTCAAGTCAATGAAGGTTCTAGTGCCTGTCAAACGGGTCGTCGATTACAACGTCAAGGTGCGCGTGAAGAGCGACGGCACCGGGGTGGACATTGCCAACGTCAAGATGAGCATGAACCCCTTCGACGAGATCGCCGTTGAAGAAGCCGTTCGCCTGAAAGAGAAGGGCGTTGTGACCGAAGTCATCGCCGTGTCCTGCGGCGATGCCAAGTGCCAGGAAACCCTGCGCACCGCCATGGCCATCGGCGCCGACCGCGGCATCCTGGTCGAGACCACCGAAGAGCTCCAGCCCCTGGCCGTTGCCAAGCTGCTCAAGGCGCTGGTCGAGAAGGAGCAGCCCCAGCTCATCATCCTGGGCAAGCAGGCCATCGACGACGACGCCAACCAGACCGGCCAGATGCTCGCCGCCCTGACCGACCTGCCGCAAGCCACCTTCGCCTCGAAGGTCGAAGTGGCGGACGGCAAGGCCACCGTCACGCGCGAAGTCGACGGCGGCCTGGAAACCATCCAGCTCAGCCTGCCGGCCGTGATCACGACCGACCTGCGCCTGAACGAGCCGCGCTACGTCACCTTGCCCAACATCATGAAGGCCAAGAAGAAGCAGCTCGACACCTTCAAGCCCGAAGACCTGGGCGTGGACGTCAAGCCGCGCCTGAAGACCCTCAAGGTCAGCGAGCCGCCCAAGCGCGGCGCCGGCATCAAGGTGCCCGATGTTGCAACGCTGGTGGACAAACTGAAGAACGAAGCGAAGGTGATCTGAACATGACCGCACTTGTTATTGCCGAACACGACCACGCGACCGTCAAGCCCGCGACCCTCAACACCGTGACCGCGGCGCTTGCCTGCGGCGGCGACGTGCACGTGCTCGTTGCCGGTGCCAATGCCGCTGAAGCCGGCAAGGCCGCCGCGCAGATCGCCGGCGTGACCAAGGTCATCGTGGCCGACAGCCCCTCGCTCGCCGAGAACCTGGCGGAGAACGTGGCTGCCCAGGTGCTGGCCATTGCCGGCAACTACAGCCACATCCTGTTCCCCTCGACTGCCAACGGCAAGAACGTTGCCCCGCGCGTGGCCGCCAAGCTCGACGTGGCGCAAATCTCCGACATCACCAAGGTCGACAGCCCCGACACCTTCGAGCGCCCGATCTACGCCGGCAACGCCATTGCCACCGTGCAGAGCAGCGACGCCACCAAGGTGATCACGGTTCGCACCACCGGCTTCGACGCCGCAGCCGCCACCGGCGGCAGCGCAGCCGTTGAAACCGCCGAAGGCGTGGCCGACAGCGGCAAGTCGAGCTTCGTGGGCCGCGAAGTCACCAAGAGCGACCGTCCCGAACTCACCGCCGCCAAGATCATCGTCTCGGGCGGCCGTGCCCTCGGCAGCGCCGAGAAGTTCACCGAAGTGATGACGCCGCTGGCGGACAAGCTCAACGCCGGCCTGGGCGCCAGCCGCGCCGCAGTGGACGCAGGCTACGCACCCAACGACTGGCAAGTGGGCCAGACCGGCAAGATCGTTGCGCCGCAGCTTTACATCGCAGCCGGCATCTCGGGCGCCATCCAGCATTTGGCCGGCATGAAGGACTCCAAGGTGATCGTCGCGATCAACAAGGACGAGGAAGCACCGATCTTCTCGGTGGCCGACTACGGCCTTGTGGCCGACCTGTTCACGGCTGTGCCGGAACTGGTGAAAGCGCTCTGATCGCAACGCCGCACTGAGCCGGAGGGCATCGTTCGCGATGCCCTTTTCGTATCCGCTGTATCTGGAGACAAGAGATGAGCTACACCGCCCCCCTCAAGGACATGCTGTTCGACATCGAGCACCTGGCCAACATCGGCGAGATCGCCAAGCTGCCCGGCTTTGAAGACGCAGGCCTCGAAACCGCGCAAGCCGTGCTCGAGGAATGCGCGCGCTTCAACCAGGACGTGGTCGCGCCCCTGAACGTGGAGGGCGACCGCAACCCCTCGTCGTTCAAGGGCGGAGAGGTGACCACGACGCCGGGCTTCAAGGAAGCCTTTGCGCAGTACGTGTCGGGCGGCTGGCAGGGCCTGCAGCATCCGGCGGACTTCGGCGGCCAAGGCCTGCCCAAGACCATCGGCGCGGCCTGCGGCGAGATGCTCAACTCGGCCAACATGAGCTTTGCGTTGTGCCCGTTGCTGAGCGACGGCGCCATCGAGGCGCTGCTCACGGCCGGCTCCGACGAGCTCAAGGCGGTGTACCTCGAAAAGCTGGTGAGCGGCCAATGGACCGGCACCATGAACCTCACCGAGCCGCAGGCCGGCAGCGATCTTGCCCTGGTGCGCAGCCGCGCCGAGCCGCAGCCCGACGGCACCTACAAGGTCTTCGGCACCAAGATCTTCATTACCTACGGTGAGCACGACATGGCCGAGAACATCGTGCACCTCGTGCTTGCACGCGTTACCGGCGCGCCCGAGGGTGTGAAGGGCATCAGCTTGTTCGTGGTGCCCAAGTTCATCGTCGGCAAGGACGGATCGCTCGGTGAGCGCAACGATGTGCACTGCGTGAGCATCGAGCACAAGATGGGCATCAAGGCCTCGCCTACCGCCGTGCTGCAGTACGGCGACCATGGCGGCGCCGTGGGCTACCTCGTCGGCCAGGAGAACCGCGGCCTGGAGTACATGTTCATCATGATGAACTCGGCCCGCTACGCCGTGGGCATGCAGGGCATTGCCATTGCCGAGCGCGCCTACCAGCATGCCGTGGCCTACGCGAAGGACCGCGTGCAGAGCCGGCCGGTCGATGGCTCGATGAACGCCAGCGCGCCCATCATTCACCACCCCGACGTCAAGCGCATGCTGATGACGATGCGCGCCTGCACCGAAGGCTGCCGTGCCATGGCCAGCGTGGCCGCCGCCGCCTACGACGCGGCGCACCACCACCCCGATGCGGAAGCCCGCAAGCAGAACCAGGCGTTCTACGAATTCATGGTGCCGCTGGTGAAGGGCTACAGCACCGAGATGAGCCTCGAAGTGACCTCGCTCGGCGTGCAGGTGCACGGCGGCATGGGCTTCATCGAAGAGACAGGTGCGGCGCAGTACTACCGCGACGCCAAGATCCTGACCATCTACGAAGGCACCACCGCCATCCAGGCCAACGACCTTGTGGGCCGCAAGACCGCGCGCGACGGCGGCCAGACGGCCAAGGCCATTGCGGCGCAAATCGAGAAGACCGAAGCCGAGCTGGGCAAAAGCGAAAGCGCGGCTGCCGCTGCCGTGCACAAGCGCCTGAAGGCCGCACGCGAGGCATTCATCGAGGTGGTCGACTTCGTCGCGGGCCAGACCAAGGCATCGCCCAATGCGGTGTTCGCGGGCAGCGTGCCCTACCTGATGCTGGCAGGCAACCTGGTGGCCGGCTGGCAGCTGGCACGCTCGCTCATCATTGCCCAGGAGCTTGCCTCCCGCAGCGTCGACGTCGACTTCATGCAAGCCAAGATCGTCACTGCGCGCTTCTACGCAGAGCACATTCTCAACAAGGTGCCGGGCATCCGCGACAGCATCGTCAACGGCGCAGAAAGCGTGACGGCACTGGCGATCGACGCTTTCTGAAGCTCCGGGCCCCGTGTCGCCCACCTGACGGGCGATGCGGCCTTCCTCTTATATAAAACCGAAACCTTATCCCGGAGACGACATGTCCAAGCTGCCCCCCGTGCTCGCCAACCTGCCGCTGCCCATCATCGGCTCGCCGCTGTTCATCATCAGCAATCCCAAGCTCGTGATCGCGCAATGCAAGGCTGGCGTGGTCGGCGCGATGCCGGCTCTGAATGCCCGCCCCGCCGCCCAGCTCGAGGACTGGCTGGCCGAGATCACCGAAGAACTCGCGGCCTATAACAAGGCCAACCCCGACAAGCCCGCAGCACCCTTCGCCATCAACCAGATCGTTCACAAGAGCAACGACCGGCTCGAGCACGACATGGAAATGGTCGTGAAGTACAAGGTGCCGATCGTCATTACCTCGCTGGGCGCGCGCACCGATGTGAACGACGCGGTGCACAGCTACGGCGGCGTCACGCTGCACGACATCATCAACAACAAGTTCGCGCAGAAGGCCATCGAGAAGGGCGCCGACGGCATCATTGCCGTGGCGGCCGGTGCCGGCGGCCACGCGGGCGTGAAGAGCCCGTTCGCGCTGGTGCAGGAAATCCGCCAGTGGTTCGACGGCCCCATTGCGCTGTCGGGCTCCATTGCCACCGGCGGCGCGGTGCTCGCGGCGCAGGCCATGGGCGCCGACTTTGCTTACATCGGCACCGCATTCATCGCCACCGAAGAAGCGCGCGCCAGCGATGAATACAAGCAGGCCATTGTCGACGGCACCTCTGACGACATCGTGTATTCGAACCTCTTTACCGGCGTGCACGGCAACTACCTCGCGCCCAGCATCGTCAAGGCCGGCATGGACCCGGCCAACTTGCCAGAGGGCGACGTGAAGACCATGAACTTTGCTGCCGGCGAAGGCAGCAAGGCCAAGGCCTGGAAAGACATCTGGGGCTCGGGCCAGGGCATCGGCGCCGTCACCGAAGTGGCCAGCGCCGCGGCCTTCATCGAAAAGCTCAAGCGCGAATACCAAGAGGCAAGGCAGCGACTCGCACTTTGAACGGCGCGGACAAACCGGCACTCGCCCCTGCGCTTGCGCAGCGCGGGCGAATGCCATTGCTCGATATTGCCAAGGGCATGGCTTGCGCGGTGATCGTGGGGCATCACCTGTGCCGCTATGGCGCGATGCCGGTGGGGGCCTTTGCACTGGCGCCTGGTTTCGTGGGGTGGCTGGCCGACGACGGCCGGCTTGCCGTGCAGGTGTTCCTCGTGATTGCGGGCTTTCTGGCGGCTTCCAGCCTGGCGCCAGATGGCGTGCTGCGGGTCGACAGGCCGGTTGCGCGCATCTTGCAGCGCTATGGCCGGCTGGTCATGCCTTACCTGGCTGCGCTCACCGTGTGCGTGCTGGTGGCTGCAATCGTGCGTCCGTGGATGAGCGGTGACGACGTGCCGGCTTCGCCGAGCATCGGCCAGTTGCTGGCGCACGGACTGCTGATGCAGGACCTGCTGGGCTACGACTCGCTCTCTACCGGCGTCTGGTATGTGGCCATCGATTTTCAACTCTTCGTGCTCGCGCTCACGCTTGTGGGAATGCCGGCCCTGCTGCGGCGGGGCGGGGCGGCGGTGGCTGCAGCCTCGCGCGAACGCTGGATTCCCGTGGCACTTGTGCTCGGGCTGGCGGCAGCCTCGCTGGTGCTCTTCAACCGCAATGCAGAGCTCGACGACACGGCGTTCTATTTTTTCGGCGCCTACGGGCTCGGCATGCTGGCTTTCTGGATCGGACGCGCCACGCGCGCCAGCACCTGGCAAAGCGCCATTGCAATGCTGGCGCTGACCGGCGCGGGCGCGCTTGCCATCGACTGGCGCAGCCGCATTGCCATTGCGCTGGTGAGCGCGCTGCTGATTGCCGTTGCGCAGCGCCAGGGCTGGCTCTCGCTGGCAGGGCGCGCCAATGCGGCCATGCCGCTGCAGCGCCTCGGCCGCATCTCGTATTCGCTGTTTCTCATCCACTTTCCGGTGCTACTGGCCACGAACGCAGCGGTTGCGCAGCTTGGGCCGCATGCCGCGTGGATCGATGCGCTCGGCATGGCGGTTACCTTCGGTCTTTCGATAGCAGCCGCGTTTGTGCTGTACCGCTGGGTCGAAGTGCGGCCAGCCTCATGGCGTGCGGTAGGCGGGTTGTTTGCCGCGCTGCTGGTCAGTGGAATGCTCGTTTCGCACTGATCTGAGTGCAGGTGGACGAAGGCGGGTGTCTATCGGCGCACTCTCCCGCCGTTACTGAGAAAAAATCCGCGCGCTGTGGCACGGCGTTGACTCCATGCTGCGGCACACTCTCTGCATCTTTACGTGCGGAGAACTCTTCTTCAATGACCAGGCATTCCCTTCAGGCTTCCGCAGATCATGTGCGCCAAGCGATCCGTACGTCCACTGCGGGGCTCATCGGCCGCGAGCAACTGGCCGAACTGATCGTGCTGGCCGCCGTGGCGCAGGAGCACCTGCTGGTGGTTGGTCCGCCCGGAACGGCCAAGAGCGCGGTGGTGCGGCGAGTGGCGCAGAGTCTTGGCGGACGCTATTTCGAGTACCTGCTCGGGCGTTTCACCGAGCCTTCGGAGCTGTTCGGCCCGGTCGATCTCAACAAGCTGCGCGCGGGCACCGTCGAGACCGATGTAACTGGCATGCTGCCCGAGGCAGACGTGGCATTTCTGGACGAGGTCTTCTTGGGCTCCACCGCAATCCTGAACACGCTGCTCGGCGTGCTCAACGAACGGCGATTCCGGCGCGGCCACACACAGTTGCACTGCCCGCTGCGTGTGTGCGTGGGCGCGGCGAATGCACTGCCCGACGACGAAGGGCTCGCGGCTTTCGGCGACCGTTTTCTGCTGCATGTTTTCGTCGAGGCCTTGCCCGACCATCAGCTCGAAGCCATGCTCAGCGGCGGCTGGCGCTCCGACCACTCGCCCTCCGGCATGGGCAACGCGATGGCGGACCTGGACACCCTGTGTCAGCAACTCAAGCAGGTCGACTTGAGCGGCGTGCAGCCGGCACTGGCCAACGCGATCCGCAAGCTGCGCCAATCCGGCGTGCAGCTGTCGGATCGCCGTATCGTGAAGTCGCAGCGCCTGCTGGCCGCCGCAGCCGTGTTGGCCGGCCGCCTCCATACCACCGAGGCTGATCTCTGGCCGCTGCTGTATGTGCTCCCCACGCAGGAGGCGCAGCAAAGCGCGCGAGACGTGCTGCGCGACGCTTTCGCCAACGCCAATCACCCGCACCTGCTGAGCGCGGTGGAAGAGGCCACGCTACAGCCGCTGTCGCGCGCCGCGCGGCTGGCCGAGTCGGCGCGCGCTTGCCTGGAGGGTGAACCCGCCGCTGCGCGCACGCAGACGGAGAGCGTGCTGCGCGAGATCGACGCCAACTTCAACAGCGAGCAATTGCCAGAGGCATTGGCCGATCTGCGTGGGCAACTCGTCGAACGCCTCGCGTCCGTTGTTTCTGCGTCTGTTTCTGCTCCCGCTTCCGCATGATGAGCCAGGCGAGCTCGTTCGCCTGGCGCTGGCGTGCGCGCGCCGAGGCGCTGCCCGCGCAGGCGGCTGTTGCCTGGGGGGCTGCGGCACGCGTGCTGCACGCACGGCTGCTGCAGTTCGAGCCCGAGCAGCAAGTGGGGCTTTCCGTCACAGCCAGCCGCGACCTGCTGATCGTGGTGGGCGAGGGGGCCGCTCTCCCGTGGGTCGACGGCATCGCCTATGCCGGTCCCTGCACCGAAACGCCCGGTCTCTGGCTGCCGACGATTGAAGAGCCCGACTTGCCCGCGGATTTGATCGCACGCAGCCTGGAGCGCCAGCACCAGGGGCGCCAGCCGTTGTTGTTGTGGCCCCGGCCTGAGGCCGTGCTGCCGCTGGACCGGCTGCTGCCACTGTCGCAGCCGCTTCTCGCGCGAATTTCGGCGAACTGGCAAGGTAGCAGAGCGTGAGCGCCGCGGCCACCGAACTGCCCGAGGCGCTCAAACCCTGGCACCCATGGCTCGAATGGTTCGGCGCCGAGTTTGCGGCCGAACTCGGCGCGCTGATCCAGCGTTTGCAGCCGCTTCTGGGCACATTTCAGGGCGAGGTGCGCGGCGGACAGCCCGAGCCCGACGGTCTTGACGACCTGCGTCGGCGCGGACGCTACGAGCGCCTGCTGTCCACCGAATGGCTGCTGGCCGACGAACTTCCCGACGAGTTCCTGCGTCGCGCGGCTTCGAGCGAGCATCTTTTCCTGGCGCCGCGCCCGCGCGCCCGCGAGGCTGAAAAAGGCATCGTTGCGATCTTCGACGCCGGCCCGCTGCAGCTTGGTGCGCCGCGCCTCGGGCAACTCGCACTCTGGATCCTGCTGGCGCGCCGCGCCGCGCAGACCGGCGGTGCGCTCCAGTGGGGCCTGCTGCAGGTACCCGGCAAGCTGCACGATGCGCACGAGGTTCGCCAGCTCAAGCTCCTGATGAAGAGCCGCAGCTATGTGGTTGGTGACCTAGAGCACGCCGGTGCATGGCAAGCGGCCCTTGCCGAATTGCCGCACCCGCCCGGCGAAAGCTGGCTGATCAGCGCCGCACCGGCGCAGCAGCCCCTGGCCGAGCGCTGGACTAGCCATCGCATCCGCCTGTGCCGAGCCGTGCAGGGCGATGTGCTCGAAGTGGCTCTGAGCGGGCGCGCCGGACTGCGTCATGCCGCGCTGCCGCTGCCGTCGGTGAAGACGGCGGTGCCGCTGCTCAAGGGTGAGTTCACCTCGGTGGCGCCGGCCGCAGTGCACCAACGTCACCGTGGCCGCATTTCGTTGCAGCGGCCGCCCTTGATTTCCCCGCACGGTTCACACGTCGCGGTGCAGTTGCTCGACGAGCCGGGCGTAGTGGTATTTCCCGTCGCCAGCCTTGCGCAACGCAAACCCGGCAAGCCCAGGTACCAGCGGTGGGGCGACCGGCTGGAGCCCCTGACGGCCATGTTCGCAGGCAAGCGTTTGGGTGCTTTGCTGGGCTTCGAGCGCTCGATGTATTTCTGGCAGGTCCAGGGGTTGGGCAGCTTCGTCGCGCCCGAGGTGGATGTGTTCCGCGCACCGCCCGGGCTTGGCGTGTGGCTGGCCTCGGCCTGGCTGCACAACGCGCAGAAGCAGTGCGTATGCGTGCTCGACAGGGACAAACGGCTCGTGGCCTGGGAGGCGTCGAGAATCGACGCGCCGTCCCTGGAGCCCAAGCCGCCAAAGCTGATCGACAGGCAAGTGATGGGCATGCTCCAGTGGTCTGACACCGCGCTGGTCTATGCAGTGATCCGCTCGAACCTCCTGGTGCTGTGCCGGTTGGGCCTGGAAGTCTCGCCTTCGACCGTGCTCACGGTATGCGCGCGGGCGGAGGATACCGTCGTGTTCTTTGGCGGAGGTACGCAGTGGAAGCGCGGGATCGGCGGCTGCGCGGTTCGCATCGCCACCGTTACCAGCGGGAACGAAACCTGGCGCATCTACGAGCCGATGCCACAGGCTGCCAGTGCCGGCATGCGGCACATCGAGCCCTCGAAGGTGTGGACGACTTTCGAACTCAGCATTCACCGGGGCATCGCCCTGGTTCATGACGCGAAGAACACCCGCTTTGCGATGCTGAGCCTGTCGCCCGACCGGACCGCGCTGGTGCTGCACGCGAAGGACGAGCGACCCGAAGTGGTCTATACCGCGCCCGAGCGCATCGAGAAGATCAGCGTCTCCCCGAACAGCGGGTTGGCCGTGATGCTTACCGTCCACAAGAAAGTCATCTTCTATATGGTGCCCGAGCGTGCATTGCGCGCCGTGCTGCATGGCGAAGGAGCGGACGATGCAATTGCCTGAACGCAAACGCATGCGCATGCCCGCGGCCGAGGTTCGCCACCCGGTGCTGAAGGGGCGGCAGCTCGTGGCCGGGCTGTGGTTTTCTTCCGAATGGCTGGCCGAGCCTCATCGCGCGCGGCGCATCGTCGAAGCCTGGCGCGCGGGCGCGCGGCTGTTCCGATTCGCCCAGGGTGACCTGCTGCGGTTCACTGCGCCGGTCTCGCTCGATTGCGACCGGCTTGCCGGCTGGCCGCTTCGGCGCGAAGGGGGCGCGCTGTGCTCGGCCGAGCTTGCGCTGTCCGAGCGCGGCGCACTGCCGATGGCCGACGTGTGGCTGGTGCAGGGCGGCGAGGTTCTCTCGCTGCAGCTCTCGCAGGCCGAACCCTTTGACGTTTCGATGTGGCTTGACACCGGTCCAGCCCTGCTTGACACCTTCGATTGCCGCGAGACCCTGCCCGAACCGGTGGTGCTCGACACGGATGGGCGCTCGGTGCGCGACGTTCTGGGCGACGCAATTGCGCCGGCCAGCGACGAGCAGTTGGAATTCCTCAAGGCCGTGGCCGAGCGCGCACGCACCATGGAGGCCCGCCGCAGCATCATGGCACCCAAGGCGCCGGGGGGGCGTCGAGGCGGGAGTCCGGGCAGCGGCTACAAGTGGTGGGGCTGGGCGCTGGGCGCGCTAGTTCTGCTGTGGCTCGTTCTTTCCGGCGAAAACCGGGCGCCGTCCCCGCTGGACCCGGCGAAGCCGAGCGCCCCGGGTCACGAACCTCCCACGCAACTCGACGCATCGTCGATCCGCATCGCGATCATCACGCTGCTGATCGTGGCCTTGGTGATCTGGGCAATGACCCGCGTGCAAGCGCACCGAGCGCGTCAAGGAACGGGCCGCCGCCCTGTGCGTGCGGCCAAGCCTGCGCCGGCGCGTACCGATCCAACGCCATCGCCGCCGGCGTCTTCGCTGAAGCCGCGCGGCAATGCAAGGCCGCTGCGTTCGCGCTGGCGCGATTGGCTCGCGCGCATGGCCATCGCGTCACAAGTCTCGAAGCTACTGGGCCGCCAGCAGGCCGCTTACATGCGGCGCATGCTCAAGATGTTCGACGACGGTGATCTCATGGAGGCCTTGCGCCACGCGATTCCTCTGGGCGGCGATGCCCACGATGCAGGCCAGGCCTTCGGTACGCCCGGCCGACGCGAGAGCCTGTCGCTCAACGGATCGACTGGGTCGCGTTCGAGCATCTACCTCGACGACAACTTCCAGGACCATCTGCGACAGCTCTACCGCAAGAGCTTCGAGAAGCTGGACCGGGATGGCCGCATCGACGAGGCGGTGTTTGTGCTGGCTGAGTTGCTTCAGTCGCATCAGGAGGCGCTTGACTACCTGGAGAAGCACCAGCGCTTCGCGCAGGCCGCCGAACTCGCGCTCGGCTGGGACCGCCCCCCCGAAGTCATCGTGCGCCTCCTGTGCCTAGCCGGCGACTGGCGGCGCGCCATCGCAGTCGCGCGCCGCGACAACGCCTTTGCCAGCACGGTGATGCAACTGCAAGCCAAGTGGCCCGAGATGGCGAACCGCATGCGCGAGGAATGGGGCCAGTCGCTGGCACAGCGCGGCGAGTGGCTGCAGGCGGTGGATGCCGTCTGGCCCGTGGCCGCGGCGCGTGAACAGGCGATGACGTGGCTCCTGGCGGCCGAGGCCGCTGATGGCCGGCTTGCGGCGCGCGCGCTGGTGCAGCGCGCACTGTTGCTGCCTGACACGCTGGATGCCTGCGCAGAGCGCCTGCGGGACCTTCGCGATGCCCCGCTCCTGCACCGCGAACGCGCCGCGCTCGCCAGCGAACTGCTGGCCGTGGCCGACCACAACGCTACCTCGCGCGGTTTGGTGGCCGTGCTGGCGCCCGCGCTGATTTCCGATCACGCAGGCGGCCACGGGCGCATGGACAAGCGCTCTTTCCAGTCGCTGTTGCGCATCCATGGCGACCAGATGCTGCGCGCCGACATGCCCGGCGGCGAGATGCCCGGTTTCGAGCCCCGATTGCTCACCGCGCGTTCCAACGTGTTGTCACTGGACGCGCCTTCAGCCGGCGCGCATGTCGTGCACGACGCGGCGTTGCTCGACGACGACCGCTATCTGCTGGCACTCGGCGAGGCCGGTGCGGTCATGACCGACGGCACAGGCCGTGTGCTGGCCCGCTTCGCGGTGCCGGCATATCGGCTGGTACCAGCCCATAGCGGACAGGTCGCACTGGCGCTGGCACAACGCGACGGCCTTTGGCGCGTGAGCCGGCTCGACCTGGTGCAGCGCCAGGTCCATGACCTGGGTCTGTCCGCCATCGCGCATTTCGCGAGCGAATTCGACGGGATCGGCTGGACCGTGGCGCGCGGCAATCGAATTCAGGTGCTGGACACGGGCCGCTCGCTGCGGGATGTACTCTGGCAGGTGGCCGACCTGCCGGGGGAGGTGGTCGAACTCACGGCCACGCGTCAACTGGAGCAGTTTGTGGTGCATGACCATGTGCTGGGCCCTAGCCTCTGGCGCTATCAGCGTCAGCCACGCCGTCTGCAGAGCCGCGAGGCGATGGACTTCTCTGCAGTTCCGATTTCCAGGCACATGCTTCACCCGCAGTTGGGCGCGTTCCGCCTCCTAGGCGAGCTCAGTGGCGACGGCGCCCTTTGTTTTAGATGGCGGGTGATGCACGGCACGGAAGGTGAAATTCGTCTGGCCGACTACCAGGACGCGCCGAAGGGCGCGGCGCTGGTCTTCTGGTGCGATCGCGACTGGCTGGTGATGGTGCGCGTCTTGTCCGGGAACACCACCGTGCAATGGTTCAACATGCGTGGAGGCCGCATGGCCGCATCGATGACATGGCCCGCCGGTACCGAGCCAAGCATGCGCGCCGTTGGCGACGGCTGGCTGCTGTTCGACGCCCAGGGGCGGGTGCTGCACCTGAATACTGAGCGCAGCGTGACGACCGGTTTTTCTATCCGCTGAGTAGCAGTTACTCCCAAGGCGTAGGCGGCGGAATTTCGCAAACCGGCTCGACGTCGACGCTCTTGAAGTCCGCCGGCGAGACGATCTCCAGGTATTCCATGTCGGGCGAGTAGTCGAACAGAAAGTGCCGGATGCCGGGCCGCTGGTGCACCACGTCGCCGGCTTCGACAAGGGTTTCCTTGTCCTCGTACATGAAGCGGGCCCAGCCCTTCACCATGATCACGATCTGGAAGTCCGCCTCGTGGCGGTGCCAGCCGGTGCCCGCTTCCGGTGCCATGTTGGCCTTGACGAGGTGCGCGATGACCTTGCCGTTGGTGGCCTCCGCAATGCCCAGGTCGCGGTAAAGAAAGAAATCGCGCAGGCCGCCCGAGACAAACTCCGTATCGCCGGGCTTGACGTGGGAGAACTGGGTAGCGGTTCGGTCCAGCATGGGGCGCTCCTTTGCAGGTAATGCAGTGGTGGTTGTGCCGTCTGCAGCACGCATAAAGCGTTCCAAAAGGCATCTGCCGCGAGGGGCTGATATGGCCTTGGGTTGACGGGGCGCGAGTGCAACCCGATACTCAACCATATGGTTCACTCAGATCCCGTTTCGCTGGACGCCGTCTTTGCTGCTCTTTCCGACCCGACGCGCCGCGCCGTGCTCGAAACCCTGGGCGAGCGCAGCCTCAGCGTGACCGAGCTTGCAGAGCCGCACGGCATGTCTCTTACCGGCTTCATGAAGCACCTGCGGGTGCTCGAGGACGCCGGCCTTATCTCGCGCACGAAGGAGGGCCGGGTCGTGCAGTGCGAACTCTCGCCGCGGCCCATGCAGGAGGCTGCCGTGTGGCTATCCCGTTATGAGAAATTCTGGACCGGGCGCCTCGATGCACTGGCGCGCTATCTCTACCATCAAGAGGAGACCGAATGGCAAAACCTGCCGCACCCGCCAAAGAGCGACCCTCGCTCACCCTCCGCAGGCACTACCCCGTTGCCGCCGAAAAAGTCTGGCGCGCGTGGACCGACCCGCAAGCGCTGAAAGCCTGGTTTGGCCCTGAAGAAATCGTTTCCGTTCCGCTGGCCGAAGTCGACCTGCGCGTGGGCGGCCGATTTCGCGTGACCATGCTTGCCGCCGACGGAGAGACGCACGACGTGAGCGGTGTCTACCAGGAGCTAGTGCCCAACCGCAAGCTGGTTTTCAGCTGGGCCTGGCGCAGCACGCCGGAGCGCGAATCGCGCGTCACGGTGCGCATAGAG
Organism: Variovorax sp. 3319; assembly: GCF_031456585.1. Classification (NCBI taxonomy): domain Bacteria; kingdom Pseudomonadati; phylum Pseudomonadota; class Betaproteobacteria; order Burkholderiales; family Comamonadaceae; genus Variovorax; species Variovorax sp. 3319. Next base: position 175,131 of record NZ_JAVDUZ010000003.1, read on the forward strand.
CCCGACGGCAACGGGTGTGAGCTGGTGCTGATGCATGAGCAGTTCTTCGACGAGGCGGCGCGCGACGGACACAGCCACGGCTGGACCGGCGCCATGGTCAAGCTCGAGCAATGGCTGGTGCAGCCGGCCGCATGAGAGGCTTTCACGCATTGCCTGGCCGTTGGCGAAGACCCATACTGGGGCTTCCACGACCGGACGATGAACGGAGCCTTCCATGAGCAACGAACTTCGCAAGAAGCTGCATGACCTGGCAGAACTGGCCGACAACACCACCGATCCACAAACCAGGGCCATCGTCGAGGCCATACGGCTGCAGACGGCTGTGCTGAACGAGCGGCTCTTTTCCATCGAGCTGCAGCTGGGCACGCTCACCAAGCGCATGGAAAACACGACGGACTGAGTGGCCGCCGCTTTGTGGGGATAATCCCGTCATGAGCGGCAACACCTTCGGAACTCTCTTCGCGGTCACCAATTTCGGCGAGTCGCACGGCCCGGCCATCGGCTGCGTGATCGACGGCTGCCCGCCGGGCATGGAACTGAGCGAAGCCGACATCCAGGGCGACCTCGACCGCCGGCGCCCCGGCACCAGCCGTCACGTTACTCAGCGCAATGAGCCCGATGCGGTGCAGATTCTTTCGGGCGTGTACGAGGGCAAGACCACCGGCACCCCCATTGCATTGCTGATCCAGAACACCGACCAGCGCAGCAAGGACTACGGCCAGATTGCCCGGCAGTTCCGCCCGGGCCATGCCGACTTCACCTACTGGAAGAAATACGGCATCCGCGATCCGCGAGGCGGTGGGCGTTCTTCGGCACGGCTCACGGCACCCATGGTGGCTGCCGGCGCGGTTGCCAAGAAGTGGCTGGCCGAAAAGCACGGCATGGTGTTTCGCGGCTGCATGACGCAAATCGGCGAGATTGCCATTCCTTTCGAAAACTGGGACCACGTGCCCAACAACCCGTTCTTCGCGCCGATTGCCGACGTGAGCGGGCTCGAAGCGTATATGGACCGCCTGCGCAAGGCCGGCGATTCGTGCGGGGCGCGCATTCGGGTTACGGCCACCAACGTGCCCGTTGGCCTGGGCGAGCCGCTCTTCGACAAGCTGGACGCTGAAATTGCCTACGCAATGATGGGCATCAATGCGGTGAAGGCGGTTGAAATTGGCGCCGGTTTCGACAGCATCACGCAGCGCGGCACCACGCATGGCGACTCGATTACGCCCACGGGCTTCGTTACCAACAATGCGGGCGGCATTCTCGGCGGCATCAGCTCCGGGCAAGACCTGGAAGTGAGTATCGCGATCAAGCCCACCAGCTCGATCATCAGCCCGCGCCAGTCCATCGACATCAACAACAACCCGGTCGAGGTGGTCACCAAGGGCCGCCATGACCCCTGCGTTGGCATTCGTGCAACGCCCATTGCCGAAGCCATGCTCGCGCTGGTGGTCATGGAGCACGTGCTGCGCAACCGTGCCCAGTGCGGCGACGTGCAGCACGAGCAAAAAGTGCAGGCCGACAAGACCGAAGCTGCCTCGCCGCAGGCGTCTTTTCTCTAGTGTCCGCCCCGCCACCAGTGGCCGCCGGACGCGGCCACCTGTTGGCATTTGCTGGTCTGTCGGCCAGCTATTTTGCGCACATCGGCTTCTTCAACCCCTACCTGCCGCTGTGGCTCAAGGACCTGGGGCTGCCGATCTTCACGATCAGCCTGCTGGCCTCCGTGCAGTCGATCACCCGGGTGTTCGCCCCTTATGCCTGGGGCGCGCTCAGCGACCACACAGGCCACCGCGTGATGCTGCTGCGCTTCAGCGCCGCGGTGGCGTTGGCCAGCTCGTTCGGGCTGTGGTGGCATGGCGGTGCGTGGTGGCTGGCGCTGGTGCTGCTTGTAATGTTCACCCACACCAGCTCGATGATGTCGCTCACCGAGGCCGCCATGGCGCAGCTTGTGGCCGGCGACTGGGGGCGCTACGGGCGCATTCGCCTTTGCGGCTCTGCCGGCTTTCTTGTGACGGTGTTCTTCGCGGGCGAGTGGTTCGAGCGCTTCGGCATGAAGCACTTTCCGGCCTGGGCCGCCGGCACGCTGGCCGTTGTGCTGATTGCGACCATGAAGCTTCCCGACATTCGCGAGCCCGTCGCCGCGCATGACGCGGTAAAGGAGCCCATTGGCCCCGTGCTGCGCATTCCGGCCGTGCGGTGGTTTTTTGCGGCGCTGTTCTTCCAGGTGATGTCGCACTTCTCGGTCTATGCCTTCTTCTCGCTGTACCTCGATTCGCTGGGCTACGGCAAGAGCGTTATCGGCCTGCTGTGGGCGCTGTCCGTGGTGGCCGAAATCGTGTGGTTCTTTCTGCAAGGGCGGCTCATCGGCCTCTTGCCCATGCCGCGCTGGATGCTGGTGTGCGGCATCGCGGCCGTGGCGCGGCTGGGCCTGACCGCCGGGCTGGGCGGCTCCATTGCGGCGCTTGTCATCGCGCAGTGGCTGCACGCATTGAGTTTTGCGGCGCATCACACCACCTGCATCGCCGTGGTGTCGCGCCGCTTTCCGGGGCGGCTGCGCGGGCGGGGGCAAGCGCTGTTCACCGTGATCGGCTACGGCTTTGGCGGTGTGCTGGGCGTGTTGCTCGGCGGGGCCGCGGCGCAGGAGTTCGGGTACCGCACCATGTTCGCGCTTGCGGCCCTCCTGGCCGTGGCAGGCAGCCTCTGCGCCTGGCAGGTGGCAAGGCTCGAACGGCCGGCGCAGGCGCGCGCGGCCTGAGACGCAGCCCCCGTTCTTCTTCTGCTTCTTCGTCTTGTCGGCGGGCCTTCCGCCGATTTGCTGCGCGAATTGATTTGCCCAATTGCGCGGCAGCCCCGCGCCTGTGAACTTTATGTTGAACCGCTAAACCGTGAAATTTGGCATTGGCTTTTACGATAAATCAACATTTAAAATAATTGTGAAAACATGCAATGGGGAGGTGAGCATGAAGCTCGTTTTGAAAACAATATTGTTATTGGATGAATTGCGGTTAAGTGATTTGTCTTATAAGCGGTTCGCGGTGCAGCAATGAACCGTCGTGTCACTATTCAGACGCCGCTCGGCGAAGCGTTGCAATTTCGCCAGCTGGTGGGCCGCGAGGCGCTGAGCCAGCTCTACACCTTCGACATCGACCTCTTGGGCAGCAGCAATGCCATTGAGTCGAAGGCCTTACTGGGCAAGGCGTCGACCGTGGCGGTCGAAACCGAGAGCGGTGGCGTGCGCTACCTGGGTGGAATTGCGACGCGCTTTGGCCTGCAACAGGAAGACGCGCGCCATTCGTTCTACCGCCTGCAATTGCGCCCGTGGCTGTGGCTTGCTACGCGCCGCAGCGATTTCCGCATTTTTCAGGGCAAGAGCGTGCCCGACATATTGACGGAGGTATTGGGCAGCTACGGCTACCCGATCGAAAAGAAGCTCAGCCGCGGCGACTATCGCCGCTGGGACTACTGCGTGCAGTACCACGAGAGCGACTTCAACTTCGTATCGCGGCTGTGCGAGCTCGAAGGCATCTACTACTACTTCCGGCACGAGGCCTCGCAGCACGTGCTGGTGTTTGCGGACGACATTGCCAGCTCGCACGCTCCGCTGCCCGGCGGAGAGTCGGTGCGCTTTCATCCGCTCGAAAAATCCGGCATGGGCCAGCGCGAGCGCATCTATGCCTGGGAAACCGCGGAAGAGGTGCGCGCGGGCCACCACTACAACAACGACTACGACTTCGAGAAGCCCAAGGCCGACCTCTCGCACCTGCGGCAAATGCCGCCTGGGCATGACCACGACAGCTACGAAAACTACGAGTGGCCCGGCGGCTTTGTGCAGCACGCAGACGGCGAGACCTACGCGCGCATCCGCAATGAAGAGCAACTGAGCCAGCGCAACCGTGCAACGGGGCGCTCCAACCTGCGCGAGTTGGCAACCGGCCACACGCTTCGGCTCACCGGCCATCCGCGGGCCGACCAGAACCGCCAATACCTGCTGCTGAGCGTGAGCTACCACCTGCAGGAAAACCTGCAGGCGAGCGAGGGCGCCGAGGCTACAGAAGGCTCGGTGCAGCGCTTTGCATTCGATGCCCAGCCCACCAGCCTCGCATGGCGCCCCTTGCGCACCACGCCCAAGCCGCGCACCCGCGGTCCGCAAACGGCCATGGTGGTGGGGCCGACCGGCGAAGAAATCTGGACCGACCAATACGGCCGCATCAAGGTGCAGTTTCACTGGGACCGCCTTGGCAAGGACGACGAAAACTCCAGCTGCTGGGTCCGTGTGTCCACCGCATGGGCGGGTGCCACATTCGGCGCAGTGTCGGTGCCGCGCATCGGCATGGAGGTGATCGTCGACTTTCTCAACGGCGACCCTGACTACCCGATCGTGACGGGCTGCGTCTACAACGCCGACACCATGGCCGCCTGGCAGTTGCCGGAGCAAAAGCACTTGTCGGGCATTCGCAGCCGCGAACTCGGCGGCGGGCGCGGCAACCATCTGGTGCTGGACGACACCCACGGAAAAATCCAGGCGCAGCTGCGCAGCGACCATCAGGCGAGCCAGCTGAGCGTGGGGCACATCGGCCGCATCGAAGACACCGCAGGGCGCAAGGAGCCGCGCGGGCAGGGCTTTGAACTGCGCACCGACGGGCATGGTGTGGCACGCGCGGCCAAGGGGCTGCTGGTGACCACGGAGCCGCGCCCCAACGCGCAGGCGCATACCACCGACATGGGTGAAACCGTCGGCCGGCTCACGCAGGCGCGCGACCTGCACGAGGGCCTGAGCGAAGCAGCGCAGGCCGCGCAGGCGCACGATGCCGGAGACCAGGACGAAGTTGCCACCGGCCTCAAGGAGCAGAACGACGCCATCAAGGGCCAAGGTGGCAACCGCGAGCAAGGCGAATTCCCCGAGTTCCAGGAGCCGCACCTCACGCTTGCCAGCGCCAAGGGCCTGCAAACCGTGGCGCAGGGCTCCACGCATGTGGTGAGCAACGAGCACACCGCGCTCACCAGCGGCGGCCACACCAGCGTGAGCGCGGGCAAAAGCTTTCTTGTGAGCGTGCAAAGCGCCATCCGCATGTTCGCCTCAAAGGCCGGCATGCGGCTGGTGGCGGCCAGTGCGGACATCGACATCAAGGCGCTGAAGGACAGCGTCAACGTGCTCGCCAAGCTCAACATCACGCAAACCGCCAACAAGATCACCATCCACGCGAAGGAAGAGGTGGTGATCAACGGCGGCTCCAGCTACAGCCGCTGGAGCTCGGGCGGCATCGAGCACGGCACTTCGGGCACCTGGCGCGAGCATGCGGCGGTGCACAGCCTCGTGGGGCCAGCCAGCCAGGGCAAGCCCGCGCTGCCCAACCCGCCGCAATTGCCCAAGGGCCAGCTCGACCTGTATCACCAATACATCAAGCCCACCGGCGAAAAGCACCAGGGCGTTGCGCAGGGCGACTTCACCGTGGTCGATTCGGAAGGCGGCACGCACGCCGGCACCTTCGACCGCAACGGCTTTGCAAGCGTCTCGGGCTTGCCGATCGGCACTGCCAAAGTCACCTTCGGCAAGGACCCGCGCGACCCGTGGGACGAGGGCAGCTACTTCGGCACGCCCAAGGACTGGAAGGTGAAAGAGCCTGCCGGTGGTGCCGCCGGCGCCAGTGCCGGGGGCAGCACGTCGTCGGGCCTTTCGGGTGTTCTGGGTGGTGCCGGCAATCTTGCCGGCCTGGCCGGATCGGCTGGCGGCGCCGCGGGCGCGCTTGCAGGTGTCGCGGGCATGAACAGCAAGGCCGCAGGCATGCTGGGCCAGGTCACCCAGGCGGCAGGCATGGCGCAACAGGCCGTGGGTGCCGCTCAGGCGATCCAGCAAGGGGGCGCCAAGGCGCTGCTGGGCCAGGCGAGCCAGGCCGCAACAGGCATGGCAATGCAGGCCGCCGGTGCGCGGCTCGGACCGATGGGCGCGCCCGTCGCCGGCATTGCCAATGTGGCAAGCAGCGCGATGAGCGGCGGCATGTCGGCCGGCATCAAGACGGGCATGGCCACGGCTGGCACCAATCCCGCGCTTGCGGGTCGCACGCCCGGCTTCATGGGCTGAAGCGGCACCGCGTGTATTTCAAATAACAAGACGACTCAGGCAACAGGGAAAACAGGGCAATGGCGGAAGGATCGCAACAACAACCATCTCAAAGAGAACCCCAGACCGCGGTCGCTCCTTTGAACACCATCGCCCGCGAAGACGTTGCCGCCGCCAGCAAGGCGGTGGACGATTGGCTGCGCTCGTTCAGCGGCGGCTACGTCACGCTGGAGCGGCTCACGATGGTGCTGGGCAGCATTCCGATCGTCGGCAACATCATGGCGCTGGTGGATGTGTTCCTGGACATCATCAACATCGTCGAGAAAAAAGCCAAGGATGGCGTCGAGGCGTTTCTGACGTGGGTGAGCCTGGGCATCAACCTGATCGGGCTGATTCCATTGCCGCCCACCATGGCGGCTGCGCGCATGAGCCTGCGGCCCACGCTGCACCTGGTGAGGCAGCAACTCAAGACGGCGGCGTCCAACCTGGGCGAGACGATCGTCGTGGTGCTGGTCGGACATTTGAACGCCACGATCATGGGCGAGCTCGACAAGTTCATCGATGGCGCTATCTCGCTGCTCGAAGACATGCTGAAGCGCTGCGCGAACCTGGCCGACCAGATCGTGGACAACCTCGTGGACATTCTTCGGCGCGTCGTGGGCCAGAAGGACCTGTTCACGGTGGCCAAGCCTGTAGCTTCCGAAACCAGGGTGCACGACCCGAAAACGCAGAGCACCTGGAGCCGCATGTGGGGCACTGCCGTGCGCTACACCAAGGAGTCGGCCAACTACGTGGCCAAGGCGGCGGCAAGCCAGCTGCCCGCAGGCGTGGCGAGCCGGATCAACGGCGTCATCACGCAGATGCTCGACTTCAAGCGACTGCTGCGCGGGCAGTTGTCGAAGCTGGCCGACCGCGAGGCGCAGGCCAGCATCATGTGGTTGCTGCACAAGCTCAAGGCTGCGCTGCTGCGCAAGCGGGGACAGCGCGCGGCAATCGTGCCGCCGGCAAAAGGTGCGCAGGCAGACAAGGACAAACCCGGCGCCGCGCTCGGCCACATCAGCAAGCAGGCCCCCGCTCGCAACGACCCGGGCTGCCGCAACCGGCCGGCGCGCGCGGCGGTCGGTGGCTCCATCAGCCTTGCGACCGGCAGCGAGAGCTTCGTACATACCGATTTCGTCTTGAGCGCGCCACTATCGATCTCGTGGTCGCGCGTCTATCGCAGCCAGATGGATGCCTATGACCGCGGCATGTTGGGTGCGCGGTGGATTACGCCGTACACGACACGCATCGACATTGCGCCGAACGGCGGGCTGGTCTACCACGGCGTCGACGGACGCAGCCACTCGTACCCGATGCTGGAAGTGGGACAGGTGCATCGCGATGCCGTCGAAGACCTGACGCTGAGCAAGCTCAGCGACACGCTGTTGACGCTGGATTTCGGCAAGCGCGGCGACTGGCAAGAGATATACGAACGCGTAGAAGGCCAACCCCGCTACCGTCTCGTGGCGCAACAGGCCAAAGACGGCATGTCCATCGGCCTGCGCTACGACCACGTGATTGCTTCCACGGGCGAGCAGGTGCTCAGCGACATCATCAGCAAGCAGGGCGATGCGGTCATGGCCCATGTGGGCACCCAGCCCGATGCGAAGACCGGCCTCATCCAGTCGCTGTGGGAGCTGAAGGACGGCCAGGTCGTGCGCCAGCTGGCCGCCTACACGCACGACGCCGAACATGACCTGGTTGCCGCGCAGGACGAGAACGGTGCCAGCTGGAGCTACACCTACAGCCATCACCTGGTCACCCGCTACACCGACCGCACCGGCCGCGGCATGAACCTCGAGTACGACGGCACCGGCGCCGACGCCAAGGCCGTGCGCGAATGGTCCGACGACGGCAGCTTTGCGCTGCAGCTGGAGTGGGACGCCAACATCCGCCTGACCTACGTCACCGATGCATTGGGCGGCGAGACCTGGCACTACTACGACATCGAGGGCTACACCTACCGCGTCATCCACCCCGACAAGCTGGAGGAATGGTTCTTTCGCGACGACGCAAAGAACGTCACGCGCCATGTGCATACCGATGGCACCACCGACGACTACACCTACGACGAAGACGGCAACCTGCAAAGGCATACCCGGGCCGACGGCAGCCAGGTGCACTTCGAGTACGACAACCAGCACCGCCTCACCGGCATTCGCGACGCCGAGGGCGGCGTGTGGAAGCGCGACTACGACGCACAGGGCCACCTGACGGAAGAGATCGACCCGCTGGGCCACAAGACCGAGTACGCCTACGACAAGGCCGGGCGGCCCGTGCGCGTGACCGATGCAAAGGGCGGGACGAAGCTGCTGAGCTATACGCCCCGAGGCCTCCTCGCGAGCTTCACCGATTGTTCGGGCAAGACCCGGCGCTGGGAGTACGACAGCCGCGGCCGGACGATCAAGACCATCGACGCTGCGGGCCAGACCACCCGCTACCGCTACAGCCCGTCGGGTGAAGGCTTCGTGCAACGTGGCGAAGGCAACTCTCCTGGTCAGCTCGAAGAAATTACCGCGCCCGACGCCACGCGGGAGCACTTCGTGCACGATCCTGAAGGCCGGTTGCTCGCGCACATCGACCCGCTCGGACGCAGAAGGCGCTACAGCTACACGCGCTCGGGCCTCGTGTCCGGCCGCATCGATGCCGCAGGCCACTCACTCAGCTACCAGTGGGATCTGCTCGGCCGGCTCACCGAACTGCAGAACGAGAACGGCAGCCGTTACAGCTTCAGCTACGACCCCGTGGGCCGGCTGCTCCAGGAAACCGGCTTCGACCGCAAGACCACCCGCTACCTTCACGACGAAAGCACGGGCCGGCTTGTGGCGGTGGAAGAGGGCGCACGCGTGATGCAGCTGCAATCCGATGCGATGGGGCGCCTGGTCGAACGCACTGCCGGCGAGGACACCGAGCGCTTTGCATTCGACGGCAATGGCCGAATGATCGAAGCCGCCAACCGCAATGCGCGGCTGCAGTGGTTCTACGACCCGGCCGGCAATCTCACGCGTGAGCATCACCACTACATCGCCAACGCGCGCACGGCCATCTGGCAGCACCGCTACGACGAACTCAACCAGCGGGTCGCAACGATTCGCCCCGACGGCCACACCACCCAGTGGCTGACCTACGGCTCCGGGCATGTGCACGGCCTCCTGCTCGACGGCGAAGACATTCTCGGATTCGAGCGCGACGATCTTCACCGCGAAGTCCTGCGCGAGCAGCACAACGGCCTCAGCCAACGGCTGCGCTACGACAATGTCGGCCGGTTGCTGCAGCAGGACATTGCGCAAACACGGCCGGGCGCAATCGAGGCGCTGCAACTGCGCCGTAGCTACAGCTACGACAAGGTTGGCCACCTGATCGCCATCAGCGACAGCCGACACGGCAACTTCAGCTACCGCTACGACCCCGTCGATCGTCTCGTGGAGGCCAGCAGCCGCCTCGGCCGCGAGGTTTTTGCCTTCGACCCGGCCGGCAACATTGCAAGTCCGGCGAGCACCGGGCCCCTGGCCGAGCAGGCCACGGCGCACAAGCTGCTCGACAACCTGCTGAAGGAATATGCCGGCACCCGTTATCGCTACGACGAGCAGGGCAACCTCGTGGAGCGCACGCGCAATGGCCGCAAGACCGCCTTTGCGTGGGACGGCTTCGGCCGCATGACCACCGCCACCAGCGAAGACGGCACCGCAACCACCTTCAGCTACGACCCGATGGGCCGCCGCATATCCAAGCATGCCCACGATGCCGTGACGCTGTTCGGTTGGGACGGCGACACACTGGCTTTCGAAAGCACCCAGACCATCGCGGGTGCGCAAGAGCAGCAAGGCCGGGGCTGGAGCGTGCACTACATCCATGAGCGAAACTCCTTCGTGCCGCTGGTGCAGGTGCGCCAGGCGCAAGCCATCGCCCTGAGCAAGACGCCCGACGTGAAGGCGTTGATGGCTGCCAACGGCGGTGCCTACGACATCGAGCAAGACCCGCTCTGGAACGGCGAAGAGCAACCCGCGCCCGAAGGCTTCATCCGAAGCGAGATCGCCTTCTACCAATGCGACCATCTCGGCACACCGCACGAACTCACCGACAGCGAGGGACGCGTGGCATGGTCCGCGCAGTACAAGGCCTGGGGTGAGGCGCGCGAGGCCATCAGCGAGGCCGGGCGGCGTGCGGGCTTTGCGAATCCCATTCGTTTCCAGGGCCAGTACTTCGACGCGGAAACCGGGCTGCACTACAACCGCCACCGCTACTACGACCCGGCGAGCGGTCGCTATGTCTCGCGCGATCCGCTGGGGCTGGCGGGCGGACGCAACCTGCATGTGTACGTGGGCAATAACCCGGTGCGCGGCATCGATCCGCTGGGGCTGGTGGATATCAATATGTTCCCGCATGACGAGGCGATCCGAGCGTCGGGAGACAACATTCCGAATCCGCCGGGCACCTTCACGGTCGGCGGCCACGGGAACAAGTCGATTATGCAGAACGCGTCGCGCCAGGAAGTGAAGCCTGTCGAGCTTGCCGAGCAGATCCGGTCGCATCCCTCGTACACAAAGGGGCAGCACGTGGTGCTGATGTCGTGCGAAACCGGCAAGGGTGAGGCACCCTTTGCGCAGCAGCTTGCGACGGAGCTCAACGCACCGGTGAGCGCACCCGACAAATTCCTCTGGATCTGGCCTAACGGAAAAACCCAGCCAGCCGGTATGACGGCGGATGGAAAGATGGACACCTCCGACCTCGGTAAATGGCGCACATTCAGGCCACCACCATGAAGCAGGCCCGCAACCCGTCATTGCATGCGGTGCCGGCCGTGCTTGCACTGGCCATTTCTCTTTCGCATCTCACGGAGTGCCTTGGCATGGACAACAGCAACACCCCCGCGGCCCCGATTTCCGGCGCATCGAGCTACTTCCTCACGCCCGAACAACAGGCCGCGCTGGCCCCGAACGCCGAAGCTGGTGATGCCGAGGCCGCGTTCCGCCTTTCGAACTACCACGGCTTCGTGCGCCGCGACCAGGAGCAGCAAATGCGATGGCTGCAACTGGCGGCCAAGAGCGGCCATGCAGTGGCGCAATACAACCTTGCCTCCGACCTGAGCACGCGCGGCAAGAACCTTGCGGAGGCGGCGCACTGGGCCGACGAGGCGCGCAAGAACGGCAATGCGGATGCGCAGCGCCTTCTGGCCGCGATCAGGGCGGCACAGTCCGCAATGCTCACCCCCGAAGAGCAGGCCGCGGCGGCGGCGAAGGCAGAGGCCGGCGATGCAGGGGCGGCCTTCCGGCTTTCGAGGTACTACAACTTCGTGAATCAAGACCGCGTGCAGACGCGGAAATGGCGCAAGCTGGCGGCGGAGGGCGGCCATGCGTCGGCCCAATACGATCTCGCGGTTGCGCTGTATATGGACGGCGAGCAGCTCGCTCAAGCTACGCATTGGGCCGCCGAGGCACGCAAGAACGGCGATATGGATGCGGGGCGGCTCCTGCACGAAATCGAGGCACTCCAGTCAGCCGCGCTTGGCGCGCAAGAACAGGCTGTGCTGGTCGCAAAGGCCGAATCTGGCGATTCCGAGGCCGCATTTCGCCTTTCGAAGTACCACCACTTCGTGCACCAGGACGGCAGGGGCCAGGGACGACGCTGGCTCAGGCGGGCGGCAGAGGGAGGCCATCCGGTGGCGCAATACAACCTCGCCGTCGTTCTGCAGATGGACGGTGCCTTCCTTGCGGAAGCCGCGCGCTGGGCCCGAGAGGCACTCAAGAACGGCGATGCGGATGCGGGCAGGCTCCTGCAGAAAATTCCCGGCCAATGATGAATTGCGCAAAACATGGATGGCAGGGTGCCGAACTCGCGACCGCCGCGGTGAAGGAGCAGGCCGCCACGCCGCTCGCCATTGCCCTGGGCCACGCCTATGAGCGTTTTGCGCAGACAGGGCAAGACCTGAAGAACTTCGACATCCAAATCAGCGAGCGCACGCGTGAAAACGGCGAGGACGAGAACGGTGAAAACACCATCGGAATCGCCTTTGTCGCAAAGCTCGAACCGGGCAAGAAGGGCCTCGGCAATGCAAACCGCCTCGGCCGTTCGGTGCTGTACATCGCCTCTAGAACATCGGGCGAAATCTTGCGCGAAGCGGGGAGCCGCTAAGTGCCTAACGCAACGGAGAACAGCTCATGGAAAACGATGCTTCCGCTTCGGCCTCTTCCCTCTCTCCCATTTCTGGCGCGCAGAGCTATGCGCTCACTGATGAGCAACGCCTTGCACTAGCGGCAAAGGCGGAAGCCGGCAATGCCGACTCCGCCTTTCGGCTCTCGCTGTACTACACCTTCACGTTCTCCGATCCCGATCAATCGATGCACTGGCTTTCGATGGCAGCCAAGGGCGGCCACAGCATTGCGCAGCACAACCTTGCCTACGACCTGTACATGAGCGGCACCGACCTTGCAAAAGCTGCCTATTGGGCGGCGGAGTCGCAGAAGAACGGCAACGCTGAAGCCGGCTGGCTGTTGAGCGAAATCGAAACCGAAAAGGTTGTTTCGGGCTGGAGCCCGCTCACGTGAGCTCGCAGCTGATCATCCTGGCCCACGACATGTGGCGCAAGGGCGCGGGCGGGGCGCCGGCGGGCCTTGTGGGGCAAGCCGACAGCTTTGCCTACGCGGCGCTCGACCTGGGGCTGGCGCAGTTTGCGGGTTCGACTTTCGCGGGCACCAGCTTCACCGCCACCAGCTTCAAGCAAGCGGGCTGGAGTGCCTGCCAGTTCACCGGCTGCAACTTCACCCAATGCGACTTCAGCGGCATAGCGATCAACGGCTGCACCTTCGTCAACTGCAGCTTCACGCGCGCCAACTTCGATGGCGGCAGCATCGGCACCAGCACCTTCACGCAATGCCACTGGGACGACATCAGCTTTGCGGGCGGCCGCTGGAATGACGTGGGCGTGCTGAACTGCGGCGGCACCGTGGTGCATGCGCAAGGCCTGCAGGGCCGCAGCGTGGACTTCACGGGCAGCACGTTCGAGCAATTGGAGTTCCAGGGCGCGAACATCAACTGAGAGGAAGAATAAAAAGATGGCAGGGACGGAAGGAACCAAGGCGCCAACGCAGCGCGAACCCCAGACGGCCGTTGCGCCGCTGAACACCATCACCCGCGAAGACGTTGCCGCCGCCAGCAAGGCGGTGGACGATTGGCTGCGCTCGTTCAGCGGCGGCTACGTCACGCTGGAGCGGCTCACGATGGTGCTGGGCAGCATTCCGATCGTCGGCAACATCATGGCGCTGGTGGATGTGTTCCTGGACATCATCAACATCGTCGAGAAGAAAGCCAAGGACGGGGTCGAAGCGTTTCTGACGTGGGTGAGCCTAGGCATCAACCTCATTGGCTTGATTCCGCTACCGCCCACCATGGCGGCTGCACGCATGAGCCTGCGGCCCACGCTGCACCTGGTGAAGCAGCAGCTGAAGAGCGCTGCGTCGAACCTGGGCGCTGCCATCGTCACCACGCTGGTGGGGCACCTCAACGCCACGATCGTGGGCGAGCTCGACAAGTTCATCGACGGCGCCATAGACAAGCTCGACGGCATCCTGAAGAGCTGCGCGGACCTGGCCGACAAGATCATCGACAACCTCGTGGACATTCTTCGGCGTGTGCTGGGCCAGAAAGACCTGTTCACCGTCGCCAGGCCCGGCGCGGCGGAAACCAGGGTGCACGACCCGAAAACGCAGAGCACCTGGAGCCGCATGTGGGGCACTGCGGTGCGCTACACCAAGGAGTCGGCCAACTACGTGGCCAAGGCGGCGGCAAGCCAGCTGCCGGCAGGCGTGGCCAGCCGGGTGAACGGCGTCATCACGCAGATGCTCGACTTCAAGCGGCTGCTGCGCGGGCAGTTGTCCAAGCTCGCCGACCGCGAGGCGCAGGCCAGCATCATGTGGCTGCTGCACAAGCTGCGTGATGCATTGCTGCGCAAGAAGGGCAAGCGTTCGGCCATCGTGTCGCCGCAGAACGGGACCAAGGCCGAGAGGGCCAAGCCGGGTACGGCGCTGGGGCACATCAGCAAGCAGGCGGGTGCACGAGGACCGAGTGCGGGTTGTAAAAACTGCCCCGCGAAGGCGCGCGTAGGTGCTTCGATCAGCCTCGCGATCGGCAATGAGAGCTTTACGCACGCCGACTTCGTGCTTGGCGCACCGCTGCCCATCGAATGGGCGCGCACCTACGCCAGCGACCTCGATGCCTTCGACCGAGGCAGCCTGGGTGCACGATGGATCACGCCGTACAGCATGCGCGTGGACATCGCGACGCCCGCGCGCGGCGTCCGCAAGGGGCGCGCGAGCCTGGTCTATCACGCGGCCGATGGGCGCAGCCACTCGTATCCGGTGCTGGCGGTTGGCCAGTCTTATCGCGATGCCATCGAAGAAATAACCGTCTCGCGCCTCAGCGAAACCTTGCTGGCACTCGACTTCGGCAAGCCGCTGCCGGCGGGAGCCCAAGGCGATTGGCGCGAACTCTACGAACTGGTCGACAGCAAGCAGCCGTACTTTCGCCTGGTGGCGCAACAGGCAAAAGACGGCATGTCCATCGGTCTGCGCTACGACCACGTGATTGCTTCCACCGGCGAGCAGGTGCTCAGCGACATCATCAGCAAGCAGGGCGATGCGGTCATGGCCCATGTGGGCACCCAGCCCGATGCGAAGACCGGCCTCATCCAGTCGCTGTGGGAGCTGAAGGACGGCCAGGTCGTGCGCCAGCTGGCCGCCTACACGCACGATGCCGAGCGCGACCTGGTTGCCGCGCAGGACGAGAACGGTGCCAGCTGGAGCTACACCTACAGCCATCACCTGGTCACCCGCTACACCGACCGCACCGGCCGCGGCATGAACCTCGAGTACGACGGCACCGGCGCCGACGCCAAGGCCGTGCGCGAATGGTCCGACGACGGCAGCTTTGCGCTGCAGCTGGAGTGGGACGCCAACATCCGCCTGACCTACGTCACCGATGCATTGGGCGGAGAGACCTGGAACTACTACGACATCGAGGGCTACACCTACCGCGTCATCCACCCCGACAAGCTGGAGGAATGGTTCTTTCGCGACGACGCAAAGAACGTCACGCGCCATGTGCATACCGATGGCACCACCGACGACTACATCTACGACGAAGACGGCAACCTGCAAAGGCACACCCGGGCCGACGGCAGCCAGGTGCACTTCGAGTACGACAACCAGCACCGCCTCACCGGTATCCGCGACGCTGAGGGAGGCGTGTGGAAGCGCGACTACGACGCACAGGGCCACCTGACGGAAGAGATCGACCCGCTGGGCCACAAGACCGAGTACGCCTACGACAAGGCCGGGCGCCCTGTGCGCATTACCGATGCAAAGGGCGGCGTGAAGGCGCTCGTTTATTCCCCGTCGGGGCAACTGCTCAGCTACACCGATTGCTCCGCCAAGACCAGCCAGTGGGAGTACGACCAACGCGGCCGCGTGACCAAGGCCGTGGATGCAGCAGGCAACACCACCAGCTATCGCTACGCCGCAGGCCAGCTCGAAGAAATTGTGCTGCCCGACGAAACCAGCGAGCACTTCACGCACGATGCCGAAGGGCGCCTGCTCGCGCACGCCGACGCGCTCGGCCGCCGCACCCGCTACAGCTACACGCGTGCAGGCCTCATCGCAAGCCGTACCGACGCTGCAGGCCGCTCGCTCAAATACCACTGGGACTTGCTGGGCCGGCTGACCGAGCTGCAGAACGAAAACGGCAGCCACTACAACTTTCGCTATGACCCGGTGGGCCGCCTGCTGGAAGAAACCGGCTTCGACCGCAAGACCACGCACTACCGCCACGAGGCAACCACCGGTACGCTCGCCGAAGTGGTCGAGGCCGGCCACGCGACCCAACTGCAGTTCGATGCGCTCGGCCGCCTTGTGGAGCGGAATGCGGGCGAAGGCCAGCTTGAGCACTTCGCGTACGACCTCAATGGCCGCCTGGTGGAGGCCGCCAACCGCGATGCGCGCCTGCAGTGGTTCTATGACCCGGCCGGCAACCTGACGCGCGAGCATCACCACTATCTTGCAAATGCGCGCACGGCGGTGTGGCAACACCGCTACGACGAGCTCAACGAGCGCATTGCCACCACTCGCCCTGACGGCCACGTGACCCAATGGCTCACCTATGGTTCTGGCCACGTGCACGGACTTCTTGTCGATGGGCAAGACATTCTCGGCTTCGAACGCGATGATCTGCACCGCGAGGTGGCCAGGGAGCAAGGCAACGGCTTGAGCCAGCGCCAGAAGTACGACCCCGCCGGCCGGCTGCTGGAGCAGCGCATTTCACAAACCGGCCGCGGCCCCGCCGATGCGCTGGAACTCAGCCGCCGCTACACCTACGACAAGGCCGGCCAGCTCGCCTCGATCGGCGACAGCCGCCGTGGTCGGCTGGACTACCGCTACGACCCCGTCGGCCGCCTGCTCGAAGCCAACAGCCGGCTCGGCCGCGAGGTGTTCGCCTTCGATCCCGCGGGCAACATCGTCGACCCTGCCCAGGCTGAAGGTCCGGTACAGCGCACGGCCAACAAGCTGCTCGACAACCTCCTGAAGGAATACGCAGGCACCAGCTACCGCTATGACGCGCGCGGCAATCTCATCGAGCGGGTGAAGAACGGGCGCAAGACCGTCTTTGCCTGGGACGGCTTCAACCGCATGGCAGCGGCTACCGACCACGACGGCATTACCACCACCTTCAGCTACGACCCCTTGGGGCGCCGCATCGCCAAGCGATCAGGCGACGCGACCACCTCGTTCGGTTGGGACGGCGACGTGCTCGCGTTCGAAAGCACCCAAAGCACCGCTGCGCTGAATGAACAGCAAGGGCAGGGCTGGAGCGTGCACTACATCCACGAGCGCGATTCCTTCGTGCCGCTGATGCAGATCAGGCAGCCGCGCGCCATGGCGCTGAGCGAAACGCCGGACGTGAAGGCGCTGATGGAGGCGAACGGCGGCGCGTACGACATCGAGCAGGATCCCCTGTGGAATGGCGAACAGCGCAGCGTGCCGAGCGCGTTCGACAGGAAGGAGATGGCGTTTTATCAATGCGACCACCTGGGCACTCCGCAGGAACTGACCGACCATGAAGGAAGCATTGCGTGGTCGGCGCAGCACAAGGCCTGGGGCGAGGCGCGCGAGACGATCAGCGAGGCGGGGAGAAGGGCGGGGTTCAGGAATCCGATCCGGTTCCAGGGGCAGTATTTCGATGAGGAAACGGGGCTGCATTACAACCGGTATCGGTACTTTGACCCTCATTCAGGCAGATTCCTCTCGACGGACCCCATCCGATTAAAGGGAGGCGTCAATCTTCAACTTTTTGCCCCAAATCCAATAGAGTGGGTGGACCCGCTTGGGTTGGTGAGGCAGTCCAAAGCCAATAGATATCACGGTCCAAAACCCAAATATGACGACCCAGGTCATCACGATTCAAGGTCGCCTAATTTCAGAGGCGGAGGCTCCGGGAAAACATCCTTGATTCCATGCAATGCATCCGAATTGTTCAGGGGAGCCATACCGGACAGAGAGGGTAAGCATTGGTACGCGCTGGATGAACAAGGTGTGGTCCATCGGTTTGGAAACAGCAATGATGGGAAGGCTCATTGGAATGGTGATAGCTCGCAAGGTCGAGGAATCGTCATGCCTCCAGAGGTTCAAAAACGAATCGATTCAATGCAAAAGGACGGGGTTCATAGCCTAAGGAGGTGTGAAATTGGAAAATAGAGTTCAACCATTTAGAATAGAGATTAAAAAAACTATCCTGTCGGATGGTCGAAGGTTTGCTCAGTGCTGTTTTTTTGTATCTGATGCAATTATTGGGGATTTCGATCAATACATGGCGCTCGGTAGCTTGGAGTTGGCGATTGGGGATTTGATTGGGCGCATGAAAAAACTCCCGGAATGCGATTTCGGATTCGCGGGAGGCATCGAAGCTGTGTTTGAAGGATTGAGTAAGGCCTTTTTGCATGGGGATTTCTGGTTTTTCCAAGCGATCGAGGAATGTGCGCAATTAAGCGATGCTGACTTCAATAGATTTTCCGCAATTCCTTTGGCTGTTGAGGCTTTTGATGGAGAAGAGGCTTACCTGATAAAGTTTGATGGGCGATGGCGATTTGTTTGGAGGCAGTGGGACACAAAGATGATAAATTCCGCTCTATTGGATCGGCAATTTTTTGTTGACGAATTGAATTCGTCATTGAATAAGATTGGTAATCTGTCAGATTCATGATGGCGCAAATATTTCCCCGCTACATTCATAAGATGCATTGCTACCTATTCGCATGAGCGATGACGAGCTTGATGGGTTTCACATCAACGAAGAGCCTTGTCGCGCCAAGCTGTTCCATGCAATGAAGGTGGACTTCGATACTTCGGTCCGGTGAGCAAGCAAAGAGTTCTGAAAGCCTTGGAGTACATCTGGTCGTCTGGTCAGGTCGAGAAGCTCTGGGGTTGAGTAGTGCCGCAAGCAGTGGACCTCGACGAAGTTGAAGACAAGCCTGCCTACTTGTGCGCCCTGTACAAAAAGCTTTCTAGCCACGAGCCACCGCATAGAGACTTCGGCGCGGATGTGGAGGTGGTAAAGAGTGCAGGACCGCAAGGCGTTGACGTGCGCGAATAGTTCTTCAGTTTCTGCCCCAGAAAAAAGCCGCCTGTCATTCAACGTGAAGGCGCTGATGGAGGCGAACGGCGGCGCGTACGACATCGAGCAGGATCCCCTGTGGAATGGCGAACAGCGCAGCCGTGCCGAGCGCCTTCGACAGGAAGGAGATGGCGTTTTATCAATGCGACCACCTGGGCACTCCGCAGGAACTGACCGACCATGAAGGAAGCACTGCGTGGTCGGCGCAGCACAAGGCCTGGGGCGAGGCGCGCGAGACGATCAGCGAGGCGGGGAGAAGGGCGGGGTTCAGGAATCCGATCCGGTTCCAGGGGCAGTATTTTGATGAGGAAACGGGGCTGCATTACAACCGGTATCGGTACTACGATCCGGTGGCGGGTCGGTTCATCAGCGAAGATCCGATGGGCCTTAAGGGAGGCCTCAACTTACACAGCTACGTTTCTAATCCAACAGTTTGGATTGACCCGCTCGGACTGGCTTCGACGGGACATAAAACTTCCGGTGCGGGACGCAAACCGAAGACGGGTAAACCGAATATTGATAACCGCGGAACGAAAGATTGTCCCTGTCGAAAATGGGGCATCAATCGATTCGACCGAATTTGTGAAGGACATGTCCCGGGTGTAGGTGTTGCTAAATTCTATAGAGATCCGAAGGATGGAAGCTGGTATTCGGTTGATCAAACCGGACATGGTGGAAGTGCCTTCAAACACTTCGACCAAAAAGGTGATACGACGCTGGTTCACGCATTTGATCTCGACGAGTACGGTGATCGCATGGGTAAACACAAAGGTGAAGCAGGAAAAACAGTGGACCTCAAAGGTCTCAAATGCAGGAATGCGAAGTCATGATTGAATCCGCAGAGCGTTTTAGGGCTTTATGTTCCAGTCAAGATCAGATGGATGTAGACAGATCTCTATCTGATCCGGCTTCTCTTGATGTCTGGGTAGAAATTATTAATACCGATGCTGCGAGACATCTGGATGTGGCGCAAAACCGTACCATTCCTGACGAAATCAAAAGACTGCTTGTCGAAAAGGGAAATCCCACTGTGCGCTCAATGATTGCCGAGAAGCGAAAATTGCCGCCCGATCTGTTTTTTGTTCTATCTAGGGATTCGGACTCTCTTGTTCGGCGGAAAATTGCAGCTAACGCAAAGACCCCGCCGGAGATACTTCGGCATCTGCTTAAGGATGTTGACGAGAATGTTGCACGTGTTGCGCGATATAGCGTTGAGAACAGATAGCAAGTATGGGATCAGCAGATGTCCCGAACACACCTCATGTGCATTTGAATCAAATAGAAGCAGCCTTGGTTCCGATGTTCGATCGTCACCCCCCACACTTCGCGCCGTGGGGGTTCACGCTACCCGCAGCCTGTTACCACTCCTCACCGTTACCCCGGGTTTCCGATAACTAAATCCACTTGATTTAGTCGCTTCGCTGTTCGATAGTCTCCCTGCGCCCGGACGCTCACGCCTTCTACGGCCAGCATCCGGATCCCAAGACCGCAGGCGCATCGCCGCCTGATCACGGAGACACACACATGCTCAGTTCCCGCTCCATCCTGGCCCTGGCGGCCATGTCCCTGGCTGCTTCGTCCGCCGCCTTTGCCGCCGACCAGCCGGTCATCGGCCTGGTCACCAAGACAGAAACCAACCCCTTCTTCGTCAAGATGAAAGAGGGCGCGCAGGAAGAGGCCAAGAAGCTCGGCGCCAAGCTGCTTTCAGGGGCGGGCAAGGCCGACGGCGACAACGCGGGGCAGATCACGGCCATGGAAAACATGATTGCCGCGGGCGCCAAGACCATCCTCATCACGCCGAGCGACGCCAAGGCCATCGTGCCGGCGATCAAGAAGGCGCGCGACAAGGGCGTGATGGTGATTGCGCTCGACAGCCCGGCCGATCCGCCGGACGCCACCGACGCGCTCTTTGCCACCAACAACTACACGGCCGGCGTGCTGATCGGCGAATACGCCAAGGCCGCCATGGCGGGCAAGCCGGCGAAGATCGTCGCGCTCGACCTGCTGCCGGGCCACCCGGTGGGCGCGCAGCGGCACAACGGTTTCATGAAGGGCTTCGGCCTGCAGGCGAACGACGCCAAGTCGAACGAGCTCTCGAAGGCGCCTGAAATCGTGTGCATGGCCGACAGCTTCGGCGATCAGGCGAAGGCACAGACGGCGATGGAAAACTGCCTGCAGCGTGCGCCCGACGTGAACCTGGTCTACACCATCAACGAGCCCGCCGCGGCCGGTGCCTACAACGCGCTGAAGCGCGCGGGCAAAGAGAAGGGCGTGATGATCGTCTCGGTGGACGGCGGCTGCCAGGGCATCAAGGACACCAACGCCGGTGTCATCGCGGCCACCTCGCAGCAGTACCCGCTCAAGATGGCGGCCATGGGCGTGGCGGCGGGCGTGGAGTTTGCCAAGACGGGCAAGAAGGCCTCGGGCTACGTAGACACGGGCGTGACCCTCATTGCCGGCAAGAGCGTGCCGGGCGTCGACAGCAAGGACACCAAGACCGGCGCCGAGCTGTGCTGGGGCAAGAAGTAACCAAGGCCCGGAGCACCTGATGGCGAAATCTCCGACGCACCACATTCCGTGGGGCGCCCTGGGGCCGTGGCTGGCCCTGCTTGGCGCATGCATCTTCTTTGCGACGCAGTCCGACCGCTTCCTGACGGGCGGAAATCTCTCGCTGATCATGCAGCAGGTGATGGTGGTCGGCGTGATCGCCATCGGCCAGACGCTGATCATTCTCACGGCGGGTATCGACCTGTCGTGCGGCATGGTGATGGCGCTGGGCAGCATCATCATGAGCAAGTTCGCCACCGAGCTCGGCTTGCCGGTGCCGGTGGCCATCTTGTGCGGCATTGGCGTGACCACGCTGTTCGGCCTGCTGAACGGCCTGCTGGTCACTCGCATCAAGCTGCCGCCTTTCATCGTGACGCTGGGCACGCTGAACATCGCGTTTGCCATCACGCAGCTGTATTCGTCGTCGCAAACCATCACCGATTTGCCCTCCGGCCTCACCGGGCTGGGCACCACCTTCACCATCGGCAGTGCCGAGGTGGCGTGGGGCGCGGTGCTGATGCTGGTGCTGTATGCGCTTGCTTGGTTTGTGCTGCGCGAAACGGCCGCAGGCCGGCACATCTATGCGGTGGGCAACAACGCCGAGGCCACGCGCCTGGTGGGCATTCCCACGCAACGCGTGCTGCTGGGCGTGTATGTGGCCGCGGGCGTGCTCTATGGCGTTGCCTCGCTGCTGTCGGTGGCGCGCACCGGCGTGGGCGACCCGAATGCGGGGCAAACCGAAAACCTCGACGCCATCACGGCCGTGGTGCTCGGCGGCACCAGCCTGTTCGGCGGGCGCGGCATTGTGCTGGGTTCGCTCATCGGCGTGCTGATCGTGGGCGTGTTTCGCAACGGGCTCACGCTCATGGGTGTGTCGTCGATCTACCAGGTGCTGGTAACGGGCGTGCTGGTAATTCTTGCGGTGGCGGCCGATCAACTCTCGCGCCGGGGAGCACGCTGATGAACGCCGTTGCCAACCTCAAATCCCCCAAGATCGTGATGCAGGCCAAGGGCCTGGTAAAGCGCTACGGCCAGGTAACGGCGCTCGACGGTGTCGACTTCGAGCTGCGCGAAGGAGAAATTCTCGCGGTGATCGGCGACAACGGCGCCGGCAAGTCGTCGCTCATCAAGGCGCTTTCGGGTGCGGTGGTGCCCGACGAAGGCGAGATCCTGCTCGACGGCGCGCCGGTGCATTTTCGGAACCCGCTCGATGCGCGCCGAGCGGGCATCGAAACGGTCTACCAAGACCTGGCCGTGGCCCCCGCCATGACCATCTACGAGAACCTCTTTCTCGGCCGCGAGCTGCGGCGCCCGGGCTTCATGGGCAACGTGCTGCGCATGCTCGACAAAAAGAAGATGCTGCAGGAAAGCGCCGCGCGCATGGCAGACCTGAAGGTCGGCATCCAGTCGATGACGCAGGCGGTCGAAACGCTTTCCGGCGGGCAGCGGCAATGCGTGGCCGTTGCGCGCAGCGCGGCCTTTGCGCGGCATGTGGTCATCATGGACGAGCCGACCGCAGCGCTCGGCGTGAAAGAGGGCAACATGGTGCTCGAGCTGATTCGCCGCGTGCGCGATCGCGGGCTGCCGGTGGTGCTCATCAGCCACAACATGCCGCACGTGTTCGAAGTGGCCGACCGCATTCACGTGGCGCGGCTCGGCAAGCGCGCGGCGGTGCTCAATCCGAAGAACATCAGCATGAGCGACACGGTGGCCGTGATGACCGGCGCCATGACAGCAGACCAACTGCCGGCGGAGGCGCATGCCTGATGCACAAGCTTCCGCTGGTTTGCGCCCGCCCGACCTGTTGCGACCGCGCGGCTCCAACCAGGTGGGAATGCGCCAGTTCAATGAACGCGTGGTGCTGCAGGCCCTGCGCGTTCACACCAGCCTGCCAAAGGCCGATCTTGCGCGGCTCACGGGGCTGAGCGCGCAGACCATCGGGCTTATTACCGCACGGCTCGAGGAAGACCAGCTCATCGTCAAGCAGGGCCGCGTGCGCGGCCGCATCGGGCAGCCTTCGGTGCCGCTGGCGCTGAACCCCGACGGTGCCTTTGCCATAGGCATCAAGGTGGGGCGGCGCGGCGCCGAATGGTTGCTGATCGACTTTGCAGCGCAGGTGCGCGAGCGCCACGCCATGAGCTACGACTTTCCGGATGCGCAGGCATTGCTGCCCGCCATTGCCGAGCATATTCATCGCCTGCGCGACGGGCTCGGGCCGCTGGCCGCGCGCAACGTGGGCGTGGGCCTGGCCGCACCATTCCTGCTTGGCGGCTGGCACCGCACGCTGGGCTTGTCGAAGGCGCAGTCGGACGAGTGGAACCAGATGGACTTGCTGGCCGAGGTGAGGGCGCGCACCGACGTGCCTGTGAGCTTTGCGCGCGACACGGTGGCCGCCTGCGTGGCGGAGCTGGTCGGTGGGCGCGGGCACGACCTGAAGAGCTTTCTGTACATCTTCGTCGACACCTTCGTGGGCGGCGGGCTGGTCATCGATTCGCACCTGCACACGGGTGCGCACGGCAACGCGGGCGCACTGGCTTCGTTGCCAATGCAGTCGGTGCGGGCCGGCGGGGCACTGCCGCCGCAGGTGATGGCCGAGGCTTCGCTGTGGGAGCTGGAGCAGCGGCTGCAGGCCCAAGGG
This sequence comes from Variovorax sp. 3319, assembly GCF_031456585.1. Lineage (NCBI taxonomy): Bacteria > Pseudomonadati > Pseudomonadota > Betaproteobacteria > Burkholderiales > Comamonadaceae > Variovorax > Variovorax sp. 3319. Next base: position 199,064 of record NZ_JAVDUZ010000003.1, read on the forward strand.
CTCGACACCACCGCGGCCTACGACGACCGCGCGCTGCAGGCGCCGTATGCTCCTGTGACGCAAGCCTGGCTCGGCTCGGCATCGCTGGCCCTGGCGCATGCGATCGTCAGCAGCACGGCTGTGCTCGACCTGGCCGACGTGGTGATGGATGGTTCGATGTCGCGCTCGCTATTGCAGGCGCTGCTCGAGCAAACGCGCGCGGCGCTGGCGCAGTGCAATTGGGAAGGGCTCTGGCCGCCTCAATTGCACGGTGGAAGGCTGGGCGCGCAGGCTTGCGCGCTAGGCGGGGCCATGTTGCCGCTGCATGCCAATTTCGCGCCCGACCACGATGTGTTCCTGAAGGCGGCCTGAGCGGACTTCCGCTCTCGAAGCTCGAAGATCACGCACTCACAATTCAGAGGCTTGCCGACGCATGCAGGTTGCGGGGCAGCCGCAAGGTGCTCGCAAGCGCGCCTTCGGGGCAAGGCCCATCGGAATAGCTCGCTTCGCCCTCGGGCATTACGCACTTGTGCACTTCGACGACGGCCGGCGCGGCCTTGGCTTTCGGCTCTTCGGGAGCGGCGTCCATGCGCCCGAAGTTTGCGCTGGCCAATGGCGCGTAAGCGGGCGCATAAGGCGACATGGGCATGACAGGTTCGGGGGACGAGCGGGCCACTTCGTCCGTCGACGCGCGCTTGCCGCTGCCAGGTATGGCGGGCTCGACGTGCGCCGGCATGACCGCGGGAGCCAGGGCCGGTGCGCGTGCCGCGCTTTCTTGAACCAGGTCTTTCAGCGTCACATAGAAAAGCGATACCGCCACGAGCGCAACACCCAGGCAAGGTGCCCAGTACCGGGTGGACCCTTGCGCAATATCCGCTTGTTCGGTCTTGCCGATTGTGTGTTCGAGGCCCATGGCTGAAGCTCCTTGTTGGTGTTCAGCCGTTCTACTTACCGGACCCGGCGGCACTTGTAGGCCTGCGCCATGCTCCATGACGGAATACGCCTCGAAAACGCCGCGGAGAAGTTCGCTTGGGCCGTGCGGCAACTTCGCGAAGACAAGAAGTTCGAAAGGGCGCACGCGCGGGAGTTTCGATAATGCAGTCCGTCTTGTAGAAAACCGCAAAGAATGAGTGCCGCAGATTTCCTTTTCGCCCCCGAAGTACAAAAGATACTGATGGTTGCCTACGCGGCCCCCGAGCAGCCGCTGTCTTCCAGCGAGCTGGCCAAGCGCTCGAAGCTCGAGCCGGACGATGCGGCACGCACGCTGGAGCATCTTGTCAAAAGCGGAATCCTGAAGCGAAGCAAGCCGAAGTCAGACGAGCCCGAAACCATTTCGGTCGATCGCGCGTTCATCTTTCACAACGAGTTGCGAAGCATCGCGCTCAAGTCCTTTGCCGCAGCCGAGCCGGTCCGCTCCATGCTGCGCTCCAAGTTCAAGGACTCGGTCATGCGCGCCCTCATCCTGGAAGAAGACAAGGACGGCACCCTGGAGCTGCTCGTCGTGCACGGCCAGCTGATGCCGGACGAATCCGCCATGAAGGCCGCTTGCCAGAAGCTTTCGAAAAACATTCACCGCCACCTGAAGGTGCATGTGATTTCGAACACCAGGATCAACAACCTTCCGCCGCGCGACCCGCTCGCATTGAAGCTGGCGGCATCCGGTGTCGTCGAGGTCATTGCGCTTGGGGACACGAAGGCTCAACCCCCAGTCGAGAAGGTCGGCCTCTTGCAAAGCGCGAAGAAAAAGCTGGCAACGCTGGCGCGCCCCTTAGCGTGAGCGCGCATCGGAAGGCGGCTGCGCCGAGCGCACGACTTGCTGCCCCGCAGGTTGAAGCGCGGTGCGCGATCAGGGCTTCCAGCGGCGCAGGCCGAGCTCGTCCGCCAGTTGCCTGTAGGCGCCGATGCGGGCTTGCACATACTCGCTGAGCGCAGCGCCGGTAAGTGCAAACGGATAGAGCCCGTGCTGTTCGCGCAGCGCGGCGTAGCCCGGTGCGGCTACGGCCTCGGTGAATGCAGCGGTCCACGCGCGCACGGCCGCATCGGGCACGTTGGCGCTCAGGTAGAGGCCGCGCACGGTGGGCCAGACGATATCCACGCCTTGCTCGCGAGCGGTCGGCACGCCGGTCAGTGCGCCGCCGAGCCGCATTTCCGATAGCACTGCCAACAGGCGCACCGCCGCGCCGCCGCCAATGGCTTGCAACGCCTCGGCCGCATCGCCGGGAAACGCATCGACGTGCTTGCCTTGCAGTGCACGCAGGGCGTCGCCGCCGCCCTCGAACGAGACAAAGCGCATGGCCTTGTGGTCGCGGGCCGCAGCGCGCACCAGCAGTGCGGCTTTCACCCAGTCTTGGCTGCCTACCGTGCCGCCGGCGCCGAAGGCCACGCGCGAGGGGTCTTGCCTGAGTGCGGCCACCAGGTCTTGAAGGCGCTTGTAGGGTGAGTCGCGGTGCACGGCGATCACGCCGTAGTCGGTGCCGAGCGTTGCGATCCAGCGCACGGCCGAGGGCGCATGCGGGCCGAAGCGGCCTTGTGCAAGGTTGAGCAGCGATCCGCTGGAGAACGCGACCAGTGTGCCCGTGCCGCCGAGTTGTCCGGTGGCGATGCGGTCGAATGCGACCGCCCCGATACCGCCCGGCAGGTAGCGCTGGGCGAGCAGCGGGCGTGTGGGGCGCACGGCCTGCAGCGCGTCGCGCGCAAGCGCGCAGGTGAGATCGAAGCCGCCGCCGGCCTTGGCGGGAATCACGCAGTCGGCCGCGGCAAGGGAGGGATCGCCCGGCTGCTGCGCACCGGCCATGCGAACGGCGCCGGGCGCGAGCAGCGCGGACAACGCGCGCAGCGCATGGCGGCGGGTGGGGAAGTGCGGCTGCATGTGAATCTGCCCGCTGCTAGGTGGCCGCAGGCCGGGGCCACCAGATGATCGCATGCAGCCCCGTGCCGGCCTCGCGTGCCTCGAGCCGCAGCTCGCCGCGATGACGCTGCGCGATGGATCGCGCAATCGCCAGCCCAAGGCCGAAGCCGCCCTTGCCCGCCCGCGCGCCGCGTCGAAAGCGCTGGCCCAGGGCGGCGCGCTCTTCATCGCCGAGGCCAGGGCCATTGTCTTCGACGTTGAGGCTCCAGCCCGCTGCGTCGCCGGCCGCGAAGAGAGTGATTGTTCCCTCGGCGGGCGTGTAGGCAATGGCGTTTGCGACGAGGTTGCTCAGCGCCTCGCGCAGCAATCCGCGGTCGGCCACCGCAAGAAACTCCGGTGCAGGCGAATGAATGCCCAGGTCGATGCGCTTGGCGCGCGCAAGCGGCAGGAGGTCGACAGCCACTTCGCGCAGCAGCGCCGCAAGGTCGCACTCGGCCGGCTCCACTGCCACCGTGTCGCTGCGGCCCAGCGCAAGCAGCTGCTGTGCGCTGCGCGTTGCGCGGCCTATTTCGGTGCCGAGCGCGTCCAGTGCCACCCGCACCTGCGCCGGGTCCTGCTCGCGCCGTGCATAGTCGGCTTGCATCTGCAGTGTGGTGAGGTGGGTGCGCAGCTGGTGCGACGCATCGTCCAGAAACTGGCGCTGCTGTGCCACCAGGTCTTGCGTGCGCGTCATCTGCTGGTTGACTGCCACCACCAGCGGACGCACTTCCGCGGGCAGATCGGCTTCGGCGATGCGGGTCAGGTCGTCAGGCCTGCGGGCCTGCACCTCGCGCGCGAGGCGCGACATAGGGCGCAGCGCCGCCGCCAGCGCAATGGCGGTGCCCAGGATAAGCATTGTCAGCACCAGCCCGTCGCGCAATGCCGCGCTGCGCACGAAGCGGGCGGTGAACTCCTGTCGCGAGCGCGTGCTCTCGCCCACCTGAATGAGCACGCTGCGGCCGGTGCTGCCCGCCGGTGCACGGTCAAGGTCGCGCCGGTAGGCCGCAAGCCGCACGGCTTCATCGAAATAAACGGCGTCGTAGAAAGCCGGAACGCCCATGGCGAGTTCGGCGGGCGGCGCGGGCAGGTCGGCGCTGCCCAGTTCCACGAGGCCGTCGGAGCTTGCCACCCGAAAGAACACCTGGCCGCTGGCAGTGAGCTCGAAAAATTCGAACATCGTGTACGGCAGCTCGACAGAAAGCCCGCCCGACGCGGTCGAGATGTTCGCATCGATCGATTTCAGCGCACCCAGCAGAGAGCGGTCATAGGCGGCGTTGGCGGCGGCCAGCGCGTCGTGCCGCGTCATCCATAGCTCGATGCCCGTCACGGCGAGCAGGGCAGGAAACAGCAGCAGCGCAAGCCGCTGCCACAGGCTTGCGCGCCGCAGCCGGGCTGCCAGGCCTGCAAGAAGCCGCGGCGTGCTCACTCAGTCCGCTTCCAGCGCATAGCCCAGGCCGCGGAGCGTGGCAATGCGAACGCCGCTGCCGTCGAGCCGCTTGCGCAGCCGATAGACCAGCACTTCAACCGCTTCGGGGTGCACTTCTTCTTCATCGGAAAACACACGCTCCAGAATCTGCTGCTTCGACAGCGGTTCGCCGCTGCGCTGCACCAGTACGCGCAGCACGGCCAATTCGCGTGGCGAAAGCGTCAGGATATCGCCCGCCAGCACAAACTGCCGGCGCGCGCTGTCGTACACCAGCGGCCCGCAGGCCAGGCGCGGATGCTCCACCCCGCGCGCGCGGCGCACCAGCGCATGAAGGCGCGCCTCGAGCTCGGCCAGTGCAAAGGGCTTGGCCAAAAAATCGTCTGCACCGGCGTTCAGCGATGCGACCCGCTCGCCCAGCGAATCGCGCGCCGTGAGTATCAGTGCCGGCAGCCGCTGGTCGCGTTCGCGCAGGCGCTGGAGCACCGTGTGGCCGTCCATGCCCGGCAGGCCCAGGTCGAGCACCAGCGCATCGTGGTCGCGCTGCTGCAGGGCGCGGTCGGCCAGCCGGCCGTCATCTACCCACTCGACCTGGATGCCCGCATGCTCCAGCGCCTTGCACAGCCAGGTGCCCAGGGTGTGTTCGTCTTCCGCCAGCAGGATGCGCATGGCGCGATGCTAGGCCCTGGAGGGCTCAGTCCGGCTTGATGTTTGCCCTTGCGATCACTTTTTGCCAGCGAGCTTGCTCGGCCGCAATGAACTGCGCGAACTGCTCGGGCGTGCCGCCGACCGCCTCGGCCGCGTCGGCGGTCAACCGCTGCATGGAGTCGGGCGACTTCACTGCCTTCATCGTCTCGGCCGAGAGCTTGGCCAGCTGTGCGGGCTCGATGCTGGCCGGCGCAAGCATGCCGTACCACTGCGTCATTTCGAAACCCGGAAAGCCCTGCTCCGCTACCGTGGCCACGTCCGGCAGTTGCGGCAAGCGCTTGGCCGAACCGGTGGCAATGCAACGCACCTTGCCGGCCTTGATGAAGGGAATGATTGCCGCCGCGCCGATGGCCGAGGCATCGAGCCGGCCCGAGAGCAGGTCGGTCACCATGGGGCCGGTGCCGCGGTAGGGCACATGCAGCATGAAGACGTTTGCCGTCATCTTCAGGTACTCGAAGGCGAGATGGCCAGCGCTGCCGTTGCCCGCGGAGCCGTAGCTCAGCTTGCCCGGCTTCGACTTGGCATAGGCAATGAACTCCTTCAGGTTCTGGGCCGGTACATCGGGGTGCACCACGTAGAGGCTGGGCACCTTGGCCAGAAGGCTCACGGGCTTGAAGTCCTTGTTCGCGTCGTAGGGCAGCTTGGCAAAGATGTACGGGTTGACCGCCAGCGTGCCGATGTGCCCGAGGATCAAGGTGTGCTGATCGGTGGAGCGCGCAACCTCGCTCATGGCAATGTTGCCGGCCGCGCCGGGCTTGTTGTCGACAAACACGCTTTGCCCGAGCGTGCGCGAAAGCTCGGCGGCCGTGGAGCGCGCCACGATCTCCGAACTGCCGCCCGGCGCAAAAGGCACGACGAAGCGGATCGACTTGCTCGGCCAGGCGGCCTGGGCAGAGGCCAGCGAAGGCAGCAGCCCGCCAAGGGCCAGTGCGCCGCCGCCTTGCAGCCATTGCCGCCGTGTGGACTGTTGATCGTTCAGGAAAGGGTGGTCGGGCATGAATTTGTCTCCATCGCTTGGGTGTGAGCATGCATCCTGCCCGACGGATGCTGTCGGAATGCTGTCAGTCAGATCAGGTTGCGCATGGCTTGCGCCGTTTCGCGCAGCACCGGCAGCACGCGCGCCACTGCATCCTCGGAGCTTTCGTGGCCCATGGGCATGGTGATGTTGAGCGCACCCAGCAGCATGCCGTGCCGGTCGCGCAGCGGCACCGCAATGCCGCGCGAGTTCAGGTCGAGCTGCTGCTCCGACAAGGCCCAGCCCTGTGCCCGGATGCGCGCCAGCTCCAGCTTCATGCGCTCCTTGCTTGCGATGGTGTGCGATGTGAACACCTGCAGCTGGCGCGTGGCAAGCCACTCTGCCAGCTCGGCGTCGCCACGCAGCGCCAGCATGAGCATGCCCGCGGCGGTAACCTGCGCCGGCACGCGCGCACCGAGCACATAGCCGGTGCTCATGCTGCGGTTGGGGCCGTTGCGCGCAATGTAGACGACCTCGTCGCCATCCATCACGCTCAGGTAGGCGATCTCGTTGGTGCCCGCCGCCACGCGCTGCAGAAACGGCTGCACGATGCGCGGCAGCCGTGCCGAGTCGAGGTAAGACTGGCCCAGCCGCAGCACGCGCGGCGTCAGCCAGAAGAGCTTGCCGTCGCTTGCCACGTAGCCCATGTGCTGCAGCGTCAGCAGATAGCGGCGAGCGGCCGTGCGCGTCATGCCCGTGCGCTCGCCGGCCTGGCTGGCGGTCAGGCGCGGGTGCGCGTCGTCGAAGGCCTCGATGATGCTCACGCCGCGCTCCAGGCCGGCGATCCAGTCGCGCTTGTCCAGGCCCGGTGGGGCGGGGGAGGGATCGGTCGGATCGGTGCTCATGGGGCGGGAGTTTGCCGTGCGGGCGGCGCTACTGCGTTCGGCGTTTATAAGGACTAACCCTGTTTTTGTGCGATCAGCGAACGCATGAAGACGATAGTCGTGCATTTTGGGTGCATGTGAGGGTGAGGCCGATGGCCAAGGTAGATAAAGTCCGCCCTGGCGATGGCTTTGGAGCGATTGCCGCACAAAGAGGCAAGACATGACCACCTCCATCAACGGCAGCACCCTCGCGTACCTGATTCCCGGCGACCCCGTGCGCAACGTGCGCCTGCCGCGCATGTTCAACGCCGTGTTCGAGCGCTTCGGCATCGACGCGGTGCTGGTGCCCATGCAGGTGCCACTGCGCGACTTTGCGGTGTTCCTCAAGTCGGCCTTCCTGGCCCGCAACGTGCGCGGCATGGTCATTGCGCCGCCGCACAAGCCGCTGGCGGTCGACCTGCTCGACGGCTGTGGCCTGTTCGGCCGCGTGGCCGGGTCGGTCAACGTGGTGCGTCGCATCGATAACAACGAACTCGAAGGCGACCTCTTCGACGGCGAGGGCCTCCTGGGCGCGCTGGACCACTTCAACATTCCGTTCCGCGGCAAGCGGGTGCTCATTCTTGGCGCCGGCGTGAGCGCGGCGGCCATCGGCGTGGCGCTGGCCGAAGGCGGCACGGTCGATGGTGCGGAGCACATCGCGTTGTACGACACCTCGGCCGGCAAGGCGGCCGGCGTGGCTGCCAAGCTCGACGCGTTCTTCGATGCCAACGTGGTGGCTGTCGACAGCAATGCACCCGAGGGCTACGACCTGGTCATCAATGCCACCTCGCAGGGGCTCGAAGAGTCCGACGCGCTGCCGGTCGACGTTGCGCGCATGGAGCCTCATGCCGCGCTGTTCGATATTTTGCTGCGCAACCAGCCGACGCCGCTGGTGCGCGCCGCGCGTGCCCGCGGCCTCAACGCGCAGGCCGGCTTCGAAATGCTGATTCAGCAGATGCCGCACTACTTTGCGTACTTCGGCCATGCCGAGGCCGCGCAGGGCCTGCGCAAGGACGCGGATTTTCTGCGCGAGATCATCTATCCGCCCGCGATGCAGGCGGAAATTCGCAAGCCTTTGCGCTACCAGTCGCCGAGCGTGGCCTAAGCGGCGGCCGGTGCCGGGCAAGTTGCCGGGCGTGTCCGACCCATATGAGAACTTGTTCAGGAGGAGAGGCAATGGAAAAGATATTCGACGGCTACTGCAAGGTGCTCGACGCGCTGATCGCGTTGGCGCTTGCGGTCATGGTGGTGCTGGTGTTCGGCAACGTGGTGCTTCGCTATGCTTTCAATTCGGGCATCACCGTGTCCGAGGAAGTGTCGCGCTGGCTCTTTGTGTGGGTCACATTTCTAGGCGCGGTGGTGGCGGTGCGCGAACGCGCGCACCTGGGCACCGACTTTCTTGTGGCCCGCCTGCCGGTAATGGGCAAGAAGATCTGCCTTGTGGCTGGCCATGTGCTCATGCTGTATGCAACGTGGCTGCTGTTCAGCGGCAGTCTTGCGCAGGCAAAAATCAACTGGGACGTGCAGGCGCCGGTAACCGGCGCATCCACCGCGATCTTCTATGCATCGGGCGTTGTGTTCGCAGTTTCGGCCGCGCTGTTTCTGCTGAGCGACCTGGTGCGCGCGCTGACCGGCAAGCTGGGCGAAGACGAACTCGTGATGGTGCAGGAGTCGGAAGACCTTGCGCAGCTCGGGCGCGACGACGCAACTGAAAACAACACCCGCGACAAGCGCTGAGAGCCGAGCTGCCCATGACCGTATTCATCTTTCTCGGCTCGTTGCTCGCAGCAATGGCGCTGGGTATTCCGATTGCCTACTCGCTGCTGCTTTCGGGCGTGGCGCTGATGTATCACCTCGATCTGTTCGACGCGCAGATCCTTGCGCAGAACGTGGTGAACGGCGCCGACAGCTTTCCGCTGCTTGCGGTGCCGTTCTTCATGCTCGCCGGCGAGATCATGAACGTGGGCGGTCTCTCCAAGCGCATCGTCAACCTGGCGCTGACGCTCGTCGGGCACCGCCGCGGCGGCCTTGGCTTTGTGGCTATCGTGGCGGCCTGCCTGCTGGCCGCCTTGTCGGGTTCGGCTGTTGCCGACACCGCGGCACTGGCTGCCCTGCTGCTGCCGATGATGGTGCGCGCGGGGCACGACAAGGCGCGCGCGGCAGGCCTTATTGCCTCGGCCGGCATCATCGCGCCGGTGATTCCGCCTTCGATCGGTTTCGTGATCTTCGGCGTTGCAGCCAACGTGTCGATCAGCAAGCTCTTTCTTGCGGGTATCGTGCCCGGCGCCATGATGGGCGTGGGCATTGCCGTTGCATGGTGGTGGGTTGCCAAGCGCGAAAACGTCCAGCCACCGCCCAAGGCCACCGGCGCCCAGCGCGCGAAGGCTTTCAGGGAATCGCTTTGGGCGCTGTTCCTTCCGGTGATCGTCCTGGTCGGTCTCAAGATGGGCGTGTTCACTCCGACTGAAGCGGCAGTGGTTGCGGCGGTGTATGCGCTGTTCGTCGCAATGGTGGTCTACCGCGAGATGAACTTCGCGCAGCTCTACCAGGTTTTCGTGAGTGCGGCCAAGACCACGGCCGTGATCATGTTCCTTGTGGCGGCGGCCATGGTGTCCGCATGGCTCATTACGGTGGCCGATCTGCCGAGCAAGCTCATCGCGTTGCTGGAACCCTTCATGGGCAACCAGACCTTGCTGCTGATTGCAATCATGCTGCTGGTGATGGCCGTCGGCACGGCCATGGACATGACGCCAACCATTCTGATTCTCACGCCGGTGCTGATGCCGGTGGTCAAGGCTGCGGGCATCGATCCGGTTTACTTCGGTGTGCTGTTCATCATCAACAACGCCATCGGGCTCATCACGCCGCCGGTGGGCACCGTGCTCAACGTTGTGGCGGGCGTCGGCAAGATGAAGATGGACGAAGTCACGCGTGGCGTGCTGCCCTTCATGACGGCGCAATTCATCGTGATGTTCCTGCTCGTGTTTTTCCCGTCGCTCGTGCTGGTGCCCATGCGCTGGTTCACAGGCTGAGCCGACCTCGTTTTTCCCGCTTTTTTAATTCGAACCTCAAGGAGACATTGCATGAAGAAGACCTTTACCCGTGCCCTTTGCCTCGGCTTTGCGCTGCTGCTTCCCGTGGCTGCGGCCGTTGCGCAAGACATCAAGGAGCGCTCGATCAAGTTCGCGTTTCAGAACCAGGGCGATCATCCGCAAGCCCTGGGCGCAAAGAAGTTCGGCGAGCTCGTTGCGCAGAAGTCCGGCAACAAGATGCAGGTCAAGCTGTTTCCGGGCGGCACGCTCGGCGGTGACGTGCAGACCGTTTCTGCCATTCAGGGCGGAACCATTGAAATGACGGTGCTCAACGCCGGCATTCTCTCCAACCAGATCAAGGCATTCGCGGTCTTCGACTTTCCTTTTCTGTTTGCCAATCCCCAGGAAGCCGATGCCGTGACCGACGGACCCTTCGGCAAGAAGCTGTTTGCGGAACTCCCGGCCAAGAACCTGGTTGGTCTTGGCTACTGGGACCTGGGCTTTCGCAACGTGACCAACAGCAAGCGCCCGATCAACAAGGTCGAAGACCTGGCCGGCCTGAAGATCCGCGTGATCCAGTCGCCGATCTATATCGACCTGTTTACCGCGCTGGGCGCCAATGCCACCCCCATGCCTTTCCCCGAGCTCTACCCGGCGCTCGAGCAGAAGGCGGTCGACGGCCAGGAGAATCCCAACACGGTGATCCGCACCTCCAAGTTCGCCGAAGTGCAAAAGCACCTGGCGCTCACGCAGCACGTCTACAACCCGCAGGCGCTGATCGTCGGCAAGAAGCTCTGGGATTCGCTCAGCGATGCTGAAAAGAAAATCATGACCGAAGCAGCCGACGAAGCCACCAAATACGAGCGTGAAGTCTCGCGCGGACAGGCCCAGGCCGCGCTGGCGGACCTCAAGAAGGCCGGCATGCAGGTAACCGAATTCAGCCCCGCCGAAATGCAGCGCCTTCGCGACAAGGTCAAGCCTGTGGTCGAGAAGCACAGTGCACTGGTGGGCGAAGCCGTGGTGAAAGACCTGTACGCCGAAATCGCAAAGGTCCGCAAGTAAGTTCAACGACAGGCCAACGAAGGACAGCATGATCACCGGCAAGACCACCATCGTCGCGCACCTGGGCTTTCCCACCGAGAGCTTCAAGGCGCCGATGATCTACAACCCCTGGTTCGAAAAGCAGGGCATCGACGCGGTCGTGGTGCCGATGGGGGTAAAACCCGACGACTACCCCGCAGCGTTTGCCGCGCTGTTCCGGCTTACCAACATCAGGGGTGCGCTGGTGACCATGCCGCACAAGATAACGACCATGGGCCTGGTCGACGAGGTCACGCCTACCGCGCGAATAGCCGGTGCCTGCAACGCGGTGCTCAAGCGCGCCGACGGCACGCTGGTGGGCGACCAGTTCGACGGCGCGGGTTTTGTGCGCGGCGTCTTGCGCAAGGGCCGTGCGCTCGAGGGTGCCCGCGTGCTGGTTTCCGGCAGCGGCGGTGTCGGCTCTGCCATAGCGGCCTCCCTGGCGGCGGCGGGGGTTGCGCAGATTGCGCTCTTCGACGCCTATGCACCGTCTGCCGATGCGCTTGCCGGGCGGCTGCGCACGCACTATCCCGCCTTGGCCGTTTCCACGGGCTCGAACGATCCGGCGGGCTTCGACGTGGTCGTCAATGCCACGCCGCTGGGCATGAAAGAGGGCGATGCGCTGCCTTTCGACGTGGACCGCATCGCGCCTTCGACCTTCGTCGGCGAGGTGGTCATGAAGTCCGAATACACGCCGCTGCTGCGTGCCGCACTCGACAAAGGCTGTGCGGTGCAGGTAGGCACCGACATGCTGTTTGAAATGATTCCCGCGTATCTCGAATTCTTCGGCTTTGGCACCGCCACGGCCGACGAATTGCGCGCCGAGGCGAAGATCAGCTACTGAGTTGCCACGGACGCAAACGCCTACGTCCCGCGGGCGTGTTGCGAACGCGGTGTAATGCCGTTTCGCCGCCCGATTTTTTTGATGCAAGAGGCGTTCACCATGAGTATTTTTGAAGGCTTTCTTTCCACCTCCGAAACGCTTTCAGCCTTCAGCGACCGCAACTTCGTCGACGCCATGCTGCGCTTCGAGGCGGCGCTCACGCGGGCCCAGGCGGCGGTCGGGCTGGTGCCTGAATCGGCAGCGCATTCGATTGTCGGCAGCTGCAAGGTCGAACTGTTCGACGTGGCGAAGATCGTGCGCGACAGCGGCCGGGCGGGCAGCGTTGCAATTCCGCTGGTCAAGGCGCTGAAGGAGGCCGTGGGCCTGTTCAATGCGGAGGCCGTGCCCTTCGTGCACTTCGGCAGCACCAGCCAGGACGTGATCGACACGGCCATGGCACTGGTCACGCGCGAGGGAATGGCGCTCATCGAGACAGACCTCGATCGTGCGATCGACGCGCTTCTGCAGCATGCCGCGCAACACGCTGCCACGCCTATTCTTGCGCGCACGCTGATGCAGCCGGCCTCCGTTACCAGCTTCGGCCTCAAGTGCGCGGGCTGGGCCGCGCCGCTGGTGCGCAGCCGCGTGCGCTTGCGCACGGCCTCGCGCCATGCCCTCAACGTGCAGCTCGGCGGTGCAGTCGGAACGCTGTCGCAAATGAAGGGCCAGGGCCCTGCAGTGGTGCAGCGCGTGGCGGACGAACTTGGCCTTGGCAACGCCGGTGCCACGTGGCACACGCAGCGCGACGAATGGGTAGCGCTTGGCTGCGAGCTGGGGCTGCTCGCCGGCAGCCTGGGCAAGATCGCGCGCGACATTTCGCTCATGGGCCAGTACGAAGTCGGCGAGGTGGCCGAACCCACCGAGCCGGGCCGTGGCGGTTCTTCGGCCATGCCGCACAAGCGCAACCCCGTCGCCTCGATGGTGGCGCTGGCCGCGGCGCAGCGTGCGCCGCAGCGCGTGGCCGCGTTGCTGGCCGCCATGCCGCAGGAACACGAGCGCGCACTGGGCGGCTGGCAAGCCGAGTTGGCCGAATGGCCTCAACTGCTGATGTCCGCGCACGGCAGCGCGCGTGCGCTGGCCGGTGCACTGCCGGGCCTGCAGATCGACGCGGCGCGCATGCGCGCCAATATCGACACACTGCGCGCCGAGCTGCCGCGCGAGGCAGCTGACGAATGGTTCAACCCGGCCCTGGCAGAGCCCGCTGGCGACACCGCACTGCACCAGGTGGCAGCCCTGCGCGAACAACTGACTGCGAAAGACACTTCCTGATGACCGATCAAACAAACACACCTGCCGCTGGCGACTACGAAGCGGGCCTCGTCAACCGCCGTCGCGTGCTCGGCGATGCCTGGGTCGACAAGTCGCTCGCCAACCGCAACGGGTTCAACGCCGAATTCCAGGAACTCATTACCCGCCATGCGTGGAATGACATCTGGGGCCGGCCCGCGCTGGGCGACAAGACGCGCCGCTACATGGTGCTGTCGATGATGCTGGGCATTCATGCGTACGAAGAATTCGCCATGCATGTGCGCGCGGCGCTCGACGGCCCGCCCGAGTCGCGCCTGACGCCCGACGACATCAAGGAAGTGATCATGATGGCCGCCATCTATTGCGGCGTGCCGGTGGCCAACCACGCCTTCGGCATTGCAACCGGCATCTTGCGGGAGAAGGGCCTGCTGGCAGCAGCCCCGCAGTGACCGGACCAACGGATATTCGCAAGGGCCGCTTCGACGTCGGTTTTACCTTGTTGCTGCCGCTGCTCCTGGCAGCCCAGCCGGTTGCCACCGACAGCTACCTGCCAGCGCTCCCCGCCATTGCAAAGGAGCTGGGTTCCGCCAGCACCAGCCTCACGCTGTTTGTGCTGGCCTTCGGTTTTGCGCAATTGCTGTGCGGGCCGCTGGCCGATCGCTTCGGGCGCCGGCCGGTGCTGCTGGCGGGGCTCGGCTGCTATGTGATTGCGGCGCTTGGCGGTGCCCTTGCGGGCAGCGTGTCGGTGCTTGCGGGCTGGCGAACGCTGCAGGGTTTTTCGATGGCGGCCATTCTGGTTTGCGCGCGTGCCGCCGTGCGCGACCTGTACCCCGCGCACGAAGGGCCGCACGTCATGGCGCGCGGCCTCACCGGGCTGGGCGTGGTGGGGCTGCTTGCGCCGCTGCTCGGCGCCTGGCTGGTGCAGAGGGCCGGCTGGCGCTGGGTCATGGGGTCGATGGCGCTGTATGCGCTGGTGCTCTTTGCGCTCTGCTGGCGTTCGTTCGGCGAAACGCGGCGGCCGTTGGCGGGCGATGTTTCGGCGCCGCGCGGCAGTGCGCGCGCCGTGTTTGCCAGCCGCAGCTTTCGCGCCTGGGCTTCGGTGGCCGCAACCACCTACGGCGGCCTGTTCTGCTTTTTGCTGCTGTCGCCGATGGTCTACATCGGCTACCTGGGCTGGTCGCCCGCCATGTACGGCTGGATTCCGGCCGGCGGTTCGCTGGTCTACATTTTCAGCACCACGATGTGCCGGCGCCTGCTGCGCAAATACGGGCCCGTGCACACAGTTCAGCTTGGCGCTACGCTGAGCATTGCCGGCGCAATCATCCAGGCGCTGGGCTGCTGGCTGGCGCCGCACAGCGCGGTGCCGCTGCTGGCGGGCCACGCGGTCTATTGCCTTGGGCACGGCATACACCAGCCTTGCGGCCAGGCCGGCGCGGTGGGCGACTTGCCGCACCTGGCGGGGCGCGCCGTGTCGTGGTCGGGCTTCGGCATGATGATGGTCGCATTCAGCGTCGGGCAAATTGCGGCACAGTTTGTCGACGCCGGTTATTCGAACGGCGCCTGGCCGATGGTCGTGCCCATGCTGCTCGCGGGCTGCGTGCTGCTGGCCATTGCGTTCTACTGGCTGCCGCGTCTTCAACATCCGATAAGGAAGGAATCAACATGACCCGCTTGAACGTTGTCCGCGAAGGCAGCGGCCCCTTCGTCGTACTGAGCCATGCGCTGGGTTGCGACCTGCACATGTGGGACGGCGTGGCCGAGCAGCTGGCGCGCGGCCACACCGTGATCCGCTACGACCACCGCAACCATGGCGCCTCCGACGTAGTGCCGGGCGCGCTGCGCATCGAGACACTGGCGCAAGACGTGGCCGAACTCATCCAGCGTGAGACGGGCGGAGAGCCGGTGCACTTTGTCGGCCTTTCAATGGGCGGCATGACCGCGCAGGCGCTGGCGGTGCGGCACCCCGAGCTGCTGCGCAGCGTGGTCATCGCGAATTCGTCGGCCCACTATCCCGACCAGTCGCCCTGGCGGGCGCGCGTCGAAACGGTGGCTGCCAAGGGTGTGTCGGCCATTGCATCGGGTGCCGTCTCGCGCTGGCTCACGCTCGGCTATGTCACCACGCAAGAGGGCAAGGCGGCATCGCAGGCACTGAACGAGGTGCTGGTGCGCACCGACCCGCAGGGCTATATCGAGAGCTGCAACGCGGTGGCCGCCATCGATTTTCGGGAGAGCAACCGCCGCATCGCGGCGCCCACGCTGGTCATTGCGGGCCTGCAGGACGAAGCCACGCCCCTGGCCATGTCCGAAGCCATGGTGGCCGCCATTCCCGGCGCCCGGCTGGCGACCATCGACGCGGCGCACCTGAGCGCGGTAGAGCGGCCGGTTGAGTTTGCCCAGTTGCTGATCGATTACTGGCGCAGTTTCTGAAACTGCGACCCGCGCAGGGCAGGGGTTAGCCTAGGTCTAACCCCTATTTCGTGCGAAGAGTGCACGTGAGCGTTCGATTATCGAACTGCAGGTGAGCGTGGAGCATTGTGGGCAGGGCGCCGTGTTTCTACAGTCGGCTCCCATGCATCGCTCCATTGCCACCGTTTCTCTCAGCGGCACGCTTCGCCAGAAGCTCGAAGCCGTATCGGCCGCAGGCTTCAACGGCATCGAGCTGTTCGAGAGCGACTTCGTCAACTTCAAGGGCAGCGCTGCTGAACTCGGCCGCATCGCGGCGGACCTTGGCCTTTCGATCGACCTGTACCAGCCGTTCCGCGATTTCGAGGGCATGCCCGAGGCGCAGTTCCGGCGCAGCCTGGAGCGCGCCGAGCGCAAGTTCGACCTGATGGAGGCGATGGGCGCGCCGATGATGCTGTGCTGCTCGAACACATCGCCGCTTGCCATCGACGACCCGGCACTGGCCGCAGCCCAGATGCACGAGCTGGCCGAGCGCGCCGCACGACGCAACCTGCGCGTGGGTTTCGAGGCGCTGGCCTGGGGCCGATTCACGTCGCTCTACGGCGAGGCATGGAACATCGTGCGCGAGGCCGATCATCCGAACCTCGGGTTGATCCTGGACAGCTTTCACACGCTGTCGCTCAAGGACGATCCCGCGGGCATTGCCCGCATTCCGGGCGACAAGATCTTCTTTCTGCAGATGGCCGATGCGCCGCTGCTTTCGATGGACGTGCTGCAGTGGGCCCGCCATCACCGGTCGTTTCCGGGACAGGGCGATCTTGGCGTGATCGGGTTCTTCGAGCAGGTGCTGCGCGCGGGCTACACGGGGCCGCTTTCACTCGAAATCTTCAACGACATCTTTCGCGAGACGCCCAACCGGCGCACTGCGGTGGATGCGATGCGCTCGCTGCTGTACCTTGAAAGCGAAGCACAGCGGCGCCTTGCAGCGGCTGCCGGCACCGCGGATGCGCCCCTGCAGCCGCTGCGCGTGGAGCTCTTCAATCCGCCGCCCGTGCCGGCACTGTCGGGCGTGTCGTTCATCGAGTTCGCAGCCGACGAAAGCTCGGCCGGCACGCTCGGCACGCTGCTCGGGCAACTCGGCTTCCGACGCGTGGGCCGGCATCGCTCCAAGGCTGTGGTGCTGTACCGGCAGGGCGAGATCAACATGATCGTCAATGCGCAGCCGGATTCGTTTGCGCGCAGCCGCTTCGAAGCACACGGCACCTCGGTGTGCGCCCTGGGCGTGCGCTGCGCCGACCCTCTGGCAGCGGTTGAACGTGCTACCGCCATGCGCTCGCTGCGGCACGACAGCCCTGTCGGCCCCAACGAGCTGCGCGTGCCGGCCATCGTGGCGCCAGGCGGCAACCTCATTCACTTCGTGTCGGAGGCACTGGGGGCCAACGGCCTGTACGAGGCCGATTTCATCCTTGAAGAAGATGCAGCCGCGGCCGAAGGCGCAGGCCTGACGCAGATCGACCACGTGGCGCTTGGCCTGGCGGTGGACCAGCTCGACACCTGGGTGCTGTTCACACGCGCCGTGCTGGGGCTGGAGCCGGGCGAAAGCCTGGAGCTGGCCGATCCGTTCGGGCTGATCCGCAGCCGGGGCGTGGCCGATGCGGCGCGCAGCGTGCGGCTGGTGCTCAACGTGTCCCTGAGCCAGCGCACCCGCACCGCGCGCACGCTGAGCGTAACGGGCGGCGGCGCGGTGCATCACATTGCCTTGCGCTGCGACGACATCTTCGAGAGCGTGGAGCGGCTGCGCGCCAACGGCACGCGCTTCGTGCCCATTTCGGGCAACTACTACGACGACCTGGCGACCCGCATCGACCTCGACCCGGCACTGCTGGCGCGCATGCGGGCAGCGGGCGTGCTGTTCGACCGCTCGCCGGCAGGCGACTACCTGCACATCTACACCGAGAGCATCGAAGGCGGGCTCTTCTTCGAACTGGCACAGCGCGCCGGCGGCTACGACGCCTACGGCGCACTCAATGCACCCGCGCGCATGGCATCGCAGGCGCAGGAATAGATTTTTTCGTCAACCTGGAGACAAACCATGGCAACCATCACGGCCCACGAGCCGAAGGGCAAGCACCAGTCGAAGAAGGCCACAGCCAGCGGCTGGATCGGCTCGGCGCTGGAGTACTACGACTTCTTCATCTATGCCACAGCCGCTGCGCTGATCTTTCCGCAGATCTTCTTTCCGAAGGGCGACCCGCAGATCGCAATCATCGCGTCGCTCGCAACGTACGGCGTGGGCTACGTTGCACGACCGATCGGCGCGTTGCTGCTGGGCCATTGGGGCGATACGCACGGCCGCAAGACCGTGCTGATTCTCTGCATGTTCCTGATGGGCTTCTCGACCATTGCCGTCGGCCTGTTGCCCACGTACGACCAGGTCGGCCTGTGGGCGCCCGCCATGCTGGTGGTGCTACGCCTGATCCAGGGCTTTGCGGTAGCCGGCGAAATCTCGGGTGCGAGCTCGATGATTCTGGAGCACGCGCCGTTCGGACGCCGCGGCTTCTTTGCGAGCTTCACGCTGCAGGGCGTGCAGGCCGGCCAGATCATGGCGGCAGCCGTGTTCCTGCCGCTCGCGCACTACATGGACAAGGACGCCTTCAACTCCTGGGGCTGGCGCATTCCGTTCCTGCTGAGCTTCGTCGTTATCGTTGCCGGCTACATCATCCGCAAGGAAGTGGAAGAGACACCCGCCTTTGCCGAGGTCGAGAAGAGCGCAACAGTGCCGAAGGCGCCGGTGATCCAGGCTGTGACCGAGAGCTGGGGCAACATGCTGCGCGTGCTGCTGTGCTCGCTGATGAACGTGATTCCGGTGGTTGCCACCATCTTCGGTGCTGCCTATGCGGTGCAGCCGGGCTATGGCATCAACTTCGAGAAAGACATCTACCTGTGGATTCCGGTCATGGGCAACATCCTGGCCGTGATCGTGATTCCGTTCGTGGGCAACCTGTCGGACAAGGTCGGCCGCCGCCTGCCGATCGTCGTGGGTGCACTCGGCTCCGGCCTGCTGTCGTTCGGCTACCTGTACGCCATCAGCATCCACAACGTGCCGTTGGCCATCGTGATGTCGCTCCTGATGTGGGGCGTGGTCTACCAGGGCTACAACGCCGTGTTTCCGAGCTTCTATCCGGAGATGTTTCCCACGCGCACCCGTGTCTCGGGCATGGCCATTTCGCAGAACATCGGCACCGCGATCACCGCGCTGCTGCCGGCGTTGTTCGTGGCCGTTGCGCCCCCCGGTGCTGCCAACATTCCACTGACCGTGGGCGCGATCACGCTTGCAATCTGTGCCATTGCCGCTGTATCGGCCTGGTCCGCGCGTGAAACCTACCGCGTGCACATGAACGACCTGGGCAAGCCCGACGCGGTGCCGGTAGACAAGCCCGAATACGACAGGCTGCGCGAAGAGACGCTGGTGAACGCACGCCTGGCCAAGGCCGCCGCTTGAACTGCCAACCCGCCTGAAGACCTTGCGCGCACCAAGGGAGTCGGCGGCCATGAAGAATGGCGGCCATGACCTCCCACCTGAAAATCGATTTTGTCTCCGACGTTTCTTGCCCCTGGTGCGCCGTCGGCCTCGGTTCGCTCGAGGCGGCGCTCCGGCGCGTGGCGCCGGACGTCACGGCGGAGCTGCACTTTCAGCCGTTCGAGCTGAATCCGCAAATGCCGCCCGAAGGACAGGACACCTTCGAGCACCTGAACCAGAAGTACGGCTCCACCCTTGAGCAGCAGGCGCAGGCGCGCGAGATGATTCGCCGGCGCGGGGCCGAAGTGGGCTTCGAGTTCAGCCCTGAAGGGCGCCCTCGTGTCTACAACACCTTCAATGCCCACAGGCTGCTGCACTGGGCCGAGCTCGAGAGCCCGGCAAAGCAGGCTGCGCTCAAGAAGGCGCTGCTGAAGGCCTACTTCACCGACAGGCAAAACCCGTCGGACACCGAGGTGCTGGTGCAGGCGGCTGCGGAGGCGGGGCTCGATGCGGCGCGTGCACGCCAAATCCTGGCAAGCGACGAGTATGCAAACGAGACCCGCGAACGCGAGCGCATGTACACCGACGCCGGCATTCACTCGGTGCCCGCGATCATCATCAACGACCAGCACCTGATCTCGGGTGGGCAGCCGGTCGAGGTGTTCGAACGGGCGCTGCGGCAGATTGCAGGCGCGCAGCCTGGCAGCGTCGTTACGGCGTGAGCTGGCCCCGGGTGGCGACGGGCGCATGTTGCGCCATCAGCTCGGCCACCCAGTCGATGAACACGCGCAGCTTGGCGCTCACGTGCCGGTTCGGCGGAAACGCTACATACAGCGGCATCGAGTCGAGCTGCCAGCCATCGAAGAGCCGCACCAGTCTGCCGCGGGCCAGGTGCGGCTTGGCCATGTAGTCCGGCAGCCAGAGAATTCCCAATCCGGCAAGCCCGGCCGCGAGATAGGCATTGCCATCGTCCACCGATAGCGCGTAGCGGCCTTGCACTTCGATGCGCTCGTCGCCCAGGCGCATGACGTACCGAAAGATCTTGCCAGTGCGCGCCCACAGAAAGCCCACGGTGCGGTGGTGCGTGTCGTCGAGTTCGCGCGGGTGCGTGGGCGTGCCGGCCAGTTCCAGGTAGGGCGGGGCGGCGTATACGCCCAGCTGCAGGTCGCCCACCCGCCGAGCCATGAGGGAGCGGTCGGTGATTTCGCCGCCGCGCACCACGCAGTCCACGTTGTCGCCAATCACGTCAACCATGCGGTCGCTCACGCCCATGTGCAGCTGGATGTCGGGGTAGCGCGCATAAAACGCCGGCAAGGCCGGCACCAGGATCATGCGCGCCAGCGGGCTCGGAACATCCACCCGCAGGTGGCCGCGCGGCAACGCCGACGCACTCGAAAGGCTGGTCTCGGCGTCGTCCATGTCGGCCAGCAGGCGCACTACGCGCTCGTAGTAGGCCGCCCCATCTGCCGTGACGCTGAGCTTGCGCGTGGTGCGGTTCAGCAGCTTGACGCGCAGCCTCGCCTCCAGCTGCTGCACCAGCTGCGTCACACTGGTCTTGCTCATGTGCAGCGTCTCGGCGGCCCGGGTAAAGCTGCCAGCTTCCACCACGCGAGCGAACGCCTGCATTGCGTCGAAACGGTCCATGTGTGTTCCTGCGGGTTCGAAGATTGTTTGGGTTTGCCAAACAATGATTGTTGTCTTTGCCTGTTTATCCGATGGGCGCCGGTCCCTAAAGTCCCTTCATCGTGATGACGGGCCGGCGACGGCTCATTCGAGAAAAAAGGAAGCAATCCATGGCTCAACGTGACGTCGTTTTTCCGCCCGGGCGCCAGGCGCTGTACGAAAAGAACCGCTATTCCCCGGCCATCCGCTCCAACGGTTTCCTGTTCGTATCGGGCCAGGTCGGAAGCCGCCCGGACGGCTCGCCCGAACCCGACCTGGAGGCGCAGGTAAGGCTCGCATTCGAAAACCTCAACGCGGTCCTCGCGGCTGCGGGTTGCACGTTCGACGATGTGGTCGATGTGACCGTCTTCATCGTCGACCCTGAAACGACCTTCGAAAAAATCTGGAAGATCGTGCCGGAGTATTGGGGCAACGCGCCGCACCCGACGCTCACCGGCATTGGCGTGACGTGGCTCTATGGCTTCAAGTTCGAGATCAAGGTGATTGCGAAGCTGCCGGAAACCAGCCAGGCACGCGGGTAGGATCGCCCGTCTTTCTGAACCACGACTGGAGCAGCCATGCCGCTGAAGCCTCTCTTGCAATGTGCCGATCTCGAAGCGACAAAAGCCCACTACCGCGACGTACTCGGATTTGCGATGGTCGACTCCGATCGCGACACCCTGACCGTCGTGAAGGACGACTGCAGCCTGATCTTCACGCAGCAGGACTTGTGGAAGGTGCCCATGGCTTGCAGCGGCACCTTCTACTTTGCAATAGCCGATGTGGATGGCTACTACGAAGCCGTGAAGGAAAAGGCTTCGATCGCGTGGCCGCTGCAAGACATGCCGTATGGCTCGCGCGAGTTTGGCCTGCGCGATTGCAACGGCTACTACCTGGCTTTCAGGTCAAGCGGTAACGACTGAGAAAAGCGCGCGGCCCAGATCGCGTGCAGCATCCAGCTGAGCCGCGCGATCCTGCTGGCCCGATTCCAGCAGAAACTCGGACGTCACCACGCGCGCACCGCAGTAGTCGAAGATTCCGTGGTCGATCTGCGTTTTCATCACATCGAAGTAGCCATGCCGGTCGTAGGTTTCAGCGGTGGCACCGCCAATTGCGACCAGGTGCACCGGCAAATGGCCGAGGCGTTTGGTGAGCTTGCCCTCGGCGCTCTCCTCATACGCCCATCCGTTTGCAAATACGCGGTCGATCCATCCCTTGAGCAACCCCGGGAAGGACCACCAGTACACCGGGTACACCAGCACAAGTGCATCGGAGCGGTCGATCCGTTGCTGTTCACGCTTCACGTCGGCACCAGGTAGTGCCTGCTTGTTGTGGGCGGCATGATCGACAGCGGAAAAGCGCGGGTCGAAACCTTCCGCCGCAAGATCGGCCACCTCCGCCGTGTGATCGCCTTCGGCAAGGGTGACCCCTTCTGCGAGCTTGTGGGCAACGCGGTGGGTGAACGATTGCGCGTCGGGGTGCGCGACAACGATGAGTGCATGCATGCTTGATGCTCCTTTCATGTGTACTGAGTAGAAGAGGGCTGCTAAAGTAGAAACCTACAATTAGTATATTGATTAACCTACCTTTGGTACATAACCATGCCCAAGCACGGGGTTAAACACGGCGTCGAAGAGATGCACGGCAGCGCGGATGCCGGTGGGCCCAAGCGCCGGCGCCTCTCGCGGCAAGACCGCTATCGCCAGCTCATCGAAGTGGCGTGGCGAATCGTGCGCGAATCGGGAACCGACGCCTTGACGCTCGGCTCGCTTGCCGAGCAGGCCGGCATTGCCAAGCCGGTGGTCTATGACCATTTCGCAACGCGCAACGGATTGCTTGCCGCGCTCTACGGTGAGTTCGACATGCAGGAGAACGCATTGATTGACGCCGCAATCGAGAACAGCGAGCCCACGCTGAACGGCCGTGCGTCCGTGATTGCCGGCTCATACGTCGATTGCGTTCTTGCGCTTGGACGCGAGTTGCCTGGCGTGAGCGCGGCGCTGGCCGGTTCGCCCGAACTCGAAAGCCTCAAACGTGAATCCGAAGCGGTGTTTCTGCAGAAGTGCCGCGCGCTGCTGGCGCCGTTTGCTCCGGGCAAGGATGTGGGTGTTGCCGGGCTCCGTGCCATGCTGGGCGCGGCCGAAGCCTTGTCCTACGCGGCAGCCATGGACGAGATCTCCGCGCTTCAGGCAAAGCAGGAGCTGCTCGAGACGATCATTGCAATGGTGTCGCGGCAGAAGCGAGCGACATCCCGGCGCTCCGCGGCTGCTTGAGAACGCGCGCGTTCTGCGCCAGCCACTCCTCGCCAATCTTCGCTCAAATGGAAAACATCACCATCACCGCTGCCACCCCCGAAGAACTCCGCTCCGGGGAACTCGGTCGCAAGCTGCGCCACTTCAACTACGGTTTCGTCGGGGAGTATCCGGAGCAGCAGTACATCCGGTTCAACGCCAGGGACGAAAACGCCCGCTTGCTTGGTGGCCTGCGGGGCTCTGTATTTTTGTACTGGCTCAACATCGATGTGCTGTTTGTCGAAGCCGACATGCGCGGCTTGGGCCTGGGCAGCCGCCTCCTGGTGGAGGCCGAGCGGCAAGCCATCGAGTTGGGCGCGACGAATGCCAAGCTCGAGACCTTCGAATGGCAGGCGGCGCCGTTCTACCAGAAGCATGGCTATGAGGAGTACGCCCGCATCGAAGACTATGCGAGCGGCTTCTACCTGGTGTCCATGAAAAAGTCGCTGGCGCGCTGAGTAGCATTGCAGCGTTGCTCGGCGGCAGGCCTGAACCGAACACCCGGAACAGATACCAAAATCATGTACTTCAGAAAACTTGCGATCACTGCGCTTCTCTTTGGCGCGATAGGCATAGGAGGGTGCGTAGCGACCAGCGAGACTGGCGTGTGGCCCGACAAGATCGTGTCGTCCGATCAGCTTCGACTGGCCGAGCCACTGAAACTGAGAATTCCCCGGCAAAGCGCGAATGACCCGATGCCCAATGGAACCGCCGTGTTGCGTGTGCACGTAGACGAGCGCGGCACTGTCCGCAAAACGTCATTGGTCAGCGGGAGCGGCAGCGCCGCGCTCGATAGCGCGGCAGCACGGGCGCTGGTCAGTGCCAAGTTCATTCCCTATCGCGAGGCAGGAGCGGCAATGCCGGTTACCACGTTGATGCCGATCAATGTGAAGGCTTCCGCGCAGTGCCGCGGCTTGAGTCCCTTGGACTGTTGACAAGGCGGCGCTGCGGTTTGGAGGGCAGGGCGGATCAATTCCTGGAAACGCATGTGAACCAACTCGACGAACAAAGAGTTGATCCCGGCGGTCGGTCCAACCGGTTTCAGCCGACCATATACGGCGTTTCAGGCACCTGCATGTGGAAGCTTGCATTGAGCATGTTCCACGAGCGGATCGCGCAGACCGCAAACGAAAGGTCTGCAATCTGCGCGTCGCTGAAGTGCCGCCTCATGGCCTCGAAGTCTGCGTCGCTGGGTGTGCGATGGGGCACGGCGTTGACGGCCTCCGCCCAGTTGAATGCGGCGCGTTCGGCTTCGTTGAAGAAGCGCCCGGCCTCTCGCCAGCCGGCCACGGCGTTGACGTGGCGGGGGTCCATGCCCTGCTTTAGCAGGTCGGCCCAGTGCATGTCGATGCAGAAAGCACAGCCGTTGATCTGGCTGATGCGCAGGTTCACCAGTTCTCGCAGGCGCTTGTCCAGCGTGCTGCCGGCGGCGTGCGAAAACTGCGCGCCGGCGCGTGCTGCCGCGGGGGCGAGGGCGTGATAGTCGAGACGGGCTGAAGACATCGGAAGCTCCTTGTAGGTTGAGGGTTGGGGAAAACACCTCTTAGACGTCCCGGCACATTGTTTTGTGACAGGCGAGCCGGACGGAATTTCGCAAGCTCCGTTTGCCGGGCCCCTGGCGGGGCATTCAGACCGCCGCCCGGCGCGTCTTGCCAGGAACCTCCAGCACCATGGCCCAGATCCACCACAGGATGAAAAGCTGCAAGGGTGCCCGCACGAGGAGGTAAACGGGGCCCCAGGAGTGACCGCCCATGGGTACCTGCTGGAAGGCCGCATAGACGTTCGCCGGAAAGAAGGCGATCAGGACTGCCGCGGCGGCCCACGCTCCCGCCACACGTGAACGCCGAAAGAAGAGAGACACGGCAATCGCGATCTCGAGCACGCCGGTCAGGTACACCAGCGCCGTCCTTTCCGGAACCCAGGACGGCAGCATTTGCGCCATGGGCTCGGTCTGCAGGAAATGACCGCTCGCGGTAAAAAGAAAGACCAGGCCCAGGCCAGCCGCCGCCGCGGTACGCAGGTCTTGCGACGGCCCGCGCCGCCACACAAGGCGATAGGCAAGGTAAGGCAGGACCGTGATCAAGATCATCAGCACGGGTGTCAGCATGTTCGTCGCTCCTTTCTGTTGGTGCGCGAATTCTGCGAATGCCTGCGGCCCGCGGCGAGCTCTATGCGACGAAGCGACGGAAATGCGGCGTGAAATGCATAGGGGCCGGCCGAAGCACCTTGCCTGGCCAACCCTCGTGCGAACTAAGCTGGCGCGCCTTGCCGCGCCAGCACGGCCAAGAGGTTCTTCGCGGCCGCCACGCCCATGTTCACGTAGGCATCGCTGGTGACGCCGCCGATGTGCGGGCTGAGCAGCAGGTTCTTTTCTCCCTGAAAGGGATGACCGGGTGTCATGGGCTCCACCGCGAAGCTGTCGAGACCGGCCTTGGCGACGTGGCCGGACCGGATTGCAGCCAATAGCGCAGCCTCGTCGATCAGCCCGCCGCGCGCGGTGTTCACCACGATGACGCCTGGCTTGCACTGCGCCAGCGTGTCGGCGTTGAGCAGGGCGCGGTTCTCTTCTGTCAGCGGACAGTGGAGCGAAATGACATCGGACTCGCTCCAGATCTGCGGCAACTCCACGCGGTCGACGTAGTCCGGCAGGGTCTTGGCAAAGGGATCGAAGCCGATCACCTTCATGCCCATGGAGTCGGCCATGCGCGCAAATCGCAGGCCGATGGCGCCGAGCCCGATCAGTCCGATGGTTCGACCGCCCAGTTCAAGGCTCTTGTGCGTTGCCTTGTCCCAGTGGCCATCGTGCATGCGCGCATTCAACTGCACAACCGACTTGGCACAGGCCAGCAGCAGCGCCAGCGCCTGTTCGGCGACCGCCGCGGCGTTGGCACCCGCCGCTGCGACCACTTCGATGCCGCGTGCCTTGGCCGCGGCCTTGTCGATGGTGTCGGTGCCGCTGCCGTGCTTGGAGATGACCTTGAGCGAGGGCGCCGCGTCCATCACCGCAACGCCGACCTTGCCGTAGCGAACGATGATGGCCACCGGGTCGTGCGTACGGCACAGGGCCACCAGGTCCGCTTCGGTGGGCGCCTTGCCCGCGTACACCACGTCGTAGCCTTCGAGCAGGCCCAGCGCCTCCGGCGCCAGGTCGGCACCGGTGACGAGGACTGCGCTCACAGCGTCTCTCCTTCTTTCAGCACACCGGCGGCGCGCAAGGCGGCGTCGAGCCACGTGGCGGTCGTCTCGCCTTGCCTGATGGCTGCAATGCGGGCCGCTTCGTCCTTGATCTTCCTGGCCGCGAGGGGAAGCAGCGCCTCGATCTTCTCGCGCTCGACGACCACCACGCCATCGCCATCGCCAATGATGAAGTCGCCTGGGCGAACGGTCACGTCGCCGACCGACACAGGGTGCCCGATGCGGCCGCCGATGTTCTTGGTGGGGCCGTTCGGATTGGTGCCGACCGAGAACACCGGATAGTCCATTTCGTCGATCTCGAGGCTGTCGCGGCAGGCGCCGTCCATGACCACGCCCGCAATGCCGAGCTTCTGGCACGCGGTCATCATGATGGTGCCCATGAGTGCGGCGTTCTGGTCGGCCTTGCCGTCGATGACCAGCACATCGCCGGGCTTGGCCATGGCGATTGCGGCGTGAATCATCAGGTTGTCGCCGGGACGCACCTCGACCGTGAATGCGGTGCCGGCCAGCTTCATGCGTGGGCGCAGCGCCTTGATGCGGCCGTTCATGGCACCGCGGCGGCCCGCCACGTCGGCCAGGATGGCGGGCTGGAGTTGTGCGGCCTGCGCAACGATGGCGGCGGGCACGCGTGGAAAGTCGCGAATGATTTCGGGAAGCTGGTCGCTCATGATGGTCTTCGGGTAGATGGATGAGAGAAGGTGGCGCAGGGCGACGGCGGGTCAGTCGACCTTGGCGCCCGATTCCCTGACGGCCTTGCCCCAGCGGCCGATGTCGTCCAGGATGAGCTTGCCGAACTGCTCGGGCGTGCCGCCGAGCACGTCGACGCCCTGGCCTTCGAGCTTCTTCTTGACCTCGGGGTCTTGCAGTGCCTTGTTGAAGGCTCCGTTGAGCTTGGCGACCGCATCCTTGGGCATGGCCGCAGGGCCGGCCAGGCCGAACCATGTCACGGCCTCGAACCCCTTGTAGCCGGACTCACCTACCGTGGGCACGCTGGGCAAGTCGTTGACGCGCTTGTCCGAGGTGACCGCGAGCGCGCGCATCTTGCCGTTGCGGATATGGCCGATCAGCGTCGGGATGGAGGACATGTAGAGCTGGATCTGCCCGCCGATCAAGTCGGTGGCACCCTGCGCAGCGCCCTTGTACGGTACGTGGGTGAGCTTGATGCCGGCCAGCTTCTGGAACTGCTCCACCGCAAGATGGGCGACGGTTCCGCTGCCCGAACTCGCGTAGTTGATGGCGTCCGGCTTGGCCTTGGCCGCCGCGATCAGGTCGGCCAGCGTCTTGTAGGGCGAATCGCTTGCCACCACCAGCGCCAGGGGCGAGCTTGCGATGAGGCCGATCGGCGCGAGGTCCTTGACGGGGTTGTACGGCAGCTTCGAGTAGAGCGTCGGATTGATCGCCAGGTTGCTCGTCTGGCCGAGCACGATGGTGTAGCCGTCGGGCGCTGCCTTGGCCGCCGCATCGACGCCAAGGTTGCCGCCCGAGCCTGGCCTGTTGTCGATGATCACCGTCCAGCCTTGCTGCGTGGCCACCTTGTTGGCCACCTCGCGTGCCACCGCGTCTGTACCGCCGCCTGCCGGGAACGGCACGATCAGCTTGATCGGACGAGAGGGGTAGCCTTGCGCGAGGGCGGTGCAAGAGGCGAACGCCATGGCCGCCAGCAGGGCGGCGCGGCGAGAGGAGCCTAGTTTCGAAATCTTCACGGTTGTCTCCGGTTCGTAATTGACAGTCGAGGCCCTTTGCGGGCTTGGCCGAACTGTAGGTTTGCGTTCCGGTACGTACAATGGGGGTCCACTGTGTGAACCACGAACCATGGCGCGAACCAAGGCAAGCAACAAGCCGGCGGCCCCCGCCGCGGCAGAACCCGAAGCTTCCGGCCCCGATCCATCGGGCGGCGTCATTGCCGTCACAAGGGCGCTCCAGCTCCTTGAATCGTTCGGCATGCAAGACCAGCGGCTGACGCTGGCAGAGCTCACGCGCCGCAGCGGCATGCACAAGACCACCGCGTTGCGCCTGCTGCGCACCCTTGCCCAGAGCGGCTATGTGGTGCAACGCGAAGATGGCGAATGGCGCCTGGGGCCGGCGGCAGGCTGGCTCGGCGCGCGCTACCAGGCTGCGTTCGACGTCAACAACGTCGTCGAGCCGATGCTGCTCGAACTGACGCAGGCCACCGGCGAAAGCGCAGCCTTCTATGTGCGCGAAGGAAACATCCGGACCTGCATCGCGCGTGTCGAAGGCCCGCAGCCAATTCGGCATCACGCGCGAATGGGCTCGGCGCTGCCGTTGGACAAGGGCTCGCCGGGCCGCGTGATCCTGGCCTTCTCGGGCGAGCCGGGCGCCATCTACGAGGAAATTCGGCAGCACGGCTACCACTTCTCGATCGGCGAACGCGAGACGGGCGTGGCCACGGTCTCGGCGCCTGTGTTCGGCCTCAACTGGCGGCTGCTCGGATCGGTCTGCATCTCGGGGCCGGCGGAACGCCTGCCGAAGAACAAGCTCATTCGCTACGCCAAGACGATCATGAAGGCCGCAAACGAGCTGTCGTATGCACTTGCCGGCAGTTCGACCCCGCAGACGCCGAGGGTGGTGTCTTCGTGGCACCCGCATTGACGGGGGCGCTGCGTAGTGCGGACCTGCCCCGCTTCCACAGTTGTTAATGCGCATCGGAAGATGTAAACAAACTGTTCGTCACCCCCCTTGAGGATTACATTCTTGTGACTCTCGAGGATGCGACATGAAAGTAGAAAGCCGGAAGGCGCAGCGCTCGGCGATTTACCTGTCGGTTTCAGCTAAATTCCTGATCGCATTGATCGGCGCCTGCGCGTGGATGGGCTTTTCGATATGGGCTGCCGGCCCTTGGCTGGCCGAACTCAAAAGCCATGTAGGAATAGTTTTCGCTGTCTTCCTGGTGTATGGCATTGCCATAGTTCCAGGATTCATGAACGCGTTCATGGCAATCAGCCTTGTTCTGGACAAGCGGCCGCCGCACCGGCCCTTGGCTGTTTATCCGCCGCTCTCCATCCTGATTGCGGCATATAACGAAGCAGCCTCGATCGAAGAGACGCTGGTCAGCATCGATCAGCAAAAATATCCGGGTGAATTGCAGGTCATCGTCATCAATGACGGATCTGCGGACAGCACTGCGCAGGTGGTTCAACGCGCCCTGGAGCGGTACAAATGGCTCACCTTTGTCGACCTGAAGAAGAATGGCGGCAAGGCTCGCGCGCTGAATATCGGGTTCAAGGAAGTTCTGCACGACCTGGTGGTGACCGTCGATGCCGATTCGTATTTGTACCGTGGGGCGCTCACCAGCATTGTCGAGCGCTATGAAGCCGACCCGCCCAATACGCGGGCTGTTGCCGGAAAAATCCTGGTTCGAAACTCACGGCAAAACTGGATTACCCGCTGCCAGGAGTGGGATTACTTTCACGGCATTTCCGCAATCAAGCGGGTTCAGTCGCTGTTCCAGGGCACCCTTGTTGCGCAAGGTGCATTTTCTGTTTATGACCGGGATGCGCTGGCCGAGGTTGGCGGATGGCCGGAGTGCGTGGGTGAAGACATCGTGCTCACATGGGCGCTGCTGAAGGCCGGCTATCGGGTAGGGCATTGCGAAGACGCATGCCTGTTCACGAATGTGCCGGCCACCCTGAAGCAGTTGGTCAAGCAGCGCCAGCGGTGGGCGCGCGGCATGACCGAGGCTTTTGTCAAACACCCGGGCATTCTGCTGAAGATGCGGCTCTCGACTTTCTTTATTCACTGGAATCTGTTGTTCCCGTGGCTCGATCTGGCGTTCACCATTGGCTTCATACCCGGGATAATCTTTGCCTTGTTCGGCTATTACTGGATTGTTGGGCCAATGACTCTTGCGCTGATACCGGCTGCATTTGCGCTGAGTTTCCTGATGTTTTCAATTGAGCGCCGCATGTTCAGGAACACCGGCCTGGTGGTGCGCAAGAATGTCCAGGGGTTTTTTGTCTACGTGCTGCTGTACAGCCTTCTTTTGCAGCCGGCCAGCGTGCTCGGCTATCTGGACGAACTGTTCAGAAAGCCCAAGGCATGGGGAACCAAATGACCAGGACGCCGGCATACGTGGCAGCCGCCATTTCAGGCCTGATGGCATTGAGTGCCTCTTGCCACGCGCAGGACGAAGCAGCCGACAAGAAAACAGCCGGCATGGCTTTCGGGGCGGAAACCCTTCTGACCAGCGACAGCGACAACTTCGAATCCCGCCGGGTGTCGGTCGAATTTTTTCCCGCTTTCGAAAACGCCGACCGCTACCTGGGTTTCCGGCTTGGCGACTACAAATACCAGCAAGACAGCTGGCGAAGGGCGGGAAAGAAGGTTTCGTTTCTCGCGCGGTCAATAGAAACCCGAACTGCCAATGGCGGACAGATGGAAGCCGGCGTGTTCGAGCAGGGCGGCCATACGCTGCTCACGCTCGACGGCAGCTACCGCATCGCGCCGACAAAAAGCACGGCGGTGGAGTTTCTCGTTACGCGCGACTGGGTCGAAACGCCCAAGTCGCTCGACCGCGGAATCGATTTTTCTTTTCTCGGCGTTGCGGTCGACCAGGGCCTGGGAAGCCATTTCACTCTGGTGGGGCTGCTGGCGCAGCAGTACTTCTCGGACGGCAACCGGCGGGACCATGGCCGCATTCGGCTCATTTACCAACCCTCGCTCGACCTGGGCCTGACCTTGCAAGCGCGGTACCGAACGTACCGCAGCACCCATGAGGATGTGGACAGGGCCTATTTCAACCCGAAGAGCTACAGCGAATCGATGCTGGCGGTTGCCTGGCGGCAGCGCTTCCAGGGCTGGACCGCTGCCATTACCGCGGGGCTCGGCAACGAGGATATCAATCACGAGCTGAGCCAGCCCACGAGGCTGCTGGACGTGAGCCTGCAGAGCCCTGTAAGGGGATCGCAGGTGTTTCGCTTGAATGCGGGCTACAGCCGCAGCACGACTTTTTCGGGCCCCAGCTACCAGTACCGCTATATCCGCGGCGAGTGGATCATCCTTTTCTAGGGTAACTGCGAGCGGCTTCTTCGGCGCGCCTACTCGCGCCGGCGATCGATCATGCTTTCGCGGTAGTAGCGGGCTTTCTCCTCGTACATGGCGCGGTCCGCACGCTGCAGGGCCGCGTCGAGCTGGTCGCCGGCCTCGCAGGTTGCCACGCCCATTGCAAGGTTGAGCATCCGACCGCTCTGTCCGGCATAGAACTGGTTGTTCAGGTCGACCATGGAGGCAATGCGGTCGCGCATTGCTTCCGCGCCGCGTTCATCCGTCTTGGGCAGCACGACGGCAAACTCGTCGCCGCCGATTCGCGCAGGCCACCCGGGTTCGTCGACGGCCTTGCTCAACACCTCGCCCACGCGCCTGAGGAGTGCGTCGCCGGCGGCGTGGCCTTCCTCGTCGTTGACGGGTTTCAGGCCATTCATGTCGATGACCAGCACCGACACCGGCCACGGGCCCTTGCGCGTCAGCCGGTTGACCTCTTCCGAGAAGAAGGCGCGGTTGCGCAATTGCGTGAGCACGTCGTGCTTGCCAAGGTACTCCAGGTAGGCTTCTGCCTTCTTGCGGGCGGTGATGTCGATCAGCGAGACCAGCACCAGGTCCCAGGTGGCGAGCCGGTCTTCGAGCACGGCAAACTGCATGTGGATGTTCAGCAGGTCGCCTGTCAGCCCGTAGTTGATTACCTCGCGCTGCTGCAGCATCTTGCCGTTCCAAAGGTCCAGCAGCTGCTCGGCGAAGGAGTCCTGCATCTCGTCGCGAAAGATTTCCGAGAGGTTGTCCAGGAGCTCGCCCTTGTCGGTAGCGCCGAACATGCGCAAGGTTTCCCGGTTCACGTCGATCACGCGAATCTCGCGCATGCAGCGCGTAACGAATTCCGGGTGCACCTTGATGAAGGTCGTGAAGTCGCTGATGCCCCGCTTGCGTATGTCGTCCAGCAGGACCTTGACCGCGCTGAAGTCTTCCACCCACAACGAAACCGGCGAGCGTTCGAAGAGTTCGCGCGCATAGCGTTCGCTTTCCAGGCGCAGCTGTTCAGCCCGCACGCGCGCCGTAATGTCGTCCAGGGACACCAGCACGCGCTCCCACGACGCCTCGTAACCGGGCAGCACCCGCACGCGCACGTGCACATCCAGCCTTCGGCCGTCCAGCGCATAGTTGACCGTCTGGTTGTCGAAGCACAGCTTGCCTTGCCACAGCTGGTCGAGCTCGTAGATGACCGGCGCCGTCATGTCGTCGCGAAAGACGTTGCCGAGTTGCGAAAGAAGCTCTGCCTGGCTTTGTGCGCCGAAGAGGTTGAGCGTGCTCTGGTTGACGCTCACCACCCTCAATTGCGCCATGCATTCGCGCACCCGGCCGGGTTCGGCATTGAGGTGGGCCACCAGGTCCACCACGCCTGCGCTGCGCCACGATTCGAACAGCTGGCGCAGCCCGCTGTAGTCCTCGATCCACAGAGACATGGGTGCAAATTCGAACATCGACTCGTAGTCGGTGGAAGACGGCATGTACGGCTCCTGGGCGCGTGGAATCTTGCCCGCATGATGCACCATCCGGCAGCCGGAGTTTTCCAGTCGTTGGACAATGCTGGCGTACCACTCACGAGGAATTCCGCATGACCGCGCTGCAGCAACTTCTAGGTATTGAACTTCCGCTGATTCAGGCCCCTATGGCGGGCATCCAGGGCAGCGCAATGGCTGTGGCCGTCAGCAACTCGGGCGGGCTCGGATCGCTGCCGTGCGCCATGCTGGGCAACGACGCCATTCGCAGCGAAATCGCCGCGATTCGTGCGGGCACCGACAAGCCGTACAACGTCAATTTCTTCTGCCACGTTTCGCCGCAGCCAAGCGGCGAACGCGAGGAAACATGGCGCAACGCGCTGGCGCCGTACTACCGCGAGTACGGCATCGATGCCGCGTCCATTCCCACCGGCCCGGGCCGCAATCCGTTCAGCGAAGCGGTGGCCGAGGTGCTGGCAGAGTTTCGTCCGCCGGTCGTGAGTTTTCATTTTGGGCTGCCGCCCGAGCCGCTGCTGGCGCAGGTGCGCGGGTGGGGTTCGAAGATCCTGGCCTCGGCCACCACGGTCGACGAGGCGCTGTGGCTCGAGGCGCAGGGCGTCGACGCAGTCATTGCCCAGGGCCTGGAGGCCGGCGGCCATCGCGGGCACTTTCTCTCTTTCGACCTGACGGCGCAGCTCGGCACCTTTGCGTTGCTGCCGCAGGTGGCGCGCGCAGTGCGGCTGCCTGTCATTGCGGCGGGCGGTATCGCCGATGCAAAGGGCGTGGCCGCGGCCATGGCGCTGGGCGCCGCCGGAGTGCAGCTGGGCACTGCCTACATGCTGGCACCCGAAGCGACCACCAGCGCCCTGCATCGCGCGGCGCTCAAGAGCGATGCAGCGCGCCACACCGCATTGACCAATCTTTTCACCGGCCGGCCGGCGCGCGGCATCATGAACCGGTTGATGCGCGACCTGGGGCCCATTGCCGCCGTGGCACCGGAGTTTCCGCTCGCTACGTCGGGCATTGCACCGCTGCGCGCCAAGGCCGAAGCGCAGGGCCGGGGAGATTTTTCTCCCTTGTGGTCGGGGCAGAACGCGACAGGTTGCAGCGAACTGCCGGCCGCCGAGATCACCCGCGCGCTGGCGCAGGGCTTTCATCTCACCGCTTGAACCTGCCTGAACCCGCTTCAATCCATCACACACATGCCCCAACTCCACCTGCCCTTCAAGTTTCTCGAGCAGCCTTGCAACGCCAACGTGCGCGAGCCGTGGCTTCTGGTGCTGATGCACGGCGTCGGCAGCAACGAGCAAGACCTGTTCGGCCTTGCGCCGCTCATGCCGCCGCAGTTCCATGTGCTGAGCTTGCGCGCGCCGTATGTGCTGTCGCCCGATGCGTACGCGTGGTTCGAGTTTCAGGTGCTGCCCGGCGGTGAGAGGCACATCGATGAACAGCAGGAGCGAGAGAGCCGCTTCCTCGTCGGCGAGATGATCGCCTCGGCATCGCAGCAGCTCGGCGTGCCGCCGGAGCGCGTGGTGGTCGGCGGCTTCAGCCAGGGCGGCATCATGGCGCTTTCGCTGTTGCTGACGCAGCCTGCGAAGGTGCGCGCCGCCATGGTGTGGCACAGCCGGCTGCTGCCGCAGGTGGTGCCGCACATTGCCGCGCCGGAAGCCTTTGAAGGCAAGGCACTCTGGGTGAGCCATGGCAGTGCCGACAACGTGATTGCGCCAGGCGCTGCACAGGCCACCCGCGAACTGGCGCGGGGCTTGCCGCTGGCGTTGTCGGGTGCGGACTTTCCGGGCGGGCACGAGATTCGCCCCGCCGAGCTGCAGGGCACGCTGGCGTGGCTCCAGGCGCTCAGTGCGGCGCCGGCGGCGCCCCAGGCGCGGCAATAGCCCTTTTTGGGCGGAGGGCGCGTCGCAAGGCGTCACGTTGCGTTACGGGATGACGAGGGATGACACCGCAGAGGGCCGCTGAACTGGTGCACCATAGCCGTTCGCCTCCCACTGCAATCCTCGCAAAAGGAATATCGCCGACATGTCCGACAGCGACACCTCCGAATTCAGGCCGCGCCGCGAAAGCTCGGCCGGCACCTTCATCGTCATCGGCCTGCTAGCGCTCGCGGCCGCCTTTCTGGGCTGGCGCTGGTATCAGCAGCAGCAACCCCAGGCAGTCGAACCCTCGCCCATGGCCAGGGCGCCAAACGACGGCCCCGCGCCCGCACCGCCGCCCGCACCCCAGCCCGAATCGCTGGAGCCGAAGAACCCCATCGATGCCATTGCGCTGCCCGATTCCGGCCTGCCCACGGTCGCGGATTCCGACACGCGCGTGATGTCGGCGCTGGTCGACTTGCTCGGCAGCAAGAACGTGGCGGAGTTTGTGCAGTTCGACGGCGTGGTGCGCCGCTTCGTGGCCACCGTCGACAACCTGGCGCGCGAGCAGGCGCCCGCGAGCTCATGGCCCGTGCAGCCTACCAAGCAGCGCTTCGTTACCGAAGGAAAGGGCGACGCGCAGACCATCGCGGCCAACAATGCCGCGCGATACAACCCCATCGTGCTGCTTGCGGAGTCGGTCGATCCGGCAAAGGCCGCCAAGGTGTATGCACGGCTGTACCCGCTTTTTCAGAAATCGTATGAAGAGCTCGGCTACCCGGGCCGCTATTTCAACGACCGGCTCATTGCCGTCATCGACCATCTGCTGCAGGCACCCGAACCAGCCGGTCCGTTGCAGGTGCGCCTCGTCGAGGTGAAAGGCAATGTGTCCTCGCAGCGGCCGTGGGTGCGCTACGAATACGCCGATCCGCAGCTCGAATCGCTTTCATCCGGCCAGAAGATCATGGTGCGGGTGGGGCTGGAGAACGAGCGCAAGCTCAAGGCCAGCCTGCGAGGCTTTCGCGAGCAGATTGCCACCGGCGACATGGCAAAGAAGAAGCAGCGCTGAACCATCGGCGCCGTGTAGGCGCGTGCCGATTGCGCGCCTTGTAGATGCCGTGGATGATTTGTCCTCAAGATTTTCGAGGACAACCGTATGAACCTGATGAGCGTCGACCTCTACCAGAGTGCTACCGATCCCGAGAAGTTTCTCGCGCTCCCTACCGGCACCGACCCCGCCGACCTCATGGGTCCGATGACTTTCGACCGGGACTACGCGCACATCAAGCGTTACCAGGAGGCCTTCGAATTCGACCCCTCCGTCGCCTACGCGGGCGTGAACGCCGCAAAGATTGCGGCGGACATCCTCACCGTGAAGTGGGCGATGTACCGGCGCGAAGGCCAGTAGAAAGGGCCTTGATCAGGCCTCTTCGGTTTCCTGGTATTCGCCCACGGGCACGCAGCTGCAGAACAGGTTGCGGTCACCGTACACGTTGTCGACCCGCCCGATGGGCGGCCAGTACTTGGCCTGCTTGAGTTCGGCCAGCGGAAACGCGCCGAGCTCGCGCGAGTAGGGGTGCGCCCATTCCGTGCCCAGCAGGCTGGCGGCGGTGTGCGGGGCGTGCTTCAGCGGGTTGTCGTCCTTCGGCCAGACGCCTTCTTCCACCCGGCGGATCTCTCCGCGAATTGCGATCATCGCGTCGATGAAGCGTTCGAGTTCGGCCAGCGGCTCGCTCTCGGTCGGCTCGACCATCAACGTGCCCGGCACCGGAAAGCTCAGTGTTGGCGCATGAAAGCCGTAGTCGATCAGGCGCTTGGCCACGTCTTCCGCGGTGACGCCGCTGGTGTCCTTGAGCGGACGCAGGTCCAGGATGCATTCGTGCGCCACGTGCCCGTTGGGGCTGGCGTACAACGTGGGATAGTGGTCCTTCAGGCGCGCGCTGATGTAGTTGGCGCTCAGGATGGCGGTTTCGGTTGCGGCCTGGAGGCCCTTGGCGCCCATCATGCGGCAATACATCCAGCTGATCGGCAGCACGGCCGCATTGCCCAGCGGTGCAGCGGAAACGGCGCCGACGCCGTTCGAGGCAATGCCTGCCGTTGCGTGGCCGGGCAGATACGGCACGAGGTCTTCGACCACGCACACCGGGCCCACGCCCGGCCCGCCGCCGCCGTGCGGAATGCAGAAGGTCTTGTGCAGGTTCAGGTGGCTCACGTCGCCGCCAAATTCGCCCGGCGCCGCCACGCCGACCAGCGCGTTCATGTTGGCCCCATCGACATACACGCGGCCGCCGTGCTCATGCACCAGTTCGCAGAGCTCCTTCACGCGGGTTTCGAACACGCCGTGCGTGCTGGGGTAGGTGATCATCACAGCGGCGAGCTTGTCGCTGTGCTTTTCGCAGGCGCGTTTCAGGTCGTCCATGTCGACGTTGCCCTGTGCATCGCACGCTGTCACAACCACCTGCAGGCCGACCATTTGCGCGCTCGCCGGGTTGGTGCCATGCGCCGACGAGGGAATCAGGCAGATGTTGCGGTGGCCCTGGCCCTTGGCTTCATGAAAAGACTTGATGGCCAGCAGCCCTGCGTACTCGCCCTGCGAGCCGGCATTGGGCTGCAGGCTGATGCCCGCGTAGCCGGTGGCTTCGCAGAGCCATGCGCGCAGTTGCGCGTCGAGCTGTGCATAGCCTTGCTGCTGCTCGGCGGGTGCGAAGGGGTGGATGTTCGCAAACTCGGGCCAGGTGATGGGGATCATCTCGCTGGTTGCGTTGAGCTTCATCGTGCAGCTGCCAAGCGGAATCATGCTGCGGTCGAGCGCCAGGTCTTTGTCGGACAGGCTGCGGATGTAGCGCAGCATGGCCGTTTCGCTCTTGTGCGTGTTGAACACCGGGTGCGTGAGAAAGGCGCTGGTGCGGCGCAGGTCTTCGGGCAGGCGGGGCGCGGTGTTGGCCAGGTCGTCGAAGCGCGGCATGGGCGTGCCGGTGGGAACGAACAGGGCCCAGAGCGTTTCGATGTCTGCACGCGTCGTGGTTTCGTCGAGCGAAATGCCCAGGTGCTGCTGCAGCCGCTGGCGCAGGTTGACACCGGCCGCGTTGGCGCGCTCGATGATCTTCGGCGTGTCGTCGCCGGTGCGGATGGTCAGCGAATCGAAAGCCGTGGTGTTGACCGGCTCGCGCCCCATTTGCGCGAGGCCCTGCGCAAGAATGGCGGTGAGCGCCGCCACGCGCTGGGCAATGCGCGTCAGGCCATCGGGCCCGTGGTACACGGCGTACATGCTGGCCACAACGGCCGGCAGTACCTGCGCGGTGCAGATGTTGGACGTGGCCTTCTCGCGGCGGATGTGCTGCTCGCGCGTTTGCAACGCAAGGCGGTAGGCGGGCTGGCCGTGCGTGTCGACGCTCACGCCGACCAGCCGGCCCGGCAGCGAGCGCTTGAACTCGTCGCGGCAGGCCAGGTAGGCGGCGTGCGGGCCGCCGTTGCACAGCGGCATGCCAAAGCGCTGGGTGGTGCCGCAGACGATGTCGGCGTCCCATTCGCCCGGAGGCGCGAGCAGGGTAAGCGCAAGCAGGTCTGCGGCCACGCAGAAAGCGGCGTCGCACTGGTGCGCATGGCCTGCGAGCGGGCGCAGGTCGTGCACATGGCCGGTGGTGGCGGGGTACTGCGCGAGCACGCCGAAGAACTCGCAACTCGCCATCAGCTGCGGCAGCGTCTCGGAAACGGTGCTCACCTTGACCTCGATGCCCAGCGGCGCGGCGCGCGTCTTGATGACCTCGATGGTCTGCGGATGGCAGTCTCCGGACACCAGGAATACGTTGCTCTTGCTTTTCACACTGCGCTTGGCGAGCGTCATGGCCTCGGCAGCGGCCGTGGCTTCGTCGAGCATCGATGCGTTGGCAATGGCCATGCCCGTCAGGTCGCACACCATCGTCTGGAAGTTGAGCAGGGCTTCCATGCGGCCCTGCGAAATTTCGGCCTGGTAAGGGGTGTAGGCGGTGTACCAGGCGGGGTTCTCGAGCACATTGCGCAAGATCACGCCCGGCGTGTGCGTGCCGTAGTAGCCCTGGCCGATGAAGCTCTTGAACACCTTGTTCTTCGCCGCTATCGCCTTCATCTCGGCCAATGCGTCCGCCTCTGTAACGGGCGCTGGCAGCCGCATCGGCTTGGCCCGGCGGATGGCCGCGGGCACGATGCCGTCGATGAGCTCTGCCCGCGTTTCCGAGCCGATCACCGGCAGCATGCGCGCCTCGTCCGCTGCATCGATGCCGATGTGGCGCGCGAGAAATTCTTCGGCGTTCTCTAGTTGTTGCAGTGAAGGCTGGGCGGGAATCGACATGGCGGTAAAGGCTCGGAGATGGGGAAAGGCGGCTGAAGAACCCGGCAGATCAGGATTCGGCGGCGAACTTGTCGTAGGTGGCGGCGTCGAGCAGCGCGTCGAGTTGCGCCGGCTCGCTGAGCTTGACCTTGAAGAACCAGCCGGTGGCCAGCGGGTCGGAGTTGGCAAGCGAGGGGTCGGCGCGCAGGGCTTCGTTCACTTCGGTGATTTCGCCCGACACGGGCATGAACACGTCGGCCGCGGCCTTGACCGACTCGACCACGCCGGCCACTTCACCTTGCGCAAAGGTCTTGCCCACTTCAGGCAAATCGACAAAGACCACGTCGCCCAGCGCGTCCTGCGCGTGAACGGTAATGCCGACAGTGGCTGCGTCGCCTTCGGCCGAAACCCATTCATGGTCCTTGGTGTACTTGATGCTCATGGTGAAAACTCCTCGTGGATAAAAATGTTGATCGGTTACGCAGCCAGGCGGCGTCAGCCCCGGTGTCAGCCCCGGTAATAGCGGGCCGGCACAAAGGGCAGCGTCGAGACTTCCATCGGCACCGGCTTGCCGCGCACGACGGCCTGCACGCGCGTGCCGGGTTCTGAAAACGCGGTGGCCACGTAGCCCATCGCAATGGGTCGGTCGGCCGTCGGGCCGAGCAGGCCGCTGGTCACAATGCCGATGTCCTGGCCTTCGAAAGATTGCAGCACCGTGCCGTCGCGCACCGGAATGCGCTCCAGCGCCACAAGCCCGACGCGTTTGCGCTTCAGGGTGTCGTGGTCGGTGTGGCCCGCGGCACCGGCCGTGGCGGCGGCCAGTTGCGCCAGCACCTTGGTCGCACCCGGAAAACCGCCTTCGCGCGCGCCGCCCGTGCGGCGCACCTTCTGGATCGCCCAGTTGAGCGAGGCCTCGACGGGCGTGGTGGTGGTGTCGATGTCGTTGCCGTAAAGGCAGAGGCCGGCTTCAAGCCGCAGTGAATTGCGCGCGCCCAGGCCAATGGGCTTGACCTCTGGCTGGGCCAGCAGCAGGCGGGCGAGGGCGTCTGCATCCTTGCCGGCCACCGAAATCTCGAAGCCGTCTTCGCCCGTGTAGCCGCTGCGCGTGACAAAGGCCGGAATGCCGCCGATCTGCACGGCGCCGCCTGTCATGAACACAAAGCGCTCGACGCCGGGCGACAGGCGTGCCAGGGCCGTGGCGGCCTGCGGGCCCTGCAGCGCGAGCAGCGCGTGGTCGGGCATGGGCTGCACGTCGCAGCGCGCACCGATTTTCTGCTGGATGTGGGCAAGGTCGGCCACCTTGCAGGCGCCGTTCACGATCACGAAGATCGAGCCGTGCCCTTCGTTGAAGAACATCAGGTCGTCAAGGATGCCGCCTTCATCGTTCAGCAGCAGGCCGTAGCGCTGCTTGCCGGGTGCGAGGTCGATCACGTCGACGGGCATCAGGGTTTCGAATGCGGCTGCAGCGTCCGGGCCCACGAGGCGCAACTGGCCCATATGGGAAATATCGAACAGGCCGGCCGCGTCGCGCGTGTGCTTGTGCTCGGCCATGAGGCCGGCGGGGTACTGCACGGGCATGGAGTAGCCGGCAAAAGGCACCATGCGGGCGCCCAGTTCCACATGCAGGTCGTGCAGCGGCGTCTTGAGCAATGAGGCGTCGGATGATGATGAAGCGGAAGCGGCCACGGGGCACTCCAAAGGGGCAGTCGAATTCCATGGCGCAAACCATGGGCCACCCCTGCTGTCCGCTTTACCTGAGAGATTCGCCCCACGATCGGGGTTTGCTCCTTCGGTGGGCCGCCGCATCGGCAAGATGCAAGGGCCTCTCTCCAGCAAGGAAACGCCGGCATGCGCCAGCGCCTTGTCAGTCCTTTTGCCTGAGCGTTCGGGAACCCCCTGCGCCTTCGGCGGCCTCGCGTGGCGAAGCTCTCTCCTGACCCCGCCGAGTGTAGTGGATCGCGCAAAGCCTCAGTGCACGGTTTCCGAAGCGGGGGGTAGCAACCTTTCGATACGCTCGCGCAGCGATTCGGCCCGTTCGGCGCCCGCGGCTTTTTCGACTTCCGTCAGCATCAGCGCGGCAATCGTCAGCATGGCGTCGCGGTCGCGGGCTTCGCGCAGCGCATCGCGCATCTGCTGTGCAAACTTGGGGTCGCGGCGCACGAACATGCGCTCGCAGATGTCGAAAAGGAACATGCGCGTGGTGGCCAGAGAGCGCTTGCCGTCGAAGTTGTCGCTCGATGTCGCCGCCACGCGAATGGGCTCCGGCGCGCCTGGTGTCGCGGGTATGGGCTCGGCGGCCCCGGCGTCGTGCAGGTAGCCGCGGTTCATCAGCGCCCGCAGCGTCTGTTCAGCTTCGTCGCGGCTCGCGAACAGCGGGCTGAAGTCGGTCAGCGAACGCCGGCCATCGGCCATCAGCAGCAATGCGCGTTCGCGCTGGCTCAGCGTGCGTTGCCCGCCTTGCAGCTCGTCGCGTGCCTTGTCGGTCTTGGTGGGAAGCATGGCGCCACAGCTTTCGAAATCGAAGGCTGCAGCATCGTTGCGGCTGGTGACATCTTTATGAACGTTTGCCTTACAGGGGCATTTGCCGCACAAAAAAAAGGCGGCCCGAGAAGGCCGCCCTTTTTGTCTTTGATCGCCGCGCCCGGCCTACTTGGCGTACACCAGGTCGCGCAGTGCCAGCGATATCCACGGCACGTAGGTAATCACCATCAGGCAGGCCAGGATCACCAGCACGAAGGGAATCAGGTACTTCACGATCCGGTCCAGCGATATGCGCGCCACGGTACACGCGGCAAACAGGTTCACGCCGAAGGGCGGCGTGATCATGCCGAGCGCAAGGTTCACCACCATGATCAGTCCGAAGTGAACCGGATCGACACCGAAGTGCACTGCCACAGGCGCCAGAATGGGCGCGAGCACGATGATGGCCGCGCTGGTCTCGATGAACATGCCAATGATGAACAGCGCAGCGTTCACGCCCAAGAGGAACATGGTGGGCGACTTCAGCACCTCCTGCAGCCAATGGCCGATGGCGTCGGGCACGCCCGCGCGCGTGATCAGGAACGCGAACAGGCCCGCATTGGCAATGATGAACATGATCACCGCCGACGACAGCACCGACTTGCGCAGGATGACGTAAAGATCCTGGGGCTTGATTTCGCGGTAGATCACCACGCCGACCACCAGCGCATAGAACACCGCCACCGCCGAGGCCTCCGTCGGCGTGAAGATGCCGCCGTAGATGCCGCCGAGGATGATCACCGGCATCAGCAGTGCCCAGCCGGCCTGCCACGTTGCCTTGCCAAAAGGCATGCGGCCGTCGCCGTCGTTCTTGCCCCAGCCCTTCCATTTGCAAAACGCCCAGACGAACAGCATCAGCGCCAAGCTGATGAGAATGCCGGGGCCGAAGCCCGCAATGAACAGCTCGCCGATGGACACCTCGGCGCTCACGCCGTAGAGAATCATCGGGATCGAAGGCGGAATGATCACGCCAAGCTCGGCGCTGGTGGCCTGCAACGCCGCCGCATAGGCGGTGGGGTAGCCGTGCTTGATGAGTGCCGGAATCAGGATGGCGCCAATGGCAAAGGTGGTTGCCACCGACGAACCCGACACCGCCGCGAAAATCATGCAGGTGAGCACGCAGGTCATGGGCAGGCCGCCCTGCACGCCGCCCACGATGCTCTTGGCAAATTCGACCAGCCGGCGCGAGATGCCGCCGGTTTCCATCAGGTTGCCCGCCAGGATGAAGAACGGAATGGCCGCCAGCGGAAACTTGTTGATCGAATTGAACATCTCCTTCACGGAGATGAGCATGTTCACGTTGGCCACCTGGATGCCCAGAATCGACGCGAGCCCGATGGACACCGCCACAGAAACCGACAGTGCAAAGCACAGCACCATCGTTGCAACCATCACGGGGGTCATTGCGCGGTCTCCAGTTCGAGCCGCTTGGGATCGAGAAAATTACCAACGATGCCGAACAGGCAAAAAACGGAACCGACCGGCAGCGCCAGGTACGACCACATCATCGACACGCTCTCGAGCCCGGCCATCGATTGCACGCGGCCACGCATGGCGTAGTCCCAGCCCCACCACAGAATGACCAGCATCAGCGCCAGTGCCGCAAGGCTCACCACCGCGTCGAGCACGCGCTTGACGCGCGGCGGGCTCCAGCGATAGAGCACGTCCACGCTCACCATCGCCCCTTGCCGGAAAGCCATCGGAATGCCGAGGAACACCATCCAGATCAGGCTCATGCGGATCAGGATTTCGCTCCATTCGGCAGGTTGCTCGAGCACGAAGCGCGTGATGATCTGGAACACGCCCAAGCCGGAGGCGATGACCAGCATCACGCAGGCGGCAATCATCGAGAAGCCGGTCGTCCAGCGCTCGATGCCAAGAAATCGTTCTTTCATCTGCAGTCGTGATGTTGAAAACAAAAAAGCCCGCCAGATCGAACTGAGCGGG
The DNA here is from genome assembly GCF_031456585.1 of Variovorax sp. 3319. Lineage (NCBI taxonomy): Bacteria > Pseudomonadati > Pseudomonadota > Betaproteobacteria > Burkholderiales > Comamonadaceae > Variovorax > Variovorax sp. 3319. The sequence goes on from NZ_JAVDUZ010000003.1 coordinate 242,400, forward strand.
CACCGATGCTATCGAAGAGATAGCATCACCGGGTTCACTTGAACTCGCGGATCTTGTCGAGGTTGGCCTTGCCGAAGTCCTTTTCGAACTGGGCATTCACCGGCCCCAGGGCGGTGACGAACTTGGTCTTGTCGATGTTGTCGATCACCGTCATGCCCTTGGCGCGCAGGTCGGCGACGCCCTTGGCATCGTCTTCGTCCACGCGTGCGCGGTTGGCCTTGGTGCCTTCCTTCGCGGCCTCCAGGAAGGCCTGCTTGTCGGCCGCGCTGAGCTTGTCGAACGCTGCCTTGTTCATCAGGAAGATGCACGGCGAGTAGACGTGGCCGGTGAGCGAAAGGTGCTTTTGCACCTGGTCGAACTTGGCCGAGATGATGACCGACAGCGGGTTTTCCTGCCCATCGACAGTGCCTTGCTGCAGGGCGGTAAACACTTCGGGGAAGGCCATGGGCGTGGTGACGATGCCGAAGGTCTTGTAGGCCGCAATGTGCACCGGGTTTTCCATGGTGCGCATCTTCAGGCCCTTGAGGTCTTCAGGCGCCTTCACGTCGCGCTTGCTGTTGGTCATGTGGCGGAAGCCGTTTTCGGCCCAGGCCAGCGCCTTGAAACCCTTGGCGTCGAACTTGGTCAGCAGATCCTGGCCGATCGGGCCGTCGAGCACGGCGCGCGCATGGGCCTTGTCGCGGAACAGGAACGGCACGTCGAGGATTTTTGTTTCCGGCACAAAGTTGGGCACCGGACCGGTCGAGGAGAAGGCCAGCTCCTGGGTGCCGAGCTGCACCGCTTCGATCGACTCGCGCTCTCCGCCCAACGAGCCGTTGTAGAAGGTCTGGACCTTGTAGCGGCCACCGGTGCGCTTTTCGACTTCCTTGGCAAAGACGTCGATCGCAACGCCCTGGTGCGAGTTTTGCGCGGTCGAAATGCTGATCTTCATGGTGGTTTGCGCGAAGGCGGCGCACGCCATGCCCATGCCCAGAACCAGGCCGGCGGCCAGTCGGGTCAATTTCATTGTGTTGTCTCCAGAGAAAAGAAGGCGCGAAGAAAAAAAGCGAAAAAAGCAAACTCCGCGGGCAGCCGCCGACTATGCCGCAACGGGGAGCTTCACCGCGTCGGGATTTTCACGGACGTAATCACGAATAACTACTTCGAAGTCTGCATCAGCCGAAAGCCCCAGCCGTTTGGCGCGAGCGGTTTCGATGCGCCCGGGCCAGGTTTTCACGATGCGCTGGATGGCCGGGTCGGGTGTGCGGTCGAGCAGGGCGGTGGCGGCCTTGCCGGCCACGCGTTCAAGCGCGGCGGCCATTTCGCCCACGGTGGTGGAAAGCGACGGCAGGTTCAGCGCCGTGCGCGGACCCCAATCGGAATCGCTCGCCTCGGCAGCGCGGATGATGCCTTCGACCGTGCGGGCGGGCGATGCGATGGCCACGGGCGTTTCGTCAGGCACCGGGCAGGCTGCGCGAATGCCTGCGAGCGGCTCGCGGATCATGCCGCTGAAAAACCCGGATGCCGCGCCGTTCGGTTTGCCAGGGCGCACGCTCACGGTCATCAGGCGCACGCTGCGCCCTCGAATGAAGCCCTTGCGCGTGTAGTCGGCGACCAACTGCTCCCCGATGAACTTCTGGATGCCGTAGCTGGTCTGCGGCGTCGGCAGCGTGTGGTCTTCGATCACCGGCGGCAGCGGATGCTCTGGCGAGTCGCCGAACACCGCGAGCGAACTGGCAAACACCACCAGGGGGCGAGTGCCCACGGCGCGCGCCTTCTCGAGCAGCGCGTGCGTGGCGGCAAAGTTGCTGCGCATGCCCAGGTCGAAATCGGCCTCGCATTCGCCGCTGACTGCGGCGGCCAGGTGAAAGATGGCATCGGCTTCGCGCCAGAGCGCCGTGTCGGGCGAAGCCAGTTGCTCGTTCAGGTCACCCAGGGCGGCCGCGATGCGGGCATCGGCCGAAAGATCGGCCGGCGGCGCAACGCGGTCGACCAGGGTGATGCGCGAAATGTCGCGCGCCGGCGCACCGGCAAGCGAAAGCTGCCCCTGCTTCAGCAGCGTACGGGCAAGGCGTGCGCCAACGAAACCGGCACCGCCGGTAATGACGATCTGCATGGTTGTCTTGTCTCCTTCGCAACGAGCATAGCGCAGCGGAACGGTCCGCTCAGGCGACACTCGCGGCTCGCGCAATCAAGGAACCGGGCGACCGGAAAACGATGAACCTGCGATTCGTTGAAGCCTTTCACTGGGCCGTGGCGCTCAAGAGCGTCACCCGTGCGGCCGAGAAGCTGCACCTCACCCAATCGGCGCTCTCCAGCCGCATTGCCGCGCTCGAGCGCGAACTGGGTGTGCTGCTGCTCGACCGGCGCGACAAGCAGTTTCGCCTCACGGTTGCCGGGCAACGCTTTCATGCCTTTGCGCAGAAGCTCCTCGAGATGCAGATGCACATCAAGGCCGAGATGGGATCGGGCGCCGTGCGCGAGGCCGTGCTGCGCGTGGGTGCCATCGAATCGGTGGTGCACAGCTGGCTTACCGGCTGGCTCAAGCACATGCAGGCGACGCATCCGGATTTCGAACTGGAACTCACCGTTGAAACCACGCCGGTGCTGGTCGACCAGCTGCAGCGCGGCAAGCAGGATCTGGTGTTTGCCGCCTTGCCCGCCGCTGGCGACGGCGTGCGCACCCGCGCCGTGCCGCCCATGCCGATGTGCTTCGTCGGCCACCGCGAGCTGCACCTGAAGCGGCGCTACCGCTTGCCAGACCTGCTCTCGCTCGACCTCTTGACCTTTCAGCGCGGCTCGCAGCCGCATGTGGCGCTGCTAGAGCTGTTTCGCGATGCCGGCAGCCCGCCGCCACGGGTGCACGCCATCTCGTCGATCTCGGCGATGGCGCAGTTGGTGGAGGCCGGCTTCGGCGTGGCCACGCTGCCCCGCGCGGTGGTGGAGCCGCTCGCCCGGCGCCTGCCGCTGCGCGTGCTGCCCTGCGACGACACGCTGGAGCCGCTGCCCATCTACGCAAGCTACCGGGACGACCCGTCTTCCCCGTTGCCCGAGGCTGCGCTCGGCTCCGCCGTGGTGCATGCTTCGCACCGCATGGGGTCATCGAAAAAATCGATGAGCTGAGCGAGAAACTTTGCGTTGGCGTTCGTGAGCGCGGATTCCCACAATCCGTCGAATCACACCACAGCGATGCATCGGGCATCGAAAACGCCAAATGTCGAACCGCCAATCCTTCGTAGAACAACCCGGCGCAGCGAGCAGCGCGCTGGGTGTGCGCCAGGCCTGCCGCAGCGGCGCACTGGCCGCCCACACCAGCGGCCTGGCCAGTGCCCATGTGCAGGGCAACCTCGTGATCCTGCCGAAAGCGCATGCCGCCGACTTCCTGCGCTTTTGCCAGGCCAACCCCAAGCCGTGCCCGCTGCTCGGCGTGTCGGAAGCGGGTGAACCGGCGCTGCCGGCGCTCGGGGAGGACATTGACATTCGCACCGACCTGCCGCGCTACCGCGTGTGGCGCAATGGTGTGCTGGTCGATGAGCCTACCGACGTGCGCGACCTGTGGAGCGACGACATGGTGAGCTTCGTCATCGGCTGCTCCTTCACCTTCGAGCATGCGCTGATGGCCGAGGGCATTGTGCTGCGCCACGTGGAGCAAGGCCGCAATGTGGCGATGTTCCGCACTTCGGTCGCCACTGCGCCAGCGGGCCCTTTCCATGGACCGATGGTGGTGTCGATGCGTCCGCTGCGGGCGGCCGATGCGATTCGCGCGGTGCAGATCACCTCGCGCTTTCCGGCGGTGCACGGCGCACCGGTGCACATAGGCGATCCGGCATTGATTGGCATCCGCTCTATTGCCGATCCCGACTACGGCGACGCGGTCGAGGTCATGCCCGACGAACTGCCCGTGTTCTGGGCTTGCGGCGTGACGCCCCAGGCCGCATTGGCCGCCGCCAAGCTGCCGTTTGCCATTACTCACGCGCCGGGCTCGATGCTGGTGACCGACCTGCTGCACCGCCGCCTGGCCGCGTTCTAGGCAGCTGTTCTTCTTTCCCAAATTTCATACCTGGAGACAAACCATGAAGACCACCCTCGACGCCACGCAGGCGGGCGACGGCGCACAGGCCGAAGGCAGCTGGCTGCGCACGCTCAACCCGAACGAGAAACGCACGCTCACCGCATCGTTCAGCGGCTATGCGGTCGATGCGTTCGACTACTACACGCTGCCGCTGGTCACGCCCATCCTGCTGTCGCTGTGGGGCATGAGCAAGACCGAGGTGGGACTGATCGGCACGGCCACGCTGGTGGCCTCGGCCATCGGTGGCTGGGGAGCCGGCATTCTGGCCGACAGGTACGGCCGCGTGCGCATCCTGCAGCTCACCATCCTGGTGTTCGCGATCTTCACATTTGCCTGCGGCCTGGCGCAAACACCGGAGCAGCTGCTGATTGCGCGCACGCTGCAGGGCCTCGGCTTTGGCGGCGAATGGGCCGTGGGCTCGGTGCTCATTGCCGAGATGATCCGGCCGGCCTACCGGGGCAAGGCGGTGGGGCTGGTGCAGAGCAGTTGGGCCGTGGGGTGGGGCGCGGCGGTGCTGGTGTCGATGGCGCTGTTCTCGTTTTTGCCGCCGGAGTATTCGTGGCGCGCGATGTTCATGCTGGGCCTGCTGCCGGCCGTGCTGATCGTTTTCATCCGCCGTTCGATCCGCGACCCTGAAATCTATGTGCAAAGCCGCGCAGCCGTCGAACGCGGCGAGCGCAGCGGCAACTTTCTCGCCATCTTCAAGCCCGGCATGCTGCGTACCACGGTGCTCGCGAGCCTGCTGTTCACCGGCATGCAGGGGGGCTACTACGCGATCGGCGTGTGGCTGCCCACGTTTTTGAAGAACGAGCGGCATCTCACGGTGCTGGGTTCGGGCGGCTACCAGTTCATGTTCATCGTCGGTGCGTTCGTCGGCTACCTGTGCGGCGCGTACCTCTCAGACCGGCTCGGGCGCCGCCGCGCGTTCATCCTGTTTGCCATTGGCGCGGGGTCGCTGGTGTATGCCTACACGCTGCTGCCGATTACCGATGGCCTGATGCTGCTGCTCGGCTTTCCGCTCGGCTTTTTCATGTCGGGCATTTTCAGTGGCGCGGGGGCTTTTCTGTCGGAGCTTTTTCCCAATGAATTGCGTGGTTCCGGGCAGGGTTTTTGCTACAACTTCGGGCGCGGCATCGGCGCCACTTTTCCGGCCCTGGTCGGCGTGTTGAGCGACCGCATGCATCTTCCGCTGGGCACGGCCATCGGCGTGTGCGCCGCGGTGGCCTACGCCATGGTTGTCGTGGTGGCGCTGTGCCTGCCGGAGACGCGCGGACGCGACCTGCGCCAGAACTGATCCGAACTTCTTTTTCCCCGTGAAGACTCTCACTTTCTTCTCATGACTACGCATTCCCTTCTCCCGTCCCGCTGGCAGTTCTGGATCGACCGCGGAGGCACATTCACCGACCTGGTCGGCCGCGACCCCGAGGGCGGCCTGCACACGCTCAAGCTGCTGTCCGAGAACCCCGAGCAGTACAAGGACGCCGCTGTCGAAGGCATTCGCCGCCTGCTGAAGCTGAAGCCCGGCGAACCCGTGACGCCCGAGCGCGTCGAGTGCGTGAAGATGGGCACCACGGTGGCCACCAACGCACTGCTGGAGCGCAAGGGCGAGCCCACGGTGCTGGTTGCCACGGCAGGCTTTCGCGACGCGCTGCGCATTGCCACGCAGGCGCGGCCCCGCCTGTTCGACCGCCGCATCGTGCTGCCCGAGCTGCTGTACGAGCGAGTGATCGAGGCGGATGAGCGAATGGATGCGCAAGGCGGCGTCGTGCAGCCGCTCGACGAAGGCGCGCTACGCTCGGCGCTGCAAGATGCTTTCGATGCCGGGCTGCGCGCCTGCGCCATCGTCTTCATGCACGGCTGGCGCTACACCGCGCATGAGCTTGCGGCCGAACACATCGCAAGGGCTATCGGCTATGCGCAGGTATCCGTCTCGCACAAGACCAGTCCGCTCATGAAGCTGGTGCCGCGCGGCGACACCACCGTGGTCGACGCCTACCTTAGCCCCATCTTGCGGCGCTATGTGGAGCAGGTGTCCCGGCAGATGCCGGGCGTGCCGTTGTTCTTCATGCAGAGTTCGGGCGGGCTCACGCAGGCCGATCGCTTCCAGGGCAAGGACGCGATCCTTTCGGGCCCGGCAGGCGGCATCGTCGGCATGGTGCGCACCGCGCTCGATGCGGGCCATGCGAGGGTCATCGGCTTCGACATGGGCGGCACCTCCACCGACGTGTCGCACTATGCCGGCGAGTTCGAGCGCTCGTTCGAAACCCAGGTGGCCGGCGTGCGCATGCGCGCGCCGATGATGAGCATTCACACGGTGGCGGCGGGCGGAGGTTCGGTCATTGCCTTCGACGGCGCGCGGCTGCGCGTGGGCCCCGAATCAGCCGGCGCCAACCCCGGGCCGGCGAGCTACCGGCGCGGTGGGCCGCTCACCACCACCGACGCGAACGTGCTGCTCGGCAAGATCCAGCCCGATCACTTTCCGCGTGTGTTCGGCCCCAACGCCGACGAACCGCTCGACCTGGCCGCGGCGCGGAGGGGCTTCGACGCCATGGCGCGCCGCATGTCGGAGGCGACCAGCCGCGCCGTGAGCGCCGAAGAGGTTGCAAGCGGCGCGCTGCGCATCGCCGTGGCCAGCATGGCCAACGCCATCAAGCGCATTTCGGTGGCTCGCGGCTACGACGTCACGCAGTACACGCTGCAGTGCTTCGGCGGAGCCGGCGGGCAGCACGCCTGCCTGGTGGCCGACGCGCTGGGCATGCGCAGCGTCTACCTGCATCCGCTGGCGGGCGTGCTCTCGGCTTTCGGCATGGGGCTGGCCGACCAGCTGGCAATGCGCGAGCTGGCGCTGGAGCGCCGTCTCGATGAGCAGGGCCTGGTAGCGGCACGCGATGCGGCCGGCGCCCTTGCCCAGCAGGCGAAAGGAGAGCTGCGCGCGCAAGGCGTGGCAGATGCCGCCATTGCCGCGGTGCACCGCGTGCAGCTTCGCTATGAAGGCACCGACACCGCCCTGGCCTGCGCCTTGCCCATGGCCGGTTCGCCGGACAAAGCCATTGCCGCGATGCGCGCGGAGTTCGAGGCCGGCTATCGCAGGCGCTTCGCCTTTCTGATGGCGGAACGCGCACTCGTGATCGAGGCGGTGACGGTCGAAGCAGTCGGCGCCGGCGAGCGCGGCGCACCACCGCGGGCCCAGGCAGATGCTGCTTCATACGCCCCCCAGCCGCTGGCCGCAGTGCGCATGTATTGCGAGGCCGACGAGCAGGCCGCCGGCTGGCGCGATGCCGCGCTGTTCGACGAGGCTGCGCTTCGGCCCGGCGCATCCATCGAAGGCCCCGCCATTCTTGCGGGCCGCAACGCCACCACGGTGATCGAGCCCGGCTGGCAGGCACGTGCCACCACCGCCGGTATCGAGCTGCATCGCGTGCGGCCACGCGTGGCCACCCAGGCCATGGGCACCAGTGCCGACCCGGTGATGCTCGAGGTATTCAACAACCTCTTCATGAACATTGCCGAGCAGATGGGCCTGCGGCTGCAGAACACGGCCTACTCGGTCAACATCAAGGAGCGGCTCGACTTTTCCTGCGCGCTGTTCGACGTGCAAGGCAACCTGATCGCCAATGCGCCGCACATGCCCGTGCACCTGGGCTCGATGAGCGAATCGATCAAGACCGTGATCGACGGCAACCCCGGCATGAAGCCCGGCGACGTCTTCGTGCTGAACGACCCGTATCACGGTGGCACGCATCTGCCCGACATCACGGTGGTCACGCCCGTGTACCTGCAGGCGGGCGACGAGCGGCCTTCGTTCTACGTCGCTTCGCGCGGCCACCACGCCGACGTGGGCGGCATCACGCCCGGCTCGATGCCGCCGTTCTCGGCCACCATCGGCGACGAGGGCGTGCTGATCGACAACTTCAAGCTGGTGGAGGGCGGCCGCCTGCGCGAGGCCGAGCTGCGCGCACTGCTTGGCGGCGGTGCGCATCCGTCGCGCAACATCGAGCAGAACCTGGCCGACCTGCGGGCGCAGATTGCCGCCAACGAAAAGGGCGTGCAAGAGTTGCAGGCCATGGTGGCGCAGTTCGGCCGCGAAACCGTGGCCGCCTACATGGGCCATGTGCAGGACAACGCCGAAGAGTCGGTGCGCCGCGTGATCACCGCGCTGAAGAATGGCGAGTTCACGCTGCCGCTGGACAATGGTGCGCAGATTTGCGTTCGCGTCACGGTAGATGCGGTCAAGCGATCGGCCATCGTCGATTTCACCGGCACCAGCGCGCAGTTGCCGAACAACTTCAACGCGCCGCGCGCGATCACCATGGCGGCGGTGCTGTACGTGTTTCGAACCCTGGTGGACGACGACATTCCGCTCAATGCCGGTTGCCTCAAGCCTATCGAAGTGATCGTGCCGAACGGCTGCATGCTCAACCCGCTGCCACCGGCCGGGTGGTGGCGGGCAATGTCGAAACGTCGAGCTGCGTAACCAACGCGCTCTACGGTGCGCTTGGCGTGATGGCCGCCAGCCAGTGCACCATGAACAACTTCACCTTCGGCGACGGCGAGCACCAGTACTACGAAACCATATCGGGCGGCTCTGGCGCTGGCCCCGGTTTCGACGGCACGAGCGTGGTGCAGACCCACATGACCAACTCGCGCTTGACGGACCCCGAGGTGCTGGAGTTTCGCTACCCGGTGCGGCTCGACAGCTACCGCCTGCGCGCCGGCTCAGGCGGGGCAGGGCGCTGGCGGGGCGGCGACGGTGGCGTGCGGCGCGTGCGCTTCCTGGCGCCGATGACGGCATCGATCCTCAGCAATGGCCGGCTCTATGGAGCTTTCGGCGGAGCGGGAGGCGAAGCCGGCGCGGTGGGTATCAACCGGGTTGAGCGGACCAATGGCACGGTCGAGAAGCTGGAGCACATCGGGCAGGTGCAGATGGCACCTGGGGACGTGTTCGTGATCGAGACGCCTGGCGGGGGCGGGTGGGGCGAAAGGCTGGGTTGAACCTTGGGCTCTTTTCAGGGCGCGCTCCCGCCGACGGGGAGGAACCGAAGGCGGGGGACATTCGCGGAGGGGAGTATCCGGTGGCCTTTGCACTCGCCCTGAACAAGAGCGCCTGAAACAACAACCCGGAGGAGTTACATCCCCACGTAGTTAGGCCCGCCGCCCCCCTCAGGCGTAACCCACACGATGTTCTGCGTCGGGTCCTTGATGTCGCAAGTCTTGCAGTGCACGCAGTTCTGCGCGTTGATCTGCAGGCGCTGCTTGCCGTCATCCGTGCCCACGAACTCGTAGACACCAGCCGGGCAATAGCGCCCTTCAGGACCCGCGAACTTCGAGAGGTTGATGTTCACGGGAACCGACGCGTCCTTCAGCGTCAGGTGGGCCGGCTGCTGCTCTTCGTGGTTGGTGTTGCTGATGAACACGCTCGACAGCCGGTCGAACGTGAGCTTGCCGTCCGGCTTGGGATAGACGATGGGCTTGCATTCCGCCGCCGGCTTGAGATACAGGTGGTCGGGCTTGTTGCGGTGCAGGGTCCAGGGAATGTTGCCTTTCAGCAGCCATTGTTCGATGCCGTTCATGAACGTGGCGATGCCCAGTCCCTTCTTGAACCACGCCTTGAAGTTGCGCGCCTTCTTCAGCTCCGTGTAGAGCCAGCTCTTTTCGAACGCCGCCGGGTACGCCGTGAGCTCGTCGTGCTGCCGGCCGGCCTGCACCGCATCGAACGCGGCTTCGGCGGCCAGCATGCCCGTCTTGATTGCGGCGTGGCTGCCCTTGATGCGGCTCACGTTCAGGTAGCCCGCCTCGCAGCCGACCAGCGCGCCACCCGGGAACACCGTCTTTGGCAGCGACAGCAGGCCACCGGCCGTGATGGCGCGCGCGCCATAGCCGATGCGCTTGGCCGGCTTGATGCCCTTGGCCTCGTCGCCTTCGAGGTACCAGCGGATGTTGGGGTGCAGCTTCCAGCGCTGCATTTCCTCGAACGGGCTCAGGTACGGGTTGCTGTAGTCCAGGCCCGTGATGAAGCCCATGGAGATCTTGTTGTCCTCCATGTGATAGAGGAACGCGCCGCCGTAGGTGTCGCTCTTCATGGGCCAGCCGGCGGTGTGCAGCACAAAGCCCGGCTGGTGGCGCTTGGGGTCGATCTCCCACACTTCCTTCACGCCCAGGCCGTAGGTCTGCGGGTCGCGGCCTTCGTCGAGCTTGAACCTGGCGATGAGCTGGCGCCCGAGGTGGCCGCGCGCACCTTCGGCAAACACCGTGTACTTGCCCAGCAGTTCCATGCCCAGCTGGAAGTTTTCGGTCGGCTCGCCGTCCTTGCCCACGCCCATGTTGCCGGTGGCCACGCCGCGCACCGAGCCGTTCTCGTTGTAGAGCACCTCGGCCGCCGGAAAGCCCGGGAAGATCTCGACACCCAGGTTTTCGGCCTGCTGCGCCAGCCACTTGGTGAAGGCACCCAGGCTGATGATGTAGTTGCCGTGGTTCTGGAAGCACGCCGGCAGAAAGGCATTGGGGGTGCGCAGGCCCGATTTTTCGCCCAGGAACACCATCGCGTCGTCGGTGACGGGCTGGTTCAGCGGGGCGCCTTGCTCCTTCCAGTCGGGCAGCAGCTCGTTCAGCGCGCGGGGGTCCATGATGGCGCCCGAGAGAATGTGCGCGCCTGGCTCGGAGCCCTTCTCGAGCACAACGACCGAAATCTCTTTTTCGTGCTGGGCGGCCAACTGCTTGAGCCGGATGGCGGTCGATAGGCCGGCCGGGCCGCCACCGACGACCACCACGTCATATTCCATGGATTCGCGGGGGCCGAACTGGGCGAGGATTTCGTCGTGGGTCATGTGGGTCTCGTCGATAATGATTTGAGGCTCGGACGCTTCGAGGGCGCGAAACATTTTATGTGGAGTGCAGGGCGTCACCTCGGCGACTCGGCAACGACTCAACAGGACCGCTTTTCATGGCTTACAGCATCGATCTTTCGGGCCGCGTGGCTTTCGTTACCGGCGCTTCCAGCGGGTTGGGCGCGCAGTTTGCAAAAACGCTGGCGCGCGCCGGGGCCGCGGTGGTGCTTGCGAGCCGCAGGATCGAAAAGCTCAAGGAACTGCGCGCCCGCATCGAGGGCGAGGGCGGCGACGCGCACGTGGTCGAGCTCGACGTGACCGACATCGGCAGCATCAAGGCCGCCGTGGCGCGCGCCGAAACCGAAGTGGGGCCCATCGACGTGCTGGTCAACAACTCGGGCGTGAGCACCACCCAGCGCCTCTCCGACGTCACGCCCGACGACTACGACTACATCTTCGACACCAATGTGAAGGGTTCCTTCTTCGTTGCGCAAGAGGTGGGCAAGCGCATGCTGGCGCGCGCCAAGGGCTCGGCGCCGGGCACCTACATCGGCGGGCGCATCATCAACATTGCCTCGGTGGCGGCGCTCAAGGTCATGCCCCAGATCGGCACCTACTGCATGAGCAAGGCGGCAGTGGTGCAGATGACCAAGGCCATGGCGCTCGAGTGGGGCCGCTTCGGCATCAACGTGAACGCGCTGTGCCCCGGCTACATCACGACAGAGCTCAACGAAGACCATTGGGCCTCCGAAGGCGGCGCCAAGCTCGTGAGCATGCTGCCGCGCAAGCGCGTGGGCAAGCCCGAAGACCTGGACGGCCTCATCGTGCTGCTGGCCAGCGGGCAGAGCCATTTCGTGAACGGCGCGGTCATTGCCGCCGACGACGGGTTCGCGCTCTGACTCCGCGCGCCTGGGTCGGCATTGCCGCCGGGCTGGGCGCGGGTGCGCTCTGGGGCCTGGTGTTCGTGGCGCCGCGCATGGTCGGCCACTTCGGCATGGTCGACATCACGGCCGCGCGCTTTGCGGTTTTCGGCGCCATCTCCGCGCTTGCGGTGTTCACGCGGCCTGCGTCGCTGCGCTGGCCTAACAGGCAGCAGGCCCTCGCGGCGCTGGGCCTCAGCGTGCTGGGGTTCAGCGGCTACTACCTGCTGCTGGCCTTTGGCATCGAGGCTGCGGGCACCGAGGTGCCCAGCCTCGTCATCGGCACCATTCCGGTCTGGATGATGCTGCTCGGCCGGCCCGCTGGGCTGCGCATGAGGGCGCTGCTGCCGGGCCTGGTGCTCACTGGCGCGGGCATTGCGCTGATGGTCTACGGCGCCTGGTCGGCGCGGCACGGCATTGCGGGAGACGGCACCCGCTTTGGCTGGGGCATTGCGCTGGCGCTCTGTGCCATGGCAAGCTGGACGGTGTATGGCCTTCTCAATGCCGCATGGCTGCAGCGCCATGCCGAACTCAATGCCACCGACTGGGCCAACTGGCTCGGCATTGCGACCGGCGTGGGCGCACTGCTGCTGTGGCTGGCAGCCGGCAGCGACGTGGCCACGCTGCGGGCGCAGCCCCAGGGCATTCTCTTCGTCTGGATTGCACTGGCAGGCGGCTTCGGTTCTTCGTGGCTCGCTACCATTCTCTGGAACATTGCGAGCCAGCGCCTGTCGGCCAGCCTCTGCGGCCAGCTCATCGTGAGCGAGACGCTGTTCGCCTTGCTCTATTCCTTTCTTTGGGACGGCCGCTGGCCGCAGGCCACCGAGCTGGTGGCTGCGCTCCTGTTCGTTCTTGGCATCCTCGCATCCATCAAGGCTCACCGATGAGAATCGAAATTCCCGAAAAGAAAAAGTTCGTGTTCGAAATGTCGATCCCGATCCGCTGGGGCGACATGGACGCCATGGGGCACCTGAACAACGGCACCTACTTTCGCTATCTCGAAACCGCGCGAATCGACTGGATACGCTCGCTCGGCATCGAGCCCACCCCCGGCGGCGAAGGCATGGTGATCGTCAATGCCTTCTGCAATTTCTACCGCCAGATCGAGTACCCCGGCGACGTGCTCATCAAGATGTACGTGAACGACCCGGCGCGCACCACGTTCGAGAGCTGGGCCACCATGGCGCGGGCCGAAGCGCCCGAAGTGATCTGCGCCGCGGGCGGGGCAACGACGATATGGGTCGACTTTCCGAAGCAGAAGGCGTTGCCCTTGCCCGACTGGTTGCGCGCGGTCGTGAGCGAGTAGGGCGCCACCGGCGCTCAGGCCTGCGGCAGAACGATGCGCGCTTCGAAGCCGCTGGTGGCACCCGCCGGTGGCGATGCCAGCTCGAGCTTCCCGTTGTGCTTTTCGACGATGGTGCCCACTATCGACAGCCCAAGCCCGTAGCCGGCCCGGTCGGAACTGTGGCGCACATGGCGCTGCTGCAGCGTGGCAAGCTGCACCGGGCTCACGCCGGGCCCAAAGTCGCGCACTGCGAGCGTGCAGGGCGCCATTACCTCCACCACCACGCGGCCGCCGCCGCTGTAGCGCAGGGCGTTCTCCACCAGGTTGCGCAGTGCAATTGCGAGCGCGTCGACATCGCCCACCGCAACGGGGGCGGGGCTGTCTGGCAGCTTGAGCGCCAGGCGCTCGTTCAGTTGCGGATCGTTCCAGAACTCTTGCACCACCGCACCGGCAAGCTGGACCAGGTCGACCCGCGAACGCGCAAGCGACGCGCCCGATTCGGCCCGCGACAGTTGCAGCAGCTTTTCGGTGCGATGGCTGAGCATTTGCAACGCATCGAGCGCAGCCTGTACATCGTTGCGCTGCAGATCGTGTTCGAGCGCGGTCTGCAGGCGCAGCCGCGCCGCGGCCAACGGCGTTCGCAGCTCGTGCGCCGCGTTGGCGGCCAAGGCGCGCTCAACGTCGAGCGAATGCGACAGCCGCTCCAGCAGGCTGTTGACGTGGTCGCCCACGGAGCGCAGTTCGCGCGGCAGGCCGGGCAGGGCAATGGGCCGCAGGTCGGCGCCGCTGCGCTTTTCAATTTCGCCCGCAAGCTGCTGCAGCACGCGCAATTCGGTGCGTGCCACGTTGCGCAGCACCAGCGCCAGCAGCGGCAGCACGGCGCCAAGCGGAATGATCAGGCCGAAGAGCGTGCGGTTCAGTGCCGAGCGCCGCTCGTCGAGCGGATCGGCCACCTGAAAGTAGAGCCCGCGCGTGGGATGCCGCACGGTGTAGATGCGCCACGTCTGGTTGTTGGCAAAGCCCGCGGCAAGCGGAACGTCGAAGGCGTTGGTGGGCGCTTCGGCCGACCGCAGCAGCACGTGTTCGTGGATGTCGACGACCTGGTACTTCACCGCGTCTTCCGAAAACAGCTGCTTCGGCGCGATCATCGGCGTTTCGGCGGGGGTGCCCGCCTGCTGCAGCTTGTCGAGCTCTTGCACCGCCATGTCCAGCATGCGGTGCGACACCTCGACCAGTTCGTTGTCGAAGTTGTGGTTGATCTCGCGGTCCACATACCAGACCACCGCCAGCACGCAGAGCATCCACACGCCGCCCACCCAGACAATCAGGGTGCGAGTCAGTCGGCCGGCCAGCGTGTCGCGGCCGTTGCTTGAAGGTGCGGTGCTCATTCGTCGTCGTCTGCCGATGTCGACAGGCGATAGCCGAGGCCGCGCAGCGTCTGGATGTGGCTCTTGCCCAGCTTGCGCCGCAGCCGGCTGATGAACACTTCGAGCGTGTTGCTGTCTGCCTCGTCGCCAAAGCCGTAGAGCGCATCGGCAAGGTTCTCGCGGGTGTGGATGCGCTCGGGGCGCGTGGCCATTACCCGCAGCAGCGCCCATTCCTTCTGGGTCAGCACCACCGGATTGCCGTCCTTGCGGACCCGGTCTTGCGCCAGGTCGATCTCCAGCGTACCCAGGTGCAGCACCGGCGAACTGCTGGCGCTGCGCCTTCGTTCCACTGCGCGCAACCGCGCCAGAAGCTCTGCCGGGTCGTAGGGCTTTATGAGGTAGTCGTCGGCACCGGCATCGAGCCCGCGGATGCGGTCGGTTACCTGGTCGCGCGCGGTCAGCACGATGACGATGGGCGGCTCGCGCAGCGCACGCACCTGCGGCAGCAGCGAAAGGCCGTCGCCGTCGCCCAGGTGCAGGTCGAGCAGCACGGCGGCGTATTGCACCGAAAGCAGGGCGCCGCGCGCTTCGGCAAGGCCGGGCGCAACGTCGACCACGAAGGCCTTTGCGACGAGGTAGCTGCACACGGCGTCTGCCAACGCACTGTCATCTTCGACGAGCAATATGCGCACGCGAGGTCATCTTTCAAAAGAACGAAGTCTAGCGCCGACAGCGGCGCGGCCGGGGCGGTGTCAGTTCCCGTTCAGGCCGCTTCAGGATCGGTTCAGGCCACGAACGTAGGCTGGAAGGGTTTTCAGGCTTGCTGGTTTCTCTGCTCATGACGCGTGTTCCGAATCTTCCGAATCCCTCGAATCTTTCCTCGAATGTTCGCGTGGGAGGGGTGACCCTCCTCCTGCTGGGCCTGCTGCTCGCGTGGGACGCGACCCAGGGCGATCTTGCGCTGGCACGGCTCGCGGGCACGCCCATGGGGTTTCCGTGGCGCGACAACGCTTTTCTTGTACGCGTGATGCATGAAAGCGCCAAGAACCTGAGCTGGGTGTTCGTCATTGCGCTGTTCGCAGGCATCCGCTGGCCGCTGGGCATTCTGCGGCGGCTGCCGGTTCGCGCGCGGGCACAGCTGGCTTTTACGGTGCTGCTCTCGGTGGTTTCAATCAGCCTGCTCAAGCATGCAAGCCACACAAGCTGCCCGTGGGACCTGAAGGAGTTTGGCGGCACGGCAAGCCACGTGTCGCACTGGGCCTGGAAGGTTTATGACGGTGGCCCGGGCGGTTGCTTTCCGGCCGGCCATGCTTCGGCTGCATTCGCCTACCTGGGGGGCTATTTCGTGCTGCGCCGGGTGTCGCCGCGTTCCGCAATCATCTGGCTGGGCGCCTCGCTGGTGGCCGGGCTCGTGCTGGGCATGTCGCAGCAGCTGCGCGGCGCGCACTACATGAGCCACACGCTATGGACCGCCTGGATCTGCTGGGTGGTCGGATTCGCGATCGAGCTGATTGCCGCGCCTCGCATCTCCCGGCCCTCGGCCGTTGAACCGGCCGTGCTGAATGCAGGCTCTTGATGTCGCGCTGTTCGAACTGATGAACGCCGGCGCCGCGGCGCCGGCGTGGAGCATTCATTTCGCGCGCTTTGCCTCCGATGTGCTGCCCACCCTGCTGGCTCTGGCCATCATCGGCGGCGCGGCACTGGACCGGCGCCTGCGATATGCCTTCTTCACCGCAGTGGTCAGCGTGCTGGCGGTGTGGCTTTTCGTGAACGTGTTCCGCTCGGTCATGCCTTTTCAGCGGCCCGCGTTCTACGGGCTTGGAATCCAGTGGGCGCCGCAGGGCGCCAGGCCCGGCTTTCCAAGCCTGCATGCCGCCGGCACCTTTGCCGCGGCGTTTTCCCTGTGGTGCCTGCCGTGGCGTGCGCCCATGGCCGCAGCGCTGCTGGTGGCCGCCGTGGTCGGGTGGAGCCGCGTGTTCTTGGGGCTGCACTTTCCGCTCGACGTGCTCGTTGGCGCCATGCTTGCAGCGCTGGTATCGATCCTGGTGGAGCGCCGCGTGAGCCGGCCGCTCAACCTGGCGCTCAGGGCGTACATGCGGCCCAGGTTGAGGGCGAGGCGAGCCAGGGCCTGAGCCCGATTCTGAACACCGGCTGAACGCGCAATTCAGACTTCCTTCAGTTGCGCTTCCTACAGTCGGTGCATGTCTTTCACGCGAATCGAACCCGCACCAGCGCCCGTGCGGGGCATGGAGTTGCCCACAGCCAACGCGTCGTACCTGGCGTTTGCACGAACGCTGTGGGCGCGCGTCGATGCCCGGCTTGCACAGCCGCGCACCGCGCAGCGTGTGGTGCTCTGGCTTGCCATCTACCTTGCCGCCGCTGCCAACTGGCCGCTGTGGGACGAGCTCGCCCGCATCGGCGGCGCGCCCAGCACCTACCTGCCCACCAGCGCGGCCATGGCCGTGCTCATGGTGTGCGCAACAGTCGCGCTGCTGTCTTTCACCGCATGGTCTCGCTGGATGAAGCCGCTGTGGTTTGCGGTAGTGCTTCTGGCCGCGTTCGTGCAGCACTACATGCTCGAGTACCGCGTGGTCATGGACCCGACCATGATCGCCAACGTGCTCCAGACCGACCCGAACGAAGCGCGCGACCTCATGAGCTGGCGCATGGCCTTTCATGTGCTGCTGGTGGTGCTGCTGCCGGCGCTGGCGCTCTGGCGCGCACGTATCGTGCCGATGCGCTTTGTTTCCAAGCTCTGGCGCAACGCCGCGCTGCTGGTGCTGGCGCTGGCGCTGGCTTTGGTGGCGGCCGTGTCGATGAACCGTCAACTCGCCCCGCTGATGCGCAACAACGTTCACCTGCGCTACATGATGAACCCCGTGGCAAGCCTCTACTCGGCCGGCTCGGTGCTCATCAAGCCGATGTTCAAGCGCAGCCGAAAGCTGGTTCCCATCACTGCCGGCACGGCCCTGGGTGCGAGCTATGCGGGCCAGGCTCGGCCGCCGATGTTCGTGCTGGTGGTGGGCGAAACAGCCCGCGCCGACCACTTCGGCCTGAACGGCTATGCACGCGACACCACGCCCGAGTTGGCCGCGCGTGGCGTGCTGAGCTACCGCGACGTGCATTCGTGCGGCACCAACACCCTGGCTTCGGTGCCTTGCATGTTCTCGCCCCTTGGCAAGCAAGGCTACGAATCGCGCAAGGACGACTACGAAAACCTGGTCGACGTGCTGCAGGCCGCGGGCCTGGCCGTGCTGTGGCTCGACAACCAGGCCGGCTGCAAGGATGTCTGCACGCGCATTCCGAATGCCTCGGCGTTCGACAGCCTCACACCCGCCCAGAAGAACGCGCTGTGCGACGGCGAGGAGTGCCTGGACGACGTCTTGCTCAAGGGCCTCGACGCCCGCATTGCCGCGTTGCCGGCCGAGCGCCGCGCCAAGGGCGTAGTGCTGGTCATGCACCAGATGGGAAGCCACGGGCCCGCCTACTACAAGCGCTCTGCGCCAGAGGTAAAACGCTTTCTGCCCGAATGCAAGACCAACGCGCTGGCCGAGTGCGGCCATGCGGAGCTGCAGAACGTGTACGACAACTCGATTGCCCAGACCGACCACTTCCTGGGCCAGACCATCGACTGGCTCAAGGCGCAATCGGGGCAATACGATCCGTCGCTGCTCTACGTGAGCGACCACGGCGAATCGCTGGGGGAATACGGCCTCTTTTTGCATGGCGTGCCGTACAGCTTTGCGCCCGAGGCGCAGAAGCACGTGCCCATGGTCACCTGGTTCAGCCAGGGCATGACCGAGCGCCGCAAGCTGTCTCGGCCGTGCATGGAAGCCGGCCTCGACACGCCGCTCACGCACGACAACCTCTATCACACGGTGCTCGGGCTGATGGACGTGGCCAACTCCACCTACAAGCCCGCCCTCGACGCACTCGCTTCGTGCAGAAACAGGGCCTGAGGGCCCTTCCTGCCTTACTTCTTTTCGCGGGGCAGGCGCCCCATCAGGAAGAACTCGGGGTTGGGCTGCATGCCGCTGAAGCTGGCAAGGCGGTTGCTCAGGCCGAAGAAGGCGGTAATCGAAGCGATGTCCCAGATGTCTTCATCGTCGAAGCCGTGGGCATGCAAGGCGCTGAAGTCCGCCTCGTCGACTTGGTGCGAGCGTTCGCACACCTTCATTGCAAAGTCGAGCATCGCACGCTGGCGCGGCGTGATGTCGGCCTTGCGGTAGTTCACCGCCACCTGGTCGGCCACCAGCGGCTTCTTTTCGTAGATGCGCAGCAGCGCACCATGCGCCACCACGCAGTAGAGGCACTGGTTGGCCGCACTGGTGGTGGTGACGATCATCTCGCGGTCGCCCTTGGTGAGCGAACCCTCTTCCTTCAGCATCAACGCGTCGTGGTACGCGAAGAAGGCGCGCCACTCGGCAGGGCGGCGCGCCAGTGCAAGGAAGACGTTGGGCACAAAGCCGGCTTTTTCTTGCACCGCGAGGATGGCGGTGCGAATGTCTTCAGGCAGGTCTTTCAGCTCGGCAAGGGGATAGCGGTCGGCCATTTTTTGTCTCCTGGGGCAATGCCAGGATCATAGGCAACTCCCTCATGGGCAGCTACCGCCCGCCGCGTCCACGCGCTTATTTCAGCGCCTTGCCCTGCGTGGCGCCGAGCGGTGTGTGCAACTGCGAAGGCACCCACCGGCCCGTGTTGTCGTCGCGGCCCTGCAGCAGGTAGCGCGTGTCGGGCTTGCCGTAGTTCTGCACGGCCATGGCCGAGAACTTGCCGATGTCGGTCTTAGGGTCGCGCAGGCGGTTCACGATCAGCACCTTCTTCGTGTCGGCAAAGTCGGCCATCATGTTCTGGTCGCCCTCGCTGTCGCCCGCGATGAAGCAGGGGCCATAGCCGTATTTGCTGACCAGAAAGCGCTGGATGTTCCTGGTCTTGCCTGGGCCCTGCGTCTGGTCGTACCCACGGCGAAACTCCGGCTGAATAACGCCGTTGGCATCGCGCTCCAGCTCCATGGCCAGCACGCGTTCGGGCGGGTTGTTGTAGCCGAAGGCGGGGTTGGACGAGATCTCCTTGATCACGTCGACGAAGGACGCGGAGCACACCCATACATCGAAGCCCGCATTGCGGAAGGCGGCATACAGCTCCTGCATTTCGGGTTGCAGCCGCAGCCCGTTTTTCCAGCTGACTGAAACCACGCCCGCCTGGCCGGGCAGGGCCGTGGGCGATGTCCACTTCACCTTGGCGACCGGCTCCTTCAGCTGCCACGCCACCGTTTCCGCCGTGAGCTTGCGCACCTGTGCCTCTGTCATGCCCACGAAGAGGTAGGTCACCCACGGGTAGGCCGTGTCGTGGTCGAAGGTGTCGCCAATGGCTTCGTAGAGGTAGCGGACCTTGGTGGTGAACGCAATGTAGTGCGGGCTCAGCTTGACTGCCGCCAGCGGCTGGCTGCCCTTGAATCCACTGTAGTTCTGGTAGAGCCAGGTGTAGCTCGCCACGATGTCGGGCACCAGCAGGTCGATGTTGACCGGCTTGCCCGCTGCGTTGTTGTGCGCCGGAAGAAAATCTTTCTTCGGAATGTTCTTGCGCAGCGCCACTTCGAGTTGCGCGGGTGTGGCGCCGAACACAAGGTTTTCGAGCTGGTAGATCAGCGAGGCTTCCTCGATGTCGAGAAACACGCTGGTGTTGTCCCAGTCGAAAACCACATAGGGCGGCCTGGCTGCGGTGTAGCCCGGGCTTCCCTTGCCGAGGCTGGCGATCAGGCCTTCGATCTGTGCGCGGTTGAAGGCGTCCCAATGGCCGGGTGAAAGACCCTGGGCAGTCGAAAGACTGGCGCAGCCGGCGGCAACCAGCGCAGTGGCAAGCGGGGTAAGGAGGACGAGGCGGCGTTGCATGCGGTTCCTGTTGTTGTACGTTTGTCGATGAGAAGCGCCGAGCGTATGCAACGCTCGTGACACTTCCGCATCGACCTACGCATCAGCCGTGCCAGCTACGCGTGGATGCGTGCGTGCTGCTGCTCGATGAAACCCGCCACCCGGCGCACGAGCGCACGGTTTGCGCCTGCTGCCTCGACGCTCGCAGCGGCATGCAAGGCCACGGTTTCTTCGGTCGTGCGAATGACGGCGTCGGCCTGGGCTGCCGACAGCCCGAAATGCGAAGCTGCGGCGCGGGCCAGTTCGATGCTGGAGGCGTGCTGCCCCGGAAGAATGGCCAGTTCCTGATAGCCCGTATGGCCGCCCAGCTGCATGACGAGATCGAATGCCGGCGCGAGGCGCCAGAAGCCGTCTTCGCTTCGCAACGCGCCGTGATTCTTGACGTGGTCGTCGCTGTTGCCCACTGCAAGGTTGAACACCAGCCGGCGAAAGAGCTCGGCCAGGTCTGCCTGCGGACGAGCCGAAATGCGCCGCAGCAGTTGCGCCAGCTCGACGTAGCTGCCCCTGCTCGATTCGTAAGGAACATCGAGCAGCGCGGAGGCCGAGAGGTAGTGAAAACGCCGCTCTTCGCCCACCGGACCCACCCGGTCGAAACGCTCGACCAGCAGGGCATGCCCCGCTGCGAGCGGCTGCAGCACAAAGGGCGGAACTTCGATGCCGCATGCATCCGCCAGCCAGAGCGTTGCCGCCTCGATCACTTCCACATCATGGTCGTCGCCGCGCGATGCGAACTTGGCGATGCAACGCCTGCCCTGGTGCACGAAGGCCGCCTTTGGCCGGGCGCCGCCCAAGCTGCCCCCGCGCAGGAGCCGGTGCATGTCGGGGCCGATCTCGATGCCGGCTTCGATGCGGCGGGACGCCTCGGCGAGTTGCTCCAGCGAAAGCAGCGTCGATGGCGGTTCTTCACTCTCGATAGGCAGCGATTCGGCGAACACCATCGCACCGATGCGGTCCTCGTTGGTCAGCAGCAATGCATCGATGTCCGACAGCGGCTTGCCCTGGCGTGTTTCGAGCACCTTGCGCCCCCAGCTGTCGGGCAAGGCGTCGCGCAGCGTGAGCGGCATGGCGCCGCCTTCGCGGATGCGGCGCTCGGGCAGCACAAAGGCCGCGTCGCGCAGCGGTAGATGCTCTGGGTTCAGCGGTGCAGCCCCGGGGGCTTCAAGATAGCGCCGCCCGTAGGCAAACTCGCCGGACTCGACCACGCCCCTGCGTACCACCTTCATCAGCCCGGCCGGTTGCACCCGTTCACCCGCGCGGCGCGCAAGCCCGACGTAGATGCTTCGCTCGTCGACGGCGCTTTCAGAAGTCACGTTCGTCTTCCGCGATCTTGCCTGCCTGGCCTTGCGCGGCCGACCTGCGTACGCGGCGTTTTGCGGCCAGCGCCGCAGGAGCGGGGGCCACGTCTTCCATCGAATCGATTTCGCCGAAGAGCCACAACGCGTGGGCGAGCAGGCCGATGCTGGTGCCCGGTTTGCCGGACTCGAGTGCGCGCAAGGTGTTTGGCGAGCACATCAGCCGCTCGGCCATTTCGGCAATCGTCCATTCGCGGTGAACCCTGTGCGCGCGCAGGCGCAGACCGAGCCTCTCAAGGGGTTCGATGGTTTGCGAGGGCAGGGCAGACAGGCTGTGGCTGCTTTTTGACATCAATAAAATGACTATTAAACGGCTTAAAAGTCATTTTAATGCGTTTTCCTACGGTTTGAAAATGCTTGCTATCCGGGCAGTTCGGGCCTGTGCGCGTCTTGCTGAAGCACGGCCAGGTCGCTCTCGTCTTTCAGGCCGACACCGGTCAACCCGCGTCGCAGCGACTCCCGCATCAGCCATGCCAGCTTGAATGCGGCCGCTTCGCAAGGCAGGCCTTCGGGGCGCACGTTCGAGATGCAGTTGCGCTCGGCGTCGTGCCGTCCGCGCTTGGGTGAATGGGTCAGGTAGATGCCCAGGCTGTCTGGCGAGCTGAGCCCCGGGCGTTCACCGATCAGCATGACCGACAGCGCAGCGCCGAACAGCTCGCCCACCTCGTCGGCCAGGGCCACGCGCGCCTGCGTGGCGATGACCACCGGCGAGAAGCGTGTTTCGGCCGGCAAATGCGAGCGCAGTGCAGCCAGCAGCGGCGCCGCGTGGCGCGCCACGGCGAGCGAGGAGAGTCCGTCGCCGATGACCAGGCAGATGTCGCATCCAGGTTTTGCCGCGGCACGCACCCGTTCTGCATCGGCGGGGTCGAGTTGCCGGCCCAAGTCGGGCCGGCGCAGGTAGGTGGTGCGGTCTTCCGCGCGGCTGCGGGCGCGCAGCGTTTGCCAGCTCTGCTGGTGCAGCGTGGCTTCGAGTGCATCGACATCGAGTGCCGCATGAATGGCGTCGCGTGCCATGGCATGCGCCCATCCGAAGCGCAGCGTCTCGTCGGTGGGCATGCCGGCGCCGGCACGGCCCAGCGCCAGGCGTGCCGGCGTGGCCGAGCGCCATTGGGCCCAGGGGTTTGGAGTAACGGGTTCGCCGCTCATGGCGCCAGTGCGGCCAGCCCGCTCATGTCGGCCAGCAAGCGGTTGGCCGAGGGTGGCGCGAGCTGCCCCGCGGCATCGGTGATCTGCATTCGTTGCAGCCAGGCCTCGAATTCGGGCGCACGCTTCAGGCCCAGCGTCTGCCGCAGAAACAGCGCGTCGTGGAACGAGGTGCTCTGGTAGTTGAGCATCACGTCGTCGGCGCCCGGAATGCCCATGATGAAGTTGATGCCCGCAGTGCCGAGCAGCACCAGCAGGTTGTCCATGTCGTCCTGGTCGGCCTCGGCATGGTTGGTGTAGCAGATGTCGCAGCCGATGGGCAGGCCCAGCAGTTTGCCGCAGCAATGGTCTTCGAGCCCGGCGCGGATGATCTGCTTGCCGTCGTACAGGTATTCGGGCCCGATGAAGCCGACCACCGTGTTGATGAGAAGCGGCTTGTAGCGACGCGCCAGTGCATAGGCCCGCACTTCGCAGGTCTGCTGGTCGACACCGAAGTTGGCGTTGGCCGAAAGCGCGCTGCCCTGGCCGGTTTCGAAGTACATCACGTTGTTGCCTACCGTGCCCCTGTTGAGCGCCAGCGCGGCGGCGTAGGCTTCGTCGAGCAGCTCGGGCGTGATGCCGAAAGAGAGGTTCGCCTTTTCGGTGCCGGCAATCGACTGGAACACCAGGTCCACCGGTGCACCGGCTTCTGCCAGCTTGAGCGTGTTGGTCACGTGCGTGAGCACACAGCTTTGCGTAGGGATCTCGAAGCGCTGGATCACTTCGTCCAGCATGTGCAGCAAGCGCCCCAGCACCTGCATGCTGTCGGACACCGGGTTGAGCCCGATCACTGCGTCTCCCGCGCCATACAGCAGGCCGTCGAGCGTGGAGGCCGCCACGCCGCGCAGGTCGTCGGTCGGGTGGTTGGGTTGCAGGCGCACGGCCAGGTGGCCGGGCAGGCCGATGGTGTCTCGAAACCGCGTGACCACACTGCACTTCCTGGCGACAGAAACCAGGTCCTGGTTGCGCATGAGCTTGGACACGGCGGCCACCATTTCGGGCGTGAGGCCGGGTGCCAGCGCAGCCAGTGCTTCGGTGGTGGCCTGTTCCGAAAGCAGCCAGTTGCGGAAGTCGCCCACCGTGAGATGCGACACCGGTGCAAAAGCCTGCGCGTCGTGGCTGTCGACGATGAGGCGCGTGATGTTGTCGCTTTCGTAGGGAATCAGCGCTTCGTTCAAGAACTGCTTGAGCGGTGTTTCGGCCAGCACGTGTCGCGCCGCCATGCGCTGCTGCGCGGTGGCCGCGCCGATGCCCGCAAGATAGTCGCCCGAGCGCGCCGGGCTTGCAGCGGCCATGACCTGCTTGAGGTCGTCGAAAGCGAAGACCTGGCCGGCGATGGTGGTGCGGTAGCGCATTTTTCCGTCAAAGGATGGGCGGCGCGGCAAGCATCTCGTCGGGCGCCGCCGCCTTGCGCTGCGCCGAGGTCAGGAGAAAGTAGCCGTAGGCCGCGGCCATCAGCACCAGGAACAGCAGCGTGAGCATGGCGTTGAACCACACCATGGCGCCGAGGCACACCACGCCGAGCCCGAGCGCGATGGCCGGAAACACGGGGTAGAAAGGCGCGCGGTAGGTGCGCAGCAGGTCGGGCTCGCTCTT
Organism: Variovorax sp. 3319; assembly: GCF_031456585.1. Classification (NCBI taxonomy): domain Bacteria; kingdom Pseudomonadati; phylum Pseudomonadota; class Betaproteobacteria; order Burkholderiales; family Comamonadaceae; genus Variovorax; species Variovorax sp. 3319. The sequence goes on from NZ_JAVDUZ010000003.1 coordinate 266,907, forward strand.
GCGCAGCTTGAAGAGCGCGGCCATCGAGATCAGGTACATCACGATGGCCCCGAGCACTGCCATGGTCACGATGTTGGCGGTGAGCGTCTGCCCGCCGAACTGCACCCATTCGTCGCTGAAGATGGCCACCACCCCGATCACGCCGCCGGCCAGCAAGGCGCGGTGCGGCGTGTCGAAACGGGGGCTCAGTCCGGCAAAGTAGCGCGGCAGGTAGCCCGCGCGCGCCAGCGCGAAGATCTGGCGCGAATAGCCCATGATGATTCCGTGGAACGAGGCAATCAGCCCGAAGAGGCCGATCCACACAAGCATGTGCAGCCAGCCGCTGTTGTCGCCCACCACGGCCTTCATGGCCTGCGGCAGCGGGTCGTTGATATTGGCAAGCTTGCGCCAGTCGCCCACGCCGCCCGCAAAGATCATCACGCCGAAGGCCAGCACCACCAGCGTGACGATGCCCGTGGTGTAGGCGATGGGAATGGTGCGGTGCGGGTCGCGCGCTTCTTCGGCCGCCATGGCCGCGCCTTCGATCGCAAGGAAGAACCAGATTGCGAACGGTATCGACGCAAAGATGCCCGAGATGGCTGCGCCGTTGAGCACGTTGCCGCCGGCCCAGCCGTTGGCAACAAAATTGGCCATCGACCAGCCGGGCGTCACCACGCCCATGAACACCAGCAGCTCGAAAATTGCAAGCACGGTCACGAAGAGCTCGAAGGCCGCCGCAATGCCGACGCCGATCCAGTTCAGCGCGATGAAGATCACATAGGCACCCAGCGCAAACCACTTCGGGTTGACGCCCGGAAACTGCACGTTGAGGTAGGCGCCGATGGCCAAAGCGATGGCCGGCGGCGCAAAGACGAATTCGACGAGTGTGGCAAACCCCGCCACAAAGCCGCCGGTCGGCCCGAAGGCCCGCCGCGCATAGGCAAAGGGGCCGCCCGCATGCGGAATGGCCGTCGAGAGCTCGGTAAAGCTGAAGATGAAGGTGGTGTACATCGTGGCCACCAGCACCGTGGCAACCAGAAAGCCGAGCGTGCCGGCCGTGTTCCAGCCGTAGCTCCAACCAAAGTATTCACCCGAGATAACGAGGCCCACCGCAATGCCCCAGAGCTGGATGGGGCCGAGCACCTTCTTCAGGTGGCCGGTGCCGGCCGGAACAGCAACGGCGGCCGGAGTGGCTTCGATGGACTGCATGGAGCTTTCCTCTCTTTTTGCGGATGTTGACAGTGCACATGCAGCAAAGCAAGGGCCGTTCCACCGCTCGCCATAATCATGCTTTTCCATCCTTCCGAGGTATTCCGTGAAGTCCTTTTCTTCTTCGTCGCTCGTCTGTGCTGCAGTTCTTTCCGTATGTGCCGTGTCCGGTGCCTGGGCGCAGTCGGCCCCCGTCACCACGCCGAGCGGGCTGGTCTATCAATCGCTGAAGGAAGGCACTGGCGCTTCGCCGGCCGCAACCGACGTGGTCAAGGTGCACTACCGCGGCACCTTTCCCGATACCGGCAAGGAGTTCGACAGCTCCTACAGCCGCGGCGAGCCCACCGAGTTTCCGCTCAACGGCGTGATCCCTTGCTGGACCGAAGGCGTGCAAAAGATGAAGCCCGGCGGCAAGGCCAAGCTGACCTGCCCGCCGGCCATTGCCTACGGCTCGCGCGGTGCAGGCGGCGTGATTCCGCCGAACGCCACGCTCAACTTCGAAGTCGAGCTGGTGTCGGTGAAGAAGCGCTGACCAAGCCTAGATCTGCGCCATGCCGCCGTCGACGAAGAGCTCGGCGCCGTGCACGAAGCTGCTGTCGTCCGAGGCCAGGAACACCACGGCCTTGGCGATCTCGTCGGGCGCGCCCACCCGGCCAAGCGGAATGTTCTGTGCCTGTGAGTCGATGAAGCCCTTCACCTGCTCCGGCGTGAGGCCCAGCAGTTCATAGGCCGGGGTAGGCACCACGCCGGGACTCACGGCGTTGACGCGGATGCCGGCATCCTTCAGGTCCACCGCCCAGCTGCGCGCAAAGCTGCGCACTGCCGCCTTCGTGGCGCTGTAGACGCTGAAGGCGGGCGTGCCCTTGATGCTGGTGATCGATGCATTGAGGACGATCGATGCGCCCTTCGGCATCAGCGGCAGCGCCTTCTGCACGGTGAAGAGCAGCCCGCGCACATTGGTGCCGAAGATCTTGTCGAAGTGCTCCTCGGTGATCTGGCCCAGCGGCAGCAGGCTGCCGCCGCCTGCGTTCGCGAAGAGCACATCGAGCCGGCCCTTTTGTTCCTTGATGGCCGCATAGAGACGGTCGAGATCGGCGAGATTCGACACGTCGCCGAGCACGCCGGTCACGTTGCGGCCAATGGTTTTTACGGCCGCATCGAGTTCGGCCTGGCGGCGGCCCGTGATGAATACGTAGGCGCCTTCGGCCGCGAAGCGTTGGGCGGTGGCCAGGCCGATGCCGCTGGTACCGCCGGTGACGAGAGCGATCTTGTCGTTGAGCTTGAGTTGGGACATGGGAATTCTTCCTTTGGATTGCCGCGAGGCGGCGTTGAACAGAGAAAGGAAGTTTGGGCGCCATCCCCCTGCGGACCAAGACGCTGCGCCGGATTTGTTTATTCATGAATCACTAATAATCCGGCAATGGACCAGATTGCCGCCATGCGTGTCTTCGCCCGGGTGGTCGAGGCAGGCACCTTCACCCGCGCAGCCGATTCGCTGCAGATGCCCAAGCCGTCGGTGACCAAGCTGGTGCAGCAGCTCGAGACGCATCTGCGCGTGAAGCTGCTGCAGCGTACGACGCGGCGTGTGACGGTCACGCCGGAGGGGGCCGCTTACTACGAGCGAACGGCACGCGTGCTGGCCGAGCTGGAAGAGATCGAATCGGATCTCAGCAACGCGCAGGCGAATCCGCGCGGTCGGCTGAGGGTGGATGTCGGCTCGTCGTTTGCCAACATGATCCTGATTCCGCAACTGCCGGCATTTCACGCGCGGTACCCGGAGATCGAACTGGAGATCGGCGTGGGCGACCGGCCGGTGAACCTGATCGGCGATGCGGTCGACTGCGTGATCCGCGCCGGCGAACTGAGCGACCAGTCGCTGGTGGCGCGACGCATCGCGACCTTGCCCTTCGTGACCTGCGCCACGCCGGGCTACCTCGAGCGCCATGGCATGCCCAAGACACCGGCGGACCTCGGCGGCGGCGCGCATCAGGTGGTGGGCTACTTCTCATCTCTGAGCAACCGCGCGATTCCGCTGCGCTATGCGCGTGGTGAAGAGCGCATCGAGATTCACGGCCGCACCGTGGTGGGCGTGAACGAAAGCACCGCGCAGATCACTGCCGTGCTTACCGGCATGGGCGTGTCGCAGGTCTTTTACCCGATGGCCGCGCCGTACCTCGCAAGCGGCGCGCTGGTAGAGGTGCTGCAAGAGTGGGCACCGCCGCCATACCCGCTCCACGTGGTGTACCCCGCCAACCGGCACCTGAGCGCCAAGCTGCGCGTGTTCGTCGACTGGGCCGTGGAACTCTTCGCACCCTACAACCCACGCGCAGGGCGCTGATGGCGATCAACTCGGCTGGAATTGATACAGCCAGGTTTCCGTGAGCGTCTTGTCACCGGTCTTCAGGTAGAGCCGCATGTCGACGGGCTCGTTGCCTTCAGGCGTGAAGTCGAACTGCGCGCGCCAGTGGCCAGGCACGCCGTTGGGTACGGCCTCGGCAAACACGTAAGAGAACTTGCCGCGCGGCGCGGTCAGCACCAGTTCGGGTTTCACGCCGAAGGGCACAGTGGTGAGCGGCTCGCCGACAAACTCGACCATGAACTTGCGCACGCCCGGGGGCCGCGGCTGGCCCGGTTGTCCGCCGCGGCCGATGCGCGTTGCCACGCAGCGCGCGAGCGGGGAGGGAAAGGGCTCCTGGTCGGTCCAGTGCAGCCGGTACTGCAGGCTGTAGCTTGCGCCTGCCTTGGCGTCGGCCTTGGGCACCCAGAAGGCGACGATGTTGTCGTGGATCTCGTCGTCGGTGGGAATCTCGATGAGTTGCACCGAACCCTCGCCCCAATCACCCTGCGGCTCGATCCACAGGCTCGGGCGCTTTTCGTAGTTGACGCCGTCCTGGTAGTTGTCGAACACGCGGTCGCGCTGCAGCAGGCCGAAGCCGCGCGGCTTTGTGTCGGCAAAGGCCGAGGCGCGGGTTTGCGTCGGGTTGTTGAGCGGGCGCCAGATGCGCTCGCCCGCGCCGTTCCAGATGGCAAGGCCGTCGGAGTCGTGCACCTCGGGGCGCCAGTCGATGGCGGTGGGCTTGATGGTCTCCGAGTACCAATACATCGAGGTGAGCGGCACCAGCCCGAGGCGCGAGATGTCGCGGCGCAGGAAGAGGCGCGAATCGATGTCCATGATCACGGCCTTGCCGCGCTGCATGACGAACTTGAACACCCCGGTGACGCTCGGCCCCTCGAGCAGCGCGTAGACCGTCATCGAGGTGGTGTTGTTGGCCGCAGGGGTTTCGAAGTAGTAGCGCGTGAAGGTCGGAAACTCTTCAGGCTTGTCGGGCACGGCCACGTCGAGTGCGAGGCCGCGTGCCGACAGGCCGTATTGGTACAGCTCGCCGATGGCGCGGAAGTAGGAGGCGCCCAGAAACGCGACCCAGTCGTTCTTCTGCCAGTCGAGCTTGCCCTGGTCGCCCAGGCGGCTTTCCTGCAGGCGGAAGCCTGCAAAGCCCGCCCCGGCCGGCAGCGCGCGCGCCGGGCTGTCGGAAGGCATCGAGAAGTAGGTGGGGCTGTAGAGCACCTCGCGCGCAAACACATCGCCGCCGGCGTTTTCGAGCACATGCATGCGCACCGGCGTCTGGAAGAAGCGGCCCAGGTGAAAGAAGGTGACCGGAAAGGCGCCGGGCCCGTCGCGGAAGAGGGCGTTGGCGGGATCGAACTTGATCTTGCCGTGCGCGTCGTAGTCGATCTTCTCGAGCACATCGGGTGCGAGCGGAGTGGCTGCTGCGTAAGGTTGTGCTGCAAGGCGCTTGGCTTGCGCGACAAGGCGATCGAACGAAAAAGGGGCGGGCTGGCTCAGTTTGAGGCCGTTGGCGGCCATTGCCTCTTCGGGCAGTCCAAGGGCGGCGAGTGCGGCGGCGGCACCACCAGCGGCAAGGAAGGATCGGCGATCAAGCATGTGTTTCTTGAGGGTTGCGAGTCTTGGAGGTACGGAAACGATTCACTGGAGCGAGAGACGCGGCCATCGAATGTGACGGCCGGGCTGCGGAAGAAACCATCCTAATGCAGCACGCGCCAGGATTTTCTCCGCGACAGGAGGAACGGCGAGCATGCCTTGGCCGGGCCGCTCCGTGCGTCAGCCAAGCCGCGCAAACGAGGCCAGACAAGGCCGGAGATTGCAGAAAATTGTGCGTTTATGTATCGGCGCCGTCTGCCGCGGTCAACGCATACACGGCATAGAGCGGCACACCAAGCATCATCAGGACCAGCGGCGCAAACAAGGTGTACATGAGGCCGAAGCCTTCCAGCGCGCGGTAGACGGAATCGAGCCGCAAGCGCGGATGGGCTTCAGCCGGTTCGGAGGTGCGGCGCAGCCCCCACCGAAACTCCGCTCCGGTGGCGCGCACCGAGGGGTGCTGCGCGGCGCGCCCAACGCCAAGCCAGCACATGGCGTCGAACGCCAGCACCGAGCCTGCGGGCGCGCGCTCGCCGAAGGTCGCGAACACGGCCTGCACCTGTTGCGGCTCGAGGTACATCAGCACGCCTTCGGTGAAGAGAAACACGGGCCGTTCGTTGCGGGTGCGCGGCAATGCCAGCTGATCCCACCAGCCCTTCGATGTCAGGTCGAGCGGGCACACGTCGTGGCGCGGGTTGGTCTCGGGAATCAACTCCCGGCGCAGTTCGAGCACCTCGGGCAGGTCGGCGTCGGTCAGGCGGCACTCGCCGTCGTCCAGCCACTGGAAGTAATGGCTCAGCCCGCAGCCCATGTTGACCACGCGGCCGCCCGGGTGCTGCTTGAGAAAATCTTGCGCAAGGCTGCGAAAGCGGCGCGTGCGGTTCAGGATGCCGTAGATGGTGGCCCTGTCTTCCGGCAGGGCATGCCAGTCGTCGCGTATCTGCTCCAGCACCGATGCGGCGTAGGCGTCCCGCACGCCCAGCTGCGGAAACATCGCATCGCCCGAGGCCCGTGCCGCAAGCGAGATGCGCAGGGTGGAGGGCACGGCCGACAGGCTGCGCGCGGCTTTGTCTGTTGTCATGGGCGCCGGACCAGGGGTCATGCCCAAAGTCTGGCTGCTACCGCACAGCGGGGCAAGTCAGCCTTTGGTTAGCCCCGGCCATGCGTCGCCGCGCGGGCGGCTATTACTTATTGCTTCGAATCAATTCACTAACCCGGCTCGCCTGGCTCACTTTGCAGTGGGCATCACGAACTCGGCGCCCTTGCCGATGCTCTCCGGCCAGCGCTGCATGATCGACTTCTGCTTGGTATAGAACCGAACGCCTTCTTCGCCGTAAGCGTGCATGTCGCCGAAGAGCGAGCGCTTCCAGCCGCCGAAGCCGTGCCACGCCATCGGCACCGGAATCGGCACGTTGATGCCGACCATGCCCACCTGGATGCGGCGGCTGAACTCGCGCGCCACATTGCCGTCGCGCGTGAAGCAGCTCACGCCGTTGCCAAACTCGTGGTCGTTGACCAGGTCGACCGCGTCCTTGAAGTTGGCAACCCGCACGCACGAGAGCACGGGGCCGAAGATCTCTTCCTTGTAGATGCGCATCTCGGGCGTGACGTGGTCGAACAGCGTGCCGCCCATCCAGAAGCCGTCGCCGCAGTTTTCGCCAGCCTTGCTGCCGTCGAACTGGCGGCCATCGACCAGCAGCTTTGCGCCTTCTTTTTCGCCCTGGGCAATGTAGCCGGTGATGCGTTCGTGCGCCGCGCGGGTGACGATCGGGCCCATTTCGGCCGCGAGGTTCTCGCCGTCGAGCACCTTGAGCGTCTTCGTGCGTTCGACCAGCTTGGGAATGATCTTGTCCGCCACGTCGCCCACCAGCACCGCCACGCTGATGGCCATGCAGCGTTCGCCGGCCGAGCCGTAGCCGGCGCCGATGAGTGCATCTACCGTCTGGTCGATGTCCGCGTCGGGCATTACCACCATGTGGTTCTTTGCACCGCCCAGCGCCTGCACGCGCTTGCCGTTGCGTGCACCGGTTTCGTAGATGTAGTTGGCAATGGGGGTAGAGCCCACAAAGCTCACGGCCTTGACGTCGGGGTGTTCGAGCAGCGCATCGACTGCGGCCTTGTCGCCCTGCACCACATTGAACACGCCGTCGGGCAGGCCGGCTTCCTTCAGCAGCTCGGCCATGCGCAGCGAAGGCGTCGGGTCGGTCGGGCTGGGCTTCAGAATGAAGGTGTTGCCCGCGGCAATGGCCACCGGGAACATCCACATCGGCACCATCACCGGAAAGTTGAAGGGCGTAATGCCCGCCACCACGCCCAGGGGCTGGCGCAGCGTCCAGTTGTCGATGCCGGTGCTCACCTGGTCGGTGAAGTCGCCCTTGAGCAGCTGCGGAATGCCGCAGGCGAATTCGACGATGTCGATGCCGCGCGAAACCTCGCCCTGCGCGTCGGTGAACACCTTGCCATGCTCGGCGGTGATCATGTGCGCGAGCTCGTCCTTGTGCAGGTTGAGCAGCTCCAGAAACTTGAACATCACGCGGGCACGGCGAATGGGCGGCGTGTCGGCCCACTTGGGAAAGGCGGCCTGGGCGGCTGCCACGGCCGCGTCGACGTCGGCCGCAGCCGCAAGAACCACCTTGCCAGTGACCTTGCCGGAGGCCGGATTGGTGACGTCCTGCGTGCGGTTGGAGCCGCCGGCCGTGTGCTGGCCGCCGATGAAATGCGCGATCTGTGTGGTCATGGAGAGTCCCAGGGTCAAGTGATTGCGCCAGTCTAGAAAAGGGAAGGGCTGCTGCCTAGGCGCTAAAGTTGAACTGTTTGTTCGCCATGGTGAACAATGCAGCCATGGATACGCAAAAAGCCGAATCTTTGTGGACGCACCTGCACTGGCTGATAGTGCTGGGCCAGCAGGGCAGCTACACCGCCGCTGCGGCGCGCCTGGGCGTGAGCAAGGCCGCCATGAGCCAACGCATCGCCGAGCTGGAGCGTGCTGCGGGCGTTCCGCTGGTGCGGCGTACCACGCGCAGCATGCGGCTCACCGAGGCCGGCCAGCAGCTTGTGGACCAGACCCGGGAGCCCTTCGAGCAGATTGCCCACAGTTTTCTGAAGGCGCAGGACCATGCCGGCGAACCGCGCGGGCTGGTGCGCGTTACTGCGCCAGTTGCGCTGGGGCGGCAGCAGCTTTTGCCAAGGCTGGCCGACTTTCTGCTCGCGCATCCGTCGATCCGCATCGAGATGGAGCTTTCAGACCGGCTCAGCTCGCTTGCGACGGAGGGCTTCGACCTGGCGGTGCGGCATGCCGCTTCGCCGCCCGATACGCACGTGGCCTGGCGGCTGTGCGACACCCGGTCGGTGCTGGTGGCCAGCCGGGCCTACTTGCGCCGCAAGGGAACGCCGCTGGCACCGGCCATGCTCGCCGAGCACGATTGCCTGCACTATCCGCGCGGGCAGGAGACCAATGTGTGGTCGTTCGAGCGGCGGAATGCCCGGGCACGCCAGGCCGAGCGCATGACCGTGCCCATTGCCGGACCGCTCGCGGCCAACAACAGCGAAGCACTGCGCGATGCCGCACAGGCGGGGCTGGGCATTGCACTGCTGCCCGACTTCAGCGCGCAGTCGGCCCTGCAAGCAGGCAAGCTGGTCGAGGTGCTCCCCGACTGGCAGCCCACCGGCGCGTTCGCGGACCATATCTACGCCATACGGCCTTACTCGCTGCATATACCGCGCGCGGTCAACCTGTTTGTGAGCCACCTCAGGGAGACATTGAAGGCCGGGTTCCAGGTGCCGCAAGCCTGAGGGCGCGGCGGCGAGTCCTGTCCGTCCTCAAGTGGAGGAGGCAAGCAGCTGCCCAACCAGCAGCTGCGCAGCCGGCGACAGGGTCTCTCCAGTCTTCGTCGCCATCAGCAGCCGGCGAACGGCCCAGGTGTCTTTCAGCCGCACCACCTTGAGATCGAGTGCGCTCACCTGCGCCTTGCAGGCCGCGAGCGGCACCACGCCGATGCCCAGGTTGGCGGCAATCATGTGGCACATCGCGTCGAAGCTGCGCACCTGCACGCGCAAGCGCATCGGAATGCCGGCTTGCTCGGCGGCGCGCGACGTCAACTCGAGCAGCGAGCTGCTGCGGTTGAGCCCGACGAACTCATGCGCGAGGCAGGTCTTGAAGTCGGTTCTTCGCGTGCGCGCAAGCGGATGCTGCCTGGCGCAGAGCACCACCAGTTCGTCGGTCTGGAACTGCGCCACGTCGAGCCCGTAGGCGGGCGTGTTCTCCGCGAACACGCCCACGTCGGCCAGGCCGTCGACCAGGGCGCGAACGATGTCGCCGCTCAGTTGTTCTTCCACCTCGACGCGAATGTCCGGATGCTGGCCGAGAAACGCCGCCAGCGTGGCCGGCAGGAACTCTGTAAGCGCCGACATGTTGGCCCATAACCGCACGTGCCCGCGCACGCCGCTGGAGTAGTCGCCAAGCTCGTTGCTGAATTGCTCGAAGCCCTGGAAGAGCCTCATCGCGTGCTGCATGGCCACATGGCCCGCGGGGGTGAGCGCGATGCCTTGCGAGCTGCGCTCCAGCAGCTTCGACCCGGTGGCGGCCTCGAAATCCGAAAGCCGCCGGCTGGCCGCCGAGAGGGCAAGGTGGCAGGCCTCAGCGCCCTTGGTGATGCTGCCCGACTGCGCCACTGCGCAGAAAAGGCGCAGCGTCACGAAATCGACACGCGCGGGATTGATGAGGCTGGCCATCGCTGGATTCTAGGGACGGCACCGACGAGAGACATTCGCGGAAGGGGGTAACCGGTGGCCTTTGCACAAGCCCTGAACAACAGCCCCTGAATAGACGCGACACTATGGAGATCCACTGACATGTCCGCACTTGCCGAACTACTGGCCTAGTCTGGAGGCCATCTTGAGCAACCACCCATGCGGCCTGGAGTTGCTGCTGGCCGACACCCGCATGTAGCCCGACCACCCGCGGCGGCCAAAAGAAAGTAAGACTCGAAGCGCCTTCGCATTTTGCGAAGGCGTGCTGCCGTCACAGCAATTCCGGCGGCTGCGATCTGTTCTTAGAGTTGGGGCATTCCCAAAGGAGACAGACGCAGATGAACGCACTCGAAGGCCTCAAGGTGCTGGAGCTCGGCCAGCTCATCGCCGGGCCGTTCGCCGGCAAGACGCTGGCCGAATTCGGTGCCGACGTGATCAAGGTCGAGCCCGCGGGCGTCGGCGATCCGCTGCGCAAGTGGCGCATGCTGCGCGAAGGCACTTCGGTGTGGTGGGAGGTGCAGTCGCGCAACAAGCGCTCTGTGTGCCTCGACCTTCGCAGCGCCGAAGGCCAGGAGGCGGTGCGCGCACTGGCGCTAGAGGCCGACGTGCTCATCGAGAACTTCAAGCCGGGCACGCTCGAGGGCTGGGGCCTGGGCTGGGAACAGCTGCATGCGCTCAACCCCCGGCTCATCATGCTGCGCATCTCTGGTTACGGCCAGACGGGCCCCTACCGCGACAAGCCGGGCTTTGGCGTGCTCGGCGAATCGATGGGCGGGCTGCGCTACCTGAGCGGCGAACCGGGACGGGTGCCTGTGCGCGTGGGCGTTTCGCTCGGCGACACGCTGGCTGCGCTGCACGGCGTGATCGGCGTGCTCACCGCGCTGCACCACCGCACAGCCCATGGCGGCAACGGACAATTCATCGACGTGGCGCTCTATGAGTCGGTCTTCAACGTCATGGAAAGCCTGCTGCCCGAATACGACGCGTTCGGCGCGGTGCGCGAGCGCTCTGGCAGCGCCTTGCCGGGCATTGCGCCGACCAACGCCTACAAGTGCAGCGACGGCCGCTATGTACTGGTGGCGGGCAATGGCGACAGCATCTTTCGCCGGCTGATGCGTGCAATCGGACGCGCAGACCTGGAGAACGACCCCCAACTGGTGCACAACGACGGCCGTGTGCAGCGCGTGGAAGAAATCGATGTCGCTATCGAGGCGTGGACGCTCCAGCGTGGCCGCGACGAAGTTCTGGCGGTGCTCGATGCGGCTGGCGTGCCTGTAGGGCGCATCTACTCGGTGGCCGACATTGCCGCCGATCCGCAATACAAGGCGCGGCAGATGATCGTGGAGGCGACCACGTCCGATGGCGGCACGCTCAAGGTGCCCGGCGTGGTGCCCAAGCTCAGCGCCACGCCGGGGCGCATTGCGCACCCGGCACCGCGGCTCGGCGAACACACCGGCGACCTGCGCGGCTCGGGCTGGCCCGCGCGCCGCACCGAGAAAAGCGAGGCGGTATGAAAGGGGGCAACGGCAAGCGGCTCTTCGTCAACGAAGTGGCCACCCGCGACGGATTCCAGATGGAAAGCCGCTTCATTCCGACCGACGACAAGATCGCGCTGATCGACCGCCTGAGCGCGCTCGGCTACGCCAAGATCGAGGTCACCTCGTTCACTTCCGCCAAGGCGATACCGGCACTGCGCGACGGCGAAGAGGTCATGCAGCGCATCGCGCGCCGCCCCGGCGTGGTCTACACCGCGCTGGTGCCAAACCTGCGCGGGGCCGAGCGAGCACTGGAAAGCCGCATCGACGAGTTCAACATCGTCATGTCGGTGAGCGAGACGCACAACCTCAGCAACCTGCGCATGACGCGCGAGCAGTCTTTTGCCGAACTTGCCCAGGTTATCGCGCTGGCAAGGCAGGTCGGCGTGCCTGTGAACGTTTCGCTCTCATGCGTGTTCGGCTGCCCGATGGAAGGCGAAGTGCCGCTGGCCGCGGTGCTCGAATGGATCGACCGCTTCGCGGCATTGCAGGTGCAGGGCGTCACGCTGTGCGACACCGCGGGCATGGCATTTCCCACGCAGGTGGAGGCTATCTGCAAGGCGGTGCTGGCCAGGCGCCCTGCAACGCAATGGACGGCCCACTTTCACAACACGCGCGGGATGGGGCTTGCAAACACAGTGGCCGCGGTCGAAGCGGGGGTCGAACGGCTCGACATGTCGCTGGGCGGCATCGGCGGTTGCCCCTACGCCCCCGGCGCTACCGGCAATGTGGCCACGGAAGACGTGGTGCACATGCTGCAATGCATGGGCTACGACACGGGCATGAATCTCGAGGGCCTTCTCGAAGCGGCTTCGGTGCTCGAGAACCTGGTGCAGCACGATTTGCCGAGCCAGGTTTTCCGCGCTGGCCACCGGCTCACGCGTCATGCGCCGCCGCCCGGTTTCAACGACATAGCGGCGCGCGCGCATGCGCGCCGCGGCAAGGAGCTGCACCCATGATCGACCATCTGGACCACCTGGTGCTCACCACCGCCAATGAGGAGGCCTGCACCCGCTTCTACATCGACGTAATGGGCATGACGCTGGAAACCTTCGGCCCGGGCCGCAAGGCCTTTTGCTTCGGCGACCAGAAGATCAACCTGCACGTGAAGGGCCACGAATTCGAGCCCAAGGCGCAGGCGCCGACGCCAGGAGCGCTGGACCTGTGCTTCATCGCAAGCGTGCCGCTGGACGAAGTGATTGCAAGGCTGCAGGACAAGGGCGTGCCGATCATCGAAGGCCCCGTGATGCGGACGGGCGCCACGTCGCGCATCCGCTCGGTCTATGTGCGCGACCCCGACATGAACCTCATCGAAATCTCGGAGCTGGCGCCCTGACGAAGGACCCTGCTTCAGACGCAAATTCAAAAATATCCGGAGACAAACCATGAAACCCCCATTTCGCTCTGTCGCGGCCGGCCTTGGCCTCGGCCTCGGCCTTGCGCTTGCAACCGCAGCCGCCAGCGCCGACACCTGGCCTTCGAAGCCGATCACCTTCATCGTGCCTACCGCGCCCGCGGGGTCCACGGACATCATGGCGCGCATGGTCGGCGATCCGCTGCAACGCGCATTGGGCCAGCCTGTCGTCGTCGACAACCGGCCCGGCGCCAGCGGCAACATCGGCGCCGAGGCCGTGGCGCGTGCCGCGCCCGACGGCTACACGCTGCTGATGCAGTACTCGGGCTATCACGTGGGCAACCCCTCGCTCTACCCGCAGCTCAAGTGGAGCCCCACCAAAGACTTCGTGCCCGTGGCCATGGTGATGCGTGCGCCGCACGTGGTGGCCGTCAGCGGCAAGCTGCCGGTCAACTCGATGAAGGAACTCATCGAGCACGGCAAGAAGAAAGAAGGCGGCTTGTTCTACGCCTCGTCGGGTAACGGGTCGATCCAGCACATTGCGGGAGAGCTGCTGTCGCGCCAGGCCAAACAGCCGATGACGCATGTGCCCTACAAAGGCTCGGGCCCGGCCATCAACGACCTGATTGCGGGCAACGTGGACATGTTCATCACCACGCCGCCCTCGGTCATCGGGCACATTGCGAGCGGGCGGATGAAGGCGCTGGCCTATACCGGCAGCAAGCGGCATCCGTCGATGCCCACCGTGCCGACGTCGGCCGAGGCAGGCTTGCCGGGCTACGAAGTGGAGTCGTGGTTTGCGGTGTTCGCGCCGGCCAGGACGCCGCCCGAGGTGGTGGCAAAGCTCAGCGCCGAGATCAAGAAGATCGTCGAGAGCGAATCGTTCCGCAAGAAGGTGGACGAGCAGGGCGCCTTTGCCACCTACATGGATTCCGCGGCGCTGGGCAAGTTTGTCGACCAGGAACTTGTGGCCTGGTCGAAGGTGATCAAGGCGGCGGACATCAAGCCCGAGTGACCGGGCCGGCGCCGTAGCCCACTACGGCACTACGGCTTGACGCCGAGCACCGAGAGAATGATGGCTGCCAGGGTCAGCGTCACGGGCAGCCGGTGCGCGGCCAGGGCTTGCGCCCGCGCAACCGACAGCTTCGACGAGAGAAGCAGGTTCTTTTCAGAATGAAGAGGCGTGGTCATATCGGTACTCCTGTGTGGCTGTGGGCGACTTGCCCGCATGCCTCAAAGATAGTCATCGCAAGGCACCGTGGCACGGGCCTTTGCGCGACACCGCGTTTCCGTTTTTGCAACGATCGGCGCGGAACCGGGTCAGGGTAGCTGCGAAGAATTAGCCGGCAATGAGCTTCTGCACCAGCTCCGCCGTGGTGGCCGCCGCGTACTTGCGCATGAGCCGCGCTCGGTGCAGTTCGACCGTGCGGTGGCTGATGCCCAGCGCCTTGCCGATCTCCTTGGACGTGAGCCCGCGCATCACCTGCGCCGCCACCTCGCGCTCGCGTGGCGTGAGCTCGGCCTTCACTGCGCGGCGAGAGCCCAGGTCTTCGAAGGTCCAGATGCCGGCTTCGTGCGGCGCGGCGCGGTTCATGGCGTGGCCGGTGACATGGCACCAGAAGGTTTCGCCCGCCATGGCGCCGTGCAGGCCGCCCAGGCGCTTCATCATGCGGTTGTCTGCATAGCGGCCGCTGGCGTTCAAAAACGGCTCCATGCGCTTGCCGATGCGCTCGAACTCGGCCACGCTCGGGTACAGAATGCTGAATGAATGCCCGACCAGCGCAGAGGGCGTTGCACCAAAAATCTCGCAAACCCGCTCGTTGCAGGCCACGATGGTGCGGTTGCGCGAAACCACCATGCCCACGGGGGCATGCTCGAAGGCCAGGCGGTAGTCGATCTCCTGCATCGGGGGTCACCATTACGAAATACTACGTATGCGACTACGTAGTATCGTTCAAGGCTCTTCAAAAGCTTTCGCCAACTCTCCACCCATCCATCAAGGAGCCCGAGTGAACAAGATTTATCCCTCCGCAGACGCGGCACTCAAGGGGGTCGTGGCCGACGGGCAGATGCTCGCGGTCGGCGGCTTCGGCCTGTGCGGCATTCCCGAGGCGCTGATCGATGCGCTCAAGGACACCGGCGTGCAGAACCTCACCGTCATTTCGAACAACGCGGGCGTCGACGGCTTCGGCCTTGGCAAGCTGCTCGAAACGCGCCAGATCAAGAAAATGATTGCGTCGTACGTGGGCGAGAACAAGGAGTTCGAGCGCCAATACCTGGCCGGCGAGCTCGCGCTGGAGTTCACGCCCCAGGGCACGCTGGCCGAAAAGCTGCGCGCGGGCGGCGCGGGCATTCCGGCCTTCTTCACCAAGACCGGCGTGGGCACGCAAGTGGCCGAGGGCAAGGAGCTGCGCGAGTTCGACGGCGAAACCTACGTGATGGAACGCTCGCTGGTGCCCGACGTGGCGCTGGTCAAGGCAGACGTGGCCGACAAGTCGGGCAACCTGCGCTTTCGCCTCACGGCACGCAACTTCAACCCCGCCGCAGCCATGGCCGGCAAGATCTGCATCGTCGAGGTCGAGAAGATCGTCGAAGTGGGTGAGCTCGCGCCAGACGACATTCACCTGCCGGGCATCTACGTGCACCGCATCGTGCTGAATGCCAACCCCGAGAAGCGCATTGAAAAGCGCACGGTGACGGCAGCCGCTCCGGCAGATGCCGCGGCCGCCAAGGTCGAGGCCCAGGCCGCCATTGCCCAGGCCGCCGCCGGCAGCGAAGTGCCCGCCCCCGTCAAGAACAACAAAGGAGCCTGAGATGCCCTGGACCCAAGACCAAATGGCCGCGCGCGCGGCGCAAGAACTCGAAGACGGCTTCTACGTCAACCTGGGCATCGGCATTCCCACGCTGGTGGCCAACTTTGTCGGCGACAAGGAAGTTTGGCTTCAAAGCGAGAACGGCATGCTCGGCATTGGCCCGTTCCCGACCGAAGAGCAGGTGGATGCCGACCTGATCAACGCCGGCAAGCAGACCGTTACCACGCTGCCGGGTTCGGCCATCTTCGGCAGCCACGACAGCTTCGCGATGATCCGCGGCGGCAAGATCAACCTGTCGATCCTCGGCGCCATGCAGGTGAGCGTGAAGGGCGACCTTGCCAACTGGATGATCCCCGGCAAGATGGTGAAAGGCATGGGCGGCGCCATGGACCTGGTGGCTGGCGTGAAGCGCGTCATTGTGCTGATGGAGCACGTTGCCAGGAAGAAGGACGGCACCGAGGACTTCAAGATTCTCGAGCAGTGCACCTTGCCGCTGACCGGCGTGGGTGTGGTCGACCGCATCATTACCGACCTGGCCGTGATGGATGTGCTGCCCGAGGGCCTCAAGGTGGTCGAGCTCGCACCGGGCGTGAGCTTCGATTCTCTGCAGGCCAGGACCGGGGCCAAGCTGATCCAGTAGGCAGTAGCGCAGCATCGACAAGGGCCGCATTTGCGGCCCTTCGTCATGGAGGAATGAGAAACTGTACGCATGGCCTATCTCGACCTCGACAACCTCCAGACCATTTTTCTAGACGACGAGGCGCTGCGCGCACGGCGATTGCAGCGGCAGCCCTGCGGGGTGCTCAACATCACAAGCGGCCGCATCGTGGCGTGCGATCCGCTGGTGCAGCCCGAGCGCGAGCCTTTCGTTCGCGGGGTGAGCGGGCGCGGCACATTCCCGGCAGAGGTACTGCAGCACAGACGTCGCAATGCGCTGGCGGTGCTCTGGCTGCGCGACCGAGGCGGTTTGCAGCTTACCGATCTGCACTGGGAACCGGCGTTGCTCGAAGGGCAATCGCAGGACGAACTCGGCGACGACGAGTTCTACGGCTACCCCGTCGATGCCGGCGTCGGCTGCTTCATGGATGCCGACGGCGCCGCGGCCATTGCCGAGCGCGAGGCGCGCGAATCTTCGGCCAACCCCGACTACGTCAGCTACTACGACGACGTGCTCGACACCGAGTTGGGCGGCAGTGACATGGCCGACCACTATCCGCTGGGCGAGGGCAGCGCGAACAACGTGCTGATCTTCAGCTCAGGCTGGGGCGACGGCAACTATCCAAGCTTCTGGGCGATCGATGCGTCCGGCGAACCCGTGGCGCTTGTCACCGACTTCATGACGATGGAAGGTGGCGATGCGCGCAGCGAGGACGAGAAACGCGACGACGCCTACCTGGCCAGTCTTTCCCCAGAGAGGCTGGCGGCGCTCGAAGCGCTGGGAGCCGCCGCGGTCAACGGCAACGCGGCCGCCGTCCGGCCTTTGCTCGATGGCGGGCTTGCAGGTGTCAACGACATCGTTCCGTCGCTCGGCGAAACCGCACTCATGAGCGCGATCCGCATGAACCAGTCCGAAGTCCTGGGTGCGCTGCTGGGCGCCGCACCTTGTCCCACCATGCCGGAGCATCTGCGTATCGAGGGCGAGGCGGAGACCTACCTGGCCTATGCGCGTTGGCTCGAAAGCGTGCCGGCGATTATCGAGTTGCTTGAGGCGGCCGACACTGCCGCCGCTGCACCAGTGCCTGCCAAAGGCTCGGGCCTCTGAAAGCGCCTGTTCTCCTGAGCTTTGAGTCGAAGCGCGCCGGTGTGCCGCAGTTCAGCCCGGCATCAGCATGTGCTTCTGCGAATGGGCGATGGTGAGCAAAAACTCCCACACCGCGCGCATCCGCACAAGGTGCTTGGTTTCCGCCGGCATCGACATCCAGAAGGTGCGAGTGAAGTTGGCCTGGTCGCCGAGCACGGGGCGCAATGCGGCGTCCTGCTCGGCAATGAAGGCCGGCAGCACTGCAATGCCGGCTCCGGCGGCCACCGCCCGGTGCTGGGCCAGCACGCTGGTGCTGCGCAGCGCAAAGGCATCGGGCCGATGCAGTTCGTCCAGGTACTGCAGCTCCTTGCTGAAGAGCAGGTCGTCCACGTAGCTGATGAAGGTGTGGCCGCGCAGGTCTTCGCGCGTTTTTATCGGCTTGTGCGCGGCCAGGTACTGCTTCGACGCGTAGAGCCGCAGCGTGTAGTCGGTGAGCTTGGTCACGACCACGGGCCCGCGCGCCGGCCGCTCGAGCGAAATCACGATGTCCGCCTCGCGCCGCGAAAGGTGCACCAGGCGCGGCATTGCCAGCAGGTCGATGGTGAGCTTGGGATGCTGCTGCGCAAAAAGCGCGAGCTGCGGCGCCAGCACCACGGTGCCAAAGCCTTCGGTAGCGCCGATGCGCACCAGGCCCGACAGGCCTTCTTGCGATGCCGGCGCGGTGCTTTCCACCGCCTGGAAGGCGCTCTCCATGGCTTCGACTTGCGGCTGCAGCTTGCGGCCCGCCTCTGTCAGCCTGTGCCCGCCCGCTTCGCGCGAGAAAAGCGGCGCACCCACTTCCTTTTCAAGCGCCTGGATGCGCCGGGCCACTGTGGTGTGGTCCACCTCGAGGCGCCGCGCCGCGCTCATCAGCGTGCCCGAGCGGGCCAGTTCCAGAAAGTAGCGAAGGTTGTCCCAGTCCATGTGCTCGCATGCCTCGTGTCGGGCTTTGCATTTTTGCAAAGCGATGGCGCATATTTGTCTATTGTCATGGCAAATCTGCAAAGCTAGGATGCGGCTTGAACCTGCCACGCAGGCCCCGTATTCACAGGAGACAAAACCCCATGGACGCCACCACCACCCCGAAGACCCAGGTCGCCACCGTCAAGCTGCTGATCGGCGGCAAGTTCGTCGAGTCGAAGACCAGCGAATGGCGCGACATCGTCAACCCGGCCACGCAAGAGGTGCTGGCCCGCGTGCCCTTTGCCACGCAGGCCGAGCTCGATGCCGCAGTGGCCTCCGCCAAGGACGCCTTCAAGACCTGGCGCAAGACGCCTATTGGCGCCCGCGCCCGCATCTTCCTGAAGTACCAGCAGCTCATTCGCGAGAACATGAGCGAGCTGGCCGCGATTCTCACGGCCGAGCAAGGCAAGACGCTGCCCGACGCAGAGGGCGACGTGTTCCGCGGCCTTGAAGTGGTGGAGCACGCGTCGAACATCGGCAACCTGCAGTTGGGTGAGCTGGCCAACAACGTGGCCAATGGCGTCGACACCTACACGCTGCTGCAGCCGCTGGGCGTGTGCGCCGGCATCACGCCGTTCAACTTTCCGGCCATGATTCCGCTGTGGATGTTCCCGATGGCCATCGTTACCGGCAACACCTTTGTGCTGAAGCCCTCGGAGCAAGACCCGATGGTGACCATGCGCTTGTGCGAACTGGCGCTCGAAGCCGGCATTCCGCCCGGCGTGCTGAACGTGATTCACGGCGGCGAGGCGGTGGTCAACGGCATCTGCGACCACAAGGACATCAAGGCGATCAGCTTCGTCGGCTCGACCAAGGTGGGCACGCACGTCTACAACCGCGCCACGCTGGCCGGCAAGCGCGTGCAATGCATGATGGGCGCGAAGAACCACGCCATCGTGATGCCCGACGCCAACAAGGAGCAAACGCTCAACGCGCTGGCAGGTGCGAGCTTTGGCGCCGCGGGCCAGCGCTGCATGGCGGTGTCGGTGGCGGTGCTGGTGGGCGAGGCGCGCAACTGGGTGCCCGAGCTCATTGCAAAGGCCAAGACGCTGAAGATCGGTGCCGGCACCGAGAAGGGCGTGGACGTGGGGCCGCTGGTTTCTTGCGCAGCCTACGACCGCGTCAGCAACCTCATCGAACGCGGCCTGGCCGACGGCGCCAAGCTGGAGCTCGATGGCCGCAAGCCCACTGTGCCCGGCTACGAGAAGGGCAACTTCGTCGGCCCGACGATCTTCTCGGGCGTGAAGCCCGGCATGACCATCTATGACCAGGAAATCTTCGGCCCGGTGCTGTGCGTGGCAGACGCCGAGAACATCGACGAAGCCATCGAGCTGATCAACAGCAACCCCAACGGCAACGGCACCGCCATCTTCACGCAGTCGGGCGCCGCGGCGCGCCGCTTCCAGGAAGACATCGACGTGGGACAGGTCGGCATCAACGTGCCGATTCCGGTGCCTGTGCCGATGTTCTCTTTTACCGGTTCGCGCGCATCCAAGCTCGGCGACCTGGGCCCCTACGGCAAGCAGGTCATCATGTTCTACACGCAGACCAAGACGGTGACGGCGCGCTGGTTCGACGACAGTACCGTGAGCCACGGCGTCAACACCACGATCAGCCTCAAATGAGGCGCAGGCTTCGCGTCGTGGCCTGTGGCGCGATGGCGGCGCTGGCTTTGCTGGCGGGCGGGGTGCAGGCGGCCGCGGACGCCGGTCCGGACGACTGCAATCCCGACGGCAACCAGCAGCAGCTGAACGCCTGCGCCGCGCGCGATTTTCGTGCGGCCGATGCCGCACTCAACATCCGCTACGGCGAGGTGATGAAGACCCTCTCGCCGCAGATGCGCGTCGCGTTGCGCACCGAGCAGCGCGCCTGGCTCAAGGGCCGCGACCCCGCATGCAAGCGCGCCTCGAAAGCGAACGAAGGCGGCTCCATCTGGCCGCTGGTGTTCAACTCATGTCTGGAGAAATCGACCCTGAAACGGACCGCCGAACTGGATCGCTGGAAGGGCCGCGAACAATGAACTTCGAATTGTCCGAAGAGCAGAACGCCTTTGCGCAGAGTGCGCGCGACTTTGCGCGGGCCGAGTTCGCGCCTTTTGCGGCGCAGTGGGACGCCGAGGCCATCTTTCCGAAAGAAGCCATCGCCAAGGCGGGCGAACTGGGCTTCTGCGGGCTGTATGCGCCCGAGCGCATCGGCGGCCTCGGCCTGCCGCGGCTCGACTCTGCGCTGGTGTTCGAGGAAATGGCCGCGGTCGATCCGTCGACCACGGCCTTCATCACCATTCACAACATGGCGACGTGGATGCTCGGCACCTGGGCGACCGATGCCGTGGCAGAACGGTGGGGCGAAGACCTGACGAGCGGGCGCAAGCTGGCTTCGTATTGCCTTACCGAGCCTGGCGCCGGCTCCGATGCCGGGTCTTTGAAGACCCGCGCAGAACTGCAAGGGGCGGAATACGTCATCAACGGCGGCAAGGCCTTCATCTCCGGCGCGGGCTCGACCGACGTGCTGGTGCTCATGGCGCGCACCGGCGGCGGCGGCGCGGGCGGCATCTCCGCCTTTGCGGTGCCGGCCGATGCGCCCGGCGTGAGCTACGGCAAGAAGGAACACAAGATGGGCTGGAACAGCCAGCCCACACGCACCATCAGCTTCGACAACGTGCGGGTGCCAGCCGAAAACCTGCTGGGCAAAGAGGGCGAGGGCTTTCGCATTGCCATGAAGGGGCTCGACGGCGGGCGCATCAACATCGCGACCTGTTCGGTAGGTGCGGCGCAGGGCGCGCTGGATGCGGCGCGCCGCTACCTGCACGAGCGACAGCAGTTCGGCAAGCCTATATCGAGTTTTCAGGCGCTGCAGTTCAAGCTGGCCGACATGGCCACGGAGCTTGTCGCGGCGCGGCAGATGGTGCGGCTTGCCGCAAGCAAGCTCGATGCGGGTCATGCCGATGCCAGCACCTATTGCGCCATGGCCAAGCGCTTTGCGACCGATGCGGGCTTCAACGTCTGCAACAACGCGCTGCAACTGCACGGCGGCTACGGCTATTTGAGCGAGTTTCCGCTCGAACGGCTGGTGCGCGATACCCGCGTGCACCAGATCCTCGAAGGCACCAACGAAATCATGCGCGTGATCGTTGCGCGAAAATTGCTGGAAGGGGACAGCGATATCCGCTGACGCCCCGCATCCGGAACCCTCTCAAGACAATGACCGACTCCGTAGTTCTTTTTGAAGAAATCAAGACCGCCGGCGGCCAGCGCTTCGGCGTTGCAACGCTCAACGCACCGGCCTCTCTCAACGCGCTTTCCGTGGACATGGTGCGCCTGCTCACGCCCAAGCTGCGCGAATGGGCAAAGGACGAGGGCATCGTCGGCGTGCTGATGCAGGCGGCCGGCGAAAAAGCCTTTTGCGCCGGCGGCGACCTGCGCCAGCTGTATCAAACGCTGCTCGAATGCGGCCCCGAGCGCAATACCTACGCCGAAGACTTCTTCCGCGAAGAGTACGAACTCGACTACCTCATTCATACCTTTCCAAAGCCGTTTCTCTGCTGGGGCCACGGCATCGTGATGGGTGGCGGCGTGGGCTTGATGTCGGGCTGCTCGCACCGCGTGGTTACCCCGCAGAGCCGCATTGCCATGCCCGAGATCAGCATCGGCCTCTACCCCGATGTGGGCGGCAGCTGGTTCCTGCGCCGCACGCCGGGCCGCACGGGCCTGTTCCTGGCGCTTACCGCCGCCAACCTGAATGCGGCCGACGCCATCTTCTGCGGGCTGGCCGACGTGCTGGTGCCGCAGGAACACAAGGGCCAGGTGCTCGAGGCAATTGCCGCAACGCGCTGGCACGGCGAGCAGAAGGCCGACCGTGCAGAGCTTTCGCGCATCCTCGCGCGGGCAGGTGAGGGCGCGCAGATGCCGCCATCCAAGGTGCGCGAGCACTACGACACCATCAACGCCCTGATGGCCGGCGACGACCTGCTCGACATTGCGAAGCGCCTGCGCAACCTGCAAAGCGAAGATGCGTGGCTGCAGTCTGCGTCCAAGACCTTCATGAAGGGCGCGCCGAGTTCGGCCGCGCTGAGCTTCGAGCTGTGGCAGCGCGTGCACCGCATGTCGTTGGCGGAGGTGTTCAGGCTCGAATACTGGGCTTCGCTCGGCTTCTGTGCGCACAAGGATTTTGCCGAGGGCATCCGCGCGGTGCTGATCGACAAGGACCGCAACCCGCGCTGGAACCCGGCCACCATCGAAGAGATCATGCCCGCATTCATCGAAGACCACCTGCGTCCGCGCGGCGAAATGCCGGCCGAGCTGGCTGCGCTGGCCTGACTCTCTTCCACAAATACAACGGAGACAAAAAATGAAGATCACATTCATCGGCCTCGGCAACATGGGCGGCCCGATGGCCATGAACCTGAAGAAGGCCGGCCACGAGGTCAGGGCCTTCGACCTGTCGGCCGAGGCCTGCAAGAAATACGCGGCCGAAGGCTTGGGCATTGCCGCTTCGGCGGCAGATTCGGTTGCCGGCGCAGAGGTGGTGATCAGCATGCTGCCGGCCAGTGCGCATGTGGAAGGCCTGTTTCTCGGGGGCGCCGGCAAGCCCGGCCTGCTCGAGAGCATTGCGGCCGGTACGCTCGTCATCGACAGCAGCACCATCGCTGCTGCAACGTCGCGCAAGGTGGCCGAAGCGGCCGCTGCCAAGGGCATTGCCATGATCGATGCGCCGGTTTCCGGCGGCACCGGCGGCGCCATTGCCGGCACGCTCACCTTCATGGTCGGCGGCGAATCGAAAGACCTGGAGCGCGCGCGTCCGGTGCTCGAGAAGATGGGCGCCAACATCTTCCACGCTGGCGCGGCAGGCGCGGGCCAGACCGCGAAGATCTGCAACAACATGCTGCTCGGCATCTTGATGATCGGCACCTCCGAGGCGCTGGCGCTGGGCGTTGCCAACGGGCTCGACCCGAAGGTGCTGTCCGAAATCATGCGGCGCAGCTCCGGCGGTAATTGGGCGCTCGAAAAATACAACCCCATGCCGGGCGTGATGGATGCAGCCCCCGCATCGAAGAACTACGCAGGCGGCTTCGGCACCGACCTGATGCTGAAGGACCTGGGCCTGGCGCAAGAAAACGCCACCGCCGTTCGCGCTGCCACGCCGCTCGGCGGGCTGGCGCGCAGCCTGTATGCGGCGCACAGCCTCGCGGGCCATGGTGCGCTCGATTTTTCGAGCGTGCTGAAGCTGGTGCAGAAGGCGTCGTAGCCTTTCCTTCAAACAGCGTGCGCGGCCGCAGCAACGCGGCTCATGCCCGTGCTCAAAGCAGCTCGATTCCGGGCAGGCTCTTGAAGCAGCTTTCGCGTGTAATGCGCACAAAGTCAGCCAGCCATGGCTGGCCGGAAGTGCCCTGCGTGCATGCCATGTACAGCCGCCCGGTGAGGCCCCTGGCACCGACGCGGCGCGCTGTGACATAGCCGCGGTCGAGATAGTTCTGCACCGCCCATAGCGGCAAAGTTGCAATGCCACGGCCGCTTGCCACCAGCTGCAGCATCGCCACCGTGAGTTCGGTGGTGCGCCGGTGCGCGGGTTCCACGCCGGCCGGGGCCAGCACCTGCCGCACGATGTCGAGCATTTCGTCCGGCACGGGATATGTGATGAGCGTCTGGTCGGCAAAGTGGCGCGCGGTGAGATGCGGCTTGGCCGTGAGCGCGTGGTCGTTAGCCAGCAGCGCAACGATCTCGAAGCGGAACAGCGCGTGGTAGTCCACGGTTTCGTCCGGGTCCTGCTCGGAGACGATTGCCACTTCGGCGCGGTTCTGCATGACCAGGGCAATCGGGTCAGGGTGAAAGCCCGAGACGATGTCGAGCTCGATCTCGGGCCAGCGCTGGCGAAATGCGTCCATCGCGGGCATCAGCCAGTCGAAGCAGGTGTGGCACTCGACCACGATGCGCAGCTGCCCGCTGCGCCCCAGCGCAAGCCGCGCCACATCGCGCTCCGCTTCTTCGACAAGCGGCAGCGCGGTGTCGGCCAGCTGCAGCAGCCGCAGCCCGGTGGTGCTGAACTGCGGCGGCACCGACTTGCGCTCGAACAGCTGCGCGCCGTAGCGGTCTTCGAGCAGCTTGATCTGGTGCGACAGCGCCGACTGCGTGAGATTGAGCAACTGCGCCGCGCGCACCAGGCTGCCGGTGTCGCGCAGCGCAACCAGCGTGCGCAGGTGCCGTATCTCGAGGATGGACTGCAACATGAATGAATTTCAAGTGAAAGGGCAAAAGGTTTCGTTTGAATCATATGCCCCAAACCCCGACCATTGCGGATTCTCAAGATCCAGCGACCGGAAGACCTGCAAATGACCACCCGTACCCACACCCTCGGCTTTCCGCGCATGGGCGCCAACCGGGAACTGAAGTTCGCACTCGAAAAGCACTGGCGCGGCGAAATCGACCGCGCCTCGCTCGAAGCAGTCGGCGAACAGCTGCGTGCACGCCATTGGCAGGCCCAGGCCGACGCGGGGCTCGACTACGTGACCGTCGGCGACTTTGCCTATTACGACCACGTGGCCAACCACATCCAGTTGCTCGGCTGCGAGCCGGCGCGCTTCGGCTTCAAGGGCGACGAGCCCGAACTCTCACGGTATTTCAAGATGGCCCGCGGCGTCGAAGACGAGGCCGGCCATGTGCACGATGCAGCTTGCGGCCACGGCTGCGAAGGCACCGCGGGCACCTTCGCCCTGGAGATGACCAAGTGGTTCGACACCAACTACCACTACCTCGTGCCCGAGTTCACCGCGGCCACGCAGTTCAGGCTGGCCTCGGCCCGGCTGTTCGACGAAGTGGCGCAGGCGCAGCAGGCCGGGCATGCGGTCAAGGCCGTGCTGCTCGGTCCGCTGAGCTTTCTGTACCTCGGCAAGGAGAAGGAGTCGGGCTTCGACCGCTTCTCGCTGCTCGATGCATTGCTGCCTGTTTACGAGCAGGTGCTCAATCGCCTGAAGCAGCAGGGCGTGGAGTGGGTGCAGATCGACGAGCCCATCCTGGGCCTGGACCTGCCCGATGCCTGGCGCAACGCCTTCGAGCGTGCCTACTGGCAACTGGCCCGCAGTGCACCCAAGCTGCTGCTGGCCACCTACTTCTCACCGCTTTCGGACAACCTGCGCCTGGCCTGCCAGCTGCCGGTGGCCGGCCTGCACGTGGATGCCGTGCGTTCGCCGCAAGAGTTGACGGGCGTGGCCGATTGGCTTCCGGCGCACAAGGTGCTGTCGGTGGGCATCGTCGACGGCCGCAACATCTGGCGCACCGACCCCGATGCCGCGCTTGCCACGCTGCGCCCGGCGGTCGACAAGAGCCGGGGCGAACTGTGGATTGCGCCTTCGTGCTCTCTGCTGCATGTGCCGTTCAGCCTGGCTGCCGAAGGCAAGCTCGATGCAGAGCTCAAGTCGTGGCTCGCGTTCGCGGTCGAAAAGCTCGATGAACTGCGGGTGCTGCGCACCGTGCTCGAAGCTGGCGAAGACTCCGTGGCTGAAGAACTGAACGCCGCGCGTACCGCCGTGGCCGCACGGCGCAGCAGCCCCCGCGTGCACCGTGTAGATGTGGCGCTGCGGCTTGCGCGCAGCGTGGCGGGCGACGACCAGCGCGCGTCCGCCTTCACCCAGCGCCAATCGGTGCAGCGCGCGCGCTTCGCGTTGCCCGCGTTGCCGACGACCACCATCGGCTCGTTCCCTCAAACCTCGGAGATTCGGGCGGCGCGCGCTGCCTTCAAGCGTGGCGAGCTCGATGCGGCGGGCTACCGCGAAAAGATGCGCGCCGAAATCGCGCTGGCCGTGCGCAAGCAGGAGGCATTGGGCATCGACGTGCTGGTGCATGGCGAAGCCGAGCGCAACGACATGGTCGAGTACTTCGGCGAACAGCTCGACGGCTTTGCGTTTACGGCCAACGGATGGGTGCAGTCTTACGGCTCGCGCTGCGTGAAGCCGCCGGTCATCTTCGGCGACGTGGCGCGTCCGGCGCCCATGACGGTCGAGTGGACCGCCTATGCACAGAGCCTCACCGAGTTGCCGATGAAGGGCATGCTGACCGGCCCCGTCACCATCCTGCAATGGTCGTTCGTGCGCGACGACCAGCCGCGCGCCACCACTTGCGAGCAGATTGCCTGGGCGATCCGCGACGAGGTGGTCGATCTTGAAGGCGCCGGCATCGGCATCATCCAGATCGACGAGCCCGCAATCCGCGAAGGCTTGCCGCTGCGCCGTGCGGGCTGGCCGGCTTACCTGAAGTCGGCCACGCGCGCGTTCCGCATCAGCGCTTCGGGTGTGCGCGACGAGACGCAGATCCACACCCACATGTGCTATTCGGAGTTCAACGACATCCTGCCGGAAATCGCCGCAATGGATGCCGATGTGATCACCATCGAGACCAGCCGTTCCGACATGGAGCTGCTGCGGGGGTTCGGTGGCGAGAACAGTGCGGGCGGCTTCCGCTACCCGAACGAGATCGGCCCTGGCGTGTACGACATCCATTCGCCACGTGTGCCTTCGGTGGACGAAATCGTGCGCCTCATGCGCAAGGCCGCGGGCGTGGTGCCGCTGGAGAACCTCTGGATCAACCCCGACTGCGGCCTGAAGACCCGCGGCTGGCCCGAGACGGAGGCCGCGCTGTCGAACATGGTGACGGCTGCGAAGCTGCTGCGTGAGGAACTGGCCATCGCCTGAAGCGGAGTGCGGTCGTGGCAAGCGCCAATAATGGCGCCATGACCGCTTTCCCAATCGTTGCCAGACGTTCCCTCTTCGCGCCCTTTCTTCTGCTCCTGCCGTTGCTGCTGGCCCCGGCAATGGCCCGTGCGCAAGACCGCGCCCAAGCGCTGCTGCAGTTCGAAGGCGTGCAGGCGCGCTACCAGGCCGCCTATGCGCCGGGCGCGGTGGCGCGCGATGCACGCGAGTTGCTGGAGCCTGCCGACCAGGCCATTGCCGACAACGCACTCAAGGCGCTGGATGGGGCCGCTGCCCGGTCTTTCGATGTAGCGGCATCCGTTGCCGCCATCCGGCAGGAAGTAGCCGCGGCAGGCAAGGGTGCAACCGCGCCGGGCCCGCAGGTGTTGGCGGCGGTGGCCCGCTTCGCGCAACTGCGTGCCGACTACGCCGCGAAAGACCAGGCGGCAAAGTTTGAGTTCTTCAACCGCGAACGCGCGAAGCCGGCCGATCCTGCACGCACCGAGCTTCTCGAGCGCATGGCCGTGGCCGACCTGCGGGAAGTCGACTTCTCAAGCCAGCTGCTGCTGAGCTCCGTCGTCAAGCAATTGGCCCGAGGCAATGCCGGCCAGTTCACATCGTTGCCTGACAGAACGCTCGACATGGCGGTTGACACACTGTGGTCGCGCGGCGTTACGTCGCCGCGTCCGCGCAACCTGTTGACCGTGGCGCGCGAACTCGAAAAGCAGGTGACGCAGGCATTGCTCGCGGCACTGCCCGATGCAGACGTGGCTGCCTTGCTTGCCTGGCGCAACGACTCGCATGCCGCGGCCGAGCGCGAAGCGTTGGTGGGCGCCTACCGGGCAGAGGTCAAGGCAAGCGGCGCCGTGGCAATCCGGACGCTGGTGCGCGGCTGGCCCCGCTCTTGAGCGCGGAGCGCGCCGTGCCGTATTTATCGGGCGCTGCGGCATATGGCATGAAGCGGCTCTGGTTTTCGTCCACCTCGAGCGGACGGCCGACGAACGGAAAGGCGCGTTGCGGGCAGGCTTCGCGCTCGCACACCTTGCAGCCGGCTCCAATGGGGGTCGGCACATCGGGGTCGCGCAGGTCCAGGCCCTTGGAGTAGACGAGCCGCGTTGCGTGGCTGATGTCGCAGCCCAGGCCGATGGAAAAGGTCTTGTTGGGCGAGCCGTAGCCGCGGAACCCGTGCGACACCGTGCGCGCAATCCAGAGATAGGCACGGCCGTCGGGCATGCGCGCGAGTTGGGTGAGCACGCGGCCGGGCTGCGCAAAGGCTTCGTACACGTTCCATAGCGGACAGGTGCCGCCGGTCTTCGAAAAGTGAAAGTGCGTGGCCGATTGCCGCTTCGATATATTGCCCGCCCGGTCGACGCGAATCAGGAAGAAAGGCACGCCGCGCGCTTCGGGCCGCTGCAGCGAGCTGAGCCGGTGGCAGATGGTCTCGAAGCCCACGCCAAAGCGCCTCGCCAGCTGGTCGATGTCGTAGCGCAGCTGCTCGGCTGCTTCGAGAAATATCCCGTAGGGCAAGAGCAGGGCGGCGGCAAAGTAGTTGGCCAGGCCTATGCGCGCGAGGGAGCGAGCGGTATCGCTCGAGAGCGGCGCCTCGGCCACGAGCTGGTCGATGAGGCCGCCCACTTCAAGGAACGCGAGCTGCGTTGCAAGCTGAAAAGCGTGCTGGCCCGGCTCCAGGTAGCGGGAAAGCCGCAGCACACGTGTGGCCGGGTCGTAGCGGCGTTGCGCACCGCCTTCGTCGTCTTCGGCAGGAACCACCTGCACGCCGTGGGCCTCCAGCAGCCGCTGCGCGAGCCGGTCGCCGGGGCTGCTTTCGCGCAGCCGCCATTGCGCGGAGAAGGCCTCGGCCGCGGCATCGAGCGGCGCAATGTGGTTCTGGTGTGCAAAGAAAAAGTCGCGCACCTCTTCGAAGGGCATGGGCCGAGCCTGCGGCATGCGTGCAAGGTCGCCGCGGCCGTCGCCCAGTTCGGCAGCCAGTGCTTCGAGCCGTTCGGTCGCGTCGCGGTGCCGCTGGTGCAGCGCCACCAGTGCGCGGCCCACGGCCGGCATTTGCGTGGCCACCTCGCGCAGTTCGGCAAGCGCGACCGCGTCGCCGCCTGGGTTGTCCGCAAGCGCTTCGCGCAGGCTTGCAACAAGGCGCGCCTCTTCGTCTTCAGAGAACGCCTGGATGTCGACACCCAACGTGGCATGGAGCCGCAGCAGCACCGGCACGGTGAGCGGACGCTGGTTCTGCTCGATCTGGTTCAGGTAGCTCGGCGACAGGCCCAGCTGCTGCGCCAGCGCGAACTGGCTCAGGCCGCGCTCTTCGCGCAGGCTTCTGAGGCGCACGCCCATGAAGGTCTTCTTCATCTTCAATCCGTTCTTCGCAAGATTCGCAAAATCGCGGGTGCGGTCTTCGCAATCATTCGCCAATTCAGTCCTTCATTATGGGCACGATCTTGCGTAAATTGCGAATATGCAAAACGCACGCGGCACAGTCCGATCGATCGAGGTGGTGTTCCCTGAACACACCAATCACTACGGCACCCTGTTCGGTGGGCAGGCGCTGCAGCTGCTGTCCAAGGTGGCGTTTCTCTCCGGCCGCAGCTTTGCGCGCGGCGACGTGGTGATGGCGCGCTGCGGCGAGGTGCTGTTCCATGCGCCGGTGCGGCTGGGCAGCACCCTGGTGCTCGATACGCATGTTTCGCGTGTGGGCCGCAGTTCGCTCACGGTGCGCGTTGCCGGCAGCGTGCAAGACGTGGTCACCGATGCGCTAACGCGTGTGCTCGACGGCGAATTCGAAATGGTGGCGGTCGACGCCGTCGGGCGTCCGGTGCGGCTGGCAAACCCGCCGCACCTTCATGAACAGACACTCGAGGAGACGGTATGACACTGATCGCAGAGAACGCGCCCGCAACCGGCTTCAAGCCGAAGAAATCCGTGGCGCTTTCGGGCGTGACCGCAGGCAACACCGCGCTGTGCACCGTGGGGCGCACCGGCAATGACTTGCACTACCGAGGCTACGACATCCTCGACATTGCCGACGTCTGCGAGTTCGAGGAAATTGCGCACCTGCTGGTGCACGGCAAGCTGCCTACAGCTTCGGAGTTGCGTGCCTACAAGGCCCGCCTGAAGGCAATGCGCGGCCTGCCCGCGAGCGTGAAGGAATCGCTGGAGCGCCTGCCCGCCAGTGCGCATCCGATGGACGTGATGCGCACCGGGGTCTCGGCGCTCGGCTGCGTGTTGCCCGAGAAAGACGACCACTCGCTGCCCGGTGCACGCGACATTGCCGACCGGCTGATGGCATCGCTGGGCTCGATGCTGCTCTATTGGTATCACTGGTCCACGCAGGGCAGACGCATCGATGTGGAGACGGACGACGATTCGATCGGCGCGCACTTCCTGCACCTGCTGCACGGCCGCGCGCCTTCCGCAAACTGGGAGCGCGCCATGCACACCTCGCTCAACCTGTATGCCGAGCACGAGTTCAACGCATCGACCTTTACCGCGCGCGTGGTGGCCGGCACGGGCTCCGATGTGTATTCGGCCATTACCGGCGCCATTGGTGCACTGCGCGGGCCCAGGCACGGCGGTGCCAACGAAGTGGCCTTCGAGATACAGAAGCGCTACGACACGCCCGACGAGGCCGAGGCGGACATTCGCCGCCGGGTGGAAGCCAGGGAGGTCGTCATCGGCTTCGGGCACCCGGTCTACACCGTGTCGGACCCGCGCAATGCGGTGATCAAACGGGTGGCCAGGCAGCTATCGGACGAGGCCGGCTCCACGCGCATGTTCGACATTGCGGAGCGCATCGAAAGCGTGATGTGGAACGCCAAGAAGATGTTCCCCAACCTCGACTGGTTCAGCGCCGTTAGCTATCACATGCTCGGCGTGCCCACTGCCATGTTCACGCCGCTCTTCGTGATTGCGCGCACCAGCGGTTGGGCTGCCCACATCATCGAGCAGCGGCAGGACAACAAGATCATCAGGCCGAGCGCCAACTACACCGGGCCTGAAGACCTGGCCTTCGTGCCGATCTCAGACCGCCGCTGAACGCGCGCACGCAAGCCAGCACCGTTACCGCAACAGAGAAGAACCATGTCCGCTCACATCAGCAACGTCCGCCCCGAACCCGACCAGGTGCTGGTCGACATCGTCGACTACGTGCTCGACCACCAGCAGATCACCAGCGCGCTGGCGTACGAAACAGCGCGCCACTGCCTGATCGACACGCTCGGCTGCGGGCTTGAAGCGCTCGAGTACCCGGCCTGCACCAAGCTGCTCGGCCCGGTCGTGCCCGGCACCGTGGTGCCGCATGGTGCGAAGGTGCCAGGCACGCCGTACCAGCTCGACCCCGTTCAGGCGGCCTTCAACATTGGCACGATGATTCGATGGCTCGACTTCAACGACACCTGGCTTGCAGCGGAGTGGGGCCATCCGAGCGACAACCTGGGCGGCATTCTTGCCACTGCCGATTGGCTCAGCCGCAATGCCGTGGCCGCAGGGCGCAAGCCGCTGGTAATGCGCGACGTGCTCACCGCCATGATCCAGGCGCATGAGATCCAGGGCTGCCTTGCGCTGGAGAATTCGTTCAACAAGGTGGGGCTCGATCACGTGGTGCTGGTGAAGGTGGCTTCGACCGCGGTGGTGGCGCGCCTGATGGGCCTGTCGCGCGACGAGATCGTCAACGCCGTGTCGCTGGCCTGGGTGGACGGGCAAAGCCTGCGCACCTATCGCCATGCACCCAACACCGGCAGCCGCAAGAGCTGGGCCGCGGGCGACGCCACCAGCCGCGCGGTGCGTCTTGCGCTCATCGCCAAGACCGGAGAGATGGGCTACCCCAGCGTGCTCACGGCCAAGACCTGGGGCTTCTACGATGTGCTGTTCAAGGGCCAGCCCTTCAAGTTCCAGCGGCCGTATGCAAGCTATGTGATGGAGAACGTGTTGTTCAAGATCAGCTTTCCGGCGGAGTTTCATAGCCAGACGGCGGTGGAGGCGGCCATGGCGCTGCATGCGCAGCTCAAGCAGGCCGGCAAGACCGTGGAAGATATCGAGCGCGTGACCATCCGCACGCATGAGGCGTGCATTCGCATCATCGACAAGAAAGGGCCGCTCGCCAATCCGGCGGACCGCGACCATTGCATCCAGTACATGGTGGCGGTGCCGATGATCTTCGGCCGCCTCACGGCCCCCGACTATGAAGACAGCGTGGCGAGCGACCCGCGCATCGATGCGTTGCGCGACAAGATCGTGTGCGTGGAAGACCCGCGCTTCACGGCCGACTATCACGACCCCGAGAAGCGCAGCATTGCCAATGCGCTGACCGTGGCGTTCAAGGACGGCACCGGCTTTTCAGAAGCGGTCGTCGAATATCCCATCGGCCACAGGCGCCGCCGCATAGATGGCATTCCGCTGCTCGAAGCCAAGTTCCGCACCAACCTGGCACGCCGCTTTGCGCACAGGCAGCAGCAGGCCATCCTCGATGTGTCGCTCGATGCAAAGAAGCTCGAGGCCATGCCGGTGCATGAGTATGTCGATCTGTACGCCGCCTGAGCCGATGCAAGCGAACACCGAACCCACCAAGAAAGTGCTGCGCCGCCTGGCCGAGGCGCGCCGCGGCGTGCTGGTGCCTGGCGCGTTCAATGCACTGTCGGCCCGGGTGATCGAAGACCTCGGGTTCGAGGCGATCTACGTCACGGGTGCCGGCGTTACCAACATGCACTTCGGGTTGCCCGACCAGGCCTTCATGGGCTTGCATGAGATAGCCGAGCACACTGCGCGAATTCGCGATGCCGTGAACCTGCCGCTGCTGGTCGATGCCGACACCGGGTTTGGCAACGCGCTCAACGTGCGGCACGCGGTGCGTGTGCTGGAGCGGGCAGGGGCCGACTGCATCCAGCTGGAAGACCAGGTCAGCCCCAAGCGCTGCGGCCACTTTGCGGGCAAGGCGGTCATCGACACGGCCGAGATGCTCGGCAAGATCAAGGCCGCGGCCGATGCCCGCACCGATGCCGACCTGCTCATCATGGCCCGCACCGATGCAGCGGCGGTGCACGGCTTCGAGGCCGCCATCGAGCGCGCGCAGCAGTTCAGCGAGGCGGGTGCCGACATTCTCTTTGTCGAGGCGGTCACCAAAGCCGAAGAAGTGCTCGTCTTGCCGCGGCGGCTGGCCAAGCCCCAACTCATGAACATGGTGATCGGCGGCAAGACACCGACTTTTGGCGCCGAAGAGCTCGGCGCCCTCGGCTACGGGCTGGTCCTGTATGCCAACGCGGCATTGCAGGGCGCGGTCGCTGGCATGCAACGTGCGTTGACCGTTTTGCGTGATACTCGCCGCCTCGATGAAGACCCGGCTCTCGTGGCTTCATTTGCCGAACGGCAGCGGCTGGTCGGCAAGCACGAACTCGACGAGCTAGAGAAAAAGTACGCCGGCTGAACCAAATTTCTTAAACGAGATGTGCACTTTCGCCCTCTCATCGGAAAGTTCCGCGTCATTGTTTCAGTTTCATGAACACTGCGATTCGATTGGCTAGGGTTTTCCCTTGTAATCGTGGTGCAAACTTCAGGGCATCCAAAGCCCAATCAAGAAGGAAATTGAAATGAAGACCTCGAACATCCTCGCCGCCGCTGCTCTCTCCCTGCTCGCCGCCGCTGGCGCCCACGCAGAAACGTACGAAGGCGTGCAGCCCCTGACTTCCGGCTATAGCCGCGCCGACGTGGCGCCCCAAGCCGCCGCCGCAGCCCGCGAAGGCAACGTGTACAGCGATGCCGCTTCGGCTACCGTGGCGCCCGTGCTGGCTGCTTCGACCGACCGCGCCGCAGTGCGTAGCGAAGCCGTTGCCGCGGCACATGCCCCCGGACAGAACCTGCGCCGCGAAGCCTTCGCAGGCAGCGTGGTTCCGTCGCAAGCGCGCAGCTTCACGCGTCAAGCCGGCCTGTAAAAAGGGCCAGGCACGGGAACAGCGGCACCGGGCCGCCTGTTCCCGGCAGCACAAAAAGCCGGACGATGCCATTGGCGCCGTCCGGCTTTTTGCATTTGTCGTCAAGGGCCCGGCAAGCCGCGAGGTGGGCCTGGAGCGGGAGCATTTTCGGGCGCGGCGACCATTGGTTACCGGCCATCGCGTTACCGGAAGTTTCACTGGGCGGGGAGGGTTGGTCGGGGGCGTCCGGGCGGGAGCGCCGGTGTAGACTGCCAGGTTTTTCGTTCAGGGGTATGGCGCACGTTTCACAGCGCACAGTTTTCAACGGTTCGGCGCTTGTTCGCTTGCTTTCGCGACTGGCCGATACGGACCTGCGCGAACCCCGACAAGCCACCGCGGACCGATTGAGCCAATGGTTCGGCTGGACCGATGCCATTTCGCTGTCCGCGGCGCTGGACGGCGTTCCGGCGGCTGCCTCTTCGCGTCTGCGTCCTGGCGCCAACGCCGAGGAGCGGGAGTGCGCCGGTGCGCGCACTGCGCTGGCCAAGGCCATTGCCGAAGATACCGCCGTGGCGGCAGCGACCGAGTTCGCGCCGTTTCGCCGTCGCTACCTTGCCCTTCAGCAGGCCATGGAAGCGGGCATCGGCCCCTTGCGCGGGCGCCTTCGGGCTGCGCTGGCGGCCAGGTCGACGGCCATGGCCCGGCTGGCCGCCGTCGACGTGGTCATGGAACAAGTGCTGGCTGCGCGCGAGCACAGCCTTTTGGCCGGTGTGCCCGCCCTGCTCGAAAAACATTTCACCCGCTTGAGCGAGGACGGCCTGTCGATGGCAGCCGAGCCCGCCAGCGAGGCCCAGGCCGGCGAGTGGCTGCGTGTGTTCCGCAAGGACATGAAGAACGTGCTGCTCGCCGAACTGGACTTCCGATTTCAACCTGTGGAAGGGCTTCTTGAAGCCTTTCGCGAGGCAACCAGAGTGCCATGACCAGATTTCTTCAATACGCTGTTTTTGCCGCCGGCCTTGCCGCCGTGTGCTGGGTTGGCGCGGGCTACGTCGGCTCCAGCCATCCGCTGGCGCTTTCGATCACGGTGCTGGTGGGGGCGTTCTATCTCATGGGCGTGGTGGAGCTGCATCGCTTCAGGCAGGCCACCTCCACCCTGGCACGTGCCGTGGGGGCGCTGACCGAAGCGCCGGCCAACCTGGGCTCGTGGCTCGAGCAGCTGCATCCGTCGCTGCGCAATGCGGTGCGCTTGCGCATCGAGGGCGAGCGCGTCGGCTTGCCCGGCCCCTCGCTCACACCCTACCTTGCCGGACTGCTGGTGCTGCTGGGCATGCTGGGCACTTTTCTGGGCATGGTGGTTACGCTGAACGGCACCGGCATGGCGCTGGAAAGCGCCACCGACCTGCAGGCCATCCGCGCCTCGCTCTCCGCGCCTGTGAAGGGCCTGGGGCTGGCGTTCGGCACGTCGGTGGCGGGCGTGGCCGCCTCTGCAATGCTGGGCCTGGCTTCGGCGCTGTGCCGGCGCGAGCGGCTGCAGGCCGGGCAGATGCTCGACACCAGGATTGCGACCACCTTGCGCGTGTACTCGCTGGTGCATCAGCGCGAGGCGTCGTTCCAGCTGCTCGAACGGCAGGCCGAGGCCATGCCTGTGCTGGTCGACCAGCTGCAAGCCATGCTGACTGCCATGGAGCGCCAGAGCCAGGCGCTGAACGAGCGCCTGATCACCAGCCAGGAGCACTTTCACAGCAAGGCCGAGGCGGTGTATGCGGGCCTGGCCTCGTCGGTCGACCAATCGCTGAAGCAAAGCCTGACCGAAAGCGCCCGCATTGCCGGCGCAACGATCCAGCCCGTCGTCGAAGCCACCATGGCCGGCATCGCGCGCGAGACGGCCTCGTTGCACGGCACGGTGGCAAACACTGTGCAGCAGCAGCTCGAAGGCCTTTCAGGCCGCTTCGAGGCGACCACGGCCACCGTGGCAGACACATGGAAGGCTGCGCTGGCTGAACACCAGCGCAGCAATGAGGCGCTGGCCGAAGACCTGCGTGTCTCGCAAGCGCGCTTTGCCGAAACCTTCGAGCAACGCTCGGCCTCGCTGGTGGAAAGCGTGTCCGCGCGGCTCGAAAGCACGGTCGGCAGCGTGTCCGACACATGGGGCAGCGCGCTCGCAGAGCACCAGCGCGCCAGCGAAAAACTGTCGGGCGACACGCAGCAGTCGCTCGCGGCTGCCGCAGCCACCTTCGAGCAGCACTCCGCATCGCTGCTGCGGACGGTAGGCGAGGCGCATGCCGGCCTGCAAACCGACATGGCATCGCGCGACGAGCAGCGGCTGTCGGCGTGGACCGCGGCGCTGTCGTCAATGGCTGCATCGCTGCAGCAAGAATGGCAGAAGGCGGGCGCGAACACGGCCGGCCAGCAGCAACAGCTCTTCGAAACCCTGGCGCAAACTGCGCGCGATATGTCGGCACAGGCGCAAGCGCATGCGAAGAGCACGGTTGAAGAAATCGCGCAACTGCTGCAAGCCGCTTCCGACGCACCGCGCGTCGCGGCCGAGGTGGTGGCCGAACTCCGGCAGAAGCTCTCAGACAGCATGGCGCGCGACAACGCAATGCTGGAAGAGCGCAGCCGCATCATGGAAACGCTCGGCACCTTGCTCGACGCCGTGAACCACGCCTCCACCGAGCAGCGCTCGGCAGTCGATGCGCTGGTCGGCGCGTCGGCCGATGTGCTCGAACGCGTAGGCAGCCGATTCACCGAAAAGGTCGAGTCCGAAACCGGAAAGCTCGAGAGCGTTGCCGCGCAGATCACCGGCAGCGCCGTCGAGGTGGCAAGCCTTGGCGAAGCCTTCGGGTTTGCGGTGCAGCAATTCAGCGAATCGAACGACAAGCTGGTGGCGCATCTGCAGCGCGTTGAAGGCGCGCTGGGCAAATCCATTGCGCGCAGCGACGAGCAACTGGCCTACTACGTTGCGCAGGCGCGAGAGGTCATCGACCTCAGCATCATGTCGCAGAAGCAGATCGTCGAAGACCTGCAGCAGATTGCCAGCCGGCAAGCCGCGGTGGGCAGCGAAGCATGATGGGTGAAGAAGCCGACGGCGGACTGGAACCGAGCGTTCCGGTTTGGGCGGTTTTCGGCGACCTGATGGCGGGCCTGGTCGGCGCCTTTGTGCTCATTCTGGTGGGCGCGCTCGGCATGCAGCTGGACCTTGCGGCCAAGCTCGAAGCCGAAGTGCAGCAGCGGCAGGCTGAAACCCAGCGCCGCGAAGCGCTCGAACAAGCCCTGGCCGGGCCGCTTGCGGCGGGCCGGGTTACGCTGAACAACGGGCGGATCGGCATCAGCGGCAGCGTGCTGTTTGCCTTCAACTCCGCCGACCTGCAACCCGAAGGCCGCCAATTGCTCAAGAGCCTGGCCGCGCCGGTGGCGGCCTACCTTCGCGCCCGCGACGAAGTGCTGATGGTGAGCGGCTTCACCGACGACCGCCAGATGCGGCAGTCGAAAGACGGCAACCGCCCGTTCGCCGACAACTGGGAGCTTTCGGCCCAACGGGCGCTCACGGTCACGCGGGCGCTCATCGAAGAGGGCATTCCCTCGTCGTCGGTGTTTGCCGCGGCGTTCGGATCGGAGCAGGCGGTGGCGTCCAACGCCGATGCCGAAGGCCGGTCGAAGAACCGGCGCGTCGAAATGGCGCCCACGCCAAGGCAATCGAACGCCACCACCAAGCGCCCGTGAGCGAGCACACCGACCCCGTTGCAATGATCGGCGCCTGGCGCGCGCGGGGGCAGCACCGCGCCGACCCGGTGCGCTTTCATTTCATGGAGGCGCTGGCCAGGCGCGCGGCTGCGCACCAGGGCGAAGCGCGGCGCATCCTCGATGAAAAGCTCGCCGGCCTGGCCGCGGCCTATGGCGAGAAGCTTGAGAAAGCCCGGCAGGGCAGCGAGAGCGCGCCGGCGTCGCCTGCTGCGAGGCAAGTGCCGGCAGGCCCGCCCGGGCGCGGCGCGCTTGCGGAACTGGTCGACCACATCGGGCGGCATGCACCGGCCATCGTCGGTGCTGCCGGGGCAACATCAATCGCAACGGCAGACGAAACCCTGCACGGCCTCGCACCGGCCCCTGCCGAACTGAAGACCCTCAGCTATTTCAAGAGCACCTGGTCGCGGCTCAGCGCCGAGCGGCGGCTGACGCAGTCGCTCGCCAAGGTGCCCGACAACGCGGGCCCGCTCAACTCGCACCACCTGGTGCACCGGTCGCTGCTGTTGATGCGAGATTTGTCGCCGGAGTACCTCAACCGCTTCATGAGCTACGTCGACACCTTGCTGTGGGTCGACCA
The DNA here is from genome assembly GCF_031456585.1 of Variovorax sp. 3319. Taxonomy (NCBI): domain Bacteria; kingdom Pseudomonadati; phylum Pseudomonadota; class Betaproteobacteria; order Burkholderiales; family Comamonadaceae; genus Variovorax; species Variovorax sp. 3319. The sequence continues at coordinate 305,138 of NZ_JAVDUZ010000003.1, forward strand.
GCTGAACGGTGCCGGTGCGGCCGCGCCCGTGAATGCACCGCGCGCCGAAACCCCGAAGAAGTCCGGGCGCGGCAAATCCGCCTGACGCGGGATTGGAGCTAAACACGCTGCCTGCTAGCGCAGGCCATGCGCGCGCATCGCGGCCTTGAGTCGCCGCACTTCGTGCTGCAGATCAAGAATGAGCGCGGCGGCGTCGAGGCCCACGCCAAAGTCGCGCTCCAGCCGGCGTGCTTCCAGTGCGCATTGCAGGTCGCTGCTCGAAAACTGCCAGCGCTCGGGCGGGGCATCGGCTGTAGAAATTTGCACGATGCCCACTTCGACGAGCTGCACCACCCATTCGGTGTCGGCGCCGCAGGCATGGGCCAGTTCGCTTGCGGCGAGCGGCTGCGATGCGCTGATGGCTGTTGTGACGGAAACGGTCGCCATGCTCACACTCCCAGATGCTGGCGTGGGTTGAACGAAGCCGATGCCTGGGCCAGTTGCTCGTAGGCCTTGCGGGCCGAGTCGCTGTCGGCCGGGGGCAGGGCAATATCGAGCAGCAGGTACAGGTCGCCGGGCTGCTTGCCGCCCAGGCCGCGGCCCTTGAGCCTGAGCTTGAGGCCGCTGCGCGCGTTGCGCGGCACGGTCACCTCGACCGCACCGCCCGTGGGCACAGGCACTTTCACCTGCGCTCCCAGCGCGGCTTCGGTCGGCGTAACTGGCAGCGTCATGTACAGGTCGCGCTCTTCAACGCGGTAGAGCTTGTGCGGCGCAATGCGCACTTCCAGGTACAGGTCTCCGGCCGGCTCGCCGCCATGGCCAGGCATGCCCTGTCCGGCAAGCCGGATGAATTGCCCCGGATGCATGCCGGGCGGAATCTTGACGCTGAGGGTGCGCGTCTTCAGCGCGGGGCGGCCCTGCGCGTCGGTTTCCTGCGCGCGCAGCGTGATCTCGCGCTCGGCGCCGTTGAGCGCGTCTTCGAGGGAGATCTCGATGGCCGCATGGTGGTCCTCGCCGCGCGCGCGGTAGTTGCGCCTTGCGGCGCCACGCCGCTCGGCCTCGCCGAAGAGCGAGGAAAAGAAGTCGCTGAACTCCGCGTGGTCGGCAGGCCCTTGCCCCGGGCCTCGGTGAAACTCGAAACCCGTGTCCCACCCCGGCGGCGGCTGAAAGTCGCCCTCGGGGTGTCCGCCGCGGGCCACGCGGTCGGCCAGCGCGTCGTAGGCGGCGCGCTTTTCCTTGTCGCGCAACACGTCGTTGGCTTCGTTGATGTCGCGCATGCGCTTCTCGGCGTCGGCTTCCTTGCTGACGTCGGGGTGGTACTTGCGTGCAAGCTTGCGGTAGGCCTTGCGCACCTCGTCCTCGGACGCGGTGCGATCGATGCCGAGCGTGCTGTAGTAGTCCTTGAATTCCATGGCTGTCCGTTTGAGTGAACGCCGAACAGTGCGCGCCCGCGTTGCCTACGCCAGGGCCGAATCGCCGTCGGCATGCCGCAGCAGCGGCGTTACAGCCCATTTAGGGCCATTGCGCGAAAAACGCAATGGCTGCGCGTTGCCGAGCAGACCCAGGTCGATAGGCACGCCGATCAGCGCGGCCAGCGCGTAGAGCGTGCCGCCATGCGCCACCACCAGAACCGGTGCGGGCTGCGCCAGCGCGTCGCCGAGCGCCTGCCTTTTGCGCGCGACGAACTGCGCAAGGGTTTCGCCGCCGTCGGGCTCGCAAGCCCAGTCGATGTTGACCGAAGAGGTACCGATGAGGGCGCCGAAATTGCGTTCGCGCAGTGCCGCTTGCGGCGTGGGCTCGACGCGGAGCACGGCCGCCACGGTGTGCGCGGTGTCGTGGGCCCGCCGCGCATCGCTGCAGACGATGGTGCGGATCGGCTCGCCCGCGAGCAGTTGGGCCGCGCGGGCCGCCTGCTGGAGCCCGAGCTCGCTCAGCGGCTCGTCCACGGCCTGGAAAATGCGCTGCGCATTGCGGCCGGTCTGGCCGTGGCGCAGAAAGTAGAAGTGATCGCAGGCGGGCGCCAGCGGCTGCGTGGAGGCAATGCGCACCAGCTCGTCGAGGCCGGCGGTTGCGCCATGGGGAAAAGGTGCTTGCGACATGCGGTGTGGTCAGCCTCAGCCGAACTTCATGCCCTTGGGCCGGGCCTGGAGCCGGTTGATGTAGGCATCGATCTTCGGCCGGTTGGAGCGCCCGCCGAACGCACGGTGCCAGATGAACATCGAGCCGATCATCACGTCGGCCGCGGTGAAGCGCGCACCGAAGAGATACGGCCCCTCGCCCAGCTCGCGCTCCACTGCATCCTTGGCCTGCTCGAAGTTGGTCCAGCCGCGCGCGCTGTTGTTGCTGCGCACCCCGAGCAGGCTGTCACCCATTGCGGGCTCCAGCTGCGCCGTCGAATAGACCATGAGCGACAGGTAGCGGCCGCGCTCGGGCGAATCCGCGGGCGGTGCCAACCGGGCCTGCGGAAACTTGTCGGCCACGTACATGCAGATGGCCGCGTTCTCGAACACGCGTGTGCGGCCGTCGACCAGTGCCGGCAGCTTGCCCGCGGGGTTGATCTTCAGGTACTCGGGCCTCTTGTGCGCCTTCTCGCGGATGAGGGTGGTCACGATCTCGTATTCCACACCTGCTTCGTCGAGCATCCACTTCGCAACCTGCGAGCGGCTCTGGGGGTCGAAGTACAGCTTCAGCATCGAACGGTCTCCTTTCGGTGGATGGACGGTCAGAACTTGGGAATGCGCAGCGTCTTGCTGATCATCAGCGTGCCCGACAGCGCAAAGAGCAGGCTGAGTGGATGCAGCTGCCATGGGCCGAGCGTCCACGCGCCGCCCCACACCGCATCGCCGATGCGGCCTTGCCAGGCCGCCCAGGCCAGCACGCCCACAAGCACCACGCTGGTGGGGATAGGCGTACCTTCGAAGTACTTGACCTTGTCTGCGCCCGCGGAAAGCGCTTCGGCCGTGACGTTGTAGCGCGCGAGCCGGCTTACGCCGCAGCCGACGAAATAGATCAGCAATACGCAGTCCCAGCCGCCGTCCAGCCCGGCCGCAAAGGCCAGCGCGGCGGGCGCCACGCCGAAAGAAATCACGTCGGCCAGCGAATCGAGCTCGCGCCCGAGCGCGGAGTGCGTTTGGCGCCAGCGCGCAATGCGCCCATCGAACACGTCGAACACAAAAGCCGCAGGCGCCAGCGCTGCAGCCCAGAGAAACTGCGCAAGCGACTGGCTTGCCATGAAAGCCATCGCAAGGAACACCGCGCCCACGCCGCATGCGGCGTTGCCGAGCGTGAACACATCGGCCAGGTGAAAGCCGCGGATCATCGAAAAATGCTTGCGGGCCGGTGCGGAAGAGGGGGTGGTCATGGGGGTGCTTCGGAGTCTGCGAATGCACCGCACCTTAACGCAAGCGGGGCCCCTTGCCTGTAGTCGGCATCCGACTCCGGAGGGCTGGCCGGGGTTCGATCCTGCGTTACACCCGATACAGGCGAGACGCGGTTGCATCGCCTGGCGCTGGAACCTGCGCAATCGCGCTCCTACGATTGCCTTCGTTCCATTCACTCAGCTCGAAGACAAATGAAATCCTTTGCCAATCGCCGCATCTTTCTGCTTGCCGCATCTGCGCTGCCGCTGGCCAGTGCCTGTACCGCCTGGTCCGCAAAGGCGCAGCACGCCGCATCGGCAGAAGCACAGCTTGCGGCGCTCGAAAGCTCCGTGGGCGGGCGGCTCGGCGTGGCCGCGCTCGACACCGGCAGCGGCGCGCGCGTGCAGCACCGCGCCACCGAGCGCTTTCCCCTGTGCAGCACCTTCAAGACCATGCTGGCTGCAGCCGTTCTTGCGCGCAGCACGCGCGACGGCAGCCTGCTCGAGCGCCGCGTGCGCTACGGCAAGAGCGACTTGTTGCCCAATTCGCCCATCACCGGCAAGCACCTTGAAGAGGGCATGACGGTTTCCGCAATGTGCGCCGCCACCATCCAGTACAGCGACAACGCGGCGGCCAACCTGTTGATGAAGATTCTCGGCGGGCCCGCCGCGGTGACCGCGTACGCGCGCTCCATCGGCGACCAGGCCTTCAGGCTCGACCGCTGGGAGACCGAACTCAACAGTGCCATTCCGGGAGACCTGCGCGACACGACCACCCCCGAGGCCATGGCCGCCAGCCTGCAGCGGCTGGTGCTGGGCAATGCGCTCGGTGCGGCGCAACGCAGCCAGCTCGAGACCTGGCTCTTGGGCAACACCACCGGCGCCGCCCGCATTCGCGCCGGTGTGCCGGCCGACTGGAAGGTGGGCGACAAGACCGGCCTGGGCTCCTACGGAAGCAACAACGACGCCGGCGTGCTGTGGCCGCCGTCGGGGGCTCCGCTGGTGCTGGCGGTTTACCTTACCTTTCCCAAGGAGGATGCGCCGGCCCACAACGACGTCATCGCGTCGGCGGCGCGCATCGTGGTGAACGCACTGCGGGGCTGAGCCCGAGGCTTATTCTTCGCTCGTCCACTCGACCTGCACGCCCAGGCTGCGCAGGTTTTCGACGAAGCGCGGGTGGGCGCGCCGAATGGGCGCCGCATTGCGGATTTCGGACCGGCCCTCGATGCTGGCCGCAACCATGAAGAGCGCAATGGCCACGCGAATGATGTAGGGGCTCTCGACCACGGCCGGCGTCAGCGGGCTGCCGCCAAAGCTGATGAGCCGGTGCGGGTCCGACGAGAACACGTGGGCGCCGAACTTGGACAGCTCGCTGGTCCAGCCCAGGGCGCCGTCGTACACCTTGTTCCAGAACATCGCATTGCCCTGGGCACGCACGCCCAGCGCAATGAAGATGGGCAGCAGGTCGACCGGAAAGTAGGGCCACGGCGCGGCCTCCACCTTGGTGAGCACGTTGCTCGTGAAGGGCGTTTGCACCTTCAGCGGGCCGGTGCTGGTGGCGCGCGACCAGCCGTCTTCGTGCGTGACCGTGACGCCGAACTTGGCGAAGGTGCGGTCGATGAGCGGAAAGTTTTCAGGCGCGCTGTTGCGCACGACCACATCGCCACCCGTGATTGCGCCCAGCGCCAGGAAGGTGGTGATCTCGTGAAAATCTTCGTCGAAGCGGAACTCTCCGCCGCCCAGGGCATTGCCGCCGTGCACCGTAAGCCGCGAAGTGCCTATGCCCTCGATGCGCACGCCCAGCATCGTCATGAAGCGGCAGAACTCCTGCACATGCGGCTCTGAAGCGGCATTGGTGAGCGTCGACGTGCCCCGGGCCGCCGCCGCGCACAGCACGAAGTTTTCGGTTGTGGTGACCGATGCGTAGTCGAGCCAGTGCTCGGTGGGCGCAAGCGGCCCTTCGCAACGCACGAGCAGCGAACCGCTGGCGCGCTCTACCTTGCCGCCAAAACGGCGGAACACGTCCACATGCGGATCGATTTCGCGCACGCCCAGCGTGCAGCCCTTGACGTTGTCTTCGAGCCGCGCAATGCCGAAGCGCGCCAGGAGCGGAGGCACCAGCATGATCGACGAGCGCATTTCCTCGGGCAGCCGGTCGCGTGCGGCGTCGAACGCGGTGTCGCGGTGGTGCAGCTCCAGCGTGCCGGTGGCGTGGTCCATGCGCGCTTCGCTGCCCAGGCTGCGGAAGATGTCGAGGATCTTGCGCACGTCGGTGATGTCGGGCACCCCCTGCAGCCGCAGCGGCTCACGCGTGAGGAGCGTGGCGCACAGCACCGGCAGCACGGCATTCTTGTTGGCGGAAGGGGTAATGCGGCCGCGAAGCGGCGTACCGCCGTGCACGATGAGATTGGACATGGGGATACGAAAGGCGGAAACGGGGCGGAAAAAACGGAGCGGTAACGAACCGGCGGATGAGTGCCGGAACTTTACCCGCCGGGCGCCCCAAAGCGTGGAGCGCGCAAGTGAACTATTCCGCGTTCAGCTGTTCTGCCACTTCGCGCCGGCCCAGGCCCCGAACCGATGCGAGGCCCTCCAGCTGTGCCTTGCGCGGGCGCGCCTTGCCTTGCTCCCACTTGTAAATGGTCTGGCCGGTAACGCCCACCAGCTTTCCGTAAGCCGCCGCCGAGAGGCCGAGCTTTTCGCGGTGCGTGGCAAGGCGCGTGGCGCTGAATCGGCGGGACGGGCCCGATTCGGAACCATCGTCCGAGTCACCCGCGGGGGAGCCGCTCGAGGACGTTTTCAGCGCGCGCCGCAACTCCTTCTCCAGTTTTTCGACCTGACGGCGCAGCGCGGCAATGGAGGCACGGTGATGCGTGGAGGCTTTTTTCAGCGTTTCGATCTCTGTGCGAACTTCCTTGCGGGCAACACGGGAAATCTCGGCTTTGAGGATGGAGGCAATATTTGGCATGGGGGCATTTTGCACACCTTGCGCGAAGCCGGATCGGCAAGTAATAAAAAAGTGCCAGTTTTCTGCTGCGGCGCAATAGGTGGCCAAGCGGCAGGCGGCGGGCGTCAAAGCACGAACCACCCCACCGATACGAAATGGCTCGCCGTGCCTGCAAGCACGAACAGGTGCCAGGTGCCGTGCGCATGCCGAAACCCCCGGCGGTTTCGGTAGAACACCGTGCCCACCGTGTAGAGCACGCCGCCGGCCAGCAGCCATGCCAGGCCGCCGCCGTCGAGCCGGGCAGCCAACGGCGCAGCGGCCAGCACGCCGAGCCAGCCCATGCCGATGTACAGCGCCAGCGGGGGTTTGGAGGCCGCGTTGTCCCCCTGCAGCAGCTCGCGCCCGATGCCGAAGAATGCGGCGCCCCACACCGCAGCCATCAGCACCCAGCCCCAGGCGCCCTGCAGAGTAACGAGCGCGAAAGGCGTGTAGGTGCCGGCAATCAGCAGGTAGATGGCGCAATGGTCGGCCCGCTCCCAAAAGCGCTTCAGCCGCCCGCGCGTGCTGTGGAACAGCGTGGATGCGGCATACAGCGCCACGGCCGAGAGCGAGAACACCAGCGCGCCGGCAATGCGCGCGGCGTCGCCGGTGGGCAAGGTCTTGGCAAGAAAAAGGACGGTGGCCAGCAGGGCAAGCACCAGGCCCAGCAGATGGCTGTACCCATTGAGACGTTCGCCGGGGTACATCGCGTGGAGTGCAGCAGTCTTGGTCGGGAAGAGAAGGCAGAGGCCAGTGGATGCTAGGCCGCCCTCATGACCGCACAGTGACTCCGCTCGTCGTTCACCCGGCCGTGCCGAAGCGCTCCGCATAAAGCTGCGCGATCCAGTCGATGAACACCCGCACCCGCGGCGACAGCTGGCGGTGGTGCGGATAAAGCACCGAATAGACCATCGGCGGGCAGGGCGCGTGCGGCAGTATCTCGACCAGCGAGCCATCGCGCAGCTGCTTCTCCACGCTGAAGCGCGGCACCTGGATGATCCCGCAGCCCTGTTCGGCGCAGGTCTTGTAGAGGTCGGCGTTGTTCACGCTGATCCAGTCTTTGAGCATGTATGTCTCGAGCTTGCCGCCCACGAGGAACTCGTAGGGAAACACCTCGGGCCGCGACGCCGAGAAGAAGTTGACGCCCAGGTGCTGCGCAAGATCGGAAGGCTGCGTGGGCGTGCCGTATTCGGCGAGGTAACCGGGGCTTGCGCAGGTCACTTGCGGCAGCAGTGCCAGGCGGCGCGTGACGAGCGATGAATCCTTCGGCTCGCCCGCGCGCACCACGCAGTCGACGCCCTCGCGCAGCAGGTCCACCAGCCTGTCGCCGCTGCCCATGACAAGCTCTATGTGCGGATACCGCTCGTGAAACTCGCGAATGCGGGGCAGCACGATGGCCTGCGCGGGCGCGCCGTGAATGTCGATGCGCAGGCGCCCCCGCGGGTTGACGGCCAGCTCCGACAGCGAAGACTCCGCGTCCTCGAGTTCGCGCAGCAGATGGCGGCAGCGTTCGTAGAAGGCCTGGCCGTCGACCGTGGTGCGCACCTGCCGCGTGGTGCGCTCCAGCAGGCGCACATGCAGCCTTGCCTCCAGTTCCTTGATGGCGTGCGTGGCGGTGGCACGCGGAATGTCCAGCGCGGCCGCAGCTTGGGTAAAGCTGCCCAGATCGACGATGCGGGTGAACAGCTGCATGGCGTCGAAGCGGTCCATCGGTTCCCTCGATTGTTGAGTCTCGTTGAATTGTATTGGCGGAATTTGCGTATTTATTCGCCCCGGCAGAACAGCGAGACTTTCAGTCCACCCTTCCGGAAGGCCAAAAAGGAAAGCTCCGATGAACCAACCTCTGCAACACGCGACAGGCCCGGTGCCTGCTTTCAGTGGCTTCAACTTCAACCGCCGCACATTCATGATGACCACGGCGGTGGGCGCGGGTGCCGCTGCTTCGGCCGGTGCAAGCGCAGCCCCGGAAACCGGCGGCACAACATCCGCCGCCGCAACGGGCGCGCAGGAGACCCGCGTCATCATCAACGGCAAGCACCACCAGCTGAAGCTGGAGGCGCGCGCCTCGCTGCTCGACGTGCTGCGCGAGCAGCTCGGCCTTACGGGCGCCAAGAAGGGCTGCGACCATGGCCAGTGCGGTGCCTGCACGGTGCACGTGGACGGCCGCCGCGTGGCCTCGTGCCTCACGCTTGCCGTAAAGACCGACGGGTGCGCCGTCACCACCATCGAAGGCATCGAGTTGCCCGACGGCACGCTGCACCCCATGCAACAGGCCTTTCTTGACCACGATGCGCTGCAATGCGGCTACTGCACGCCCGGCCAGGTCATGGCTGCCATTGCCTGCGTGCGCGAGGGGCACGCCACCAGCGAGGCGCAGATCCGCGAATACATGAGCGGCAACATCTGCCGGTGCGGCGCCTACGCGGGCATCGTCGAAGCAATTCGCGAAGCGGCGCCGCAAGTGCTGCGCATGGAAGGCCGCCTGGAGGGCAACCGCCATGCATGACTTTGCCTATCTCCGCCCCCGCAGCACCGGCGAAGCCGTGCACCTGCTGGCCCAACACCAGCCCGGCGCGCGCTACTTCGCAGGCGGCACCACGCTGTTCGACCTGATGAAGCTTGGTGTTGAAGCGCCGGCCACGGTGATCGACATCACCCGCATCGAAGGCCTGCGCCAAGTAGACACCGCAAGCCGCGCCGAACTGCGCATCGGTGCGCTCGCCGCCATGAGCGACGTGGCCGAAAACGCCGTGGTTCAGCGCGAATTCCCGGCCCTGTCGGAATCGCTCTGGAAGGCTGCCTCGCAGCAATTGCGCAACATGGCGACCGTGGGCGGCAACCTGCTGCAGCGCACCCGCTGCGCCTACTTTCGCGGCGGGCCCGAATTCGCGTGCAACAAGCGCGTGCCCGGCAGCGGCTGCGCGGCAATGGGCGGCCAGAACCGCGGCCATGCGGTGCTTGGCGGCAGCGAAGCCTGCGTGGCCGTTTATCCCGGCGACTGGGCGGTTGCGCTGGTGGCATTCGATGCGCTGGTCGACACTGCAAGCCCGCGCGGCGAGCGCACGGTGCCCGTGCGCGAACTGCACCGCACGCCGGGCACCACGCCGCACCTGGAAACCGTGCTTGCGGCCGACGAGCTGATCGTGCGCATTCGCATACCGCGCGGCCGCATAGGCCGGGGCTCGACGTACCACAAGATCCGCGACCGCGAGTCCTACGCCTTTGCGCTTGCCTCGGCGGCCGTTGCACTGGAGATCGAGAGCAACCGGGTGGTCGATGCGCGCATTGCGCTGGGCGGCGTGGCCACGCACCCGTGGCGTGCAGAGCAGGCAGAGCGCAGTCTCGTCGGCCAGCCGTTCACGCGAGCGGCCGCGCGGCGTGCCGCCGAACTTGCCTTCGAGGGCGCAAAGCCGCTTGAGCACAACGCATTCAAGGTGGCGCTAGGCATCGAAACAGTGACCGATGCGCTGATGCTGGCCAGGGAAAGGAACTGAAGATGGCAACCAACTTCAAGACAGCCAAAAAGAGCACGCCCCGCGCGGGTGCCGAGCGTGTGGACGCGCGCGACAAGGTGCGCGGCGCCACGCGTTATGCGGCAGACGATGCGCGCGCCGGGCTGCTGCACGCTGCGCTGGTGCCTTCGCGCATCGCACGTGGCACCGTCACCGGCATCGACACCGCCGCTGCGCAGCGCGTGCGCGGTGTTCGGCAGGTGTTCACGCATGAGAACGTCGGCGCGTTCGACACGGGCGGCTTCCTGATGGGCGGCGGCTTCGGCTTTCAGAGCTTCTATCCGCTGCGTTCGCCGCAAGTCGCCTACCGCGGGCAGACCGTTGCCATGGTGGTCGCAGACACGCTGGAGGCTGCTCGCGAGGCCGCGGCACTGGTGGTCGTGACCTATGAGGCCGCTCCTTTCGTTGCCACCATCGATGCGCCCGATGCCCGGCCTCAGGCGCAATCGGCACTGCTGCCGCAACCCATGTTTGCCGACCGGCGCGCAGGCGATGCGGAGGCCGCGCTCCAGGGGGCGGCATTCACGGTGGACGCGTCGTATGAATTGCCGACCCAGCACCAGAACCCGATGGAAATCATCGCGACCGTGGCCGAGTGGAGCGCCGACGGCGTGCTGACCCTCCGCGAGCCCACCCAGAACGCCGAAGGCGTGCGCCACGGCCTCGCCAAACAGCTTGGCATCGAGCCCGCCAAGGTGCGCGTGCTGTCGCCCACCGTGGGCGGCGGCTTCGGCCAGAAGAACTCGCTGCAGTCGCACACCGCGCTGGTCGCAATTGCAGCGCGCACGCTGGGCCAGCCGGTCAAGCTCGTGCTCTCGCGCAGCCAGCTCTTCCACAACGCGAGCTTCAGGCCCGCGAGCCGCCACCACGTGCGGCTGGGTGCCGACAGCAATGGCAAGCTGACCGCGGCCATCCACGAGATCGACCAGCAGACCTCGCAGCATGACCTTTTTCCGTCGAGCGGCACCGAGATCACATCGCGGCTCTACGGCATCGGCAACTTCCTGGGCCGCGAGCGGCTCGTGCGCACCGATGTGCAAACGCCCGGCTACATGCGGGCACCGTTCGAGCATCCGGCCGCCTTTGCATTCGAAAGCGCGGTCGACGAGATGGCCTACGCGCTCGGCCGAGATCCGGTCGCGTTCCGCCTGGCAAACGATGCGGCTGTCGACCCGATCAGCGGCAAGCCTTTTTCATCGCGCCATTTGGCCGAGTGCCTCGCCATGGGAAGCAGCAAATTCGGCTGGGCACGCCGCACGATGGCGCCGCGCTCGATGCGCGCGCCCGATGGCAGCCTCATCGGTTGGGGCGTGGCGGCGGGTGCCTACAAGGCGGCCATTGCGCCGGCCGTTGCCAAGGTGCGGCTCGGCGCTGACGGCACCGTGAGGGTGGCAGTGGGCGGGCACGAAATGGGGCAGGGCATTCGCACCGCCATTGCATTGACGGTGGCGCGCACGCTCGGCGCGCCGGTGGCCGCGGTGGAGATCGTTCTGGGCGACACCACCGCCGCGCCGCAGCACCTGACCGCCGGCTCCTGGGGCACGGCCACCGCACTCCCGCCGGTGCAGGAGGCCGCCCAGCGGCTCATGGAAGACCTGCGGCAGAACGCAGGCGCGGCCACAGCCGCAGGTGATGCGAATGGCGCCACCGCGGGGGCGTTGCTGCGCGCCTCGGGCCGCCCCTTTGCCGAGGCCGAAAGCCGCATGCGCGCGCCGGGCCAGCCCGAGCAGGTGTTCGGCCGGCTTACCGGTGGGCTGCCCGCAGCGGCCGGGCCGGTGTATCCGGATTTCGTCGCCTTCAGTTTCATTGCGCACTTTGTCGAGGTGCGCATCGAGCCGACCACGCGCCGCATTCGGGTGCCGCGCGTGCTCAGCGTGGCCGACTGCGGTACGGTAGCGAGCCCGCGCACCGCGCGCAGCCAGGTCGAAGGCGGCGTGGTGTGGGGCATTGGTGCCGCATTGCGCGAGGCGAGCGAGGTCGATGCGCGCTACGGCGGCTTCATCAACGCCGACCTTGCGGAATACGTGCTGCCTGTTGCCGCGGACATCGGCCGCATCGATGTCGACTTTGTCGGCAAGCCCGACCCACGGCTCAACGCGCTGGGTGTGAAAGGCCTGGGCGAAGTGGCCATGGTGGGCGTGGCGCCCGCCATCGTGAATGCGGTGTTTCATGCCACGGGCAAGCGGCTGCGCCGGCTGCCGTTGCGGCTGGAGGACTTGCTGGAGGGCTGAACCTTCGGGCTACTTGCCCGTCGTGCCGAACGAGTTGACATGCACCTCGACGATGTCCACGAACTCCGGCAGCTCCAGCAGGAACTCGGGGTCGCGTGCCAGCGGCGCCACGCGCAGCGGATCGCCACGCTGCGCATGCATCGCGTGCATGTGCTCGATCGATCGCCAGTAAGACACCGTCCTGAATTCGGCCGTGTCGCCGTTCAGCTTGCGAAAGTACTGCACGCCCAGGCACTCGGGTTTCTTCGCGATTTCCTGGATGCCGTGCTCGAAGCTGTAGCGCAGGTATTCGTCGGCCCGCGCAATGGGCGTGCGGCCTTGCCACACGCGTCCGATCAAAGGGGTGGCGAGCAGTTTGCAGTCGACGGACATGGGTGCTCCTTTTTCTGGATGACGACAAGACAAACGGCACCCCGCGTGCCGTTGTTGTCCATCGAAAAGACTGGAACTCGCGCCTGAACGGGCGCGTAGGAATCCTTCGCCACCGCCTGCAAGCGAAGGCAGGGCGCTCAGCTTTCGAAGGCGCCCTGTAGCGTGCGCGCCAGCTCGGCCGCGAGTGCCTCGCGCTGCGGAGCGGGGCGCCAGAAGCTGCGCGTTGCCACGCCGGTCGATTGCCACTCCGGGTGGCTGCGCGCCGGCCTGGCAGCGCGAACAGCGGCCGCCGTTGCGCGCGTGGGTGCTTCTTGCGTTGCGCTGGTTTCGGCGGCAATGCGCCCGGTGGCTGCATGCCCGCGCTGCTCCAGCGCGCGCGTGAGCTTCAGCTGCCATGCCACCAGGGCGAACAGCACGCCGTCTTCGACAGTGAGCTCATGCACGTCGCGCAGCTTGTTCACCAGCTTGCGCCCCAAGGGGCCCCAGCCTTGCGACACCGCACCGCCGATGGCGCCGCCCACAGCGGCGCCCGCGCCAAGCGAAATGCCGGCGACGGCAAGGTCTGCCACCACGCCCACCGCGGCGCCGATGACGGCACCCTTGCCAAGCCGCAGGCCCGCGTCCTTCATGGCTTCGGGGCTGAAGAAGTCCAGCGTCCAACGGCCTTCGACCAGCGGCAGGGGCGCTTCGCCGGCATCGTCCTGGCGAAATCCGTAGAGCGCGAGCAGGTCGTCGGTGCAGCGCTGCGCCTTGTCGAACACGTCTTTCTGCAGCGCGGCGATGAGTGTTTTGCGGCGGGCGCTGTCTGCAAATTCTTCTGCCGCCACCGTGCGGCGCAGTGCGGCGGCATCGACCAGCAACCCGGCGATGCGCACGCAGGCGGCACGGCGGCGTTCGGCGGCTTCGGCGGCCAGTGAATCCGCCACGCCTTGCAGCAGCTGGCGCCTGTCGCGCAGCAGCGTTGAAAGATCGCCGTACAGCTCGCGCTCGGCGCCGGTGAACGGGGCTGCCGCATCGAAGCGCACCTGCACGTGCAGGCCGTAGGCCGAGAGCAGCTCTTTCCATGCGGCTTCGCGGCTTGCCGCATCGCGCACAAAGTTGAGCACCGGCAGCACGGGCCGCGCGCAGGAGTTGAGCAATTCGATTTCGTCGCGAAACTTCGGCAACACCGGCTCGCGCACGTCGATGACCAGGAAAGCCGCATCGATGTCCAGCATGGTGCGCAGCACCTTGGCCTCTTGCTCGAACACGCCATGCGCCTCGGGGCCTTGCAAGAACAGGCGGATGCGCTCGGGGGGCGTTGCTTGCGGGTCGAGGCCGGCCAGGTGTTCGCGCAACGCCACCGCGTCTTCGAGCCCGGGCGTGTCGAAGAAACGAACGGCAACCTGGCCGTTCACTTCGAGGTCGGCCGATTCCACATGGCGCGTGGTGCCCGGGCGCTGCGACACCTCGCCGAAGTTCGCGCGGCGCGTGAGCGTGCGCAGCAGCGAGGTCTTGCCCGCGTTGGTGTGGCCGACAACGGCAATGCGGATGGCTTGCTGCTGCGTCATGGCGCCGCGCCGAGTTGCTGCAGCGCATCTTCGAGCCGATGTGTGGCCGCGATGCGCTGCAGGCCGGTAGCCTGCAGCCAGTCGATCCAGCGCTGTGCGGCGCCGACGGCGGAATCGTTCTGCACGCTCTTCACGTCTTGAGCCGGCCACAGGCGGCACTCACCGCAATGGGCCAGCACGTCGCGCAGAAAGCGCTCGGTGCCGCGGTCGGGGCTCGATGCCGCGTGGCACACCAGCAGCACCGCACGCGGGCGTGCCAGCGCCAACTGGTCGAGCAGGCTGCGGCGCGCGGGGGCGCTGCCGTCGATGCGCTGCACCTGTGCGGCGGGCAAGCCCGCGGGCGGCCAGGCAATGTCCGAAGGCAGCTCGAACCCGATGACGAACAGCGTGTCCTGCAGTTCCGAAGGTGCAAGCCCGGCAGGTGCAATGCCTGGTGCGCGGCCGGGGTCGGCATCGACGATGGCCGGCGGCGCGAGGGCGGCGAACCTGGCCGCCAGCTTGTGGTAGTAGGCGTCGCTCCAATCCGGATGCAGCGCTGCGCGGCGCCTGTGCCACACGATGGCACTCAGCAGCACCAGCGCAACGCGCGGCAGCAAGCCGTACACCACGATGCAGCCGGTGAGCCACAGCGCCCATGTGCGCTGGCCCGCTGCGCTGGGCGTGGCCGAGAGCACCGTTGCCGCATCGGGAACCGGAAAGCCCAGCTGTGCCGGCGCCCAGCCCAGCGCCTGTACCGCGCGCACAAAAAATGCGGGATCGAGAATCGTCGTTTCCCAGCTCAGCGTGTAGCTGCGAAACGCAAGCGCGAAGAGCAGCGCGGCCAGCACCACCAGAAAAGAGAGCGACCAGATGCCATGGCTCACGAGCCCGAAGGCCCAGGGCAGCAGCCTGGCACGGGTCAACAGCCCGGTGGCTGCGCGCACCAGCACCGGTGCCTGGCCCCGCTTGCCGCCGGCCACCCGTGCGGTGAGCGAGAGCCATATCCACCCGAGCGAGCTCGTATTGAACGAGCCGAGGGGGAGCCACAGGCCGGCCAGCCAGAGCAGCAGCGTGACGAGGTGAATGCCAAGCACGCTCACAAGCGCGACGATCACGTTGATGTGCCGCTCGCCGCCGCCGACCACATTGCCGGCGAGGCCCAGGCCCGCAACCACGACCAACGCTACCAGGCCGAGCAGAACCCATGGCCCCCACTGCCGGGCGCGTGCCAGTTCGGGTTGAAGGCCGATGCGCTCGCCGAGCTGCAGCGCACGCACGGTGATGCGTGCATGTGAGTCAGCTGTAAGGGAAGAGGCGGTGCGCATGGCTTGCGCATCGTCGAGTGGACCTTTCTCTTCGGTCCATCGGATCGCCTCGGTAATGACCGCGTCCGGAAAAGCAGATTCGCGCAACGCGGTGTTGGTCAACAGGGTCCCTTCGCAAGTGGCGCTCCGCGATGGCGGAAGGCGCGCAAATTATGCCCGGCGCGCTGCGAAGGAACTGATGAGAAAAAGGATCGCAATCGATCCTTTTTGTGGAATGTTATGGAACACCGCGGAACCGGCTCTGCCGGGCCGCAGGTGTTGCCCCCGGCGAAGGGGGCGGAGAGGCGGCACCAAGTGCGCGAAGCCTAGGGGATTGCCTGTCTTTAGCGAAGGCCGAAGAACGAAAGCACGGCCACGACAACCACGACCAGACCGACGATATAAATGATGGAATTCACGCGAGGACTCCTCGTTGTTGACGACAGCTTCAGCATCGGGCCTGAGGAGGCTGGTGACTGTCGGCGAGGGGCGGCCTGTGCTGTAGGACTCGCGAAGACCTGGCCGAGCGCATGCGCCCCGCCGGAACGCCGTCAGCCCGCGGACTTGCGGCGCGGTTCGGGGGCCAGTGCCTGCTCCAGCAGCCAGCGCATTGCCGAATGGATTTCGTGGGCGTTGGCCCCGGCATCTATCTCGAGTGCGGCCCGGTCGAACGCCGCCGAGAGCAGCCGCGCGAGCGCGTCGAGCGAAACCTCTCCCCTGCCCAGCCTGGCGTTCTCCAGCCCCTCGCGCAGCGAGTTGGCCGACGTGGCTGCGTCGATGGCCATGCTTTCTTCCAGGCCCAGCACGGCCGGCCCTTCGATGAGCAGCAGCCGCGTGCGGCCGGGGGCGGCCATAGCGTCCAGGTAGGCCTTGCTGCCCTGCAGCAGTGCCTCGCGCGGAGTCAGCTGCCGCGGCGTGGCCGCTTCGATGTCGGCCGCAACGGTTTCGGCTTCGCGCACCAGCACCTGCCTGAAGAGGTCGCGCTTGTCGGCGAAGTGGTGATACAGCGCGCCACGGGTGATACCGGCTGCAACAGCAATCTCGGGCGTCGAGGTTTCGCCGTAGCCCTTGCTGACGAACAGCGCGCGTGCGGCATCGATGAGCGCGAGGCGCGTGGCTTCGGTGCGCTCGCGGTTGGTTCTGGGCTGAGGGGAGGCGATCGGTTTTGGCATTTACATACAGACTGTTTGTAATTAATATCCAACTTACATTCAGTCTGTATGTTAATTGAAAGGTCCCTTGCGATGAAAGTGACGAGCTACTACCCGGTGATCATGACCAACGACGTGGCCGGAACGGCCAGCTTCTACCAGGCACATTTCGGCTTCGCGCCGCTGTTCACGAGCGATTGGTACGTGCACCTGCAACTGGCAGAACGGGCAGGGCAGCCATCGGTGAACCTTGCCGTGCTCGACGGCCGGCACGAGACCATTCCCGCACCGGCGCGCGGCCAGGTGGCGGGCGGCCTGCTGCTGAACTTCGAGGTGGACGACCCCGATGCGGTTCACGACCGGCTCGCCGCAGCCGGCTTGCCGATTCTTCTGCCGCTGCGCGACGAAGACTTCGGCCAGCGCCACTTCATTACCAGCGACCCGAACGGCGTGCTGATCGACATCGTCAAGCCGATTGCGCCGAGCGCGGAGTTCGCAGCGTTGTACGAGGCCGGCGCTTTGCCCACCTGAGCTTGGCTACGCCCGCAGCGCTTCGCCTTCGCCTTCGTCTTCCTCGAGCGAATCGCCCAGAAAACCGCCGCTCTGGTGCGCCCAAAGCCGAGCGTAAAGCCCGCCTTGCGCCATGAGCGAGCGGTGGTCGCCTTCTTCCACCACACGGCCTTCGTCCAGCACGATGAGCCGGTCCATCGCCGCAATGGTCGAGAGGCGGTGTGCAATGGCAATCACGGTCTTGCCTTCCATCAGCCTGTACAGGCTTTGCTGGATGGCGGTTTCCACCTCGGAGTCGAGCGCACTGGTGGCCTCGTCGAGCAGCAGGATGGGTGCGTCCTTCAGCATCACGCGCGCAATGGCCACGCGCTGGCGCTGGCCGCCTGAAAGCTTTACGCCGCGCTCGCCCACGTGCGCTTCGTAGCCGCGCCGGCCGGTGGCGTCGCCCAGCGTCTGGATGAAGTCGTGCGCCTCGGCGCGCTTGGCGGCGGCCTCGATCTGCTCTTGCGTCGCGTCGGGGCGGCCATAGGCAATGTTGTCTGCCACCGAGCGGTGCATGAGCGAGGTGTCCTGCGTGACCATGCCGATGTGGCTGCGCAGCGAATCCTGCGTCACATGGGCAATGTCTTGCCCGTCGATCAGGATGCGGCCGCTCTCCAGGTCATGAAAGCGCAGCAGCAGGTTGACCAGCGTCGACTTGCCCGCCCCCGAGCGGCCGACGAGGCCGATCTTTTCGCCGGGCCGCACCACCAGGTTCAGGTCGTCGATGACGCGGCGGCCCGCATCCGCATAGCGAAAGCTCGCATGCTCGAAGCGCACCTCGCCGCGCGGCACTTGCAGCACGCCGGCGTTGGGGGCGTCCAGCACGATGCGGGGGCGCGACAGCGTCTTCATGCCGTCCTGCACGGTGCCGATGTTCTCGAACAGGCTGGTCATTTCCCACATGATCCAGTGCGACATGCCCTGCAGGCGCAGTGCCATTGCAGTGGCGGCGGCCACCGCGCCCACGCCCACGGTGCCGTTCGACCAGAGCCACAGCGCAGTGCCGGCCATGCCGGCCGTCAGCCCCATGCTCAGCGCATGGTTGACGATTTCGAATGCGCTCACCAGCCGCATCTGCCCGTAGCCGGTGTACATGAACTCGCGCATCGCCTCGCGCGCAAAGCCGGCCTCGCGCTGCGTGTGCGAGAACAGCTTGACGGTGGCAATGTTGGTGTAGGCGTCGGTCACGCGGCCGGTCATCAGCGCGCGCGCATCGGCCTGCGCCTTGCCCACCTTGCCGAGCCGCGGCACAAAGTACATGAGCGAGGCGGCATACAGCACAAGCCAGACGATGAACGGCAGTACCAGCTGCACGTCGAGCACGCTCACCAGCACGATGATGGTCACCACGTACACGCCCATGGCTACTACCACGTCGGCCAGCACAAAAAGGGTGTCGCGCACCGCGAGCGCGGTCTGCATGACCTTGGCCGTGATGCGGCCCGCAAATTCGTCCTGGTAGAAGGCCATGCTCTGGCCCAGCATCAGCCGGTGAAAGTTCCAGCGCAGGCGCATCGGCAGGTTGACCGCCAGCGTCTGGTGCTTGACGATGGTTTGCAGCGCAACTACGCCAATGCTGATCACCAGCAGCGCGGCCAGCCACATCAGCGTGTTGCCGCGGTCCGCCCAAAGCTGCGACGGAACTTGCCCGCCAAGCCAGTCGACCACGCGTCCGAGCACGGCGAACAGCAGCGCCTCGAACCCCGAGATGGCCGCGGTGAGCGCCGCCATGACGGCCATCTTGAGGCGCAGGCCCCGCGTGCAGGCCCATAGAAAGGCGAAGAAGCCGGTTGGGGGAAGCGCCGGTTCGGCGGCGGGATAGGGGTGGAGCAGTTTTTCGAAGAAACGGAACAAGGCGTGCAGTCTCCAGGGAGAAGCTGCGACTTTATCCCGGGCCGGTATCTCCTTGCCCCGAAAGGGTGCGTTCCGTCGCCGCCGGTGGCTGGCCGCCCAGCCGTTCGCCCAGAAAATCGATAAAGCTGCGCAGCTTGGGCGCCATGTACCTGCGGCTGGTGTACACGGCAAAAAGCGTGACCGGATGCGGCGCATGGTCGGGCAGCAGCTGCACCAGCCGACCGGTGGCCAGGTCGTCGTCGACCAGCCATTCGGGCAAGAAGGCAATGCCCATGTCCGCGCGCACGGCATGCAGCGTGAGCGTGGTGTCGTCCGACCGCATGGCCGGCGTGAGCCGCAGCGCAAACATCCGTCCACCCGGCCCCTTGAGCGAAAGGTTGTCCAGGTTCACGTAGCTCGGCACGATGGCGCCGAGCCGCGCAAGGTCGGCCGGCAGCGTGGGGTTGCCGCCCATGCGGCGCAGGTAGGCCGGCGTGCCCGCCAGATAGAAAGGAACGCGGCAAAGCGGCCGCGCAATGAGCGCGGGAGAGGGCTCTTGCGTGGCGCGCAGCGCAACGTCGTAGCCGTCGGCCGCAAGGTCGACCTTGCGGTTTTCCAGGTGTATGTCGACCAGCACTTCAGGAAAGCGCTCGCGGTAGTCGGCCAGCACGCGCGCAAAGCGCGGCGTGGCACACCACACGGGCGCGCTCACCTTGAGCTGGCCTCGCGGCGCCTCGCTCTTCTGGCCGATGGCGGCTTGCGCGGCGTCGAGCAGGTCGAGCGCGCGCCCGCTCTGCTCGTACCAGGCGGTGCCGGCCTCGGTCAGGCTCAGGTGGCGGCTGGAGCGGTGCAAAAGCCGCGCACCCAAGGATTTTTCGAGCTGCGCCACATGCTTGCTGGCCATTGGCGGCGACATCGAAAGCCGCTCGGCCGCGGCCACGAAGCTGCCCGACTCGACGACCTCTCGAAACACGCGCAGGCTGGTCAGGCGGTCCATGCAAGGTTTCCTGTGAAGAAATGAACCGATGCATCGTAGCC
This sequence comes from Variovorax sp. 3319, assembly GCF_031456585.1. Lineage (NCBI taxonomy): Bacteria > Pseudomonadati > Pseudomonadota > Betaproteobacteria > Burkholderiales > Comamonadaceae > Variovorax > Variovorax sp. 3319. The sequence goes on from NZ_JAVDUZ010000003.1 coordinate 324,983, forward strand.
TGTCGATTTCTTGGTGGGAAATGTCTACAGTCGATTCAACGCTTTCAAAGGAGCATCGGCTTGACCCACGACAACAGCACTTCGCGCCTGCCCACGTATTTCATTTCGCACGGCGGCGGCCCCTGGCCCTGGATGAAGAAGGAAATGGGCCCCACGTACGACCAGCTGGCCGCAGCGCTGGCCGACATGCCGCGCCAGATCGGGCGCAAGCCCGCCGCCATCCTCATGGTGTCGGCCCACTGGGAGGCGCCGGTCTTCACCGTGCAGGGCAACCCGCACCCGCCCATGATCTACGACTACGGCGGCTTTCCTGCCCACACGTATGAGGTGCGCTACGAGGCGCCGGGCTCGCCCCAGCTTGCGCAGCGCGTGCAGTCGCTCCTGGCCGAGGCCGGGCTGCCTGCGGCCATCGATCCCGAGCGCGGCTTCGACCACGGCATGTTCTCGCCCATGGCCGCCATGTACCCCGACGCCAGCGTGCCGGTGGTGCAGCTGTCGCTCAAGCGCGGGCTCGACCCGGCGGAGCACCTGGCGCTAGGCCGCGCGCTCGCGCCTTTGCGGGGCGAGAACGTGCTCATCATCGGCAGCGGCTTGAGCTATCACAACCTGCGCAACTTCGGCCCGCAGGCGCATGGCGTTTCGAAGGCGTTCGGCGACTGGCTCGACGACACCTCCGTGCACGCATCGCCGCAAGAGCGCGTGCAGCGGCTGCAGGACTGGGCTTCGGCCCCTTCGGCGCGCATGGCGCATCCGCGCGAGGAACACCTCATTCCGCTGATGGTCGCGGTTGGCGCGGCCGAGCAGGAAGCCGGTGAACGCATCTATCACGAGGACGCGTTCATGGGCGGGCTGGTGGTGTCGAGCTACCGCTTTGGCGCGGCCGCCAGCTAGAAGAACGGCCAATTGGCAGAATCGGGCGATGCCTTCCATCCCCGATTCAAATTCCACTCCAGAGCCAGACGCACAAGCCCGCCTGCTCATCGAGCGCATCGCCGCCACCGGCACGCGCCACGACGTGGTGCACGGCGGCGTGCGAGTGTGCTGGCGCCGTTTTGGCGCCGAAGAAGAAAGCACCGATCCGCCGCTGGTGCTGCTGCATGGCGGCCACGGCAGCTGGATGCATTGGCTGCGCAACGTCGATGCGCTTTCGGCCGGCCGCACGCTGTGGCTGCCCGACATGCCCGGCTTCAACGATTCCGATGCGCCGCCTCGCGCAGCGCCCGGTGAAGATCCGCTCGGCCCCTTGCTCGATGCGCTGGGTGGCTCGCTCGACCAGCTGATCGGCGCCGGCACACCCATCGACCTGGGCGGCTTTTCTTTTGGCGGGCTTACCGCAGCGCGCTTTGCGGTGCGCCGCGGCAACATCCGGCGCCTGGCGCTGGTGGGGAGCGGCGGCCACGGCACCATGCGGCGCATGGCAGTGCAGATGATCAACTGGCGCGCCGCACCCGATCGCGAAGAAGAACGTGCCGCGCTCCTGCACAACCTGGGCGCGCTCATGCTGCACGACAAGGCCGCCATCGACGCGCTGGCCTTCGAGATTCACGACATCTCTTGCCACGGCACGCGCTTTCGCAGCAAGGAGGTGTCGCAGGCGGGCGGGCTGCAAGCTGCGCTCGACACCATCGGCGGGCCGCAACTGCTGCTGTGGGGCGAGTACGACGTGACCGCCGATCCGCGTCCGCTGGTGGCGCAACTCACGGCCGGGCAGCCGCAGCGCGGAGGCGTGGTGATCGACGGGGCAGGGCACTGGGCGCAGTACGAGCGTGCCGATGACTTCAACCGGCTGCTGCTGCGCTTTCTGGCGTGACCCTTGGCCGACACCCCGCTATTGCTTCACCAGCCCGAGCTTGCGGATCATCTCGCCCCACTGGTCGTAGGTTGAACGGGTGAGTTCGGCCAACTGGGCGGGGCTCGATGACTCGGCTTCATAAGCGCCCTGGCGAAAGAAGTCGCGCGTGGCGGGCATCGCCAGCACCTGCGCGAGCGCCGCGTTGAGCTTGGCAACCACGGGCGCCGGCATGCGCGCTGGCCCATAGAAGCCCAGCCAGCTTGGCATGTCGACGCCGGCAACGCCCTGCTCGGTCATGGTGGGTACGTCGGGCAGCATTGGGCTGCGTTTTGGCGCGGCCACGGCCAGCATGCGAACCTTGCCGGTGGCGGTGTTCTGGATGGCGTTGGGCGCCGCATCGAAGTAGTACTGCACGCGGCCCGCGAGAAAGTCCTTTGCAGCATCGGCGCCGCCTTTGTAGGGCACGTGCACCACGTCCAGCCCCGCCTTCTGCGCGAACGCCTCGCCGTAGATATGCGACGAGGTGCCGGTGCCGAAAGACGCATAGCTCATCTTGCCGGGGTTGGCCTTGATGTAGGCCACCAGCTCTTGCACCGTGCGCGCCGGCACGCTCGCATGCACGGTCAGCACCAGCGGCCCGCGTGCGCCGAGCGAAATGGGTGTCAGGTCCTTGAAGGGGTCGTAGCGCACCTGCGCGAGCGTCTGCGGGTTTTGCGCCACCACGGAAGAGGGCGCGTACATCATCGTGTAGCCGTCGGGCGCGGCGCGAATGACTTCTTCGGTTGCCAGAATGAAGCTGGCGCCGGGCCGGTTTTCGACGATGACCGGTGTCTGCAGCACCTCGCCCAGCTTGTTGGCCACGAAGCGCGCCTGCGCGTCGGAGGCGCCGCCTGCCGCCAGGCCAAGCACGATGCGGATGCTGCGGCCTTTTTCGGGAAAGGCCGCAGGCTCGGCCGCGAACGCGCCGTACGGCACCGCGGTTGCGCCCAGTGCGATGCCAAGGCCCATCCACGCGGCAATGCGGCGGCGGCTGAACAAGACAGAGTGGTTCATTGCCTGGCCAACCCTACCTGCTGGACCATCGCGCCCCAGCGCTCGTAGCTCGAGCGCGTGACGCTTGCAAACTCTTCCGGCGTGGAGGCGCCGGCTTCGTAGCCGCCCGAGCGATAGAACTCGCGCACCTGCGGCATTGCCAGTACCTGCGCCAGCGCCGTGTTGAGCCTGGCGACCACCGGTGCGGGCATGTGCGCGGGGCCGTAGAAGCCGAGCCAGCTGGGCAGGTCGAGCCCCGTGACGCCTTGCTCGGCGAAGGTGGGCACGTCGGGCAGCGCGGCAATGCGCGCGTTGGCGGCAATCGCCAGGATTTTTACCTTGCCGGTGGCCGAGGTGATGAGCGCCGAGGATGCCGAATCGAACATGTACTGCACGCGGCCGCCGATCAGGTCCTTGGCCGCGTCCGAACCGCCCTTGTAGGGAATGTGCACCGCGTCGATGCCGGCTTTCTTCACGAAGGCCTCGCCGTAGATGTGCGACGAGGTGCCCGCGCCAAAGGAGGCGTAGCTCACCCTGCCGGGGTTGGCCTTCACATAGGCAATGAGCTCCTTCACGTTGCCGGCCGGCACTGTGGTGCTTGCCGACAGCACCAGCGGCCCGCGCCCGCCCATCGAAATGGCGGTGAAGTCCTTGAACGGGTCATAGGGCACCTGCGAGAAGGTGTGCGGGTTCTGCGCCATGGTCGAAGAGGGCGCGTAGAGCAGCGTGTAGCCGTCGGGCAGCGCGCGCGCCACCTCGCTCGCGGCGAGCATGGTGCTGGCGCCGGGCTTGTTGTCGACGATGACGCTGGTGCCCAGCACTTCGCCGAGCTTCTGCGCCACGATGCGCGCCTGCGCATCGGTGCCGCCGCCGGCGGTAAAGCCCACCACGATGCGTATCGGCTTGCCGCCGCGCACCGGAAAGTCTTGCGCCAATGCCATGGGCGCCAGGCCCAGGAGGGCCGCAGCGCCGAGCGCTGCGCCAAACGCACGGCGAGTGCCGCGAGGTTCCTTCATCGATGTCTCCGTTTATGAATGTTCTTCTTATATTGATTTAGAAATCCATAAAAATCCACATGATCTAGGGAATACCCCGAAATAGAGCGTTTTCATAGCTTTTGTATTTGACAAAATGAACATTGAAATCAAAATACGACGAAACAGCCCATCCAAGCCAATCATCCATGAAAACTGTCGTCCGCACCGACGAGCGCATCCTCAGCTCCGACATCTTCGACCGCGACAGCCGCGTCAAGCGTCCTGACCACGGCACCTGGGCAGAGCCCGGCAAGAACATTCCCGTCTATCACCGCTGCGGCGTGCTGGTGGTGGGCGGCGGGCCTTCGGGCACTGCGGCCGCCGCTGCTGCCGCGCGTGCCGGCGCCGACGTGGCGCTGCTCGAGCGCTACAACCATCTGGGTGGCCTTTCCACCGGCGGCCTCGTGATCTGGATCGACCGCATGACCGATTGGGAGGGCAAGCTGGTGATCCGCGGCTTTGCCGAAGAACTGTTCGACCGCCTGCCGGCCGACGCCATTGCCGGCCCCGCGCGCGAAGACTGGGGTTCGCAAGACGCGGCCAAGGCTGCCCACTGGTCGCAGCGCACGGCCGCTTATCACGGCGTGGTCACGTGGTCGCCCACCATCGACCCCGAGCGGCTCAAGCTCCTGTCGCAAGAAATCGTGCTGGAGCGCAAGGTCAAGCTCATCTATCACTCCTGGGCGGCCATTCCCATCGTGCAGGACGGCGCGGTGAAGGGCGTGGTCTTCGAGAGCAAGGAAGGCCGCATGGCCATCATGGCCGACGTGGTGGTTGACGCCACCGGCGACGGCGACCTGTTTGCGCGTGCCGGCGCCGCCTACGTGAACGACATCGAAGAAGCCGACGTGCACCACTGCATGAACACCTCGTGGCTCTTCGGCGGTGTGGACATGAACCGCTGGATCGAATTCAAGGCCGGCCAGCCCGAGGCGTTCACCGCATTCATGGCGCGCGGGCGCGAAGTGTGCGGCCTGTTCGAGCGGCCCTTCGTCTCGTGGCGCAACGACGTGGCGCTTTTCATGGGGCCGCGCCAGTCGGGCTATTCGGCGCTGGACGTGGACGACCTCACGGCGGTCGAAGTGCGCTCGCACCGTGCCATGGCCGCGCACCTGGACTACTTCAAGGCGCACGCGCCGGGCTTTGAAGATGCCTACCTCATGCTCAGCGCGCCGCAGATCGGCGTGCGCCATGCGCGGCGCCTTTCCGGCGTGGGCGCAGTGCTGCGCAGCCAATGGCCCGATGGCGTGGCGCTGGCCGACGAAGTGGGCGTGACGCCCGCGGTGTCGCCCAAGTTTCCGAACATCTCCATTCCCTATGGCGCGCTGGTGCCGCAGCAGCTCGACGGACTGCTGGCCTGCGGGCGCCACATCTCCTGCGACCGCAACTCGCACGGCTTCATGCGCGAGATTCCGCAATGCTGGATCACCGGGCAGGCCGCGGGCGTGGCGGCGGCGCTGGCCTCGCAGGGCGGCATCGAGCCGCGCCTTGTGGACGTGGGCGCGCTGCAGTCGGCACTGCTCGCGCAGGGCGTGTACCTGCGGGCCGGTGCCAGTGCCGCGCAGGGTGCAAATGCGCCGGTGGCAGCGGCCGAAGCCGGCGCCTGAATGAATGCCTCGCCATGAGCCCGTCCGACCTTGTCCGCGAGCCTCTACATTGCAGAGTCTTGAGTCTCGCAACGGGTTCTTCCATGTCCACTGAAAAAAACGACACCTCTTTTTCCGCATCGGAAGCCGCCGATGCACGCGCCGACCGCTCCGACACCGTGAGCGCGCTGGAGCGCGGCATCTCGGTGCTGCGCTGCTTCAGCGAAGAGCGCCCCGTGCTGGGCCATGCCGACATCGCGCGCATGACCGGCATTCCGCGCCCCACGGTCAACCGGCTGGTCGCCACGCTGCTTTCCATGGGCATGCTCAAGGCTGCGCAGGTGGCCGACCGCTTCATGCTCGGGCCTGGGGTGGTGTCGCTGTCGCGCGTGTTCCTGGGCAGCCTCGACGTGCGTGCCGCGGCGCGGCCCAGCATGCAGGCCATGGCAGAGGAGGTGGGCGCTTCGGTCTACCTGGCCATACGCGACGGCATGGAGATGGTGCTGATCGAGGCCTGCCGGCCGCGCTCGTCGATGCTTTCGGCGCGGCTCGACGTGGGCTCGCGTGCGCCGCTGGCCAATTCGGCTTTGGGGCGCGCGTACCTTTCGGCGCTGCCCGAAGCGCAGCGCAACCAGCTCATCGATTCGATGCGCCTGCTGCGCGGCCCCGAGTGGGACAGCATTGCGCCCGGCATGACGCGCGCCATCGGCGAAGCCCGGCGGCTTGGCTACTGCCTCTCGCTCGGCGAGTTTCACCGAGAGATCAATTCGGTGTCGGTGCCGCTCATCGGGCCCGACGGCGAAGTGATGTCGCTCAACGGCGGCGGCGCGGCCTTCGTGTTTACCGAAGAGCGGCTGCGCAATGAGCTGGCACCGCGCCTGCACGACATTGCGCTGACCATTGCACGCGACATCGGCGGGCATGTGCCCACGCCTACGCCTTCACCGGGTTAGCAGGCCCGGCGCGGGCCGGCCCCACGACTGCAAACACAAGAACGGAGACACAGGTCATGCACCTGAGCGATGAAGAAAAAGCCATGATGGACGGCCGGGACGGGCCGGCCGTGCAGAAGGCGATGGATCTTTTGATGCGCTACGGCGAGGCGCTGGGCGCCGAGCGGCTGGTCGAGACGCGCAACGTCTGCGCCACCATTACCTCGACCACTCCGTTCCAGCGCGACTTTGCGCTTGCCAAGGGCGGCGGCATGGATGCGGTGTTCTCCGAGTTCAGCCTCGACAGCCAGGAGACCGTCGAGATTCCGAAGTTCAAGGTGTTCACGAGCCACCTGCAGCTGGGCTTCGACCCCGGTCAGCCCGAACGCATGGGCGTGAGCGAAGAGATCGTCCAGTTCTACAACAAGAGCGAGCGCCATGCGGCGGGCCTTGGCGCGCAGATCATGAACACCTGCACGCCCTACCAGGTCGGCAACATTCCCACGCGCGGCGAGCATTGCGCGTGGATGGAATCGTCGGCCGTGGTGTATTGCAACTCGGTGCTCGGTGCGCGCACCAATACCGAAGGGCGCGAGAGCACCGGTGCCGCCATGCTCACCGGCCGCATTCCCTACTGGGGCTATCACCTCGACGAGAACCGCCGCGCCACGCATGTGGTCGAGCTCGACGTCGAAGTCGAATCGGTGCAGGACTGGGGCTTGCTCGGCTACTACATCGGCGAGCATGTGCAAGAGCGCGTACCCGTGGTTCACAGCAAGCGCGGCATCGCCCGCGTGCCCAACCTGCCGCGGCTCAAGCACTTTGGCGCGGCGGCCTCGTCTTCAGGCGGCGTCGAGATGTACCACATTGCCGGCGTCACGCCCGAGGCGCTCACGCTGGAACAGGCGCTCGGCGGCCGTGCGCCGCTGGAGGTGCTGCGCTATGGAGAGGCCGAGCGACGCGCCACCTACGAGAAGATCAACTCGACCGGCAAGGAGGCCGAGGTGCAGTACGTGATGCTCGGCTGCCCGCACTACACCATCGAGCAGATCTGGGAGGCCGCGCAACTCATCGAAGGGCGCAAGGTGCACCCGGATTGCGAGCTGTGGATCTTTACGCCGCGCGCCATCAAGTCGCTGGCCGACCGCAACGGCTACACGAAGATCATCGAGGACGCGGGCGGAATCATCATGTCAGACAGCTGCTCCGCCATGAGCCGCGCCGTGCCCAAGGGCACGAAGACCGTGGCGCTCGACTCGGCCAAGCAGGCGCACTACCTGCCCGCCATTCTTGGCGTGCAGGCGTGGTTCGGCAGCACGGCGGAATGCATCGATGCGGCGTGCACGGGGCGGTGGAATGGAGGTATGCAATGAGGCTCCGGAGTTTCTCCCTCCCCCTCCGGGGGAGGGCAGGGGTGGGGGCATGCAGCGCATCCATCGAGCGCTCTGGCTGCCCCCATCCCAACCTTCCCCCAGCGGGGGAAGGAGCAAAACCATGAATGCACGCGACAACCCATCCACTCTGGTCATCCGCGGCCGCAAGGTGGTCGGCGGCGTGGCCGAAGGCGAGGCGCTGGTCACGCGCGACCGCATTTCGGGCTGGGGCGGTATCGATCCGGCACCGGCACCGTCATCGAAACGCGGCACGAGCTGCGCGGCCAGAGCTTTGCGGGCAAGGTGCTGGTGTTTCCGGGGGCCAAGGGCTCGTCGGGCTGGTCGGCCATGTTCCACATGACGCGGCTCATGAACTCCGCGCCCGCAGCATTCCTGTTCAACGAGATGACCACCAAGATGGCGCTGGGCGCCGTGGTGACGCACTCGCCTTCGATGACCGACTTCGAGCGCGACCCGCTCGAGTGCATCGAGACCGGCGACTGGGTGCGCGTGGACGCCGACCGCGGCGTGATCGAGATCACCAGGAAGAACAAATCCGGAGACCGCCCATGACCACCCGTCCCCTGCGCAGCAACTTTCCGCGCGGCTCTTATCTCTGGTCGGTGCGCAATGCGCACTGGCGCGCGCTCGGCATACCCGAAGAAGACTGCGAAAAGCCCAAGATCGCCATCGTCAACAGCTCGTCGGAGCTGGCCGCGTGCTTCAGCCACCTCGACAAGGTGGCGGCGGAAATCAAGACCGCGATCCGCGCCGCGGGCGGCGTGCCTTTCGAGATCCGCACGGCGGCGCCCAGCGACTTCATTACCGGTGCTGGCGCGCGCGGCGCCTACATGCTCGGCGCGCGCGACCTGGTCACCAACGACATCGAAGTGGCCGTGGAGGGCGCGCAACTCGACGGCATGGTGTGCCTCACCTCGTGCGACAAGACCGTGCCGGGCCAGCTCATGGCGGCGGCGCGGCTCAACATTCCGGCATTGCTCGTGCCCTGCGGCTACCAGCCCAGCGGCGAGTACCGCGGCAAGCACATGGACATCGAGGAAGTGTTCATCGGCGCGATGCATGCCGTCACCGGCCACCTGCCGGTCGAAGAACTCGTGGGCATGAGCCGCGAGGCCATTCGCGGGCCGGGCGTGTGCTCGGGCCTGGGCACGGCCAACTCGATGCACATCGTCTGCGAAGCCCTCGGCCTGGCGTTGCCCGGCAGCGCACCCGTGGCCGCGCTGAGCCCGAAGATGATGGCCGACGTGCGCGCGGCGGGCGAGCGCATCGTGCAGATGGTGTGGGACGACCTGAAGCCGCGCGACATTCTCAAGCCTGGCGCCTTTGCCAATGCGGTGCGCGCGGTGCTGGCCATCGGCGGCTCGCTCAACACCGCCAAGCACCTGCAGGCGGTGTCGACCGAAGGCGAATGCGGTGTCGATGTGTATGGCCTTTTCGAAAGCCTCGGCCCCACCACGCCGGTGCTGGCCGGCGTGCGGCCGATCGGCGATCACAGCATCGAAGCCTTCGAGGCGGCGGGCGGCTGCCGTGCGCTCATGAAGCAGCTTGCGCCCCTGCTGGACACGAGCGCACTCACAGTAACCGGCGGCACCGTGGCCGATAACCTGCAGGGCACCGAAGTTGCCGACCCGGAGGTGATTCGCCCCATCGACCGCCCGGTTGCGCCGCTGCCGGCCATCGTGCTCTTGCGCGGCAACCTCGCGCCCGAATCGGGCCTCATCAAGACCGGCATCGCGCCGCGCAAGGTGCGCAGCTTCACCGGTCCGGCGGTGTGCTTCTGGACTTCGGATGCCGCCATTGCCGCAATGAAAAAAGGCGAGATCGTGCCGGGCCAGGTGGTCGTGATGCGCGGCGCAGGCGCCTGTGGCGGCCCTGCGATGGGTGGCGGCGCCTCGCGCGTGGTGTTTGCCATCGACGGCGCGGGCCTGGGCGACCAGGTCGCGATCTTGACGGACGGTCACCTTTCAGGCCTTGTCTGCAAGGGGCTGGTGGTGGCCGAGGTGTCGCCCGAAGCCGCGCTCGGCGGGCCGCTGGGGCTGGTGCGCGATGGCGATGTGATCACCATCGACCTCGATGCGCGCCGCCTCGACATTGCATTGACTGACGCGCAGCTGCAGGCACGCCGCGCCGACTGGCAAGCGCCACCGCCCGCCTTCGACACCGGCTGGCTGCAGCAGTACCGGCGCAACGTGAGCCCGCTGTCCAAGGGCGCCGTGCTCGTGCGCACCGAACGTCCCGAACCCTCGGGCTAGCAACACCTTTGACCCGGCCTTCGCCAACCGGTGCGCACCCCCGTGTGCATCCGGTGGCGCAGCCCTGCGCGCGTTCCGAGTTTTTCAACCAAAGAGAAGAAGCAGGAGACAAGAAAACCATGAAGAAGATCTTGATGTGGTCAGCGCTAGGACTGGCGAGCAGCGGCGCGGCGCATGCGCAATCGAGCGTGACCGTGTTCGGCGTGATGGACCTCGGCGTCCAGTACACCAACGGCGATGGCGGCGGTTCGGTCAAGGCGCTGTCGAACGGCGGGCTTTCAACGAGCCGGCTCGGATTTCGCGGCACCGAAGACCTGGGCGGCGGCCTGCGCGCAGGCTTCTGGATGGAAGGCAGCCTGAACCCCGACACCGGCACCGGCCGTGCGAGCAACAGCAACAACCAGGCGAGCGGCGCGGGAACGGCGGGGCCGATCACCTTCGACCGCATGTCTTTTGTGAGCCTTTCGCACCAGAACGTGGGTGAACTGCGCCTGGGCCGCGACTTCATTCCCACGCACTACAACAGCATCTACTTCGATCCCTTCAACGCCAACGGTGTGGCGCGCGCGGGCAACCTCACGTTCGCGGGTTCGGGCACAGGGCCGCTCCCATCGGCCATCACGGGCAGCAACACGGTGAGCTACTGGCTGCCAGCCGGGCTCGGCGGCTTCTATGGCATGGCGATGATCGGCACCGGCGAAAACGATTCGACCGCACCCAACCGCGACGACGGCAACTTTGCCGGCGCGCGCTTCGGCTTTGCTTCGGGTGCGTTCGACATTGCCGCCGCAGTGACGCGCACCCACTACGACGCCACGGCCAACATCGGCAACTACACGCACGCCAACATCGGCGGTACGTGGGACGCGGGCTTTGCAAAGTTCTTTGCGCTCTACAACAAGGTCACGGTGAAGCTTGCCGCCGGCACGGTGCGCAAGAACACCACCGAGATCGGCGCGCACATTCCGGCCTTCGAGGTAGGCCGCATCCGTGTGAGCTACGCCTACCTTGACGATCGCAGCGACGAGAGCCTGCGCAACGCGAACGGCATGCCGCGCAACCGCGACGACGCGCGCCAGTTCGGTATCGGCTATGTGCACAACCTCTCCAAACGCACCGCGCTCTACGGCACCTATGCGCGGCTCATGAACAGCGGCCAGGCCCGCTATGTCGTCAGTGGCGGCGTGGCACCGGCCGGTGGCCGCCGCTCGTCGGGCTGGGAGCTCGGCGTGCGGCATCTCTTCTGAACAAGGAGCAAGAAATGCGACGCAGAAACCTGACCATGGCGGGCTTTTCGGCTCTCGCAGCCGGAGGCACGCTGGCCATGCTGCCCGGTGCGGCAGCATGGAGCGCCGAGACGTATCCAGACAAGCCGGTGCGCCTGATCGTCGGCTTTGCACCCGGCGGCGGCGCCGACGCGCTCACGCGGATCATTGCGGAGGGGCTGTCGAAGCAGCTCGGACAGCAGGTGATCGTCGAAAACCGGCCCGGCGCCGATGGCGTGCTCGCGGCGCAAGCCACGTCATCGGCCAAGCCCGACGGCTACACGCTGCTGATGGGCACCAACACCGCCATGGTGGCAGCGCCCACGTTGCGCCCCACACCGCCCTACGACCCGTTCAAGGCCTTTACGCCGATCAGCTCGGCCGGACAGTTCTCGATGTTCCTCGTGGTGCCATCGAGCTTGCCCGCAAAGAGCGTGAACGAACTGCTGGCGCTGGTCGCGGCAAAGCCCGGCGCCTACAACTCGGCATCGAGCAACAGCGCTTCGGAGCTGGCCATGCTGCAATTGCTGGGTGATCGCAAGGTGGTGAACGCGCGCTACAAGGGCGACATGCAAGCCATGACCGACCTGCTCGGCGGCCAGATCCACATGATGTTCACCACCGGTACGCTGGCCCCGGGTTTCGTGAAGGAAGGGCGCATTCGCGCGCTGGTCACGTTGCTGCCGCAGCGCAGTGCGTTGCTGCCCGACGTGCCCACGGGCGGCGCGTTGGGGCTGGGCAAGCTCACCATCACGCCCTGGGCCGGTTTCTTCGGACCGCCGGGGCTGCCGCAGGCCATTACGGCCAAGCTGTCGCAGGAGCTGCAGAACACGCTGAAGCGGCCGGAGGTGCATGCACAACTGGTGCAGCAGGGCTTCGAGGGGTACGGCATGAGCCCCGCAAAGTTCACCGAGTTCTTTCGCGCGCAGTACGACGCCTTTGGTGCCACCGTGCGGCAGCACAACGTGAAGTTCGAATAGCCGCCGCGATTGCGGCTCAGACGCCGATCGAGCGCGCGTTGCTGCGCCAGAACGCCGCATCTGGAAAGCTGCCGGTGCCAGCCGCTGCGTTGTCGGCCATGTGCTCGGCGCGGCTGGTGCCGGGAATGGTGCAGGTCACGGCGGGGTGGCTCAGCACAAACTTGAGCAGCACCTGCGCCCAGCTTGTGCAGCCGATTTCTGCGGCCCATGCGGGCAGCGGCTTGTCCCGCAGCCGGCGCAGGAGCCCGCCGCCGCCAAAGGGCATGTTGACGATCACGGCCACGCCGCGTTCGACCGCGAGGGGCAGCAGGCGTTGCTCGGCTTCGCGTGCGTCGATCGAATAGTTGATCTGCACAAAATCGAGTTTCTCGGCGCGCAGCACCGCTTCGACTTCGTCGTAGGCCGAGGCGGTGTAGTGCGTAATGCCGATGTAGCGCACGCGGCCCTTGTCCTTCCAGCCGCGCAGCGTGGCGAGATGGGTTTTCCAGTCGACCAGGTTGTGCACCTGCATCAGGTCGATGCTTTGGGTGCGCAGCCGGGCGAATGACTGCTCCATCTGCGCAATGCCGGCCTCGCGGCCCGATGTCCACACCTTCGTCGCAAGAAAAGCCTTGTTCTCGCGCTGCTTCAATGCAGCCAGCAGGTCGCCGGTGGTTTCCTCTGAGCGGCCGTACATCGGCGAACTGTCGATCACCTTGCCGCCGGCTGCGAAGAGGGCGTCGAGCACGCCAGGCAGGCGCTTGTATTCGTCGGTGCCCGGACGCTGGTCGAAGCCTATCCAGGTGCCGCAGCCGACAACCGGCAGGGCCTCCTGGGTGGAAGGAATGGGGCGGGTGTTCATGGTCATCGCAGGCCTGCCTTGTTGCTGTGCGAAGGAGGGGAGCGCGGCACCGGCGCAGAGTGCGGCGCCTAGCCTGAGCAGCCGGGCGCGGGTGATGGCAAGGTGGGGTTGGTTCGTGAGCGGTGTCACGAATCAAATTCTGCGCCAGGGCTGTGACTGAGTGCTCGTTGGGGGCGTTGTTCAGGGCGGCGCACCCGCCGACGGGGTACCTTTCTCCGCGAATGTCCCCCGGCCTGCGGCCTCCTCTTTTATTTCGCTGCGCAAGGCACCCCATCGACGGGAGCGTTGCACAGAGCGGTGGTTGATCAGCGATACACCACGAGCGCGCTCCAGTGCACAGGGCATCGGGTGCTCCCCGCAGCGAAATAAAGGAGGAGGGGCGCAGCCCCGGGGGACATTCGCGGAGGGGAGTACCCGGTGGCCTGTGCACTCGCCCTGAAAAAGAACTTACCCCGCCACGCAGAAAGCACTCAACGCAAATACCGTCCGTCAGCCTTCAGCATCGACAGCTCAGAGAAGGTCAACCCCCGGTGCTCGCCTGGCCGGTAAGACACCGCAATTCCGCCGATGTCCAGCGTCTTGAACGACTCAAGACCCTTCTGCAGCGAATCCGGCGTAGGGCTGGTGCCCGCCCGCTTCAGGCCTTCGACCATGACCTTGGCCGCCACATAGCCTTCGAGGCTCGCGTAGCTGAACTCCGTGGCGCCGATCTTCTTCATGGCCGCCTGGTACTCGGCAATCACCGGCATGGCGCTGTTCCATGGGTAGGGCACGACCTGCGAAATGACCACGCCGGCTGCGTCCTTCTTGATGTCCTGGAACAGCTTCTGGCCGTTCAGGAAAGAGAACGAGTAGAAAGCCGTTTCGCCGCCCGCCGCGCGGTAGGCGGTGATGAACTTGGCTGCCACGTCGTTCGTGGCCGACAGCACCACGGCCTTGGGCTTGAGCTTGGCCAGTTCCGCCGCGCGATCGGCCGCGTCGGAGCCGTCGTTCTTGATGGCCACGCTGCCGACCATTTTTTCGCCGCGTTCGGCAATGAACTTTTGCGTGCTCTCCATCGCCGAGCGCGCGCCCGGGTTGTCGTTGTGCGCAAAGGCGATGCGCGACAGGCCGATGGTGAACAGGTGGTTCACGATGCGGCTGTATTCCTCGTCGAAGCTGATGCGCACCGGAAAACCGTATTCGGACGGTTTAACCACCGGCGCAGCGCCCGTGTACGAGCCTACGACCGGAATCTTGAGCTCGTTGGCTGCCTTCAAGGCGCCGACCGCCGACGACGTGCCGATGGGCATCAGGATGCCCACGGCGCCGTCTTTCACGAAAGTCTTGACGTTCTCGGCGCCCTTGGCGGGGTCGTAGGCGTCGTCGAGCTGACGCAGTTCAATGGGCCGGCCATTCACGCCGCCTGCTGCATTCACCGCGGTGAACAGCGCGCGAATGCCGACCAGCGGCTCGGTCGACAGCGTTGCCAGCGGGCCGGTCTGCACATAGGTCTGGCCGACCAGGAGCGGCTTGGTTTGCGCCTGCGCTGCAGGCTGTACCGCAAGGAGGAGGGCGGCAAAGGCCGAAGCCAGCAAATGAATCTTTTTGTATTGCATGGTCACAAATTGTTTGTTCGACCATCTTAAAAGGCAAGGCGCTTTGGGTAAACCGCTATTTGCCACTTCCCGGTTGCAGCCCATGGAATACTGTATAAAAATACAGTTAACGATTGCATCATGGGCCTCCCTTTCCTCAACTCCTTCTCCGCCGCCGCAGGCCGTGGCGTCTGGCATGCCGACGAACTCGGCCTGGCCGACGCGCAGGTCGTCGCCACTGGCCACGCCGCGCTCGATGCCGAACTGCCGGGGGGCGGGTGGCCGGTGGGCGCGATGACGGAGTTGCTGCAAACCGCGCCCGAAGCCCATGTCTGGCGGCTGCTGCTGCCCGCCTTGGCGCAGGCAGTGCAGGCGCGTGGCGGGCCTGTGGTGCTGATTGGCGCGCCCTACGAACCCTGCGGGCCTTCGCTCGCGGCGCAGGGCTTGCCGGTAGAGGCGCTGATGTGGGTCAGAAGCGACGCGCCGGCTTCGCGGCTGTGGGCCTGCGAGCAGGCGCTGCGCTGTGCGGATGTGTCCGCGGTGCTCGCATGGCTGCCGCAAGCCCGGGTGGGCGAGTTGCGCCGGCTGCAGCTGGCTGCCGCCCAGCATGACGTGCTGCTTTTCGTGTGCCGGCCCGAATCTGCCGCGCAGGGTGCTTCGCCGGCGCGGCTTCGGCTTCAGGTGGAAAGCTGCGAGTCCGATGGCTCGCAGATCGAACTGCGCATTCTCAAGCGCCGCGGGCCGCCCTTGGCCGCGCCGGTGATGCTGCCCGCGCGCAATGAACGCATGGCCGCATTGCTGGCGGCCGCCCGGGTGCGCCGCAAGCTGCGGCTGCAGCAGCATGGCACGGCGGCGGCGGGTGAAGCCACAACATCGACCGCGACAACAGCCACGGTGGTGCGCATCGACGCATGGAAGGGAGGCCCCAGTGCACTGGATCGCATTGCGGTGGTCGCTTGAATCCGATTCGCCTGATGAAGCGCAGCCCCTGCCCACGCCCGAGGCGCTGGGATGGTGGGCGCTGCAATACACACCGCACGTTGCCTGGCAAGACGAGGCGCTGATGCTCGAGGTTTCGGCCTGCGAGCGCCTGTGGGGCGGGCGCTCGTCGCTGATGCGCCAGCTGGCCCACGAGAACCCCGCGCCCGACGCGGTGATGCGCGGCGCGCAGGGCGCCACCAGCCTCATCGCATTGGCCCGGCTGCGCATGTTCGAGCGCGGCGAGAGCCGGCCCAAGGACATTCCCGCCGGCTTGCCGCTGTACACGCTGAGCGCCGCGCGAGAACACATCGACCTGCTTGAGCGCCTGGGCTGCCGCACCTGGGGCGACGTGGCGGCCTTGCCGCGCGGCGGCCTGACGCGGCGCTTTGGCGCGGCATTGCGCGAGGCGCTCGACGTGGCATGGGGCCTGCGTCCCGAAGGCCACAGCTGGCTCACGCTTCCCGACGTGTTCGAACAGAAGCTGGAGCTGCCCGCGCTGGCCGAGACTGCGCCCGAGCTGATGTGGTCGGCCAACCGCCTGCTCACGGCACTGCAGTTCTGGCTGCGTGCCCGCCAGCGCGGTGCGCGCGCACTCGAGCTGCAATGGACGCTCGACCTCAAGCGCTTCAACGGCGTGAACCTGCCGCCGCACCAGCAAGTCACCGTGCGCACGGCCGAGCCCACGCAGGACATGGCGCACCTGCGCCGCCTGCTTTCAGAAAAACTCGCGCTCACCACGCTTGCAGCGCCCGCGAGCTGGCTGCGCCTGCGCACGCTCGAAACCGATCCATGGGCCGGCGCCAGCACCAGCTTTCTGCCTGAAGACAACCGCAAGGGCGACAAGCTGCACGAAATGGTCGAGCGGCTCAGCGTGCGGCTCGGTCCCCAGCAAGTGGTGGTGCCCGTGGCCCAGGCCGACCACCGGCCCGAGCGCAAGCAGGCGTGGCGGCCCGCGCTGCAGAAAGACAATGCGTCGCAAGACAAGAGCCGCAAGGAAGCAAAGGAAACCGCAAAGGCAAAGGCCGCGGCTTCGCAGCCCGATGCGCTCTACCCGCCATGGCTCTTGCCCGAGCCGCTGCTGCTCGAGATGGACGGCGAGCGCCCGTGCTACCGCGGCCCCCTCAGCAAGCTGATCGGACCGCAGCGCGTCGAAGCCGGCTGGTGGGGCGGCAAGGAAGACGGCGGCCAGCCCGCAATGCGCGACTACTACGTGGCCGAAAGCCCCGAAGCCGGGCTGGTGTGGATCTTTCGCGAGCGGCCCTCCGCACGCTTTTCGCCGGGCGAAGTGCGCTGGTACCTGCAGGGGTTCTATGCCTGACCTGAGCGAAAAGCAACTGCGCGGACGCAACTCCGCCAAGGTGCATGCGCTGCCGATGCCTTTGCGCAAGAAGCCGCCGCCTACGCTGCCCGACTATGCCGAGCTGCACTGCCTGACCAACTTCAGTTTCCAGCGCGGCGCCTCGACGCCCGAGGAGATGGTCGAGCGCGCCTACCAGCTCGGCTACACGGCGCTGGCCATTACCGACGAATGCTCGGTGGCCGGCATCGTGCGCGCGCTCATTTGCCTGCGCGATCTGCCGGCCAAACTGGAAGAACACGAGCGCGACCATCCTGATGAGCCGCCGATTCCGCGCAACCCCGGCTTCCGGCTGCTGTTCGGCAGCGAGTTCCGCTTCGAGCGCTTCAGGCTCGTGGTAATTGCGAACGACACCGAGGGCTGGGGCAACCTGTGCGAGTTCATCACCGCCGCACGCAACACCGAGCTGCCCAAGGGCGAGTACCGCGTGAGCTGGGACGAGAGCGACGTGGCTTCGCTGCAGCACTGCCAGGTTCTCTTTGTGCCGCACAGGGCGCCGGGCGGTGCCATGGACGTCGCCTCGCTGCATGAAGACCTGCTGGCCGCCAAGGCGGTCTATGGAGAGAACCTGTGGCTGGCGATGGAAATGCTCAACGAGCTCGACGACGACCTGTGGTTTGTCACGCTGATGCAGGCGGGCGAGCACACGGGCGTGCCGCTCGTGGCGGCCGGCGACGTGCACATGCATGCGCGCTCGGCCAAGCCGCTGCACGACGTGCTCACGGCCGTGCGCGAAGGCAAGACCGTGGCCGAATGCGGCTTTGCGCTGCAGTCGAATGCCGAGCGGCATCTGCGGCAGCGGGTGCGGCTGGCCGAACTGTATCTGCCTGAGATGCTGGCGAACACGCTGGTGGTGGCCGGGCGATGCCGCTTCGATCCCAATGTGATCCGCGAGACCTACAAATACCCGCTCGAAACCGTGGGAAACCACGAGACGCCCGTGCAGACGCTGGTGCGCAAGACCTGGGAGGGCGCGGCGGTCCGCTTTCCGGAGGGCATTCCCGACAAGGTGCGCGAGCAGGTCGAGAAAGAACTCGCGCTCATCGTCGAGCTGAAGTACGAGATGTTCTTTCTTACGGTGGAAGACATCGTGCGCTTTGCGCGCTCGAAGAAAATCCTTTGCCAGGGTCGCGGTTCTTCGGCCAACTCGGTCGTCTGCTATTGCCTCGGCATTACCGCGGTCAGCCCTGAAAAAGGCCACCTGCTGTTCGAGCGCTTCCTGAGCCGGCACCGCAACGAGCCGCCCGACATCGACGTCGACTTCGAGCACCAGCGGCGTGAAGAGGTCATCCAGTACATCTACGAAAAGTATGGCCGCGAGCGCGCCGCCATTGCAGCCGTGGTCATCTGCTACCGCTCCCGCAGCGCCTTGCGCGACGTGGGCAAGGCCATCGGCATCGACGAGCGCCTGATCGACGAATTCGCAAAAGACCACTACTGGTTCGACGACACCGTGCTGGGCGAACAATTGTTCAAGGCGGCCGCGCGCGTGGGCGTGGAAGAAGACGAACTCAAGCTGGTCCAATGGATCGAGATGACGCAGCGCCTCAAGGGCTTTCCGCGCCACCTGAGCCAGCACGTGGGCGGCTTTGTGCTTACGCACACCAAGCTCACACGCCTGGTGCCGGTCGAAAAAGCGTCGATGAAAGACCGCTCCGTCATCCAGTGGGAGAAGGACGACCTCGAGGCCATGGGCATGCTCAAGGTCGACGTGCTCGCACTCGGCATGCTCAGTGCAATACGCCGCGGGCTCGACCACATGAACCGCTGGCGCGGCTCGATGATGGAGATGCACCACATTCCGAACAACGACGACAAGGTGTTCGACATGATCTGCGATGCCGACACCATTGGCGTGTTCCAGATTGAAAGCCGCGCGCAAATGTCGATGCTGCCGCGCCTGAAGCCGCGCTGCTATGAAGACCTGGTAATCGAGGTTGCCATCGTGCGGCCCGGGCCCATCCAGGGCGGCATGGTGCATCCGTATCTCAAGCAGCGCGAGCGAGTGGCCAAGCACTTGCCGATCCATTACGAGAAGGAAGAGCTGAAAGAAGCACTCGGGCGCACGCTGGGCGTGCCGATCTTCCAGGAGCAGGTGATGCAGATCGCCATGATCGCGGCCAAGTTCACTGCCGATGAGGCCGATCAATTGAGGCGCGCCATGGCCGCATGGAAGCGCAAGGGCGGCCTCGAAAAGTTCCACGAGAAGCTCGTCAAAGGCATGGTCGACAACGGCTACAAGGAGTCCTTCGCCGAGGCCATCTTCAAGCAGATCCTGGGCTTTGGCGACTACGGCTTTCCCGAAAGCCATGCCGCCAGCTTTGCGCTGCTGGTCACCGTGAGCAGCTGGCTCAAGAACTACGAGCCTGCCTGCTTTCTTGCGGCTTTGCTCGACTCGCAGCCCATGGGCTTCTACAGCCCCTCGCAACTCGTGCAGGACGCGCGTCGGCATGGCGTCGAAGTGCGGCCGGTCGATGTCACGTGCAGCGACATCGAGACCACGCTCGAAGCCCGCAGCGCCAGTGCGCCGCGCATGCCGCCGGGCACCGATGCGCGCTATGCCGATCGCCTTGGCAACGAGAACCAGCCCGCCGTGCGGCTCGGCCTGAACCGTGTGTCGAGCCTCAGCAAAGAGGGCGCCAAGCGCCTGCTCGCAGCGCGCGAACAAGCACCCTTTACCAGCACCGAAGACCTCGCCCTGCGCGCCGAGCTCGACGGCAAGGACATGGCCGCACTGGCCGCCGCCGATGCGCTGATGTCGCTTTCGGGCCATAGGCGCCAGCAGGTGTGGGACGCCACCGCACAGCGGCGTTCACCGGCCTTGCTCAAGGGCGTGCCCATCAATGAACAGGTCCTGCAATTGCCCGCGGCCCCCGAGGGCGAAGAGATCGTCGGAGACTATGCCGCCCTCGGCCTCACGCTGCGGCGCCATCCGCTCGCGCTGCTGCGCCCGCGCCTTGCGCGCATGAAGCTCATGAGCGCTGAAGAACTGCGCAGCCTGCCCAGCGGCCAGACTGCACGCGCCTGCGGCATCGTCAAGGGCCGGCAGCGGCCGGGCACTGCCAATGGCACGATCTTCGTCACGCTCGAGGACGAGACCGGCAATGTCAACGTCATCGTCTGGAGCCACGTCATCGAAGCCTGGCGCGAGCCGCTGCTCAAGTCGCACCTGCTTGCGGTGCAGGGCACCTGGCAGCGCGACGACGACAGCGGCGGCAAGGTGCAGCACCTGGTTGCCACCGGCTTCAAGGACCTGACGCCGCTCATGGGCCGGTTGGCGCAGAGCAACACCAGCCGCGATTTTCATTGACGGCGCGGATGCAACCGATCGTTGCATGTCTCGCGCAGCCCGCCACTTTTCGCTAACCTGCTTCTCCCATGTCCGCACTTGCACTTGACCCCGTCGTCGCCCTGCCGATCGGTCCGCCTCCGCCGGCGCCCGATGTGCCCATACCCATGCCGCCGCCACCGCAGCCCGGTCCGCCGCCTGAAGGAGACCCGCCGCCCGTGGAGCCGCCGTTCACCGATCCGGGCTTTCCGCCTCCGGTGGTAGACCCGCCGCCCATGCAGACCGCGGGCGCGGTGCCTTTCGGAAAGCAGCACGCGCGGCGGCTGCGCGAAATCTATCGCTCGGCCGGCTGGCCTTGCTGCGACACCATCGAGGTCGAGCTGCTGGCGGGCGGGTTTCTCGAGCGCGTGCGCACGCCGCACGGCCACGAGACATTGCGCGTTACCGACGCCGGCATTGCGCGCATTGCCACCACGCTCACCATCAACCGCGCGGCGCTTTCGCCGCATGAGGCATTGGTCGAACGCGTCGCGCGCGAAATGACGCGCGGCGGCCGCATTGCATGGCGCGGCCTGGGCCTGCGTGCGCGCCTGCCGCCGCTCGAAGAGGGCGGCAAGCCGCGTTGGTGCATTGCCAAGCCCGATGTGTTTTCCATTCGCAATACCAGCGTGGAGGCCTATGCGCACCCCATCGTGCACGAGGTAAAGGTGAGCCGCGCCGACTTGCTGGGCGACCTGCGCAAGCCCGACAAGCGCGCCGCCTATCTCGACCTGGGCGGCGAGTGCTGGTACGTGCTGGGCAACGACGCGCGCGGCCGGCCGATTGCGTCTGCCGAAGAAATTCCGCAGGAATGCGGTGTGCTGGTGCTCGAAGGCGAACGGCTGGTGGTGGCGCGTGCGGCCGTGCATCGCGCCTTCGAGCGCATTCCGTTTGGCGTGTGGCTGGCGCTTGCAAAGGCGCAACCCATTGCGGGCTTCGATGACGATGCGCAAGACATGCTGGGCGACGATGCGCGTTGAGTGACGGCGGCCTGCACGGCCGCCGCGTTGCAACTCACTCGGCCTCAGGCCACCACTGCTCGGCCGTTGTGCGAATGATGCGCGCCGCTTGCAGGCGAATGTCCTTGCCGTCGCCGCGCTCCCTCTCGGAAACCACGCGAAACGGCCAGGTCGAAATGCGGCCCGCATGCGGGCGAAGCAGTGGGCGCCTTGGCGGCGAGAAAAACAGGATCCGCGCAGAAGGCGCTGGCGGGCTGGCGGTGGTCATGGTGTCGCCTCGAATGTTGCTCTGGGAGACGAGTAATTCTAGAGGAAACACTGTATGAACGTACAGTATATTTGCGGCGTCCTCAAATGCTCAGAAGCGGGTGCGAGGCCCTTGGCATGTCGGGCCCGCTGCGCAGGTTTCGCTCGATGAACTCGCGGGCGATGGCGTCCAGGTTGGCCGGCGCCGGCGTGACGAAGGACATGCGGTATTTGAGCAGCCGTCCGTTGCGGCCCGTGAGATAGGTGAACGAGTCGTAGGTCTTC
Organism: Variovorax sp. 3319; assembly: GCF_031456585.1. NCBI lineage: Bacteria > Pseudomonadati > Pseudomonadota > Betaproteobacteria > Burkholderiales > Comamonadaceae > Variovorax > Variovorax sp. 3319. The sequence goes on from NZ_JAVDUZ010000003.1 coordinate 346,827, forward strand.
CGGCTCTGGGCATGCAGCACGCGAAAGCTCACGCGCCGGAATGCCTGCCCGTCGATCAACTCGTCGCTCACCGGGCCAACATCCACCTTGGCATAGACGCCTCTGGTGCCCGCAAGCCGGACCTCTTCCACGGCGGACTGGAAATGCTCTCCGAACTCCGGGTCGGCAACGCCGGCCGCCCAGTCGCTGCGCTTCATGCCGTACACGTACACATCGACCCAGCCCAGCTCGCTTTGGTACCGGTGGCTGACGCCCAGCCCTGGCTGCGCGGCCTCGTAAGAAGTCGAACGCACGTATTGCCACTGCACCGTGCCGGCGGCCGGAGCCGGAGCGGCGCCGGGAGATGCCGCAGGCGGCGCGGCGCAGCCTGCGAGCAAGGCGGCCACCAGCAACATCAAGGCAGGCCAGCGCTTCGTCATGAAGGGTCTGCCTGCGAACGGGTTGGTGTGCCTCGGCCGTCAGTCCGGCCGGACTTCGAAATACGCTTCGTCGGCTTCGCCCAGTGCGCGAAAGCCTGCGGTCTTGGCTGCCTCGTAGGCCTTGGCCCAGCTTGCGGCCAGCGCAATCTCGTCCTTCGTGAGTTCGTCGGCACTCGACTCGCTGGCGTTTTCGAAGGCCTTCAGCGCCTGCATTGCGCCGTCGCCAAGCAGTTTGTCGAGTTCGCGGCGAAAGCGCGACTCCGCCGCGGAAATGACGTCGGCGGGTGCGCCAGGAAAGTCAATCAGGTTCACTGTGTAGCTCATGGGGCCGGATGCTACGTGATGGCAAGAGCCCTGTCCCCGTGTGGCGCAGTTGCCGCGCATGCCGCGCCTATGCCGCCACCTTTGCGACCGCATCGGTCGCCGCGTCGGCAACTGCCCCCGGTTGCGTCTTGCCTGGCACGCAGCGGCCGTAGGTGTCGTCGAAACGGACGATATCGTCCTCGCCCAGATAGCTGCCGGTCTGCACTTCGATCACTTCCAGCACGGTCTTGCCGGGGTTCTCGAGGCGGTGGATAGCGCCCGAAGGCAGGTAGATGGATTCGTTCTCCCGCACCAGGCTGACCTGTCCGTCGCACGTGGCCCTTGCCGTACCGCTCACCACGATCCAGTGTTCGGCGCGGTGGTGGTGCATTTGCAGCGACAGCTTCGCGCCCGGGTTCACGGTAAGGCGCTTCACCTGGAAGCGCTCGCCAAAGTCGAGCCTGTCGTAGGCGCCCCAGGGCCGCACCACGCGCCGGTGTTCGGTTGCTTCGGCCTGGCCCTGCTGCGCGAGCATGCGCACCACTTCGCCTACCTGCTCGGCGCAATCGGCCTTTGCCACCAGCACGGCGTCGGGCGTGTCCACGATGATCAGGTCGTCGGTGCCCAGCGCCACGACCGGCCGGTGCGGCGCATGAATGAAGGTATTGCGTGAACGCAGCGCGCTGGCCCTGCCGCTCAGGCGGTTGCCGGAGTCGTCTCCGGGGTGCAGCGTGGCCACTGCGTTCCAGCTTCCAACGTCGCTCCAGGCACCTTCGAACTTCACCACCGCGATGTTCTGCTGCTTTTCGAGTACCGCGTAGTCGATGCTGTCGCTGCGGCAGGCCGCAAAGGCCTTGGGGTCCAGGCGGTCGAAGCTGCCTTCGCTCGAAACGGCGGCAGTGGCGCGCTGGCATGCCAGGAGAATGTCCGGCGCACGCGCGTTCAGTGCCGCAAGCAGCGTGCCGGCCCGCACCAGGAAGATGCCCGCGTTCCAGCAGTAGCCGCCATGCAAGATGAGTGATTCGGCCACCGCCGCGGTCGGCTTTTCTACAAAGCGCACCACCGCCCGGCTGCACCCGTCGGCCGACACGGCGCCCGCCTCGATATAGCCATAGGCGGTGGCGGCGTAGGAGGGCGACACCCCAAAGGTCACGATGCGGCCGGCCAGCGCCGCATCGATGCCGCGCCGCACCGTGGCTGCAAAAAGCGGCGTATCGGGAATGTGATGGTCGGAAGGTGCAAACAGCAGCAGGTCGTCCTTGCCGGCCAGCAGCGCCGCAGACGCCATGGCGGCCGCGGTGTTGCGCGCCACCGGCTCGAGTATCTGCCGGCCCGTTGCGCCGGCCTTCTCGACCGCTTCGCGCACCAGGAAGCGGTGGTCTTCCGATGCAATGCAGGTGATGTTGCTGTTGAGGCTGCACAGGCGCTCCAGCGTCATCTGCAGCAGGCTCTTGTCGCCGATGAGCGGCGCAAACTGCTTGGGCAGCGTCTTGCGCGAGAGCGGCCACAGCCGCGTGCCGCTGCCTCCGCAAAGCACGACGGGATGGATGGTGGGGGTGTTCATGGCCATGTCCTTTGCTCAGAGCTGCCCGGTGTTGGTGGCAAAGCTCACCGCCTGCGCACGCGAGTGCACCTGCAGCTTCTTGTAGATGTTCTTGATGTGGGCGTTGACCGTTTGCCCCGAGATGCCCAGCCTCATGCTGATCTCTTTCGACACGCAGCCGCGCGCCACGCAGCGAAGCACCTCGCGCTCGCGCGTTGTCAGCGTTACCTCGCGCTGCGGTGTCTCTACTGGAGGCGGCTCGGCGGGGTGCTGGTTCATGCGCGTCAGCAGCCGGCGCGCCAGCTTGGGCGTAATGGCCGCGCCGCCGTTCACCACCTGCAGCACGGCCTGCGCAAAACTCTGCAGCCAGGCATGCTTGAGCAGGTAGCCCGTGGCGCCAAGCTCGAAGGCGTGCATCACATGGGCGTCGTCTTCCATGGCCGAGATCACGATGATTTCGCAATAGCGATGCAGCTTGCGCGCTTCGCGGATCAGCTCGAACCCCGATCCGTCGCCGAGCCGCAGGTCGACCATCAGCACGTCGAATTCGTGCGTCGTCAGCAGGCGGCGGCCATCGCGCACGCTGCCGGCCTGGGCCTCCAGCTGTATTCGCATGTCCGACAGCAGCTCCTGCGCGATTACGCGGCGCATGAACTCGTCGTCGTCGACGAGCAGCACGCGAACCGGGGCATCTTCCTGCCCGGTAAGGAAATGCGGCCAAAGCGGTTCAGCCGGAGGGCACACGCCGGACGGATAAACCGTGCGGCGCTCGGACGCCCGAGCGGAATCAGGGGAGTCGGAAGAGTGAGGCGCGGTGTCGGACATGAAGATTCCTAATGAGTTTTCAGGGTTGGACGAGGTTTCACGTTCTCGAAAAATTCATGGCCTGGATCCGGTGGGGGAGGGCACCGCGAGCGGCTCGGCCACGCAGCGCAGCAGCTCGCGATCCAGGCGCTGCAGGATGGCGTTGCGGTCCAGTTCGGTCTCGGCGAATAAACGCGCCGCCGCGCCCATGGCCTCGCGTTGCGGGCGCGACACGGCAAGCTGCGCAATGGCGTCGGCCAGCGCATCGGCGTCGCCGGGCGCCACCACCATGCCGCGGCCGGAGACCACATTGCTGAGCTCGGTGCCGGCATGGGCCGTCACAATCACCGCCTTGCCGCTTGCAAGCATGCCGGCCAGCTTCGAAGGCATTACCAGGTCGGCGGCATCGGCGCGCTGCGGCAGCACGTGAATGTCTGCCATGCCGAGCAGTTCGTTGAGTCTTTCAGCGGGCTGCAGGTCCATGAAGTGCACGCGGGGCAGGCTTGCGCAGGCGGACATCAGCGGCTCGCGGCTCGGGCCGTTGCCGCAAAAAACGAAGTGGATGTGCGCGGCCGCAACCAGGCGCTGCGCCGCATCGGCCAGCAGCTCGATGCCTTGCTTGGCACCCAGGCTGCCCGCATACAGCACCACCACATCGTCCGCCGGAATGCCAAGCGTGCTGCGATAGCCGCTCGCGGGCTCGCCCACCGCCGCCGCAGCTGCGGGTTGCGGAAAGATCGCACGCGCGTCCACCCAGTTGGGCAGCAGCACGAGCCGGCTCTCGTCGATGCCCTTGTCCCTTGCCTTGTCGAGCATCGCGGCCGATATGGTCGACACGCGGCTGAACTGGCTCAGCAGCCAGCGCTCCACAGAGAGGGCAAAGCGCCGCGTGCGCGCACCGCGCACCAGGCCCATGCCAAAGGCGGCGTCCACCTCGTAGTCCTGGATGTGAAGCCACGACTTGATGCCCAGCATCCGCGAGAAGAAGAGCACGGCAGGCGCGCAGAAAAGCGGCGGCTCCACCACAAAGACCAGGTCCGGCTTCCAGCGGATCTGCGCAAGGAGCAGGGGCATGCTCGACGCCATGAACGAGAAGAGGTGCGCAATGCGCGCCAGTGCACGCGGCCGTGCAGGCACCCAGGTGGGCGCGCGCCACACGGTGATGCCGTTCCAGTCCGTCTTGCGGTAGGCCCAGGCCGAATACCCTTCGAACGGCGCCCAGTGCGGAAAGAAAGGCGGCGATGCAATCACGCGCACGTCATGGCCTTGCTCATGCAGCCACTGCGCCATCTCGCCCGAGTATTTGCCGATGCCGACCAGCTCGGGCGTGAAGTTCATCGAATAGAGAAGAATTTTCACGATGCCCTTTCCAAGGAGCCGCGGACCAGCCGCACGATCGGATAGAAGCCGAACAGCGCGCGCATCCGAACTTCATAAAGAACAAAGTCGGAAACGAAAGCGATGAAGAAAACGTAGTGCGGCTTGCCCGGAAAAACCGCCACCACCACGCCGTAGGACACGAGCCGCAGCGCCACCTCGAGCAGCGCCCAGCCGCCCAGCGCGGGCACCGGGCTCTTGAGCGCCAGCAGCATCTCGTGATGGATCGTGTAGGTGCGCAGCAGGAAATACGGCGCAATGCAAAGAAAGATCTCGAGCGCCTCATGCCCGACCTTCAGAAGCGGCGCGGCAACCGTGATCAGCGCGCCGAGGCAGGCAAAGAGCACGCAGCCCAGCAGGAACGATTGCCTGGCCAGCTGCAGCGTCGAGGCATCGAGCTTGCCGGCCTCGGCACCCAGCATCGCGCGCGTCTTTGTGTAGAGAAACGCCTGCACGAACTGCGACGGTGCCTCCGCCAGCAGGAACGCGACCTTGAAAGCGCCCACGTATCCGAGCGGCATGAAGAAGGCGACCACCAGCAGGTCGGACTTGCGAAGCAGGAACATCAGCAGCGAATAGGCCGTGGCTGCACCTTGCGACTGCAGGCGCAGCGCCGGCCGGCCGCCGGGCGGCCCCGCCGCCCAGCCTGTGCGCAGGCTCGCGGCACCCACGAGCAGGAATGCCGTCAGGTTGATGAGCAGCAGGTGCCATGCGTCCAGGTCGAAGCCCACCACCGCAAGGGCTGCAATGCCCAGCACCAGGATGGTCGAGCGAACGCCCGTTTCCAGGTTGAGCAGCCCGACATAGCCCAGTCCGCGGCTGTACGAAAGACGCAGGCTGATGAAAGAGAAGACTGCCAGCGTGGTCACGATCAGCGCAAAGGGCACGCTGGCCACTGGAAGGTGCTGAACCTTCAGGATGACGGCAGCCAGCAGCGCGGCCAGCGGAATGCCGATGGCCAGCGTGCGCAGCACGTCGCCCCGCCGCACGCCCGGCGGCACGCTGGCCGCTTCGCGCGAGAACAGGAGCGGGCTGCCCAGCGTTCCAACGACCAGCGCCGCCTCCAGCACCGACTGGTAGATCGAGTATTCGCCGAACTCCGCGGGCGAGACATACGCCGCCATCAGAAACACGGCGAGGAAACCCGACAGGTACGCATAGAGCCGCGAAGCCAGCGCGCCCAGCCCGCGAATCTGCACGGCGCGAAGGCCGGGCAGCGTGAAGGAGCGGTCGAGGAGGTTCATGGCGCGTGCCCGATGCGTGCCGGGTTTCATTTCGGGGCGGATGCGCCCGCAAACCGGCCTACGCCCATCGCTCGCTGCGCGAGCAGGCCGCGCCCGAAGGCCCAGTTCTTGGCGCGGCGTGCGGCCCGCAGTGCAAACGTCACTGCGGCGGCGGTGCGCACACGGCCATGCAGCACGTGCGCCATGGCTGTCTTTGCGCCGCCCTGGAAGTGCAGCGCCATCACGCCCACCAGCTCACCGGCCGGCGTTACCAGGCTGGGCTGCCCGTCCACATACACGATGCGCTTGGCGCCACCGCGCTCCTGGAATTCGTTCACCAGCAGGTTGTGGCCGCCGTTGATGTTGTGGTCGATCACCCGCCCGCCGAACACGCGGTTGATGGGGTCTGCATTGCCGCTCGCATGGGCCCAGAGGTGGAGCAGGGTCATGTCCGATACGCCGCCGCGCACACCCTTGGCCGCGAAACGCGCCGCAATGGCGCGCAGCTTTCTGCGCCCCGCGGGCGTGGCGTAGGTGTTGAGCACAAAGGCAATGAAGCGCTGCAGGCCCATTGCGGTCCAGTAGCTCACGTGGGGAGATATCTGGCACGGCTCCCAGCCGTCGCGCGGGCGCACGTAGGAGCCTGAAAAATCCGCCTTGCCGGCCACGCGGCGGATGTGCGCGCCGACGCCCCGGAACAGCAGTACGTCGCTGTCGATCAGCACGAACTCGCGGCACTCCGGATGCGCCTTGAGATATTCGGCCAGCAGGAAGTAGCGCCGGAAGCAGATCTTCTCGAACTCCGCCGGGTTGCTCGACAGGTGCACATAGTGGCTGCACAGGCGTTCGTAGTCGCGCCCGGCCTCGGTGCCGGCCAGCACGACGAGGTGCTCCTCGGCCCGTGCCGCGGACTCGCGGCAAAGCAGCAGGGTCTTGTTCTGGCGGTCTTCCACCACGATGAATGCGAGAGCGTTGGTCATGGGTTGTGGACGAGTGGCGTGGGTAATGGGTGCGTGGCAATCGGGCGGTCAGGGGCGCGGCGCGGTGGCGCTGCGCACAAGCGCGACGTGGGAGGGCAGAAAGCGAAAGTCCGCGTCCAGCGGAAGATCGAGCGTGAACAGCCCGCCTCGCGCTTTCGCGTCGGCAATCCAGTCGCGCACCTGCTCGGCCGTGAAGCGCGGCGGCGTCGTCTGGGCCCACGAGGCACCAAGCGGCGTGAGCACATGAAAGGCCAGGCCCGCACCCGATGCCGCCGAGGCGGCCGAAGGTGCCGGAGGCTGCAGGAGCTCGCCGGCCATGAGGTTCTGGCAGGGCGCGCTCTTCACGCCGAAGCGCTGCGGACCCTCGCCCGCATTGAAGGCGAGCCACCGCTTGGGAGCGCCGGTGCGCGCGGCGGCGCACAGGCCGTTCCAGTCGTCGGCCGACATGCCCTGGGTGTTGTAGACACCGTCGAACCACCAGCCCTTGGCAAGCGGACCGTAGTGCTCCGACCATTCGCGGATCACCGCGGTCCATCCGGCAATGAAGCGCGCAGGCGGCGGCTTCTGCTCCGAAACGTCACCCAGGCAGTCCATCAGGTAGGCGTCGTCCTGCGGCGCGCGGAAGGGCAGGTACAGCACCAGTGCAATGCCGCGGCGTTGCAGTGCACGGCCAATTTCCATCGGCAGGTCGCGCGGGGGCCGGTTCTCCAGGCTGCCGGGGCATAGCAGCTCCAGTGCAGCATTGGGTGCAATGAACTGGCCGTTGTTCTGCCCCAGCGTCAGGATGAGATACGAAGCCCGCATGCGGGCGAGCGATGCTGCAAGCGCCTCGGCGTCGAAGCGGCCCACATCGGCAATCGATTGCTTGTCGGGCAGGTAATGCACCATCACGCCGAAGCCGGTTGGCTCGGCCGCGCCGGTTGCAGCCGATGCCCCGCAAGCCGCGCACAGAAGCCATGCAGGGATAAGACCCCGAAGGGCGGCTGCGAGCCGTGTCATTGCATGGCCCCCGCGAGCGAAACGGCTTCGTGCTTCAGCGTGAGGTAGCGCCTGGCCACGGCGCCCGGCGCACAGGCTTCGGCAAGCGGCCAGGCCGGCTGCTTGGACCGGTGCTCGGCCAGGTAGCGCGACAGCCCGGCAAGATCGCAAGAGCCGTTGCCGACGAAGAAGGCGTAATCGCCGAACAGTTCGCGGTGCACCGGAATGTCCGACAGGAGAAGCGGCACGCCCAGCGTGGCAGCCTCGGCGGCCGAGAGGTTGAAGCCCTCGAAGGCAGACAGCGAGATGAACGCCGCCGCGCCGCAATACAGCTGCGTCAGCTCCTTGCGCGGCACCAGTCCCCGGTGGCGCACGCAGCTGCGAATGGCGGGGTCCATGCGGGCCACCATTCTTTTCACGTCGGCCGCGCCGTTGCCGGTAACGTCCAGCCAGTCGACCAGGCCCTCGCGCTTCATGCGTTCGAACAGCTTCAGCGTGCCGTCGAAGTTCTTGTGCGGGTAGTAGTGGTAAGAGGCAATCAGATAGCGCTCGCCGATTGCCGCCGAGCGCGCCGCCTTGACCGGGCCCGGAGGGGCGGGCGAGCGCGTGGCATCCACCGGATTGAAGATCACGTTCGGGTGCTCGCAGCGCCCGAAGTAGCGCTCGAAGTCTTGCTGGCTGCTTCTGCTGATGAACACCACGTCGGCTGCGCTGCGGGCCACGCGACGCAGGCACCAGTCGAGCCACATGCGCTTGGTGCGGCTGAAGTACTGCGGGTAGGCCTTGTACTGCAGGTCATGGACCACCACGATCGAATCGCGGTGGCGCCCGAAGAGCGTGAACGGCAGAAAGTAGTTGGGGAACAGCGAGAACACCGTCTCGCCGGACGCCAGCGCCCGCAGCCGGTGATAGTTGTAGAGCAGTATCTCCAGCAGAAAGCGGCTGATCTTCAGGCGCTGGGCCGCGGCATACAGGCGCGGATGCAGTTCGCTGACCGGCTGGATGTGATCGCCCTTGCACATGCGCATACGGCGCAGCAAAAGGTCGGACACGTTCAGCACGCCCCCCGCTCCCGTGTTGAGGCTGATCGTGTCGTAGAAGAGGTATTTGTACATGGTGAAACCTCACGTCGTGCCGTGCGCGTACGTAGCCGCCCTTGTGCGCGGCTGGCGAAAGCGCGAACTCAGCAGCCCGGCAAAAACCGCCGCAATCAGCCCCGAGGCCGCGAACGGGCCCCATCCGAGAATCGGCCCGCGCATGAAAGGCACGTAAGCGGCCAGCAGTACCAGCGCGCAGAGGTAGGTGCTCGAGAGCGCGGCATGCGGCTGTGCCACCTTGTCGAGCACGCGAAACAGGGCCGAGATCGCCACGCCGAGCAGCACCGGGCCTGCCAGGCCGAAGTCGAAGTACGCCGTGGTAAAGGGCGGCAGCGAGAGATTGCTTTGCGAGAAATTGCCCAGGACCGCCGGCCATCCGAGCGGGTCGAACTCCGGAAACATCTTCAGGTCGCGCGGCAGCATGAAAGAGAAGGCCGACAACAGGTAGCGGCCCAGGCCAAGATCGGGTTCCGGTGCGCGCTCCAGGAGCCCGGCCACGATGTACATGGCGTCGAAGTCCTGGCTGTACGGAAAGGTGGTGAGCGTCTCGCCCCAGAAGCTTCCGCGCGACACCAGGTTGAGCACCGGGCCAAGGCCTGCAATGGCGCCGAAGATCAGCATCGACAGCAGCCAGCGGCGCTTTACGCCGAGCGCGTAGATGAAGAGCGGCAGCAGGCCGATCAGCAAAATTTGCCGGGGCGTGTTGACCGGGTAGGCCGCAATGCCGGCCAGCACCAGCGCAAAGCCCGCGGCACACCACGACCAGACGGTCCGGCGGCGATACGCATGGATTGCCAGTGCCACGAAGCACATCAGCACAACGAGCTTCGGCAGCGTCGAATACACGATGAAATCGACCGGCAGGTTTTGCCCACCCTCGTCCGGCAAGCCGCGCGCAATGAAGTTCAGGTCGGGGCGGATGAACAGCGATGCAAATGCCGCAACCGTGCCGCTCAACAGCAGCAGTACGGGGTGCGCAACGCCTGCAATCTGCGTTTCGGGCACTCCGCGCCCACGCGCAAAGTCCGGCGCCGGCGCTTCATGCATGCCGAACCGCGCGGCTTCCACGCCCGCCATGTACAGCAGCAGCAGCGTGATGGCTTGCCTGTGCGCTTCGCTGCCGATCACGCCCGTGTCCCAGAACGAGACATCGGCCGCGATCTGCATGGCCGGCGCCACCGAGAAGTAGGTGAGCACGGCCGTGTAGTGAATGAGCAGGAAGATGCTCTTTCCCGGGGCGCCGAGCATCGCCAGCTGCACCAGCGCAAGCACGCACACCGCCGCGTAGCCCCACACCGGGTCTACCTGGGCGCATGCGAACGCAGCCGCAATGCCGAACCAGAAGCAGAGTGTTCTCATGACGGGGCCTTGTGAGGTCGGGTGTGTGGGGTGTTCGGCTCAGGCGTGGGCGATCTCTTGGACTGGACGGATCGCCTCCTGGTACGCCGCATAGGTGCGGCGCAGGCCTTCTTCGAGCGGCACCGTGGCCTGCCACCCGATGGCGGCGGCGCATGACACGTCGAGCAGCTTTCGGGGGGCGCCGTCCGGCTGCGAGGTGTCGAAGCTGATCCGCCCGCGGTAGCCGACGACGTCGCCGACCAACGCCGCCAGCTCGCCGATCGACAGGTCGACGCCCGTGCCGAGATTGATGTGCGCGCACATGGGCGTGGTGTGCTGCTCGTAGCTTTCGCGCGTCATGTCCATTACGGCGATGCAGCCGTCGGCCATGTCGTCCACGTAGAGAAACTCGCGCCGTGCGCGGCCGGTGCCCCAGATCACCACCTCGGGTGCGTTCTCGGTCTTGGCAAGGTGAAAGCGCCTGATGAGGGCCGGCACCACGTGGCTGTTCTGTGCGTGGTAGTTGTCGCCGGGCCCATACAGGTTGGTGGGCATCACGCTGCGGTAGTCGATGCCGTGGGAGGCGCCGTACTGCCGGTTGTAGCTTTCGCACAGCTTGATGCCAGCAATCTTTGCGATTGCATACGGTTCGTTCGTCGGCTCGAGCTTGCCGCTGAGCAGCGCATCTTCGTGGATGGGCTGCTCGGCAAGCCGCGGGTAGATGCAGCTCGAGCCGAGGAACAGGAGACGCCTGACGTTCGCAAGGAACGCCTGGTGCGTGATATTGGCGGCGATCAGGAGGTTCTGGTAGATGAACTCCGCCGGGTAAGTCATGTTGGCGTGGATGCCGCCGACCCTTGCCGCCGCAACATACACCTGGTCGATGTGCTCCGAGGCGAAGAACCGGCGGACTGCTTCCTGGTCGAGAAGATCCATCTCCTCCCGGCCGCGCGTGACGACCTCGTGCCCGAGGCCCCGCAGCCGCTTCATGAGCGACTGGCCCACCATGCCGCGATGACCAGCAACGTATATACGCATATGTTCTTTCGGTTGAAGGTTGAGGGTTTAGATAGCGGGAGGAAGGCGTGCCCGGCCTAGCCGGAACCCTTTGCGCCCGCGACCACGAGAAAGGTCTTCAGCAAGATGGCGACGTCCTGGCGCAGTGACAGCGTGGCGACGTAGTCCGCGTCCATGGCCGCCCGGCGCCGGTAGCTCACTTCGCTGCGCCCGCTCACCTGCCACAGGCCGGTAATGCCGGGCCGCACCGCGCAGTAGTGGCCCCAGTAGGGCCCGTACAGGTCTTTCTGCGAAAACATGCAGGGGCGCGGACCGACCATGCTCATGTCGCCCTTGAGCACGTTCCAGAACTGCGGCAGTTCGTCGAGGCTGTACTTGCGCAGGAATGCACCGAAGGGCGTGATGCGCGGGTCCTTGTCCAGCTTCTGGTACTTGGCCCATTGCTGGCGCGCTTCTTCGTTCTCGCGCAGGTGGCGCGCCAGCACCGCATCGGCGTCGGACACCATCGAGCGGAACTTGTAGAAGCTGAACACGCGACCGTCGCGGCCATAGCGCGGCTGCTTGTAGATCGCCGGGCTGCCGGAGGTCAGCAGCACGCCGAGCCAGACGAGCGCATACACCCACCCCAGGAACAGGAAGAAGCAGCTCGCCATCACGATGTCTGCGCCCCGTTTGGTGGCCATCAGCAATCGCGAATTGCCCGCCCAATGGATGGGCGCATTCGACGGCAGTGTGTTCACGCTGTCGCTCCCTCCGCCGCGGCTGCGGCTGCCACCGGCGTTGCGGGGCGGGGCAGTTCGGGCGGTGCGGTCGGGTAGTCGTGCGCGCGCAGGCGGTAGGCGCCATAGCGGTAGGAAAGGCTGCCGTAGTAGCGGTGGCGCGGGTCCACCGCATTGAGCACCACGCCCTGGAAGCGCGCACCGGCGTGCCTCAGCTGCTTCATGCTTTCGGTCAGGTCGCCTACCTCGTTGTCGCCGGCGCGCGCAACCATGAGCAGGGTGCCCATGCAGGGCGCCATCTCGGCCGTCTCGGAAGCGAGCAGCGTGGGCGGCGTGTCGACAATCACCGCGTCGTAGCGCGTCGAGACTTTTTCGAGCAAGCGGGCGAATGCGTCGCTCGTAAGAAGCCCCGTCGGGTCGGCTGGCAAGGCGCCTGTGGTCATCACGTCGAGATGCGGCAGCACGCCCTTGTGGATGGCGCCGTCGAGCTCGACCGTGCCCTGGATCAGCTCCGAGAGCCCGCCGGTGCGCTTCAGCCCGAAGCGGGGCGCCACGCTGCTGCGCCGCAAGTCCGCATCGATCAGCAGCACGCAGCGGCCGCTGGAGGCAAGCACGGCGGCGAGGTTGGAAGACACGAAGGTCTTGCCCGCGCCCGGCGTGGCGCTCGAAATCATGATGCGGTTGTTGAGCGCGCGCGGCATCGCAAACTTGAGCGCGGTGCGCAGCCGCCGCAATCCTTCCAGCGACGGGTCGTCCGGATGGGCCGCAGCCAGCAGATGCACGCCCGGCTTGCCCTGCAGCACGGCACGGTCGAGGTGGCGCTGCTGGTCGCTCAGCGTGACGGTGCTATACACGTCCAGGCCGGTGTGGGTTTCGATCTCTGCCGGGCCGGCGATGGTGTTGCGCCACGACCTGCGCATGAAGGTCGACGCCGCACCCAGGAACAGGCCCGCCAGCAGCGCAAGCGCCAGGGTGATCGAGGCCTTGGGCCGGATCTGCTTTTCAGGCGTCAGCGCCTGGTCGAGCACGCGCACGTTGCCGATGCGGCCTTCCTTCGCGAGCCGCATCTGCAGCGAGCTGTTGAGCAGCGAAACGTACAGGTCGGTGTTGACCTTGATGTCCCTCTGCATGCGCAGCGAGTCCTGCTGCATCATCGGCATGCGGCGAATGCGCTGGTCGACGCCGCCGAGAGCCTTCTTCAGCGAAGCAATCTGTGCGTCGATGGTCATGACGCTAGGGTCTTTGGCGGTGAAGCGCTCGGTGAGCTCCAGCCGCTTCTGGGTTGCGTCGAAGAGCTTTGTCTGCAGGTCGATGTTCTGCGACAGCGCATTGCGCGCCTCGTCGTCGAGGCTGATCGTCCCGTTGCGATTGCGGTACTGGTTGTAGGCTTCTTCGGAGTCCTCCAGCTGCTGCTTGAGCTTGGGCAGCTCGCTGCCCAGAAAGTTGAGCGCGCGCTGCGCCTGCGCGGTCTTCTGGTCGATGTTCACGCGCACATAAAGCCGCGCGACTTCATTGAGCAGGTTGGCCAGCTGCGTGCGGTTGTCGGTTTGCCAGCTCACGTCCATCACCGACGACTGCTTGCCTTTCTCGATCACTCGCAGGTCTTTCTGCAGCTCGAGCAGGGTGAGCTGCTTCGATTGCCGCACGAGCGAGAAGGCAGCGCCCGGCCGGCCCACGACGGAGCCCACCAGCAGGTGCACCGGGCCGAGCGGGGTCTCGGCGTCGAGCGGCGTGCCCACGGTGCCTTCAAGCGGCGTATCCAGCTTGGGGTGGGTCAGCGTGTAGGCGCCGTTCTCGCCCGCGGTCAGCTGGAAGCGCGTGCCCTCCAGATCGGTGGGCACATCCATCTGCGCAACCACGATCTGCTCGGTGCCGCTCACGTAGCCCGAAAGGCCCGCAAAGCCGGGGTCAGAAAGCGTCTTCGCGCGGCGTGCCAGCCAATGGCCCACGATGGGCACATAGAGCGGCTCGGCCTCGATGTAGAGCTTGGTGTTCTCGATGGCCTGCCCGAGCACCAGGCGCGACTTCAGGATTTCAGCCTCGCCCGCAGTGGGCGTCTTGGCGTTCAGCGCGCTGCTCGCGGAGTCGCCGACCAGCGTCCCGCCGGAGCGCTCGGGGTCTTCGACCTGGATCAGCACGTTGGCCTCGTACACGCGAGGTCCGAACATCGCATAGGCCCCGCCGATCAACAGCGCCACGGCCGTGATCTTCACGATCTTCCATCGGTTGTCGATCAGCAGGTCGATGTGCTCCCGCAGCCTCGAAGGAGGCTGCTCGGAGGCCGTTGCCGCGTCGGTGGGGGCGGTAACCACGGGTTGCCAGTGCGCGTTCATGAGATCACCTTTTTGGGTTGCCTGGACGGGGATGGAGGGTTCAGCGGCGGCTGGCCGTGCCGCCGAGGTTCACGACTTGCGCGGCGGGAAGAATCAGGCTGATGACCCGGTTCCAACGCACCAGCGGCACGGGATCGATGTAGACCACGTCGCGCGGCCGCAGCTCGAAGCGGTCGGCAAGGGCCAGTGCCACGGGGTTCTTCGCGTCCAGGTGGTACACCTCGGGCACGTCGCCGCGCGAGTTGCGCACCACGTAGATCTGGCCTGGCGAAGAGGTCAGCAGGTCGGGGCCGCCCGCGTCGCCCAGCGCCTCGTTCAGGCTCAGGCGGCCGTTGCGCATGAGGAGGGCCGACGGGTTGCGGATCTCGCCCATCACGTACACACGGCTGTCCTCGCGGGTGCCCACGTTCACGATGTCGCCGTTCTGCAGCGGAATGCGGCTCGCATCGAAGCCGTAGCGCTGCAGCAGCGGCAGGTCGATGGTCATGGTGCGTTCGCCGCGCGTGAGGTTCACGCGCGAGCGGTCGGCGGCGGTGGTAACGCTGCCGGCGCGGTTGATCGCCTCGGCCAGCGTCATCGGCACGTCGGTGAAGATCTGCAGCCCGGGGGTGCGAACCTCGCCTTCCACGTACACGCGGCGGCTGCGGAACGACTGGATGCGCACGCTCACCAGCGGGTCTTTCACGAAGGGAGAAATCTTCCGCGTGATGAAGTCGGACGCGGCGCTCTCCGTCATGCCCTCGATCTTTGTGCGCCCGATATACGGGAACGTGATCTCGCCCGCGCCATCGACGATGAAGCCCGGTGCCACGCTCACGCCCGTCGGGTCCGACTGCTGGGAGATGACCGCGCCCGCATTCGGCATGAGCTCCGGATGCCGGTACACCACGATGCCGATCACGTCGCCCGGAGCGATGGTGTAGGCGGGTGCCTTGCCGAAGAGCTGCCGCACGTCGGCCGGCACGCCTTGCGGCTCTTGCGCGGCGCGTGTGCGGATCAGCTCGGGCGTGATCGGCACGATCTTCGGTTCGCCCTCTGCGCGCGACGCGCTCCAGCCGCCGCTGTCGGGGTTGCTGAAGCCAGGAATCCCGCAGCCGCCCAGGCACAGCGGCAGCACGAGCGCGGCCACCGTGCCCATGCGGCGTCGGATGCGCGCGCTGGCAGACGCTTGGACAAACGCGCATGCAGCGGTCGCAATGCGCGGGGAACTGGCTGAGTCGGGGTGTGCCATGGGATGGTCCTTTGCTCGTGGGGGATCCTGGAAGTCCTGAAACCGGGTTACTGCGGCACGTAGGCGCCGCGCAGTGGGAGCTCTGCAACGAGCGGGGCGGGGCTGGTGGTGCGGCGCTCCGTGCCGGCACCGAAGGCGCAAGCGGTCACCCAGTCGCCGACCGACTGCAGAAACAGCTGCTGCCCTTTTGCGGTGCAGAAGGTGTGGTCGAGTTCGCGCATGAACTCGTACTGAAGGGCCTGGGCGAACGGCTCGCGGCGGAACGGGCCGAGCTGGTCGCGGTCGCGGTCCGAAACATGCAGCGAGCCCGAATACAGCAGCTGCACCGCCACCTTGCGTTCGACCAGGCGCTTCATGGCCGCGCCGAACCACACGGCATTCACTTCTGCCGGCTTTCTCTCGGTGAAGAAGCCTGGCAGCGCCTTTGTCGAATGGCTGCGCAGAAAATGCCGCTGGAGCCAGCGCTTGGCCTTGCCCGCGAACGCCGGGTGCGCAGGCGCCGCAATGGCACGCCGCACGGTGCGCTCCCAGCGGGAGCGCCGCTCCGGAAAAGCGAATCCGTCGAAGAGCGAAACGGCCACCACGCGCGGGTCGGCCTCGGCCACCGACATGGCGTGTTCCACGCCCGAGCACATGGCCACGATCACGAACTGCCGGATGCCCTGCGTCTTTTCGAGCAGGTCCATGCCCGCCTGCAGGTCGTGCAGCGCGCGGGTGTGCAGGTCGCTCGAGAAGTCGGACGCGTCGCTGTCGCCCACGCCGCCAAGGTCGAAGCGCAGGCTGCTCACGCCGCGCTCGGCCAGCACATGCGCCAGCTTGACGTTGATGCGGCGCGGCCCCACGCGGTGGTTGGCGCCCATGTTGAACATCAGGCATGCGGCGGTGGCCGGCACCTGGTGCGCGGGGTTGGTGACCGTGCCGACCAGCGAGTTTCCGGGGCCGAACCGGACCGGGGTTTGTGTCATGTCATTCATGAAGGGCACCCTGCAGGCGGTGAAGCGCATCGGCCGGAACCATGGCGCTGTTGGGGTAGGGGTCCGACGTCCAGTCGAGGCGGTGCTGAAAGTAGGCAAGGCGCACCGGCATGTAGCGCGACTGCTGCTCGGCAGCCCATTGCGCCGTCTGCTCGTCGTCGGGGCCCGTGAGCACCAGCGTCTCGTGCAGCGCGGTGAGCGCGAGCGACTCGGGCGTGAGCGCGGCCAGCTGCGTGCGCAGCGTTGGCGAAAGCGATGTGCCCAGCGCTTCCTCGGGCATTGCGCCGGGCTCCCGCGAAAGTTCGCGGCGCCAGGCCAGGTCGGGAATGCAAAAGGTGGTGTCGATTGCAGCCACGTGCTGTTCGCGCAGCAGGCGGGCGTAGCGGCGGCCGTCGATTACCGGCTCCCACAAGACCAGGCGCGCCGGATCGCAGCGCCCGTTGCGTGCGGCCAGCACGGCCAGCGTGCCGCCGAGCCGCGCGCCCACCCATACGATGCGGCTTGCGGGTGCGCGCCGGCGCAGTTCTTCATGCGCCGTGCACAGGTCGCGCCGCCAGCCGTCGAGCTCGCCGTCGTCCTCGTCGCCCGGCGAATCGCCGGTGCCATAGAAGTCGAAGCGCAAGGTCGCAACACCCGCACGCGCCAGGCGCTCGGACAGCACCTTGAAGAAGCGATGCGTGCGCATGCCCTCCTGCCCGAAAGGCGGGCAGATCAGTACGGCGGTGTTGCCGGGCTGCGCGTCTTCGGCGGCATGGAACAGGCCGAAGATCTGGCGCGACGCGGGCCCGAACAGGAATGGATAGGGGGTCGTCATGCAAAGCTCTCCGTTGCGCCGCGCGGCGCGCTGACGCGGGTGTGGGTCTGCCGCCACTCGGCAATCGATCCCACGCTGTCCATGCGCGAAGGCGCGGACTGCAGCACAAGCCACAAGATCCGGCCGGCCACGGGCACCTCGACGCTGCGGCAGTCGGCCGTCAAGCCCACTTCAAAGCGTTCCGGCGGCACGATCAGCCCCAGGCCGATGGCCTTGAGGCAGGCCTCCTTGCGCGTCCAGCAGGTAAGAAAGGCGTGGTCGCGCTCATGAGCGGGCAGGGCGCGCAGTGCTTCGTTCTCGAGCCGGGTGAAATGCGTTGCGGCAAGCGCCAGTGCGTCGGGCACCGCGCGCAGCTGCTCCACGTCCGCGCCCAGCGGGCCGCGCTCGCCAATGGCAATCAGGCCCAGCCCCTGGCTGTGGCTCAAAGAAAAATGAACCCGCGGCCAGCCCAGCAACGAAGGCTTGCCGAATGCGCTGTGGGTAAAGCGCAGTGCGTCGGCGCGCTCGCCGGTCTGCTCGGCCAATGCGTAGCGCAGCGCCGCATGCGCGGCCACGAAGCGCTGCCGATCGACCGCAAAGCGAAACTGCCCGGCGCGCGCGCGTTCATCCTTCGACAGGATCAGCGCCGCCCCGGGACCGGCGCAATCGTCCAGGTCGAGATACCGGCAAACCGGCGCATCGACGGAAGAAAGGTTGAAGGCCGCGTGTCCCATGATCGTTCACTCCTTGCGCAGCCAGCCGCCGAAGGTGCGGCTCAAGAGGCCCTCGCTGCGCGCACCGGCCTTGAGGTTGCCCATGGCAAGCGGCGCCAGCTCCGTGAGGTCCGCGGTGTCGTGCGCTTCGCGGGCGGACGCGGCGATCTGGCCGAGGTTCTCGAACAGGTAGCGGCGCGACTGCACGCGGTAGCCCAGCGTCTGCTCGGTCTGCTGCAGCGCCCGCAGCACGAGCAGCGAATCGCCGCCAAGGTCGAAGAAGTTGTCGGTCGGGCGGATGTCGTTGACGTCGATCCCGATCACCGAAGCCCAGATCTGCGCAAGCTGCGCGTGCTCGGGGTTCAGCAGGGTGTCGTCCGCCTTCGGGACCGCGGCGGCGCCATTGGCCGGTGCCGCAGTCTTGTGCGGATCGGCCGCTGCAAGCTTGCGCAGGTACACCGCGCTTGCCGAGCCTTCTTCGCTGGAGAGTTCGGCCAGCGTGGCGTCGGGGTAGTCGGCCGCCCTTTGCAGCAGCTCCAGGTAGCGGTCGCGCAGGTGGGCACCGGTTTCGCGCAGGTAGATATCGGCGTTGTAGATGAGCGCGCCTTCCAGGCCGTGCGGCTTGTCCATCAGCCACACGCCGATGTCGTCGGTTGCGCCGTGCTGCATCAGGTGCAGCTGGCGGGTCTGCAGGCTGCCCAGGCGCCGCGCACGATCGCGTGCGTCCTGAAAGGAAAACATCGCCTGGTAGGGGCCGACTGCCCGAATGCGGGCACCGAGCGCGGGCTCGGCCATCAGGCGCTCGAAGGGCACCTGCTGGTAGTTCATGATCGACAGCAGTTCGCGCTTCACGTAGCGCATGAACTCCGAAAGCGGCTGCTCGAGGCCAACCTGCAGCGACACCGGCAGCACGTTGTTGAAGAAGCCCATCACGTCTTCTGTCTCGGGCTGCTGGCGGCCGCGCACCGGATTGGCAATGACGATCGATTCCGAGCCGATGACGCGGCTCATGGTGAGCGCGTAGATGCCGAAGGTCAGCATGCTGAGCGTCACGTCCATGTCGCGGGCGGCCTTGCGCAGCTGCTGCGTGGTCGACAGGTCGACACGGATCCACTGCGCGCCGCCCTGGCCGCTCTTGCCCGAGCGCCGCGGCATGTCGGTGTTGGGCTGGCGCGGCATCGGCGCATCGGCAAAGCGCTTCAGCCAGAAGTCGAGCTGCTCCTGGAAGCCCGCCTCGTTCATCCAGCCCGCCTGCCACTCGGCATAGTCGCCATGGGTGGTCGTGAGCGCGGGCAGGCCGTGCGGGCGCCCGCGTTCCGCCGCGTCGTAGATGGCGGAGAGTTCGCGCTGGAGCAGGTCGAAGGACCAGCCGTCCCAGATGAGGTGGTGCGGCACGAACACGAACACGTGCTCATGCTCGTCGAGCTGGAACACCGCCGCATGCATCATGGGCGCCCGATGAATGTCGATGGGCCGGTCGGCAAGCTCTTGCATGCGCTCGGCCAGTTCGGCTTCGCGCTGGTCGGCCGGCAGGTTGCGCAGGTCGATGAAGGGCAACTCGAAATCGACCGCTTCCGACATCGCCTGCACCGGCTGCCCGGTGTGCGGGTCGGTGGCCATGCGGGTGCGCAGCGCGGGCTGGCGGCGAATGATTTCCCGGAACGCGGCCTCGAAGCGCTGCGCATCGAAGCTGCCGGTCAGGCGCTGGGCGGCCGGCGCGTTGTAGACCGAGCGGCCCGGATGCAGCTCTTCCATGAACCGGATGCGCTCTTGCGACGGCGTGAGGGGCGCCGTCTTGCGGCTGAAGCGGCAAGGCAGCGGCGCCTGGGCACGGGAGCCCGTGCTTTGCAGGCCTTCGACAACGGCGGCCAGCTTTTCCGCCGTGGGCGCCTCGAACAGAGAGCGCAGCGGCAGCGTGATCTTGAACTCGCGGCTCAGCAGCGTCGTCAGGCGCGAAGCCAGCAGCGAATGGCCGCCCATGGCGAAGAAGTCGTCCCGCATGTCGAGGCCGGGCAGGCTCAGCACCTTTTCCATGGTTTCGAGCACCTTGCGTTCGCAATCGGTGCGCGGTGCGGCGCCGCGCCGTGCCTCGTCGCGCGAAACCTGTTGCGGCGGCGGCAGCGACACGCGGTCGACCTTGCCGTTGGGCAGCGTGGGCAGTGCCTTCAGCGCCACCACGTGCTGGGGCAGCATGAAGGCGGGCAGGTGCTCGCGCAGGTGGGCCATCAGCACGTCCTGGTCAAGCTCGACACCTGGCGTGAGCGCGAGGTAGGCCACCAGGCGAACGTCGCCCGGGCTGTCTTCGCGCGCGACCACCACGCAGCGCGAAACGCCGGCCACCTCGCAGCAGCGAGCCTCGATCTCGCCCGGCTCGATGCGGTAACCGCGCACCTTCAGCTGAAAGTCGAGCCGGCCCAGGTGCTGGATCAGGCCGTCGTTGCGCCAGCGGCCGCGGTCGCCCGTGCGGTACAGGCGCTTGGCGGTGCCGAAGAGGCGAACGGTGACAAAGCGCTCTGCGGTGAGTTCGGGCCGATCGATGTAGCCTTCGGAAAGGCCGTCGCCTGCAATGCAGATTTCCCCCGGCACGCCGATCGGGCAGGGCTGCATGTCGGCGTCGAGAATCCAGATCTCGGTGTTGTCGACGGGGTGGCCGATCGAAACGCCGCGCGATGCAACCGCCTTCGGGTCGACGAGCCAGGCGGTGGAATACACCGTGGTTTCCGTCGGGCCGTAGCCGTTCCAGAGCTCCGAGAGGCGCTCGCACAGCGCAAGCGCAAAGCTCGGCCGCAGCGGCTCGCCGCCAATCCAGCCCCTGAAGCCCGGTGCACCCGGCCACTGGGCGTCCAGCAGCAGCTGCCACATGCCGGGCGTGGCCTGCAGGAAGTTGATGCGCTCTTCCTGGAGCAGCTTGCTCAGGCGCACGCCGTCCATGGCGAGGTCGCGCTGCACCATCACGATCTCGGCGCCCACGGCCAGCGGCAGCAGCAGGTCGGGAACCGCCATGTCGAACGACAGCGTGGTCACCGCGGCAATGCGGTCGTCGGCATGCATGCCCGATTTGCGGAGCATCCACTGCAGCAGGTTGGCCACCGACAGGTGCCGTGCCGAAACGCCTTTCGGCAGGCCCGTGGAGCCCGAGGTGTAGATCACATAGGCGGGATCGTCGGGGCCAGCGTCGTCTTCGCTCGCGGGCAGCGGCTCGCCGGAGCCGTGTTGCCAGGTGTCCTCGCGGTCGATCTCGAACACGCGTTCGCCCGCATCGGAACGCCAGCTGCGTGGTGCCGCGGCAATGTCGGACGAGGTCAGGAGCAGGGCGAGGCTGGCGTCCTTGGCGTAGTGGTCGAGCCGCGCCTGCGGAAACGCGGGGTCGAGCGGCACGTAGGCGGCGCCCGCCTTCAGTACGGCAACCATCGAGACGACCATCTCCAGGCTGCGCTCCAGGCACAGGCCCACATGCTGGCCGCGGCGCACGCCGCGCTCGCGCAGCGCACGCGCCAGCCGGTTGGACTGCGCATCGAGCTCGGCATAGCTGCAAACGCGCGCGCCGTCGCGCACTGCGGGGCGGTCAGGTTGAAGCGGCGCGCGCTCCAGGAAGCGTGCGAGCGCATGCGGCGCGCCTTCGAGCTCGTTGGGCGGGGGCTGCAGGGCCATGAGTTCCTGCGTTCCCTCCGGCGAGAGCACTTCGAGCCGCCCGACTGCCTCGCCCGGGTTGCGCGCGGCCGAGCGGAGCACGCATTCGAACATGTCGAGCCAGCGCTGGACGGTGACTTCGTCGAACAGGTCGGTGTTGTATTGCGCCTCGATCTGCAAGCCGCCGTCGAGCGGGCGCAGGTTCAGGAAAAGTTCGAAGTTCTCGTACTTGCGGGCAATGGTGTCCTGCGTGACGTCCAGGCCGATGAAAGCCTGCGTGCTGCTGGCAACGTCGGGGTCCACGTTGAACACCACGCTCACCAGCGGCAGGCGGCTCGGGTCGCGCTGCAGCGCCAGCTTGCCCAGCAGTGCGCCATAGGTGAGCGCCTGGTGGTCGAACGCGTCGAGCACGGCGGTGCTGCATTCGCCCAGCAAGGCGTCGAAGCGCATCTGGCCGTGCGCCGAAAGGCGCAGCGGCAGCAGGTTGACGCAGTGGCCCACCAGGTCGGGCATGTCGCGCGCAATCTGGCCCGATGCCGGAATGCCGACCACGATGTCGTCCTGCCCGGTAAGGCGGTGCAGCGTGGCGACCAGGCCGGTGAGCAGGCCCGCAAACAGGCTGGCGCCGGTCTTTGCGCTCATCGAGCGCAGCGCGGTCACAAGGCGCCGGTCGAGCAGCCGCTCTGCGCGCCGCGAGCTGAAGGTGCGCGCCGCAGGGCGCAGGTGGTCGAGCGGGAGCTCGGTCACTGGCAAGGTTCCGCCGGGGTAGTGCTCCAGCCAGAAGTCCACATGCACCTGCATGTCGGGGTGGGCGGCCTCGGCGGCTTCCTCCGCGGCAAAGCTCGCGTAGCTTGGCGCCGGCTTCAGGCGCAGGCCGTTGCCGGTTTGCTCGGCATACAGATGCCCGAGCTGCTCGGTAATGACCACCCAGGACCAGCCGTCGCAAACCACGTGGTGCGCCGACATGACGAGTTCGTGCTCGGCGTCGCCGAGGCGGTACAGCACGGCCCGGAACAGCGGGCCTTGCTCCAGCGAGAAGGGCGTGCTCACCGCGGCGTCGTGTGCCGCCTTGAGCGCCTCTGCCTGTGCTTGCGCAGAAAGGCCGCGCAGGTCTTTCTGCACCATCGGGTCTTCGGGCGGCTGGCCGACGAGCATGCAGGTGCCGTCAGGCGAAATGGTTGAACGCAGCGACTGGTGGCGCTCGACGAGCCGGGCCACGGCACGCGCCATGGCGTCCTGGTCGAGCGAGCCGCGCAGGCGCAGCAGCACCGATTCGTTGTACGAGAGCGAGGCTTCGGTGCTCATCGTTGCGCCGAGCCAGACTTCGCGCTGCGATTCCGTCGTCGGAATAACGCATTCGATAAGGCCCGCGGCTGCGGGGGGGCGAAGAACGGCGTTCATGCTGTGGCCTTTCCATTGATCAGATGGCTGGGGGAAGAGGTGGTGTCCGGCACGTACCAGAACGGCTGGCCGTCGATGTCCCGGGCGAGAACGGAGCCGTCTTCTTCCTGCGCCTTGCGGTAGTCGAAGCCGGTGATGACGGTGGCGCGGCGCGGCAGGAATCCGGATTCCTGCATCTCGGCGACCGACTCCTTGAATGCGCGCTGGATGGTCGCGATGTCTTCCGCGCTGTGTGCGCTCGTCAGGAAGCACGGGAAGTTGTCCAGGATGTGCACGCCGCGGCTGCGCATCATTGCGAACAGCAGGTCTTGCAGCGGATGGTCTTCGAGCCAGCTCACGCGCCACAGCGATGCAAAGTGCTTGACCGCAATGGGCGCGCCCACTTCGGCGCACCACGCCGTGAGCTCCTCGGCCATGGCGCCTGTGCTGGCGTTGAGCCCCGCCTGCAGCGCAGGGCCCGCCTCTTTCAGATGGGTGAGCGACGCCTTGGCCGCGGCCAGCGCGAGCGGGTGGCGCACGAAGGTGCCGGCAAAGTAGGTCACGCCCACGCCGGGAATCGAGTCGTCGCCGTATTGCCAGGCGCCGCCGTCGAGTGCGTCCATGAACTCGCGCTTTCCGGCGATCACGCCCACCGGAAAGCCGCCGCCGATGACCTTGCCGTAGGTGGCAAGGTCGGCGCGCACGCCGAACAGTTCTTGCGCGCCGCCCAGCCCCACGCGAAAGCCGGTGATGACCTCGTCGAAGATCAGGCAGCTGCCGCTTTGCGAGGTAATGGCGCGCACTTCTTCCAGGAACTCGCGCGGCTGGAAGTCGGGCCGGCGGCTTTGCACTGGTTCGGCCAGCACGGCGGCAAGGTCTTCGGCGTTCTCGCGAATGAAGGCCAGTGCCTCGGGAGTGCCGTAGTCCAGCACGCGGATGTCGCCGAACATGCCGCTCATCACGCCAGGGGCAGCCGAGAGGCCCTTGCCGCCCTTGCCGGCGCGAACCAGCACTTCGTCGAACGTGCCGTGGTACGAACCGGTAAACACCACCACGGTGCTGCGGCCGGTAACGGTGCGCGCAATGCGCAGGGCCGCCATCACGGCCTCCGAGCCGGTGTTGCAAAGCGCCGCGCGGTCGCTGCCGGTGAGTTCGCAGATGAGCGCCGTCACGTCGGCGGCCAGCGGATGCTGCGGGCCAATTTCATAGCCCTCTTCGAGCTGGCGGCGCACGGCTTCCTGCACGAAGTCGGGCTGCCAGCCGAACATGTTCATTCCGAAGCCGTTCAGCGCATCGACGTATTCATTGCCGTCCAGGTCCCAGAGCTTCGAACCCTTGGAGCGCTCGATGACGATCTGGTAGGTGATCTCTTTCGTGATCGGGCGAAAGCCGTTGACCACGCGCGGGTCGGCCATGTGCGGGCGGTTGGCTTCGGTGAACTGCTTGCTCTTTTGCGTGCGCTCCACATAGCGTCGCATGAAGGTTGCGAGCCGCGCCTTCTGGCGGCCGCTCGGCTCGGCGGTGCGCTGCGTATGGATGCGCGCAATGGCGCCGAAGGCCTTCGACACGTCGTAGCGCATCGGCTCCCTGGATGCTGCGGGCTCTTCCGTGTTGGCAGCCGGTGCTGCAGAGGCCGGCACCACCTGGGCGATCTGGGTCACCTGCACCGCCTCTGCCTGCGTAGCGGGCTGGGCCTGTTGAATGGCCTGCGATGCCGCGGCAGCGGACACGTCTGCCCCTGCGCCCGATAGCAGCGCGAGCTGCTGGCGCATGAGTTCCATTTGTTGCGTAACAAGTTGTACAAGCGGCGCGGCGCCGAATCCGCCGCCTTGCAACGGAGTGAACGCGGGTTGCATGTGCACGGCGATTGGCGCGACGGCCGCCATTTGCACAGGCGCGGAAATGGCCTCGGGAACGGCAGCGGCTGCAACGGGTGCGGCAACGGAAACGGACGTGGCAACGAGCTCGGGCGGCAGGCTCTCCCGCAGGAACGCGCAGAGGGCGTCAAGGCTGCGGTAGTTCTCCATCAGCTGGCGAAAGCTCAGGTTCACCTTGAAGCGCTTCTTGATCTGCGTGGCAACCTGGGTGAGCGTGAGCGAGTCGAGCCCGAGTTCGCTGAAGGCGGCGTGCCCCTCCGCCTGGGCCATGTCGATGCCGGAAATGTCCTCGAACAGGGACCGCAACCGCGCGTCCAGCGAGGCGTCTGACGAAGCAGGTGTGGAAGAAACAGGTAGCGGGGGCGCTGCAGCAACTGTCACGGTCGTCTCCAAAACGGGGGGTGGTACGAAAAGGGCGGGCGCGGGCGGCGCGGCTTCCGGCAAGGTGGCCGGCTTTGCCGCGGGGGCCGCGATGTCGACCCAGAAACGCTTGCGCTCGAACGGATAGGTGGGCAGGCGGACCCGCTGCGCGCCGGTGCGCACGGCAAGCCGCGACAACTCGATGTCGGCGCCGCATGTCCAGAGGCGCGCGAGTGCGAGCCGCAGGGTGCGGGCCTCGTCGGCCGGCTCGCCGTGCAGCAGCGGCATTACCTCGGCGGCGCCGTGCTGGCGCACCAGCGTGGCAAGCGCATTGCGGGGGCCGACCTCCACAAAGAGCGGCCGCCCCGTTTGCGCCATGGCGCTGCGCACGGCGGGCGAAAAGTGCACGGTGCCGCGCAGATGGCGGGCCCAGTAGCCGGCGCTGGTGGCTTCGGCGTCTTCGAGCAGGCGGCCGGTGAGCGTCGAATAGATCGGGATCGTCGGCGGGTGCAGTGCCACTTCACTCACCAGCGCTTCGAAGGGCGCCACGGCGCCGTCCATCATTGCGCTGTGGAATGCGTGCGAGGTCTGCAGAGGGCGGCTCGGAATGTCTTCTTCCTGCAGCGAGGCCTGCAGTGCGGCAATCGCCTCGAAGGGCCCGGCAACCACGCAAGCGGTGGGGCCGTTGTCCGCGGCAAGCGACAGCGAAGTACCGAGCCTGGCCGTGAGCTGGTCCGCGCCAAGGCGCACGGACAGCATTGCCCCTGCGGGCTGGGCCTGCATGAGCGCGCCGCGGCGGGCGACGAGCCGAGCAGCGTCTTCGAGGCGCATGACGCCCGCAAGCACCGCGGCAACGAACTCGCCCACACTGTGGCCGATGAGCGCATGCGGCCGCGCGCCCAGCGAAAGAAGCCTGCGTGCGAGCGCATATTCCAGCGCAAACATGGCGGGCTGCGTCACGGCCGTGGGCGACAGCGCATCGGCCTCGCCTTCGAACATGCGTTCGCGCAGATCGAAATCCAGAGCGTTGCCGAATGCCTTCACGCATGCATCGAATGCGGCCGCAAAAACGGGATCGTTCGCATGCAGGTTCTTGCCCATGCCGGCGTACTGCGCGCCCTGGCCGGGAAACATCAGCACCAGTTGCGGCGCGCGCGAATCGATGTGGCCGCTGACGCGCCATGCGCTGTCGTTGCCGCGCAGTGCAGCAATGGCTTCGGCCGCGTCGCCGGCTACCACCGCGCGGCGGAAGGCATGTGCCTTGCGGCCGACGCCGAGCGTGTAGGCGACGTCGGCGAGCGGCAGCCCCGGTGTCGCATCGAGATGCGCGGCCAGCTGTTCGGCAGCCACCGCGAGCGCAGCCTCCGAGCGGGCAGAGAGCGGCAGCACCTGCGGGCCGATTGCAACGGGTGAAGCGGGGCGAGGCGGTGCCTCTTCGACGATGACGTGCGCGTTGGTGCCGCCCACGCCAAAGGCGCTGACGCCCGCGCGGCGCGGATCGCCGGCGCGCGGCCACGGCTGCAGGCTTGGCGTCACGTAGAAGGGCGTGCGCGAAAAATCGATGGAAGGATTCGGCGCAGTGAAGTGCGCCGTCGGCGGAATCACTTCGTGGTGCAGCGAAAGCGCCGCCTTGATGATTCCGGCGGCGCCGGCGGCCGTGACCATGTGGCCCACGTTGCTCTTGAGCGAGCCCAGCGCGCAGAAGCCCAGTGCGTCGGTGTGCTCGCCATAGGCACAGGTCAGCGCCTCTACCTCGATCGGGTCGCCCATGGGCGTGGCCGTGCCGTGCGCCTCCACATACGAAATGCTGCGCGCCTCCACGTTGGCTGCAGCCAGCGCGGCGCGAATCACCGCGGCCTGGCCGTCGACACTGGGTGCGGTAAAGCTCGCCTTGGCGCCACCGTCGTTGTTGACGGCGGCGCTGCGCAGCACCGCATAGATGGTGTCTCCGTCGGCCTGCGCATCTGCCAGGCGCTTCAGCAGCACAACCGCGGCGCCGTCGCTGAACACGGTGCCCTGGGCCTGCGCATCGAAGCTGCGCGTGCGGCCGTCGGGCGAGAGCATCGAGCCCTCCTGGTAGAGGTAGCCGCTGCGCGTGGGGCAGGTGACGGACGCGCCGCCCGCCAGCGCCATGTAGCACTGGCCCGTGCGCAGCGCATGAAAGGCATGCGCCACGGCCACCAGCGACGTCGAGCAGGCGGTGTGCACGCTTACCGCGGGGCCCGTGAGGTTGAGCCGGTTGGCCACCCGGGTGGTGATGTAGTCCTTCTCGTTGGCCAGCATCACCTGGAACTCCCCCACCGCTTCGATGAGGTCGGGCCGGGTGCTGACGTGGCGCTGGAAGTAGCTGGCGTTGTACATGCCGGCATACACGCCCACGGGGCCGGGGGCCGCGTCGGGCACATAGCCGGCGCGCTCCAGGCACTCCCAGCAAATCTCCAGGAACACTCGCTGCTGCGGGTCCATCAGCGCCGCTTCTTTCGGGCCGATGCCGAAGAAGGCCGCGTCGAAGTTCTCTATGCCTTCGATCACGCCGCGGGCGCGCACGTAGGCGGGGTCGGAGCGCAGGGCTTCGGAAACTCCGGCGTCGAGCGTCTCGTCGTCGAAAAAGCTGATGGTGTCGCGGCCGGCAACCAGGTTGTCCCAGAACTGCTCGACATCGGCAGCGCCCGGAAAGCGGCCCGCGGTGGCAATGAGCGCTACGGCGTCCTGCAGGTCTGGCGCGTTGGCCAGTGTTTGCGGCGAGCGGAGCCGGGCGGTTGCCGCGGGCGTTGCGTCGCCGGCTGGCTGCAACTGGGCCGCCATTGCGCCGGGTGTCGGATGCCGGAAGAAGAGGTTGGTCGAAAGCGGCTGCGCGCTGCCTTGCTGCAGATCGGCCAGCACCTGCAGCACCCGCATCGAGTCGCCGCCAAGGTCGAAGAAGTTGTCGTTGCGCCCTACCTTTGCGATGCGCAGCGCGCGCGCAAAGGCTTCGCACACGCGCTGCTCGATGGCGTTGCGCGCTTCTTCGAAAGGCTGGGAGAGGTCGGGCCGCTCGCCGGCGGGTTCAGGCAGGGCCTTGCGGTCCAGCTTGCCGTTGGCCGTGACAGGCAATTGCTCGAGCCAGACTTGTGCGGACGGCAGCAGGGCTGCCGGCAGGCGCGCTGCGAGGTGCGCGCGCACCGCCTCCCACGAAAGCTTTTCTTGCGAACGCGCGACAAGGTAGGCGACAAGGCTCAACTGCCCATCGGCATCGGGCCGCGCGACAACGGCGCAGCTCTTGACGGCCGGATGGGAGAGGATGGCGGCCTCTACCTCGCCGGTTTCGATGCGGTGCCCGTGGATCTTGACCTGCCCATCGCGACGGCCGATGAACTCGATGGTGCCGTCGGGCAGCCAGCGCGCAAGGTCGCCCGTGCGGTACAGGCGCTCGCCCGGCGCGCCGAACGGGTCGGGCACAAAACGCTCTTCGGTGAGCGCCGGTTGCCCGAGGTAGCCGCGCGCCAGCCCGTGTCCGCCGATGCACAGCTCGCCGACCAGGCCGCGAGGCATCAAAGCCATCGCCGGGCTCAGCACACGCAGCACCGTGTCCTTGATCGGCCGGCCGAGCGGTACTGAACGAACATCGGCGGGCAACGCGGCCGGAATGCGGTACGTGGCCGCGAAGGTCGTGCATTCGGTAGGCCCGTAGCCATTGCTCAACGCGAGTTGCGGAAGCGCGGCCAGCGCGCGCCGCACATGCGGCACCGAAAGCGCTTCGCCGCCCGTAAGCAGGTGCCGCAGGCCAGAAAGATGCGCGGGGTTGTCGTCGATTACCGCGTTGAACAGGGCCGCGGTGAGCCAGGCCGTGTGCACGTTGTGGCGTGCAATGGTGCGGGCAAGACCGCCGCCCGTGGGCACGCGCTCGTCATGAATGACGCAGCAGCCGCCGTTGAGGAGAGGCCCCCACACTTCGAGCGTGGAAGCATCGAAGCCCAGCGGCGCGGCATGCAGCATGGCGTGGCCGGGAGCCAGCTCGACATAGCCCGCATCGACCACGAGGCGAAGAATTGCGCGGTGGCATATCTCGATGCCCTTGGGCGTGCCGGTCGAGCCCGAGGTGTACATCACGTACGCCACCGTTTCGCCGTCGATGGACGGGGCCTCCCATGAAGCTTGCGCGTCGCCTTCCGCGTCGTCCGGCGCCAGCACGGCCATCGATTCCGGCACGAGGTGGCGGTGTGCGGGCGCGGCGATTGTCAGCCGCGCGTTCGCTTCGCGGAGCATGTAGGCAACGCGCTCTGCCGGAAAGTCCGTCGGCACCGGCACATAGGCTGCTCCCGCCTTCAGAACGCCCAGTTGCGCAACCACGGCTTCCATCGACCGGTCGAGCAGCAGCCCGACGGCGCCGCCCGCGCGCACGCCCTGCTGCTGCAGGCGCCGGGCGAGCCGGTCGGAGCTGCGCTCCAGTTCGCTGTAGCTCATCTGCGCTTCGCCCTCGGCAAGCGCTGTAGCGTCTGGCGTGATGGCGGCCTGGCGGCTGAATGTGTCCACCACGTTGAACTGGAGGTTCAGAGGCGCGGGGGGCGTGTTCCAGGCAACCAGCTGCTGCTCGCGGTCGGCAGCGGGCAGGGTGCGAATCTCGGCCAGCGGTGTGTCGGGGCGGCAGAGCAGGTCGGCGGCCGTGTCGGCGATTGCGGTCAGCAATTGCTCGAGCGAGGCAGTGTCCAGAAGGCCTGCTGCTGCGTCGGCGTGGAGGCGCGGAGAGTCGCTGGATGTGTCGAGCCAGAAGCGGAGGGGGGCCTGGGTAGCGGGTGCGATGTGTTCGCCGCGCAGCCAGAGAAAGCCTGGCAATAACCCGGGTTCCGTGGCTTCGTGTGCTTCTGTTGCTTCCGTTACGTGCCGACGCTGCTGTTCGAGCGTGGACAGCCACGCGCTAGCTGGTTGCGCGGGATCGAACGGCAGGGCAAGCGTTGATTGCGTTGCGGGTGCCTGCGGGCCGGCTGCCAGGGCCTCGGGCAGAACCGGTTGCTGCGCGTTGAGCCAGCGTGCCTGCAGCAGCAGCCAGGCTGCTGCAAATGGGGTGTCGGGGAATTGATCGGCAGCTCCGGCCCATTGGCTCCAGTGCCGCATATTTTCCGGTGCGAATGCCGCCGAACAACCAATTCGATCTGCCGTTGCCGAACCGGGCAGTGAAACGAACAGGTCGTCCAGTGAAAACCGGGGGGCTTCTAATTGCTCCGAAAAAACCGAATGACGTTTCATGGAATGGCTCGAATAGGTAATACTTGACGGCAGATTGAATACGGAAAAATTGCATTAAGTAAAAGTAAAAAGAGGTAGTACGTTTGGTCATATTTCGAGGGCAATCCTAGGGTGTTTGACGCAAACGGTGGGGGCAAATGTTGGTCAAGTTACACTCCGGAATCAGTTGTTACATAGACGTACTACCTGATATCGCCCAAACGGGGTAGCTAATCACCCGAATCGAGTAGGTAACTCGCTATCGAGGACGGACAGGCTTACCGCGTCTGCGTGAAAACAGTCGCCGTGATGCGATCACGGGGGAACCAATGTAAAAATTCCCACGCGCAGACGCATGAGCGATGCGTCCCCTTTCAGGGGAGACAAGCGCCCCGTTTCCCTCGGACGCAACCATGACAAAGCGCCTGCTTGGCGCTGCAGTGCGTAATCAAAATGGAAAACTGGTAAGCCCGGCATTGCACCAGGACTGTGCGTGCTGCGGTTCGGCCTGAATCAGCGGTTTCAGGGCTGAACGGGAACCTGCAAGTGGCGCGAACGCGACGCCATAAATCAGAGAACTAAGGATGTACGGATAAACAGGGTAAATGGCTCCTGTTAATAATCATCCGACCTTGTAACCAAATTAAAAAATTCCATCCTGGCTGCACAAGTCATGTAATTCTTGCGCAATAAATTGTCTCAAGATTGTCGCAACTTTTGAAGGATTACAAATGTTCCGGGACATCTTATTGCCAAATGCGAAATTGAAGCAATCCGGGGTCTACTATGAGTCCGGACTGCACCGAAAAAGTGCTGCCATTACTGCCAATGCCACTTATTTTGGCAATCCGGAGTGGGCTCAGGAATACCTGGATTTTTGCCACCGCGACGCCCATTTCAGAAGCCGGTGGCTTGCGGCCGCCGGCGACTGGACGGACAAGGTGGTCATCGACCTGGGCTGCGGCCCCGGGAACATCTTTGCAACCGTGGGGGGAAAGCCGCGGCTCCTGGTGGGCGTGGACGTTGCCCCGGGCTCGCTGGAATTGGCTGCAAAGCTCGGCTATACGGCGGTGCTGGCCGATGCGGCCTACACCCCGTTTCGCTCGCATGTGGCCGACATCGTTGCTATCAATGCATCGCTGCACCACTGCGACGACATGGCCGCCGTGCTGCGAGAAGGCGCCCGGCTCGTAAAGCCGCACGGCCTCTTGGTGACCGACCACGACCCGCAGCTCACCGCGTGGGACTACAAGGGCATTGCCAAGCTCATGTGGGACGCACGGTTATGGGTCTACCGTGCGATTCGGCATGGCTTTCACAAAACCGGCACGCAGCAATCGTGGGGCCTGGCAACCGAGATTCATCACCAGCCGGGCGACGGAGTCACCAAGGAGTTCTTCAAGGCCACGCTGGAGCCGCTTGGTTTTGATGTTCACGTGTATCCGCACAACCACCAGATAGGCGCAGAGGCGCTGAACGGCGTGGTGGGGCCGGCGCAATGGAAGTACCGGCTGGGCAATGTGCTGTCCGGCCGCCGGCCGTCTGCGCCTGGCAGTGCGTTGTCATTGATGTGCGTGGCCAAGCGACGTGGCGACGCGCCCACGATGGCGGCGGAGTAAAGCCGCCCTGCAACAACAACAATGAGGAGACCAAACCATGCTTTCAACCCTGATGCCGCTGACCCCCAGCGCATACGAACAGAAATTTCTGGACAACCAGGACGAGAACCTTTTCATGGGCTCGTTCGAGAGTTTTGCCGCCGCAGAAGCGGGCGCGCCACCTTCAAAGGCGGTGGGCTACGACAACGCCGAAGCAGCCTGGGAAATCTACAGCCACCAGATTTATTTCTATGACTACCCGGGCCTTTACTGGCTCTCCAGATCCATCGACGCGGGCATGTCGAACGTGTTCGACCTGGGCGGGCACGTGGGCATCAAGTACTACGCGTTCAAGCGTGTGCTGCCGTATCCCGACAACTTGCGCTGGACTGTGTGCGATGTGCCGGGCGTGGTGCAGACAGGGCGCGAACTGGCCGTGCGGCGCGAGGCAACCGCGCAATTGAGCTTTACCACCCGCTACGAAGATGCGAGCGGTTGCGACGTGCTGTATGCATCGGGCAGCCTGCAGTACTTGCCCGTCCAGATCTCCAGGATCATTGCATCGCTAGCCGTAAAGCCCAGGCGCATCGTGCTGAACACGACCGCGGTTCACCCCGAGCGAACCATCTACACGCTCAACAGCATCGGTTTTGCGGTGTGCCCGTATCGCATTCAGCACGACGAAGAGTTGTGGGCCGAATTGAGAGGCGCCGGATACAAGCGGCGCGACGCGTGGCGCAACGAGGGCAAGCCGATCGAAGTGCCCTTTGTCGAGGGCGGCGACAAGCCTTACTACGCGGGGTGCTGCTTCGACCTTGCCGGCTAGGGGCGGCAGGAGGAGAAGACCTCTCGCGAGGCCTTTTTTCATCAGCGTGCGTAGCGTGCGAGCTCGTGCTTGGCAATTGCGTTGCGATGCACTTCGTCGGGGCCGTCTGCCATGCGCAGGTGGCGCGCATAGGCCCAGAAGTTAACCAGCAGCGTGTCTTGGCTCAGGCCCATGGCGCCAAAGGCTTGCATTGCATCGTCGATTACCTGAATGCAGTTGTTGGGCGCAATCACCTTGATCATCGCGATCTCTTGCGCGGCCACCTTGTTGCCCACCGTGTCCATGCGCCAGGCTGCGTGCAGCACCATCCATCGGGTCTGGTCGATCAGCATTCGGCTCTTTGCAATGCGTTCGCGCCACACGCCCTGTTCGGCCAGCGGCTTGCCGAAGGCCACGCGCGACACCACGCGTTCGCACATCATTTCAAGCGCCGACTCCGCCATGCCGATCATGCGCATGCAGTGGTGAATGCGCCCCGGCCCAAGGCGGCCTTGCGCAATTTCGAAACCGCGGCCTTCGCCCAGCAGAATGTTTTCGACAGGCACGCGCACGTTCTCGAACAGCACCTCAGGATGACCGAAGGGCGCATCGAAGTGATTGACCAACGCCATGTCCCGCAACACCGTAATGCCGGGCGTGTCGGCAGGCACGATGATCATCGACTGCTGTTGGTGGCGATTGGCATTGTCGGGGTCCGTCTTGCCCATGAGGATGAACAGCTTGCAGCGCTCGTTCATGGCGCCCGTGATGTACCACTTGCGCCCGTTGATCACATATTCATTGCCTTCGCGCCGAATGCTGCATGCAATGTTGGTGGCGTCGGAAGATGCCACCGCGGGTTCGGTCATTGCAAAGGCGGAGCGGATCTGCCCGTCGAGCAGCGGCTGCAGCCAACGTGCCTTCTGCTCGGCCGAACCGTAGCGCTCGATCACCTCTGTGTTGCCCGTGTCCGGTGCGCTGCAGTTGAATGCCTCGGCGCTCCAGTAGCGCCGCCCCATGATCTCGCACAGCGGTGCGTATTCGAGATTGGTCAGGCCTGCGCCGTGCGCCGTCTCGGGCAGGAACAGGTTCCACAAGCCCGCTGCACGAGCCTTTTCCTTCAGCTCTTCCAGGAGCGGAAGGCCCGTGTAGAAGCCCCCGTTCTTCTGCGCGTTGAGATACGACTGATGCGCCTCTTCAGCCTGCCGCTTCTCGTTCGGATAGATGTGTGCATCCATGAAGGCGAGCAGGCGTGTGCGCAAGTCCTGGACCTTGGGCGTGTAGGCGAATTCCATGAGGGCGTCTTTCGGAGAGAGGCGTTGGGGAGTGCCTCGATGGTGCCCGGCCGCGGGGCGGGAGGCTGTCTCCTGCATGACGGTCCCGCACGCGTCGAAGCAACGGCGGATGCGTTGCCGTCTTTCAACCGGCGGCTGATCGCGCGGGCGCGGGGCTAAGCCGATTCTTGCGAGGTGGGGTGGATCGAAGACCGCAAGGGTCTTGCAAGGCACTGCTTTGCACCAGCGTGCTGTAGATGCGGCTGATGAAGCGCTGGAGCGGGCGAAGGGAATCGAACCCTCGTATGAAGCTTGGGAAGCTGCCGTTCTACCATTGAACTACACCCGCATTTTGCAACTCGTTGATTTCTAACGAGTGCTCGACTTGAGTGGGTGATTCTACAGAGGGAAGTTGAAGATTCAACTTCGACCGTGTTCCCGATGCCGCCCCGCCTCACCCTGTCAACTTGCCAATGTTGGGTAAGTTCAGTCCACCGGCAGTGACCGGGATCGGCCGCTCGTACCCGTGAAGCGGCTCCCATCGCAGACGTCCTCGGAGCGTG
This sequence comes from Variovorax sp. 3319, assembly GCF_031456585.1. Lineage (NCBI taxonomy): Bacteria > Pseudomonadati > Pseudomonadota > Betaproteobacteria > Burkholderiales > Comamonadaceae > Variovorax > Variovorax sp. 3319. Next base: position 381,358 of record NZ_JAVDUZ010000003.1, read on the forward strand.
CATGGCTGAAGTTCAAGGGCTTGCAGCAGCTGACGCCCACGGCCTTCAGTGTGGATCTTTGTCGTTTAGCATCCGGCTATGCAAGATACCTGTCGCCTATGCGGGTCGAAGTCCCGGTTCATGTTCACGCACGAGGTCTTGGGCCGTCACCAGGTCGACTATTTCGAATGTGAGAGCTGCGCGAGCCTGCAAACCGAAAACCCCCATTGGCTGGACGAGGCCTACGCGATCCCTGGAGTGCACGTCGATGTTGGACAGGCTGCGCGAGTTGTGCAGACCTGGGTGCGGCTTTGCTTTCTTCTGGAGACCATCGGTTTCGACAAACAGCGCGAATGCATCGACTACGGGGGATCAGCTGGCCTGCTGACTCGCTTGATGCGGGATAGCGGGTTTAAGTACTTGGCTTACGACGCCTATGACGATTCCAAATACGCGAACTACTTCAAGGTCAACCGCCTGGACGACATTTCTCCGAGCCTGGTGACCGCTTTTGAGGTTTTTGAACACTTTCCACAACCGGCCGAATCCATCGGCGAGTTGTTCGCGATAAAGCCTGACTTGATCGTGTTTTCAACAGTTTTCTACGAGGGTCAGGGCCCCGAGTGGGAATACCTTGTGCCCTACTGTGGTCAACACATATTCTTCTATCGGGAGCAGGCGCTTCGAGCGTTCGGGGAGCGGCACGGATATGCGCTTCGTCGAAGTCAGGATTTCTGGCTGATGATTCGCGAGACAAGTCCCTATCTCGCGGCGTTTGACGCCAAACACAATGCGGTGATGGATGCCGCTTTTGTTGGCGAGTTATTTCTGCGCGTTGGGCATGGCACCGAGCAGACGCTTCAGGACTATTCCTATGCAAAGGACCGGTTCATAAGTGAACTCGGCACCGCTCGGAGTGCAACCGCGAAGCCCAAGAATTGGTTGCGTCGACTGTTGGGCCTTGCGTAGGAATCCCCTCCCTCCTGGCTAGGCTTTTCTGTTGTTGAATCTCAGCTTCGATCAGGCCGGTGGCTAGAAGCACCGACATTGCCAAGGATGCGAAGGCTCGTGAAACGGAAGGGTTACGCCCCCGCCCGAAATCCGACTTTTTTGCCCAACTAATCTGGACACCGCCACATTCCCTCAAAACAATCCGGCACCCTCAGGTTCAACAAAAAGCATTCGTTGAGGGGATCAAGAAAATGCACCTGCTCTTCTTGCTGCGGCTGCAGCATGTCGAGTTACCTATGGAGATCGTGGAGCCGGAAGAAATCAGGCACGTGTCCGTTCTGAAGGCCACGGGGTTGGTAGAGGCGGATATTGCACCTGCCATCGATCCATCGGGCAAGTTCAACATGGCCCGCACCGCGGTGGTAACTGCAATCACGCCCGAGGGAATTGCCGAAATTACCCAGCTGCGCACGGAGCGGATGCGCCCCGCAACCACATGGCGCGCGGCCAGGCGCCACCGCCGCAGCGAACGTGCCGCGGCAACCGACCCCCACCGAAAGCAATGCAGCCGATGCGGTGCGCCCTATCAGCCGAACGCTCAGGCTTGCACTTGCTTCGCCGCACCCGAATCAGAACCCAGCGCACCGACCTGAGCGGGCGGGCCGCCCAGGGCACTGCGGCCACAAACACAAACCGCGCTCGTCCGACACGGCGCGGCTCGCCAATGGCCGACCATGCGGCCATGTCGACGCTTCAAAGCATTGCTGTCACGGTCATCGAGGTGGAAGAGGGCGCCTACCGCTGGCGCCTGGTCGAGCTTGGCGATGAGGAAGAGGGGCAAGGCTGGAGCGTCTTGCGCCAGCAGCCAAGGTCGATGAAGACCTATAAGGCCGCGATGGCCGCCGGCCTGCTGGAGCTGCAGAAGATGATCAACGATCTCGACCTTGGGCCGCGAGACGATGAAGAGGCCGGGCCGGCAAAGCCCGCCAAGAAGAGCGGACCGGTGTTCGGGTTCGGCTTTGGCCTGCCGAAAATGGGCTGACGAAGACGATCGAAAAAGGGCTGAAGAGAAGAAAGGGCGCCGGGCCGTTTCAAACCGGCCCGTACAGCGCCCTGATGTGCCGGCCCGCGTTGGCGGAGGCCGAGTCGCCATAACCGTCGCCTACCGCGGCGCACAGTTCCGCAATGCCGTGGGCGAATTCGATATGCATCTGGTCGAGCCGTTCGCCCGGCTTGATGATGCCTACCTCGGCCGCCAGCGAGGTGAAGTTGGTTTCGGGGTCGCGCACCAGTTGCTCGGGCTCGGGGGTGTTTTCGAAGTGCTGCCGCGCCACGTCGGCGGGTTCGCGGTCGCCCACCACCCGCACCAGGCTGAGGCCCTGGTCGATCAGGAATTCATGATCGGCACGCCCGCCAGCCAGCCGCGTCCATTCGGCGGCGAACAGCGAAGCCCATTCGAGGCGGGCATTTCTTGGGGCAAATTCAGGCATTTCGCAGGACCGGGAAAAGTACTCCGAAAGTATACATCTGAGTTTCTGGCCGTTGTGCACCAATTCGGCCTTGCCTGCGATTGCCGCCGCCCGAGTCACCGCAGGAAAACATGCTCCATGAACTGCCTGATGGGGTACTGGATCATGGTTTGCACGCCCGCCGGCAACTCCAGCGGGCGCATCAGCATCTTGAGGGTGGCGCCGGCGCTCAGGTTGGTGCGCACGGTGCTGTTGATGCGTGCACTCAGTTGCTGCACAAAAACCGTGTCATCGGCGCGCTCGGGCGAGCGGGAGCGCACCACGTGCCGAATGGCGCAATCGGCGTCTTCGCTCTTCAGCTCCAGCGTGCGCCGGCCTATGGTGCCGAGCACGCGAAAGCGGCTGAGGCGCTCCTGGTCGCGGTAGCGGCGAAAGAACCGGTAGAAATGCTTGTAGTGGCTCACCTCGTCGGCCGCAATGCGGCTGGCCAGGTCGCGCAGCACGGGCTCGGAGGTGGCGCGCGCCATGGCTCGGTAGTAGGTGGCGGTGCCGGTTTCGACCACGCACCGTGCGGCCATTTCGAGCCCGCGCGTGGGGGCGAGCAGCTCGACCCTGCAATAGGTGGCGTATTCCTCCAGAAATCCGCGGTAGGCGGTTTCCCAGTCGAACTCGGGCCACACATGCGCGACGTAGGCGCGCAGCGCCTTGCCGTGCTGCAGTTCTTCGGCCTCCCAGTGCTGCGCGAGCCAGGCGGTAACCTCGTCGTCGCCGCGGAAAAAATCGACCAGGTTATGGGTGTACAGGTCGGAGCCGCTCTCGATGAGGGAGGCGGAAGCGACAAGATAGAAAAGATTTTCGTCCTGCCGGACTTTGTCGCGTGCAATGCGCGAAAACTCCAGATCCTCGATTTTCCAGTGTGGCGCCTCATGACCTGCCATGCGTGCTCCTTGATTCGCATCGGGATGAAAACAGCAGTTAGGACGAGGCCGAACGCGTTTGGTTCTCTCCCGCGACAGCCCATGGTAGCGGCGCAGCCCACCCCAAGCTGACGGGCGCTGGCAGGCAAGGCGCGGGGCGGTAGCCAAACCTATAATCGTTTGTTCAAGTAAATCAAGCAGTTAGGTCGGTTCGACGCAGTGGGTTCGACGAGAGGGTCGCCATCGCCAGGCCGTCCCCGACAGAAGACGAAATCCAAAGATGAGCCAGCCCACATTCACGGTCGCGGACATCCGCAAGACCTTTCTCGATTTCTTCGCCTCCAAGGGCCACACGGTGGTGGCCTCGAGTTCGCTGGTGCCGGGCAACGACCCGACGCTGATGTTCACGAACTCGGGCATGGTTCAGTTCAAGGACGTGTTCCTGGGCGAGGACAAGCGTCCCTACGTGCGCGCTGCATCGGTACAGGCGTGCCTGCGGGCCGGCGGCAAGCACAACGACCTGGAGAACGTGGGCTACACCGCGCGCCACCACACCTTCTTCGAGATGCTGGGCAACTGGAGCTTCGGCGATTACTTCAAGCGCGAATCGCTCAAGTGGGCCTTCGAGCTGCTGACCGAGGTCTACAAGCTGCCGGCCGAAAAACTCTGGGCCACGGTCTACATCGAGGACGACGAGGCCTACGACATCTGGACGAAAGAAATCGGCCTGCCGCCGGAGCGCGTGGTGCGCATCGGCGACAACAAGGGCGGTCGCTACATGTCCGACAACTTCTGGATGATGGCCGACACCGGCCCCTGCGGCCCGTGCTCCGAGATCTTCTACGACCACGGCCCCGAGATCCCCGGCGGCCCGCCCGGCAGCCCCGATGAAGACGGCGACCGCTACATCGAGATCTGGAACAACGTGTTCATGCAGTTCGACATGCAGCCGGACGGCTCGGTCAAGAAGCTGCCCGCGCCTTGCGTGGACACCGGCATGGGCCTGGAGCGCCTTGCGGCCATCCTGCAGCACGTGCACAGCAACTACGAAATCGACATCTTCGACGCGCTCATCAAGGCCGCCGCTCGCGAAACAGGTGAGAAAGACCTGGGCAACAACTCGCTGCGCGTGATTGCCGACCACATTCGCGCCACCTCGTTCCTGGTGGCCGACGGCGTCATACCGTCGAACGAAGGCCGCGGCTACGTGCAGCGCCGCATCGTGCGCCGGGCCATTCGCCACGGCTACAAGCTGGGCCAGAAGAAGCCGTTCTTCCACAAGCTGGTGCCTGACCTGGTCAAGCTGATGGGCGACGCATACCCCAAGCTGGTGGCCGATGAAAAGCGCATTACCGAAACGCTGAAGGCCGAGGAAGAACGCTTCTTCGAAACGCTCGCCAACGGCATGGAAATTCTCGACTCGGCGCTCGCCAACGGCGCGAAGACGCTGCCGGGCGACGTGGCATTCAAGCTGCACGACACCTACGGCTTTCCGCTCGATCTTTCGGCCGACGTGTGCCGCGAGCGCGGCGTGAGTGTCGACGAAGCCGGCTTCAACGCCGCCATGGAAAAGCAGAAGGCTGCGGGCCGCGCGGCCGGCAAGTTCAAGATGGACCGCAACGTCGAATACGGCGGCGCGGGCAATGTCTTCACCGGCTACGAACACCTCGAAGAAAACGCCAAGGTGGTGGCGCTGTACTTCGAAGGTGCGGCCGTGCAAGAGCTGAAAGAAGGCCAGCCCGGCATCGTGGTTCTCGACACCACGCCCTTCTATTCGGAAAGCGGCGGCCAGGTGGGCGACCAGGGCGTGCTGGTCGCCGAAGGCGTTCAGTTCGGCGTTGAAGACACGCAGAAGATCAAGGCCGACGTGTTCGGCCACCACGGCACGCAGACGCAAGGCACGCTGAAAGTGGGCGACACCGTCAGGGCGGCCGTCGACACCGCACGCCGCGCCGCCACCATGCGCAACCACTCGGTCACCCACCTGATGCACAAGGCCCTGCGCGAAGTGCTGGGCACGCACGTGCAGCAGAAGGGCTCGCTGGTAGATGCCGACAAGACGCGCTTCGACTTTGCGCACAACGCAGCGGTCACGCACGACCAGATCCTCGAGATCGAAAAGCGCGTCAACGCCGAGATTCTTGCCAACACCGAGACGCACGCGCGGGTGATGGACATGGAATCGGCCCAGAAGACGGGCGCCATGATGCTGTTCGGCGAGAAGTACGGCGAGAGCGTTCGTGTGCTCGACATCGGCACCAGCCGCGAACTTTGCGGCGGCACGCACGTGGGCCGCACCGGTGACATCGGCATGTTCAAGATCGTGAGCGAAGGCGGCGTGGCCGCCGGCGTGCGACGTATCGAAGCCGTTACCGGCGCCAATGCGCTCAGCTACCTGCAAGACCTCGAATCGACCGTGCAGAGCGTGGCCGCCACGCTCAAGTCGCCCACTGCAGAGTTGCAGGGCCGGCTCACCCAGGTGCTGGAGCAGGTGAGGGCGCTGGAGCGCGAAGTGGGCTCGCTCAAGGGCAAGCTCGCATCGTCCAAGGGCGACGAACTCGTTTCGCAGGCCATCGACGTCAACGGCATCAAGGTGCTGGCCGCCAAGCTCGACGGTGCCGATGCCAAGACGCTGCGCGACACCATGGACAAGCTCAAGGACAAGCTCAAGACCGCGGTGATCGTGCTGGCTGCGGCCGACGGCGCCAAGGTGCAGGTGGCCGCAGGCGTTACCAGCGACACGGTGGGCAAGGTCAAGGCTGGGGAGCTGGTCAACTTTGTGGCGCAGCAAGTGGGCGGCAAGGGCGGCGGCAAGGCCGACATGGCCATGGCCGGCGGCACCGATGCCGCGGGCCTGCCCGCAGCACTCCAGTCAGTGCAGGCCTGGGTGGCGGAACGCACCTGATGGCTTCCACCGAGGTGCTCGGCTCCCCTCCCGGCGAAGTGCTGGTGATGGGAGCGGGCACCATCGGTTGCTTCATCGGCGGCAGCCTTGCCGCGGCGGGTGTCCCCGTTACCTTTGTCGGCCGCCCGCGGATGCTGCAAAGCCTTGCGGCGCACGGCCTGGCACTCACCGATCTCGAAGGCGGTTCGCGTCGCTTGCCCGCTGCCAGCCTGCGGTTGAGTGACCAGGTGCCGGTCGGCGCAACGCCGGCACTGGTTCTGCTGTGCGTAAAGAGCGGCGCCACGGCAGAGGCGGCCGCCGAGCTGGCCTTTGCGCTGCCGGCGGGCACCACGGTCGTTTCGCTGCAGAACGGCATTTCCAATTGCGCCGCGGCATCGAGGGCCGGCCCCACTCTCGGTGTACTGCCCGGCATGGTGCCGTACAACGTGGCTGAAACCGCGCCGGGCGCCTTTCACCGGGGCACGGCAGGGCGGCTGGCCGCAAAGGACGACGCAGCGCTGCGGCCCTGGGTGCCGGTGTTCGAGCGTGCCGGCATACCTCTCGACCTGTACGCCGACCTGCTGCCCGTGCAATGGGGCAAGCTGCTGCTCAACCTGAACAATCCGGTCAATGCGCTTTCGGGCTTGCCGCTGCGCGAGGAGTTGCTGCAGCGCGGCTACCGCTGCTGCTTTGCCGCGCTGATCGACGAGGCGCTTGGCGTGCTCGGCAGCGCCGGCATTGCACCGGCACAGGTGGCCGCGGTGCCGGCGCGCCGGCTGTCGACAGTGCTGCGCCTGCCCGACTGGCTGTTTCGCATCGTCGCGGCGCGCATGCTGCGCATCGATGCCAAGGCCCGCTCCAGCATGGCCGATGACCTGGCGCTCGGCCGGCGTACAGAGATCGATGCGCTCAGCGGAGAGGTCGTGCGGCTTGCGCACCACCAGGACATGGAAGCGCCGCGCAATGCGAGGATGTCGGCTTTGCTCGAAGAGTGGCCGCAGCAGCCCAGGCGCTGGACTGCGCAGCAATTGCAAGACGCACTCTGGCTTTAACGCTGCAGTAAATGCATGCAATCTGTGGCTGTGCGGTCACAAGGCGCGCGCCTGTTTTCTTGAGCAGCCAAGCGATTGCAGCAAGAAGAAGGAACCATCTTCGTAGTGCATTGCGCGCACGCATTCAATGACTCCCTTTGTCGTATGGCGCGCGAACATTTTGAGAGGGAAAAGTTCCGCGATCCGTTGAGTGGGCGCACGCGATCAGCTAAAAATGTTCGCACTTCCAAGGAGGGAGCGCGCACGTGAAGCTATCCATAACAGCCCACAAGAACTTGCCGTCGCAACCCCGGTTCCATGCCGGCAATGATGAGTTGGCGCGCGTGCGCTAAGCCCACTCTCCAGGCATTCAACCCGGCCCGGCACAGCCATTCCATAGCCCTCGCGCATCGACGGGAATGGAACCCCTCGCCCCCCGCATCCTCGGACCACCCGCCTGAAGGCGGTGGGTTCGGTGCGGCACGCGCGTGCCGTGCCGGCTCAAGAAAAACAGGCATGTAGCTCGCGTTGTCCTGCGAACGTTTCGTTCGCCGGGAGGGTGCGGTGCCGCCCCGCCTGTTCGACGTGCTTTTCATTCCATCCGTTCATTCCTTTTTTGCGCGCTCGCGCCACACCGGCTATCCGCCGGTACATGCGGGGCGGTGCCTGTCTTTACCAAGAGGCGATCATCATGAAGAAACTTGTCAAGCCAGTCGTCAACAACCTTGCCATTACCGCCGTGACCCTTGCCACCCTGGTGGCCTGCGGCGGCGGAGGGGGCGGCGGTGAATCTTCTTTCGGGGGCACTGCGCTGAATGCGCCAGAACCGCTGGCGGAAAGTGCGGCCTCGCCCAAGGCGCCCGACGACGGACCGGCGCTCGCACCGGCGGCAGCCGGGCCGCAGGTCGACCGGTCCGTCAAGCCGATGGAGCTGCCCGATACCGTCTGGCCCATCAACTACAAGCTCTGGTTCAGGCCCGACGCGGCACTGAAGACTTTTGTGGGCCGCGGCGACGTGGAGATCGAAGTGCTCAAGCCGGTGGATGCCATCGTGGTGGCCGCGCATAACCTCAAGTTTGCCAATGGCCGCACCACCTTGCGCAAGCTCTCGAACCCTGCCGAGGCGATTCCGCTTGTTCCTACCCCGCAGACGCTGGGCGACTTTGTTCAGCTGCGGCGAAACGATGGGCAGATTGCCAAGGGAAAGTATCTGCTGCACATGGAGTGGGACGGCAAGATCCAGTTCTCCGATGCGGAATATTGCCCGCCCGACGAAATGGCTCGCAACCCGTTCTGCTCGGCGGCCACCGGCATTTTCAAGGTGGGCCTTTCCACGCCAGAGGGCGTGAGCAGCGACGCGATCGTGACGCAAGGCGAAACCAACTACGCACGCCAATGGTTCCCGGGCTGGGACGAGCCGGCCTTCCGCCACACATTCGAGATTTCGGCCGAGGTGCCGGGCGATTGGCAAACCGTGTCGAACGCCGCGCAAAAATCGGCCGTCAAGCTGCCCGACGGCTACCAGCAGGTGTCGTTCGAAAAGACACCCTCCATGCCGATGTACCTCACCTTCTTCGGCGGCGGCAAGTTCGACATTCTTTCGGACACCTTCAAGAGCCCTCTGGACGGCAGCGAAATGCCGCTGCGCTGGTTCACGCCGCCGGGCCGCTCCACCTGGGCCACCTTTGCAATGGAGTGGACCAAGGTGGCCATGGACTACTACTACAACTACACCGGCATTCCGCTGCCGTTCAAGAAGTTCGACACCGTGGCCGCCAACGACAGCTACAACAACAAGCCGAACACCGGCTTTGGGGGTATGGAAAACTGGGGCTCGATCTTCGAGTTTGCCGATCGCGTGCTCACCAAGCCCGGCGACACGCCCACGCTGTATTCGGTCACGGTGGTCACGCATGAAATTGCGCACCAGTGGTTCGGCGACCTGGTCACGCTCGACTGGTGGGACAACGTGTGGCTCAACGAGTCGTTCGCGCGCTGGTTCGACCGCCGCACCACGATCAAGTTTCACCCGAACTACTACAGCTTTTCGGACTACGTGCTCGACAAGCACAGCGTGATCGTGGCCGACCTGAAGGACACCGCGGTGCCGGTGCAGCGCAACCTGAACGATGCGGGCTCTTTCGGTTTCATCAGCCCGTCGATCTTTGTCTACAACAAGGGTAGCCATGTGCTGGAAATGGTGCAGAACTACATTGGCGAAGAAGCAATGCAGAAGGGCCTGCAGCTCTACCTGAAAGACTATGCGTTCGGCAATGCCACGCCGTCGCGGCTGTGGAACTCCATTGAAAAGGCGAGCGGCGGAAAGAAGGTGGCCGACATCGGCGACAGCTTCATCCGGCAGACCGGCGTGCCGCTGCTCACCGTGGATGCGCAATGCGCGGGCGACCGCACCTTCGTGTCCATGGCCCAGGAGCCGTTCCCCAACCAGAACGCCTATCCGGCGTCGTCATGGACCATTCCCGTCACGCTGGCCTACGGCGATGCAATGCAAGAGCGCAAGACCTTCGTCATGGCCACCAGCACCACGCAGCTCGAGCTTCCGGGCTGCACCGCGGTGCTTGCCGGGCCCACCGGGCAGGACTACTACGTGAGCAACTACAGCACGCAGTCGTGGAGCGATCTGCTGGCCAAGGCGCAGAACTTTGCCGACAACAAGCCGCTGCTGCTCAACATCGAGAGGGATGCATTCCGTCTCCTTTCGATCGGCCGCATCACCCAGGCGCAGTACGACCAGATCAAGGGTGTTCTCAACCTGCCGTCGACCCTGCTCGCCAAGACAGAGGCCAGCCAGCAGAAGATGATGGTTCAGGAAGCCGGCGGCAAGGAAGACTACCCGCACGCATTGCGCTACCAGGGCAGCCTGAAGCTGCGCGAGAACGACAAGCGCTGAGGAGCACCGCCATGAAAAAAGCATTGAGCTACCTTGCGGCCGGCGCGTCCGCCCTCCTGTTGCTGTCGGGCTGCGGCCCGGGCGGCGGACCCGAGGCCGAACTGGTCGGCGTGTACGCCGTCAAGAGCAACGGCGCTCTGAAAGAGCTGGTGAAGATCGAACGCCAGGGCGGCCGCTACATCATGCGGGACAAGGTTCGCACGCCCGAATGGAGCGAACCCAAGATGCAGATGCAGCCCGTGACGCGCGAGGCCTGGCAAAGGATTACCACCGACACCGGCAACACGGCTTTCGTGGGCGTTGCGAGTGAGCAGCTCGGCGTGTTCAAGGTGCCGCCCGGCTGGAAGAAGAACGACTTCAGCACTGCAACCGGGTACTTCCTGTTCTATTCGCGGGGACCGGTCGAAGCCCACAAGCTGTGAGCCGAAAACCCTGACCTGTGCAACGCGAAGGCCGGCCGGCTAAGCCGCAGGCGCTGCAGGTGCAACAGCGGCGCCCTCGATGCGATGGCGCGCCAGCGCATCGGCGACAAAGCCGCCGGCCTTCATCTCCTCGACAAACGCCGCCAGCAGCGCCCGCGCGTCTGCGCCGCGGCTGGCAGGCGTGCCCATTGCCTGCTGGATCACCATGAAGCGGCCGGGCAGCACGCGCACCCCTGGCTCGCGCTGCGCCTCTGCCTCGAGCAGTTGCTTGATGCCGGCGGCCACCTCGACCTGCCCTGACCGCAATGCCGCGAGTGCCGCCGGGGCGCCTTGCAGCCGAACGATTTCTGCGTTCTTGATCTCGCGCGTCAGGAACAGGTCGTAGGCACTGCCTGCACCGACTGAAATCCGCACGCCCGCGCGATCGACTTGCGCGTTGTCGGCAAGCTCCGATGCGCTGCGCACCAGGTAGCTGCCTTCGATGAGAACATAGGGCGCTGTAAAGAGCAGCCCTTCGCTGCGGGCGGGGTCGATGGCGAAGAAGCCGATGTCGGCCTTCTCGTTCCTGACGGCATCGACCGACGCCGCTGCCTTTTCGAAAACCACCAGCTCGATGCCCACGCCAAGCCGCCGTGCGAACTCCCGCGCGAGGTCGATCGACACTCCCACCGGCTCGCCCGTGGCCGCGTCCTTGCTGGCGAGGATCGGATTGCCGAGGTTGATGGAAGCGCGCAGCGTGCCGCCGGGCGCAAAAGCGGACACAAGGGCAGGGGAGGGCTTCGGCTGCGTCATGGCGTGGTTTCGTCCAGAAAAGTTCAGATGGCAGGGCGGACATGCCGGCGGGAAGCCATCAGTTTACGGGTGGGCCGGCCGGATTTCCTACTGCCAAAAGCGAAGCAGGCCCACCGGCGGGGCACGGTGTTTAGGTAGGCTCGGCATACCCCGGATAGAGCCTTCGTGCCGTTCCCTTCGACTTGCAGATTTCCCTGTTTCATGACGAGCAACCCGCCCGACATTGCCCATGTTCTACGTCCTTTGCGCGCCGCCACGCACGAGCTGCACGAGGCGCTGGACAGCCGGCTGCCGATTGCCCGCGACGACGCATCTCTGGCCGACTATGCAAACCACCTGCGCGCGTTGCGTCCGTGGCTGCAGGCGGTGCGAGACGCGCTGGCCGCCTCTGGCGTGCCCGGGCTCGAACGCAGCGCCCGCCGCGCCGACCGCCGCCTTGCAGCGCTCGCGCTCGATCTTGACGATCTCGGCGCACCGGCCGGCAGCGAGCAACACAACGCTTCGCATGGCATAGGTCCGGGGCTGGCCGAAGAAGCCGCGCGCGAACCCGCCTTTGCCTGGGGCCTCGCCTACGTGCTCGAAGGCTCGCAGCTTGGGGGCATGGTCATGCACAAGCGGCTTGGCCCGCGCCTCGCGCCGCATCCGATGCGTTACTTCCAGCCAGTCGATGCGCCCGGAGGGCTCGCGGCGCAATGGAAGGATTTTGTGGCACAACTCGGGGCTGCGCTGGCCGATCCGGCCGCCATCGACGCAGCGCGCCGAGGCGCAGTTGCGGGCTTTCGCAGCCTCATGCCCCGCTTTGGACTGCAGGGCTTGTAGGAACGCGCTGACGAGGTTCCGCAATAGGCACAGGCATGATCCCCGCCACTCGTTTTTGCGCGCCGCCGGCCGCGTCGATTGAATGACCCAGCCTCACGCGACCCACCCCATTTCCCACGCTTCCCACACCTTGCAGCCGCCTGAGGTCGACCTGTCGTCCTGCGACCTCGAGCCGATTCGCGTGCCTGGCTCGATCCAGCCGCACGGCCGCATGCTGGTGTTCGAGCCTGGCTCGCTGGAGCTCGTCGCATGGAGCGACAACTGGCCCGGCGGCCAGCTGCAAGCCGCGCAGCAGGCCGTTCGCGGCATGGCGCTTCCGGCGCTCGAACCAGGTGCCAGGCCGGTTTCGCTGGGGACGCTGCGCGTGGCCGACGAAACCTTCGACGTGGCCGCGCACCGCAGCGACCGCCACCTGTTCGCCGAGTTCGAGGCCGCGCTGCCCACTGCCGGCAACGAGGCGCCGATCTATTCGCTCGGGCGCGTCTTCCTGCCGAAGCTGCAGGAGGCGTCCACGCTCGAACAGCTCACGCAACTGGCCGCCGCCGAGATGAAGCGCCTGACCGGCTTCGGCCGCTGCCTGATCTACCGCTTCGATGCGGCCGGGCACGGCGAGGTGCTGGCCGAAGAAGCCGACCCAGGCTACGACAGCTACACCGGCCACCGCTTCCCGGCTTCGGACATTCCGCAGCAGGCGCGCGCGCTCTACCTGGTCAACCAGTTCCGGCTCATCGCCGACGCTGCCTACACCCCGGTACCGCTGCGCGCCGACGACCCGGCGCTCACCGCGGCCGATCTCGACCTTTCGCAGGCGCAGCTGCGCAGCGTCTCGCCGATACACCTCGAGTACATGCGCAACATGGGCACGCTCGCGTCCATGTCGGTTTCGATCGTGATCGACGGCAAGCTGTGGGGCCTTATCTCTTGCCACGACCACCGGCCGCGTTTTCTGGACACCGGCACACGGCTCGCCTGCGAGCACCTGGGCCAACTGCTGTCCTTGCAGATCCATTCGAAAGAAAGCAACGTTGCCGTGGCCGAGCGGCTGGAGCTGCGTCAGCTCACGCTGCAGATCGTCTCGCACCTGTCGGACAGCGACTCCACGCTGCAGCGCCTGGTGGCGGAGCCCTCGCTCATGCTGCGCCTTGCACGCGCTACCGGTGCGGCCGTGGTGCGCGACGACGAGGTCTGGAGCGTGGGCGACGTGCCGACGCGCGCGCAGGTGCTCGAGCTTGCCGGCTGGATTGCCGGCATCGGCACGGAAGTCTACGAAAGCAGCGAACTGCCCGCACACTTCGCGCCCGCGGGCGAGTTTCGGAGTGTGGCGGCGGGCGTGCTCGCAATCTCGATCTCGCAGGTACACCGGCACCTCATCCTGTGGTTTCGGCCGGAGATCGTGCAGACGATCCAGTGGGCCGGCAATCCGCAAAAGCCAAGGGCGGCCGAGAGCGGCCGCATTCATCCGCGGTTGAGCTTCGCAAGCTGGGCCGAAGAGGTGCGCGGACGCTCGGCGGCCTGGACCTCGGCCGAGGTGGGCGCCGCAGTCGAGCTGCGCCAGGCCCTCATTGGCGTGGTGCTGCGCCGCGCCGAAGAACTGGCGGCCGTGGCCACCGAGCTTGGCCGCGTCAACAAGGAGCTGGAAGCCTTCTCGTACACCGTCTCGCACGACCTGCGCGCGCCCATGCGGCACATCGCTGGCTATGTCGACCTGGTTGCCCAAACGGAGGGCCGCCAGCTCAGCGAACGCGCACACCGGTACCTGGGACACGTCAAGGATGCAGCCGCCTTCGCGGGGCAAATGGTCGATGCGCTGCTCGACTTTTCTCGCATGGGCCGCGCCGCGCTGAAGCAGCGCCTGGTCGACACCAAGCCGCTCGTCGATGGGCTGGTGCGCGAGCTTGCGCGGCTGGAGCCCTCGCGCCGCATCGAATGGCAGGTCGATGCCGCATTGCCTGCGCTCTACGCCGATCCGCTGCTGCTGCAGGTTGCCGTTCGCAACCTGCTGGCCAATGCGGTCAAGTACTCGCGCACGCGCGATCCGCAGCGCATCACGGTGCGCGCGATTCGCGGCGAGCTGGGCAACGGCCTGGAGGTTCAGGACAACGGCGTGGGCTTCCAGATGAAGTACGTCGACAAGCTGTTCGGCGTGTTCCAGCGGCTGCATCGGGCTGAGGAATTCGAAGGCACGGGCATCGGCCTGGCCAACGTGAAGCGGATCGTCGAGCGCCACGGCGGTACGGTGTGGGCAAAGGGGGTGATGGACGAAGGCGCGACCTTCGGCTTTGTCCTGCCCAACCGGGAACAGGGCAACGACCATGCGGTGGGCACGCCGCCAGACAACGGAGAACAACATGCTTAAGCCGATCCTGCTCGTCGAAGACGACAAGCGAGACCTGGAGCTCACCCTCATTGCGCTGGAGCGCAGCCAGCTTGCAAACGATGTCATCGTGCTGCGCGACGGAGCCATGGCGCTCGATTACCTGCGGCGCGAGGGCGAATATGCCGACCGCGCCGAAGGCAACCCGGCCGTCATCCTGCTGGACCTCAAGCTGCCCAAGGTCACCGGCCTGGAAGTGCTGCAGGCGGTGCGCGCCGATTCGGGGCTGCGCAGCATTCCGGTGGTCATGCTCACGTCTTCGCAAGAAGAGTCGGACGTGCTGCGCAGCTACGAGTTCGGCGTGAACGCCTATGTGGTGAAGCCTGTGGCGTTCGACCAGTTTGTCTCGGCCATTGCCGAGCTCGGAATTTTCTGGGCGGTGCTCAACGAGCCGCCGCCAGGTTCGCTGAAGGCGGCGCGCCGAAATGAATAGCCGCAGCGTCGCAAGCGGGCCGAACGAGGCCGTCATGCCCGCCACCATCGACGTGCTGATCCTCGAGGACTCGCGCTTCGACGCGGAGCTTTTGGGCGAGGCCCTTCTGGCCGCGCTGCCGCAGGCGCAAACGAGGGCCGTGCGCGACGAGCGCGACTTTGTCGCGGCACTTGCCGAGCGCAGCCCTTCGCTCATCCTGTCCGACTACGAACTGCCGGGCTTCTCGGGCGCCGAGGCGCTCGAGATCGCGCAGCGCATGGCGCCCGAGACGCCTTTCGTCTTCGTCTCGGGGGTGATCGGCGAGGACAACGCGGTCGAACTGCTCAAGCGCGGCGCAACCGACTATGTGAGCAAGGGGCGGCTCACGCGCCTGCCGGTGGTGCTCGACCGCGCCCTCAAGGAGGCCGCCGACCGCCACGCCAAGCGCGTGGCGGAATCCCAGTTGCAGGCAGCGAACGAGGCCTTCCGCGAGGCCGAGTTGCGCAGGCTTGCGCTGATGGAGCTGGGCGACCGCATCCGCGACATCGACTCCCCCGCCGAGATTGCCTACGTCGCATCGGCCATGCTGGGCGAGCGCCTTCGCGTGGACCGTGCGGGCTACGGGCTGGTGGACAAGGCCGCCGAGACGATATCGATCGACCGCGATTGGACCGCGCCCGGTGTTGCCAGCCTTGCGGGCCTGCTGCATTTTCGCGACTACGGTTCCTATATTGAAGACCTGCAGCGCGGCGCAACCGTGGCCTTTGCCGATGCGCGGCTCGACCCGCGCACCCGCGACAACGCCGACGCGCTTGTGGCCCTTACCGCCCGCGCGGTCGTCAACATGCCGCTTACCGAGCGCGGCGGGCTGGTCGGGCTGCTCTACCTCAACCACGGGCAGGCGCGCGAGTGGACGCAGGACGAACTCGACTTTGTGCGCGAGACCGGCGACCGGGTGCGCTCGGCCATTGCGCGGCGCGAGGCGCAGATCGAACTGCAGGCCTTCGCCGAATCGCTGGAGCGGCAGGTCGAAGAACGTGCCGCCGAACTGGAGGCCGCGCGTGAGCAGTTGCGCCAAAGCCAGAAGCTCGAGGCCGTGGGCCAGCTCACGGGTGGGCTCGCGCACGACTTCAACAACCTGCTGGCGGCCATCAGCGGCAGCCTCGAACTGATGCGCCGGCGTGCCATCGACGGGCAGCCCGCCGAGTTGGAGCGCTACATCGGCGTGGCGCAGGGCGCGGTCAAGCGCGCGGCCGCGCTCACGCACCGGTTGCTCGCCTTCTCGCGCCGCCAGACGCTGGAGCCCAAGCCGCTCAACGCCAACCGGCTGGTGTCGGACATGGAAGAGCTGCTGCGCCGCACGCTCGGCCCCGAGATCGAGCTGGAGCGCGTGGCCGCAGTGGGGCTGTGGAACGTGCATGCCGATCCGAGCCAGTTGGAGAACGCGCTGCTCAACCTGTGCATCAACGCGCGCGACGCCATGCCCGAAGGCGGCAAGCTGGTCATTGAAACCGCCAACCGCTGGGTCGATGCGCGTACCGCCAAGGAACGCGACATGCCCATGGGGCAATACGTGTCGCTGACCGTGAGCGACAACGGCGTGGGCATGACGCCCGAGGTGGTGGCGCGCGCCTTCGACCCCTTCTTTACGACCAAGCCCATCGGCATGGGCACGGGGCTGGGGCTTTCGATGATCTACGGCTTTGCCAAGCAGTCGGGCGGACAGGTGCGCATTTATTCCGAGCCGGGCAAGGGCACCTCGGTGAGCATCTACCTGCCGCGCCACGACGCGCAGGAAGAGGCCGCGAGCGAACCGGTGGAGGCGCCGCTTGCGCCGCGCGCCGACCAGGGGGACACGGTGCTGGTGGTCGACGACGAGCCCGCGCTGCGAATGATCATTGTCGAAGTGATGCGCGGCCTGGGCTACGCCACGCTGGAGGCCGGCGACGGTGCGGGCGCGCTGCGCATATTGCAGTCGCCGCGCCAGCGCATCGACCTGCTTGTGAGCGACGTGGGCCTGCCCGGCGGCATGAACGGCCGGCAGGTGGCCGATGCGGCGCGCACCGCGCGGCCCGGGCTCAAGGTACTGTTCATTACCGGCTATGCCGAGAACGCGGTGCTGAGCCACGGCCACCTCGACCCCGGCATGCATGTGATGACCAAGCCCTTCGAGATGGACGTGCTCGCGCGGCGCGTGAAGGAACTGATCGAGTCTCGCTAGGTTTCGCCAGGGCCTTGCTGGCACCACGCGGCCGGGGGGCGTCAGCGGGCCGTGAGCGGCTCCAGCCCGGTCTTCGAGATCGTGGGCGCCGCGGCCGGAGAGTTGAGATAGCGAATCAGCTGGCGCGCGCCTTCCGGCTGCTTCGATGCGGTCGCAATACCTGCAGAGAACACCGTGTTGCGCTGCACCTCGGCGGGCAGCGGGCCGATGTAGTCGATGCCCTCGATCGGCAGCAGTTCGCTCACCTGCTGCAGCCCCAGTGCCGCATCGCCGCGCGCCACCACGGTGCCCACGCGCTCGCTCAGAATGCGCTTGCTCTTTGGCTTGACCTGGTCTTCGATGCCGAGCTTCTTGAGCAGCTCGGTCTCGTAGTAAGTGCCGCTTGCGCTGGCCGAATAGGCGATGGAAGGCGCAGCCACCAGCGTGCGCTTGAGCGCATCGACGGTGGAGATGTCGGGCTTGGGCGCGCCCTTGCGCACCGCAAAGCCAATGGCAGAGCGCACCAGGTCGACCTGGCTCCCCGGCACCACCTTGCCTTGCGCCACCAGCGCGTCGAGCGCCGGGCGCGCAAGGATCACCACGTCGGCCGGTTCGTTGCGCGACAGGCGGCTTGGAATCGAGTCTTCGGCGTTGCCCATCGAGGCGCCATAGGCAGTCTTGACCGTGTAGCCGCTGCTGCGCTCGAAGCCGGGGCGCAGATCGTTGTAGGCGGCAGTGAAGCCGCCCGAGGTCATCACATGGATGTCGCCGCCGGCCGGTTGCTGCTTGCCGAAGCTTCCGCAACCGGCAAGTGCGGCCGCAGCGGCCAGCAGGGCCGCGCGGCGGGTAAGGCGATGCAACGAGAAAGGCTGGGTCTTCATGATGTCTCCTGAATGGTTCACGCCCATCGTAGGCAGCAAGGCTGTCATTCAGCCCTCAGCATTTTTGGGGTAAGTACCGAGGGGAGTGGCCTGCTATGAAGCCTTTGGATTACATGCCGGAGCTTCGGCCTCGTCAACGCGGGCTTTTCATCAGGCCAGTTGTCCGCTCGCCAACGCCGCCGCGGCTGCGCGCGTTTCCACGCCGAGCTTCTCGAAGATGTGCTCCAGGTGCTTGTTGACCGTGCGCGGGCTGGTGCCGAGGATTTCGCCGATGTCGCGGTTGGTCTTGCCCTTGGCAAGCCACGACAGCACCTCTGTCTCTCGCGGCGTCAGCGCCGCTTCGGCGAGCCGTGCCGAAGAAATGCCGGCCGCACTTTCGCGCTGCACCGCAAAAAGCAGCATGGTTTCGCCGAGTGCCGCGGCGCCGAGGTTGCGCACCGAGAGCCGCGTGCCTGCGGCCGTCGTCAGGGCTATTGCGGCGCCTTGCGCGAGCACAGGCCCCAGCGACGCCGGCAGCAGGCCCGCTGCGGGCGGTGCATCCATGGCGTGCAGCCACAGCGCGGCTTGCGGAGAACGCCATGCGATGCGCCCGTGCGCATCGACAAAAACAACGCCCATGCCGGCCACGTCGACAGCGTCGCGCGCCATGCGGGTGATGCGCGCGTTGCGCGTGTGCGTGTGAAGCCGCGCGAGCACTTCCTGCGCGCGAATGGGCTTCACCACGTAATCGACGCCGCCGCACTCGAAGCCCTCGACCACGTGTGCCGTTTCTGAAAGGCCGGTCATGAAGAGCACCGGAATGTGCGCGAGCGCCGCGTTGGCCTTGATGCGCCGGCAGGTCTCGAAGCCCGAGAGGCCGGGCATCAGCCCGTCGAGCAGGATGGCATCGGGCACCACCAGTTCAAGGCGCTGCAGCGCGGCCTCGCCGTCAGCGGCAACCAGCACGGTGTAGCCGCTCGATTCGAGCGTGTCGCACAGCATGCCGAGGCTGCTGGGTGCGTCGTCCACCACCAGCACCACAGGGCGTTCGGTTTCAGGGGGTGAGAGTGTCTGCATCTTCTGCGAGTGCCTTGCGGAGATTGTCGAGTTCGAAGCGGGTCACCATGCCGCGCAGCCAAGTGCAGGTTGCGGCCGCAGGGGGAGAGGCGGCGGCAAGCCGGTCGAGCACCTGGTGCAGGCCGCGCACGTGGCCCATTTGCACGAGCCGCATCAGCTCTGCGCGGTCGTCTTCGGAAAGAGCGAGCTGCTCCGGCCGGGGCGCTGGCTCGGCCGTGGGCGGCATGGCTTCGTTCAGCGCCAGCCATTCGAGCCCGAGATGGCGCTCCAGAGTGGCAATCAGCTCCGATTCGATCACCGGCTTGCCTACGAACGCCTGGCAACTGGCGGCGCGCAGAAGCTCGGTCTGGTTCTCGAACATGTTGGCCGAGACGATGATGATCGGAATGCCGCTGAAGCCCGAGGCGCGCACCAGGGCAGCGGTTTGCCAGCCGTCCATGTCGTCCATGGTCAGGTCCAGGAGAATTGCGCTGGGCAGGTTTTCGCGCAGGCTGTCGAGGCACTCGGTGCCGCTCGCGGCCTCGCGCACCTCGAAGCCCAGCGGCACCAGCATGCCGGCCAGCATTTGCCGCTGCACCGGCTGGTCGTCGACCACCAGCAGGGTGCGCCGCTCGCCGATGTAGCCCGACACCAGCCGCCGCAGCGCACCGGCTTGCGCCTGCGGACCGGGGTCGGCCACCTCGCGCAAATAGACGCGCACGCTGAATGTGCTGCCTGCGGGCGAGGTGGCAGCCAGGGCCAGCTCGCCGCCCATGAGCGATGTGAGCAGGCCGGTAATCGTGAGGCCAAGGCCCGTGCCCGGCTCACCTCGCCGCCGGCCCGCGGCCCCGCGTTCGAACGGCAGAAAAATGCGCTGGTGGTCTTGCGGCGCCACGCCGATGCCGGTGTCGACCACGTCGAAGCGCAGCACTTCGCGCCGCGCATCCACATGCAGCGTGACCGTGCCGGTGTCGGTAAAGCGCACCGCGTTGGCCAGCAGGTTGATGAGAATTTGCCGCAGCCGCTTGGCGTCGGCATGCACCCAGGGCGGCAGCCTGCCGCTGTGGGTGTACACGAACGCAAGGCCCTTGTTCTCGGCCTGCGGCCGCACCATGTGCACCACCTCGTCCAGGAAGGCGGGCAGTGCGAGCGGCGCCGGCTCCAGTTGCAGGCGGCCGGCCTCTATGCGCGCCAGGTCGAGCAGCCCGTCGATCAGCCCGAGCATGTGCTCGCCGCTGCGCTGTATGGTCTGCACCGCTTCGCGCGGCGGCGCCACGGCTTCGCCCTTGAGCAGGATCTGCGAGTAGCCGAGGATGCTGTTCAGCGGCGTTCGCAGTTCGTGCGTCATGCCGGCCACGTAGCGCGTCTTCGCCTGGTTGGCGGCCTCGGCTGCTTCCTTGGCGGTTTGCAGGGCGGCGTCGGTACGCCGGTGCGCCTCGATCTCTACGGTGAGCAGGTGGTTGTGCCGGTTCGATTCTTCCTGCGCCATTTGCCGGCTCTCGCTGCCCAGCACAATCCACCACGCGGCCACCGCAGCCACCAGCGAGAGCAGCGCAAACACCTTGAGAAAGGCGCTGCGCAAGGCGGGGTCCATGGCATCGGAGCCCGTGATGGTTTCTTGCGCATACACCACGCCCATCACCGTGGCCAGCAGCGCGACGAGCGAGGTGGCCACCATCAGGTAGTGCGCCACCCGAAAATTGAGCCGCGCCGAAAGCGCCGGAGGCAGCAGCGCCTTGAGCCAGCCGCTCATCTGCTCGGCGGCGCGCGACTCGGTCTTGCAGCGGTCGTGGCAGCGCGATTCGAGCGTGCAGCACAGCGAGCAGATCGGCGCGCTGTAGGCCGGGCAATGCGCCATGTCTTCCGACTCGAAGCTGTTGTCGCACACCGAGCACTTGACCATCTGCCCCGGCGTCCAGCGCTGGATGTCGGTGCGCGCCAGGTAGTAGCGCCCGCGCGTGCGCCACGCGAGCAACGGCGAAACGGCCAGTGCCGTGATGAGCGCAATGAATGGCGAGAACGCCCGCGCCCATTGCCCCAGCACGCCGGAGTAGGCCAGCATGGCAAGCGCAGCCGCCACCAGCATCGCGCACAGGCCCACGGGGTTGATGTCGTAGAGGTGCGCGCGCTTGAACTCGATGGTGCGCGGGCTCCAGCCCAGTGGCTTGTTGATGACCAGATCGGCCACCAGCGCGCCGACCCATGCAATGGCAATGTTGCTGTAGAAGCCCAGCACGTGTTCCAGCGCCGCAAACACGCCCAGCGTCATCAGCAGGATGGCGATCACCACGTTGAAAACCAGCCACACCACGCGGCCCGGGTGGCTGTGCGTGAGCCGCGCAAAAAAATTGGACCAGGCCAGCGAGCCCGCATAGGCGTTGGTCAGGTTGATCTTCATCTGCGACACCACCACGAAGAGGGTGGTGATTGCCAGCACCCAGGCCGGATCGCGCAGCACGTAGGAAAAGCCGGTGAGGTACATCAGCGTGGGCTCTATCGCGTGCTTGCCCGGAATCTCGTGCTGCAGCGCCAGAAAGGCGAGGAAGGCGCCGCCCATCATCTTGAGCATGCCCGGCACGATCCAGCCCGGCCCCGACACCAGCACCGCAGCCCACCAGCGGCCCCGGTTGGCGGCCGTCTTCTCGGGCAGGAAGCGCAGGTAGTCGACCTGCTCGCCTATCTGCACCACCAGCGAGAAGGCCACCGTGGCTGCAGCGCCGAACATCAGCGGGTCGAAGCCGCTGCTGTCGGACGTGCGGCCCACCAGGCCGGTGAAGTCGGCATAGAGCTCGGGCTTCTTGACCAGCACCGCAACGAAGGGGCAGATGAACAGCACGATCCAGATCGGCTGCGTCCATAACTGCAGGCCCGAGATGAGCGTGATGCCGCGCATGACCAGTGGAACGATCACGATCGAAGAGAGCAGGTACAGCAGCGGCAGCGGCCAGTCGATGTACAGCTGCAGCGCCAGCGCGAGGATGGCCGCCTCGAGCGCGAAGAAGATGAAGGTAAAGCTCGCGTAGATGAGCGAGGTGAGGGTGGAGCCCAGGTAGCCGAAGCCTGCGCCGCGGGTGAGCAGGTCCATGTCTACGCCGTGCTTTGCGGCGTAGTACGAAATGGGCAGGCCCGTGAGAAACGTGATGAGCCCCACCACCAGGATGGCCCACAGCGCGTTCGAGAAACCGTAGTTCAGCGCAATGGCTCCGCCAATGGCCTCCAGCGCCAGGAACGAGGTGGCACCGAACGCCGCGTTGGCCACGCGGAACTCCGACCACTTGCGAAAGCTGCGCGGCGTGTAGCGCAGCGCGTAGTCCTCCAGCGTTTCGTTCGCGACCCACGCGTTGTAGTCGCGGCGGATGCGAAAGATCTTCTGGCCGGTGACGGGTTGCATGGTGGGGTCTTGCGGCAAGAGCGTAGGCGGCATGGATGGCAGCAGAGCAAGAAGCGCTCCCTGCGTGCTTTTCGGCCCTGTGCACGGCTTGCGAGTCTGCGGGCCCGGGCGCCTTCGGCCGCTACGTTGAATGACGTATTCGCGGCAGCGCGGGTGATTTCTAAAGTACCAGCCATGGTGCTCGAGGCACCGTCCGATGCACTGCGATGGTGCGCGGTCAACTCTTTCTTTCAACCCGCCTGGAGTTCCTGATGTCGCGTGATTCCGATCCCTCCCTCGATGCCCTGGCATTGCGCCGCCGCCGTTTGCTGCAGGGCGCCGCCGCGCTGCCTGTGATGGGCCTGAGCGGCCTGAGCTTCGGCCAGTCGCAATTCCCCACGGCCAAGGTCAACACCACCAAGCTCGCGGTGACCGACACCGAAGTGACGGTGGGGCAACTGCACTCGTCGTCGGGCACCATGGCCATTTCGGAAACCGGCTCCATCCAGGCCGAGCAGCTGGCCATAGACCAGATCAACGCGATGGGCGGCATCCTGGGCCGCAAGATCAAGGTGATCAAGGAAGACGGTGCTTCCGACTGGCCGACCTTTGCCGAGAAGTCGAAGAAGCTGCTGGTCAACGACCACTGCGCCGCAGTGTTCGGCTGCTGGACCAGCGCCTCGCGCAAGGCCGTGCTGCCCGTGTTCGAAAAGGAGAACGGCCTCTTGTACTACCCGACCTTCTACGAAGGCCTGGAGCAGAGCAAGAACGTGATCTACACCGGCCAGGAGGCCACGCAGCAGATCATCTGGGGCCTGGACTGGGGCGCAAAGGAGAAGAAGGCCAAGACCTTCTTCCTCGTCGGCTCCGACTACATCTGGCCGCGCACCTCGATGAAGATCGCGCGCAAGCACATCGAGAACTTCCAGAAGGGTTCGGTGAAGGGCGAGGAGTACTACCCCCTGGGCCACACCAACTTCAACTCGCTCATCAACAAGATCAAGGTGGCCAAGCCCGACTGTATTTTTGCGGCCGTGGTGGGCGGCTCCAACGTGGCGTTCTACAAGCAGCTCAAGGCCGCGGGCATCACGGGCGACAAGCAGTTTTTGCTGACGCTGGCCGTGACCGAAGACGAGATGACCGGCGTGGGCGGCGAAAACTTCGCGGGCTTCTATTCGTCGATGAAGTACTTCCAGTCGCTGGACAACGCGAACAACAAGAAGTTCGTGGAGGCCTTCAAGGCCAAGTACGGCAAGGACGCCGTGATCGGCGACGTTACGCAGGCGGGCTACCTGGGCCCCTGGCTCTGGAAGGCGGCCGTGGAGAAGGCGGGCAGCTTCGACGTGGACAAGGTGGTGGCGGGCTCGCCGGGCATCGAGCTGAAGACGGCGCCTGAAGGTTACGTGAAGCTGGATGCGAACCACCATTTGTGGAGCAAGGCGCGGATCGGGCAGGGGCAGCTGGATGGCACGTTCAAGGTCGTTGCCGAATCGGCCGAACTGATCAAGCCGGATCCGTTTCCCAAAGGCTACCAGTAACCCTGTCTTGCTCCCTCCCCCTCTGGGGGAGGGCAGGGGTGGGGGCAAGCGGCGCTACCACTGGGCACGCTCTGCCTGCCCTCATCCGAACCTTCCCCCATAGGGGGAAGGGGCCAATACCCAAACACCTGGAACCTGTCGCCATGAACCTGTCGGACATGATGAACATCGGCCTCATGCAGGGCTTCGCGGGGCTGAGCCTCTTCGCGGTGCTGCTGCTCATGGGCCTGGGGCTCGCGATCATCTTCGGCCAGATGGGCGTCATCAACATGGCGCACGGCGAGTTCATGACCATCGGCGCCTATTCGATCTACCTGGCCGCGCGCGTCACCGAAAGCCTGGCGCCCGCGTTCATGCCGTATTACTTTCCGATTGCCATCGGCCTGGCTTTCGTGTTTGCCTTCATCGTCGGCTGGATTGTGGAGTGGGTGCTCATCCGGCACCTGTACAAGCGGCCGCTCGATACGCTGCTTGCCACCTGGGGCGTCAGCCTTGGGCTGCAGCAGCTCTTTCGCACCTTCATCGGCCCGAAGGAAGTGAGCCCCACGCTGCCCGAGTGGCTCATGGGCTCGTGGACGCCGCATGAAGGCCTGGACATTCCGATCAACGGCCTCTTTGTGCTGGCGCTCACCGCGCTGGTGACCGGCGGCGTGCTGGTGGCACTGCACAAGAGCCGCTGGGGCCTGCGAGTGCGTGCCACCGTGGCCAACCGCACCATGGCCAATGCGACGGGCATCGACACCATGAAGACCGACCGCCTGACCTTTGCCATCGGCTGCGGCATTGCGGGCATGGCTGGTGCGGCCTTTACCACCATCGGCTCCACCGGGCCGACCTCGGGCTCGCTCTACATCGTCGATGCCTTCCTTGTCGTCACCTTCGGCGGTGCAGCCAGCCTGCTGGGCACGGTGGTCTCTGCCTTCGGCATTGCGCAGACGCAATCCGTGTCGGAATTTTTCATGACCGGCTCGATGGCCAAGGTGCTGACGCTCTCGCTGATCGTGCTCATCCTGATGATGCGTCCGCAAGGCCTTTTCGCGGTCAAGGTGCGCCGCTGATGAACCCGAATTCTTTCTGGAGAACGTTCCGATGATGAATTTCATCAAGGCCTCGATCCTGCGCTACCAGCTGGGCAGCCTCTTGCTGCTGGTGTTGCTGCTGGCGGTGGTGCTGCCGCTGTCGCTCGACATCTTTCGCCTGAACCTGGTGGGCAAATACCTCACCTACGCCTTCGTTGCCGTGGGGCTTGTGATGGTGTGGGGGTACGGCGGCGTGCTGAGCCTGGGGCAGGGCGTGTTCTTCGGCATCGGCGGCTATGCGATGGCGATGTTTCTCAAGCTCGAGGCTTCGGACCCGATCACCACCAAGATCCAGTCGACACCCGGCATACCGGACTTCATGGACTGGAACCAGATCACCGAATTGCCGGTGCTGTGGCTGCCCTTCAAAAGCCTGCCGCTGAGCCTGGCGCTGGTGGTGCTGGCACCGATGGCACTGGCGTGGCTGGTGAGTTTTGCAATGTTCAAGCGCCGCGTGGGCGGGGTGTACTTTGCGATCATCACGCAGGCGGTGGCGCTCATTTGCACCGTGCTCATCATCGGCCAGCAGGGCTACACGGGCGGCGTCAACGGCATGACCGACCTGAAGACGATGCTGGGCTGGGACACGCGCGCCGACGGCGCCAAGTACATCCTCTACTACGTGTGCGTCGGCCTGCTGGTCGCAAGCATCGTGCTGTGCCGCTGGATCCAGACCAGCAAGCTCGGCACGCTGCTGCTTGCCATGCGCGACAAGGAAGACCGCGTGCGCTTCTCGGGCTACGACGTGTCGAACTTCAAGGTCTTCATCTTCTGCCTCGCGGCCGGCCTCTCGGGCATCGGCGGCGCGATGTTCGCGCTGCAGGTGGGCTTCATGTCGCCGAGCTTCGTGGGCATCGTGCCTTCCATCGAGATGGTGATCTTCTGCGCCGTGGGCGGCCGCATGAGCCTGGTGGGCGCGGTGTACGGCGCGCTGTTGGTGAATGCGGGCAAGACGCTCTTCTCCGAAAGCTTTCCGGACCTCTGGCTGTTTTTGATGGCCGGTCTCTTCATCGGCGTGACCATGGCCTTTCCCATGGGCCTGGCGGGCCTGTGGGACGACAAGATCAGGCCCTGGTGGAAGAGCCGCCGCCAGGCGCTGCGCGAAGCCGCGGTAAAGCCGCCGGCCGCAACCGTACCCGCACAACCTCCCGCGCCGCAGACCGAACCCGCATTGCCGGACGGCGTCGGCAGCCAACGCGCCTGACCCGGAGCCCATCGCATGAGCAACACCGACTTCGCGCTCGCAGTGGAAGACCTCACGGTCTCCTTCGACGGCTTCAAGGCCATCGACGACCTGACGCTGTACATAGACAAGAACGAACTGCGGGTGATCATCGGCCCTAACGGGGCCGGCAAGACCACGCTGCTCGACCTGATTTGCGGCAAGACGCGGGCGAGCGGCGGCAGCATCAAGTTCAAGAACACCGAGCTCACGAAGATGGCCGAGCACAAGCGCGTGCGGCTGGGCATCGGGCGCAAGTTCCAGACACCATCCATCTACGAGAACCTGAGCGTCTTCCAGAACCTGGAGGTGTCTTTCCCGAAAGGCCGTTCGGTGCTCGGCGCGCTGGCCTTCAAGTGCGACGACGAGGTCAAGTCCAAGGTGCAGGCGGTGGCCGAAGACATCGGCCTGGCCGACAAGCTGCGCACGGAAGCGGGCCTGCTGAGCCATGGCCAAAAGCAGTGGCTGGAGATCGGCATGCTGCTGATGCAGGAGCCCGAGTTGCTGATGCTCGACGAGCCCATAGCGGGCATGAGCGCGCGCGAGCGCGAACTCACCGCCGACCTGCTCAAGCGAATTTGCCAGAACCGCGCGGTGATCGTCATCGAGCACGACATGGCGTTTGTGAAGCAGATTGCGCACAAGGTAACGGTGATGCACCAGGGAAAGATCCTGGCCGAGGGGCCTATGGAGAAGGTGCAGGCGGATCCCAAGGTCATCGACGTTTATCTGGGGCACTGATGGCTGGTTTTTTAAACGCCGCGTTGTGCGTGAAGTGCTTTGTTCAGGGCGCGCACCTGCCGACGGGGGACATTCGCGGAGGGGAGTACCCGGTGGCCTGTGTACCCGCCCTGAACAGAAGCAAAGGAGCCACGACATGAGCAACATCATGCTGAAGGTCGACGACCTGCACACAGCCTACGGCCAGAGCGAGGCCCTGCACGGCATCTCGTTCGAAGGCCATGCCAACGAAACAATAGCCATCATGGGCCGCAACGGCATGGGCAAGACCACGCTGTTCAAGAGC
Organism: Variovorax sp. 3319; assembly: GCF_031456585.1. Taxonomy (NCBI): domain Bacteria; kingdom Pseudomonadati; phylum Pseudomonadota; class Betaproteobacteria; order Burkholderiales; family Comamonadaceae; genus Variovorax; species Variovorax sp. 3319. The sequence goes on from NZ_JAVDUZ010000003.1 coordinate 408,671, forward strand.
CTCATGGGTGTGCTGCCGTTGAAGAGTGGGCGCATCGAGGTGGCGGGGCAGGACGTGTCGCGCGACGAAAGCTTCAAGCGGGTGGCCAAGGGCATTGCCTATGTGCCGCAAGGCCGCATGATTTTTCCGACCCTCACCGTCGAAGAAAACATCCAGACCGGCCTCGAAAACTCAAAGACCAAACGCATTCCCGAAGAGATCTATGCCCTGTTCCCCGTGCTCTGGGACATGAAGCGCCGCAACGGCGGAAACCTCTCCGGCGGCCAGCAACAGCAGCTTGCCATTGCGCGCGCCCTTGTTACCGACCCCAAGGTGTTGCTGCTCGACGAGCCTACAGAAGGTATCCAGCCTTCGATCATCAAGGACATTGCCAAGGCCCTGAACGAAATTCGCAAGCTGCGCGGCATCACCATTGTGGTGTCCGAACAGGTGCTTAGCTTTGCGATGGATGTGGCCGACCGGCTCTTCGTGATCGAGGGCGGGCGGCTCGTGCATGAGACCGCGCGCGACAAGACCGATGTCGACCACATCAAAGCCTATCTCTCTGTTTAACCACAACCCAGGAGCCACCGCAAATGACGGACACGCTGATCAAGGTCGACCTGACCAAGCCGCCCACGGAAAACGAGAATATCCACAACCGCTGGCACCCGGACATTCCGATGGCCTGTTGGGTCAACCCGGGCGACGATTTCATTCTTGAAACCTTCGACTGGACCGGCGGCTTCATCAAGAACAACGACAGCGCCGACGACGTTCGCGACATCGACCTGAGCACCGTGCACTACCTTTCAGGTCCCGTGGGCGTGAAAGGGGCAGAGCCCGGCGACCTGCTGGTGGTCGACCTGCTCGACATCGGCGCCAAGCAGGACAGCCTGTGGGGCTTCAACGGATTTTTCTCGAAGAAGAATGGTGGCGGATTCCTGACCGACCATTTTCCCGAGGCGCAAAAATCCATCTGGGATTTCAAAGGCATGTTCACCAGCTCGCGCCATGTGCCGGGCGTCAACTTTGCGGGCCTCATCCACCCTGGCCTGATCGGCTGCCTGCCCGACAAGCCCATGCTCGACATGTGGAACGAGCGCGAAGGCAAGCTCATTGCCACCGACCCTGACCGGGTGCCTGGCCTTGCCAACCCGCCGTTCGCAGGCACCGCGCACATGGGCAAGATGACAGGCGACGCCCGCGCCAAGGCCGCTGCCGAAGGCGCGCGCACCGTGCCGCCGCGCGAGCACGGAGGCAACTGCGACATCAAGGACCTGTCGCGCGGCTCCAAGGTTTTCTTTCCCGTGTATGTGGATGGTGCCGGGCTCAGCGTGGGCGACCTGCACTTCAGCCAGGGCGATGGCGAGATCACCTTCTGCGGCGCCATTGAAATGGCGGGCTGGGTGCACATGAAGGTCACTCTCATCAAGGGCGGCATGGCCAAGTACGGCATCAAGAACCCGATTTTCAAGCCGAGCGTGATCACGCCGCAGTACAACGACTACCTCATCTTCGAAGGCATTTCTGTCGACGAGTCAGGCAAGCAGCACTACCTGGACGTGAACGTGGCCTACCGCCAGGCTTGCCTCAACGCCATCGAGTACCTGAAGAAGTTCGGCTACTCGGGCGCGCAGGCGTATTCGATTCTTGGCACTGCACCGGTGCAAGGCCACATCAGCGGCGTGGTCGATGTGCCGAACTCTTGCGCCACGCTTTGGCTCCCCACGCAGATCTTCGACTTCGACATCAACCCGAACGCAGCAGGGCCGGTGAAGATGATCGACGGCAGCATCGACATGCCGCTTTCGCACGACCTGGCCTGACGCGCCCATGCCTACCTACGACTACGCCTGCGTGCAATGCGGCGGCTTCGAGGCGTTGCGGCCTTCGGGCCAGCGCGACGAGCCTGCCGCTTGCCCCGATTGCGGTTGCGCATCGCCGCGCGTACTTTCGGCGGCGCCGCGGCTTGCGCTGATGGCCTCGGGCACACGCCGCGCCATGGAGACCAACGAGCGCGCGCGGCACGAGCCCGGCAGTTCGCGCGACTATGCGCGCTTCAGGCATCCGGCAGGCTGCGGATGCTGCTCGAGCTCGTCGAGGCGCAGTGCCACCGTGACGGCGCCCAGCGGTGCAAAGTCGGCGCCATCGAAGCGGCCATGGATGATTTCGCACTAACGCGGAGCTAACGCCGGACTAACGCCGAGCTAACTCTGCAGCCTGAGCGGCGCCTTGGCAGCCGGGCGATTGTTTCAATCCCGTGAACGCCGTGATTCATTTTGCGGCGTTTTTTTATGGGTGTTCGGGATCAAACTTCATCTCACCAACCAACCCATTAGGAGATTGAAATGAATGCCTCGAAAATCCTCGCTGCCGCTGCTCTCTCGCTCCTGGCTGCTGCCGGTGCGCAAGCAGAAACCTATGAAGGCGTGCTGACTGTGAACTCGGGCGTGTCGCGCTCCGAAGTCGCTCCGCAAGCCGTTGCCGCTGCACGCGCCGGGAACCAATACAGCGAAGGCGCCAGCGCCGGCGCACAAGCCTTCACCTCGACCGCCGACCGCTCGGTGATCCAGGCCGAAGCTGTTGCCAAGGCACACGACCCGCTGGCAAGCCTCGACCGCCGCGCGTTCTACCGCGACGAAGTGCCGCAAGCCTACAAGAAGCCCAGCGTGTCGTTCACGCGCCAAGCTGGCCTGTAAGCCGATATCCCGCTGATCAGCGCGCAATGAAGAACGGGCCTTCGATAGGCCCGTTTTCCGTTGCTGCAAAAAGCTGTCGGAGGCCCCGCGCGGTACGCATCACTCCCGTGTCAGCGCGAAGCTCTTTCGTATGCCGCCGATGGCCGAAGGCGCCACCCACAAATCGAATTCGCCGGGTTCGACGGTTGGCTTCATGTCGCGGCCGATGAACTTCAGGTCTTCGGCGCCAAGCGTGAACTCCACCACCTTCGATGCGCCCGGCTCGATGCGCACCTTTTGAAAGTTCTTGAGCTCTCGCACCGGCCGCGTCACGCTGGCGGCGCGCTCGGCGGTGTATAGCTGCACGACTTCCTCGGCCTCGCGCTGGCCGGTGTTGGTTACCGTGGCGCGCACGCGCAGGGTGCTGCCAATCGGCAGCCTGTCGCGGCTGAGTTCGACGCCGTCGTAGCGCACGGGCGCATAGCCGATGCCGTATCCGAAGGGGTAGAGCGCCTGATTCGTGGTGTCCACGTAGCGGGTCTTGAAAGCCATGGCCTGGTCGTTGTCGGGCAACGGGCGACCGGTGCGCTTCTGGCCGTAGTAGAACGGCACCTGTCCCGAGGTTTGCGGAAAGCTCACCGGCAGCCGGCCCGACGGATTGAAGTCGCCGAACAGCACGTCCGCAATGGCGGAGCCCGTCTGCACGCCCAGAAACCAGGTGACAAGAATCGCGTCGGCATTGCGCACCGCGCCCCGCAGCGCCATTGCGCGGCCGTTGCTCAGCAGCACGACCACGGGCTTGCCTGCCGCGGCCACCGCCTCGGCCAAGTCTTGCTGCGCCTGGGGAAGACCGATATCGGTTCGCGAACGGGCTTCGCCCGACATGAGCTGGCCTTCACCGACGGCGAGCACCACCACGTCGGCGTCGCGCGCGGCGGCCACCGCGGCCTCGATGCCGCCCGCCAGCGGCGTATCGATGCCCGAGCCGCGCACCACGGTCAAGGCGCCAGGGTCGCGCAGCGCGGCACGCAGGCCGTCTTCGATGCCTACAGGGGCCGATTGGCCCGGAAACAGGCTCCAGGCGCCGAGCAGGTCTTGCGTGCCCGAGCCGAAGGGGCCGATCAACGCGATCTTCTTGCCCGACTTGGGCAGCGGCAGCACGGCGCGCTGGTTCTTCAGCATCACGATGGAACGGCGTGCGTCCTCGCGCGCCAGCGCAATGTGCTCGGGGTTTTCTGCGCGGTCGTGTGCCGGCGGACCGTCGAGCCCGCGAAACGGATGGTCGAACAAGCCGAGCTTCTGCTTGACCCACAGCACGCGGCGCACCGCGTCGTCCAGGCGCGCCATCGGCACCTCGCCAGAGGCGACGAGTTCGGGCAGGTAGCGCATGTAGAGGCCGCTCTGCATGCTGACATCGGTACCCGCCAGGAACGACTGCTTGGCGGCTTCGCGGCCATTGGCGGCGTAGCCATGCGCAATCAGCTCTTCGTCGGCGGTGTAGTCCGAAACCACGAAGCCCTTGAACTTCCACTCGTCGCGCAGCACGCCGGTCAGCAGCGCGGGGTTGGCAATCGAAGGAATGCCGGAGATTTCATTGAACGCGCTCATGACCGAGAGCGCACCCGCGTCGAGCGCGGCGCGGAACGGCGGCAGGTACACCTGGCGCAGCGTGCGTTCGGAAATATCGGTGGCTGCATAGTCGAGCCCGCCCTCGGCGGCGCCGTAGGCCGCAAAGTGCTTGGGCGTGGCCAGCAATGCGTCGCCGCGCGAAAGGTCGTTGCCCTGGAAGCCGCGCACGCGCGCCGCCGCGAACAGGTTGGCCAGGTATACGTCTTCGCCCGCGCCTTCGATGCCGCGGCCCCAGCGTGCATCGCGTGCAATGTCGACCATGGGTGCAAAGGTCCAGCGAAAGCCGTCCGCGCTGGCTTCCACCGCCGCGGCGCGCGCGGTGCGCTCGGCCAGTTCGGGCTCCCAGCTTGCGGCCTCTGCCAGGGGCATGGGGAAGATGGTGCGAAAGCCGTGGATCACGTCGGCACCGTAGAGCAGCGGAATGCCCAGGCGCGATTCGCGCACGGCCACCTCTTGCAGCACGCGCTTGCGCTCCAGCCCCTGGTTGTTGAACAGGCCCGTGAGCCGACCGGCGCGCACGTCGTCTATCTCTTGCTGCGCATTGCGTTGCGCGGCCTGGGGGTTGCCGGGAATGTTGGTGTCGGCGGGACCATAGAGGCTGAGCTGGCCCACCTTCTCTTCGACCGTCATGCGGGCGACCAGCGAGTCGATACGCGCGTCGGCGCCTTGTGGCCCTGCGGGAGGGGTTGCAGGGGCTCTCTGCGAGACGGGGGTGACGGCGGAAACGGGAGAGAGAAAACAGGCCAGGCCCAGCAGGGCCGCCATGGCGGGGGTTCGAACGTGCATGGCCCGCCATTCTCGTGCCAAAGCCTGACCGCATGGAACGGGCGGTCTTTGGAGCTGTTACACCCGGTTTAACAGCTGTTGTCCGTTGGCCCGGCGCCTCAGTCGCCGCCCAGTTGCAAGCGGCCGGGCAGGCGTTTTTCAATCGCAAACTTCAGCAGCGCCGCCGAGCGGAAGATGCCGTGCGCGAACTTGCCGTAGGGCAGGGTAAGAAAGAGCGCCATCACCACGCCCAGGTGCACCGCGAGAAGCAGCGCCATGAAGGCGCTGTCGCGCCAGGCAAGCAGCGCAAGCCCCGTGAGGCTGGTGAGCAGCAGCAGCGCGATGAAGCCGCGGTCCATCGGCCGCTGGGCAATGTCGCCATGCGCGGCGCTGCGCCGCAGGTTCATCCACAGCAGGCCCGCCGGGCCGGCCACCAGGCCGATGCCGCCAGCGGTGCCCAGCAGCACGGGTAGGCTGGTGAGTGCATAGGGCGCTTGCAGGCCGAGCAGGTAGTGATACAGCGTTGCCACGCAGGTGGAGGCAAAGCACAGCACGAAGCCGTAGAAGGTGAAGTGGTGAAAGCGCCTGCGCCAGAGAGTGAAGCGGTCGTCTTCGTTGTTGCAGCCTTCGCCGTGGCCGCCGTCCAGGTACTTGAGGCGCAGCACGTCTTGCGCCGCCTCGGCGCTTGCCGCGGCGCGCACCCCGGCAAGGTCGGCGGGCGCATTCTCGTGTGCCGGCGACACCTCGCGCCAGAACCGGCGCGTGCCCATGCCCAGCGCGAACACCACAAAACCGAAGACCGCACCGAACACCAATGCCAGGAAGTTGTGCGGAAAGATCGCGTAGAAATTGCCCGCGAGCGGTTCGTGCAGCAAGGCGCCCGTTGCCGCTACCGCCAGCACCAGGAACAGCGCGAGGCCGGCGGCGAGAGCGAGCGCCACGGCAAGGCCGGCTCTCTTGTACAGCGCGCCCATGGCGGGCGGCCAGGCGTAGTCGTGGTATGTCTGCATGCGCACCCGCGCCATGGCCTGCGGCACGTTCACCGCAAACTCGTGCGGCGGGGCATATTGGCAGGCATGCAGGCAAGAACCGCAGTTGTGGCAAAGGTTGGCAAGGTAGTGCGTGTCGGCCTTGCCGAACTCGAGCCGCCGAGTCATTGCAGGAAACACGGCGCAAAAGCCTTCGCAGTAGCGGCATGCATTGCAGATCTGCAGGATGCGCGCAACTTCGCCCTCGTTTGCTGCAAGCGGCAGGGCGGGGCGAACCGGAATCACGCGTACCGAGGCGCTGCCGATGCCGTCGGCATCGGCCCTGGCGCGCGCAACGAGATCAGTGAGCTGCTGCAAGGCGGGCCTCCGAAAATTTTCGTGCAAAGGCCTTGGCTGCATTGGCCGCCTGCGTACCCGCAATGCGGCCGAAGGCCGTGCCGATGCTCATGCCCACGCCGGCCGTGTAGCCCTTGCCCAGCACGTTGCCGGCCATCATTTCGCCGGCCACGAACAGGTTCGGGCTGGGCCGGCCGCCAAAGCGCACCGCCGCCGTTTCGTCGACCTTCAGGCCCAGGTAGGTGAAGGTGATGCCGGGCCGCACCGGGTAGGCGTAGAAGGGTGCGGTGTCGATCGGGCGCGCCCAATGTGTCTTGGCCGGGGCAATGCCCTCGGTGTGGCAGTCGTCCAGAGCCGTGTGGTCGAAGCGGCCTACGCGGCAGGCGGCGTTGTAGCCCTGCAGCGTGTGCTCGAATGCGGCCTGGTCAAGGCCGATGGCTTGTGCAAGTTCGCCCAGCGTGTTGGCCCTGGCGCCGGGGAACACCGGTGGCATGAAGCGGCCCACGGCCTTCTGGTCGATGATCGACCACGCAATTTGCCCCGGCTGCTGCGCCACCAGCCGGCCCCAGATGGCATAGCGCTTGGGCCAGAAATCTTCGCCCTCGTCGTAGAAGCGCCTTGCCTCGCGGTTGACCACCACGCCTAGCGAGACACAGTCGATGCGCGTGCAGATGCCGCCGTCGTACAGCGGTGCGCGCGCGTCGATGGCCACCATGTGGCCCTGCGACGGATCGCCGATGCTGTCGGCGCCGGCTTCGATCATGTGCTTGAGCAGCACGCCCTGGTTGAAGCGCGTACCGCGGATCAGGAAGTTGTCGGCAGGCCATTCGCCGTGCTCGTTCTGGCCCCAGGCCTCGCGCAGCCATTCGCGGTTCGATTCGAAGCCCCCCGCGGCCACCACGCAGCTCCTGCCCTCGATGCGCTGGCCGGCCTCTGTGCGAACTGCCACGAAGCGTTCGCCGTCGAGTTCCATCGAGGCCACGGGCGTCTCGTAGCGAATCTGCACACCCAGCCGCTCGGCGCTGCGGTAGTAGGCGTTGACCAGCGCCTTGCCGCCGCCCATGAAGAACGCGTTGGTTCGCGCCACATGCAATGCGCCGGAGAGCGGCGGCTGAAAGTGCACGCCGTGGCTGCGCATCCAGTCGCGGCAGCTGGAAGAAGCGCGAATCACCAGGCGTGCCAGATGCTCATCGGTGAGGCCGCCCGTCACCTTCAGCAGGTCTTGCCAGTACTCTTCTTCAGGGTAGGCGTCGACCAGCACGTCCTGCGGCGCGTCGTGCATGCAGCGCAGGTTGCGGGTGTGCTGCGAATTGCCGCCGCGCCATTCCTTGGGCGAGGCTTCGAGCAGCAGCACCGAAGCGCCGGCTTCGCGTGCCATCAGCGCGGCGCACAGCGCCGCATTGCCGCCGCCGACAACCAGTACGTCTATCACTCGTGGGTCTCCTTGGAATGCAGGAGACTTTACGCAGCAGACCCTTCAGGCGAAAGGCCGATCGAGGCAACGGGTGTTCAGTTTTCGAGAAGACTGGCACCGGCCCAGCGGCCTTCGCGCACCAGGGCGCGGGCGGTGTCCGCAAGCACCACGCGCGCGGCGAGCGCGGCGGGCGAAAGCTCGTCGTCCGACAGGCTGACGAGCAGGTTGCGGCGGCCCACGTGCGCATCGCTGATCTGCGTGAGCCGCAGGTCGTCGCGGTCGTGCCTGGCGGTGGCGGCGCCCGGCTGGATGGTGGCGCCTTGGCCTGCGCGCACCGCGTCCATCAACAGCGCCAGGCCGTCGACCTCGGCGACGATGCGGGGCGAAATGCGGGCCCGCGCAAAGGCCGCGACGAGCGTGGCGCGCAAGCCGTGGCTGCCGCTGGGCAGTATGAGCGGCAGGCCGGCCAGCTGCGAGAGCCGCACCTTGGTGCCCGGCGGGCGCTCGGCGAGGTTCGGCGATGCAATCACGAACAGCTTTTCCGCCAGCAGCGGCAGCACGCTCCAGCGCCGCGGCGTGTCGGTCTGGAACAGCACGGCCAGGTCGAGCTGGCGCGCGTGCAGCATGGTGGTGAGGTGGCCCGAGAGCGCCTCGACCATGTGCAGCCGCACCTCGGGGTAGCGCTCTTGCATGGCGCGCATCAGCGGCACACCGAGCACCGTGGCCGTGGTGGGCGCAAGGCCCACACTCACGTGCCCCGAAAGGCGTGCCTGCTGCGCCGCGCGCACGGCGTCGTCGGCATGCCGCAGCGTCAGCTGCGCCTGATGCAAGAAAGCCATGCCGGCATCGGTGGGCACCACGCCGGTCGAGCTGCGCTGCAGCAGCCGCGTCGAAAGCTCGCCTTCGAGCCGGCTGATCTGCTGGCTGAGCGCCGAGGTGACCACGCCCAGCTCGACGGCAGCGCGGCCCATGCTGCGGAGTTCGCAGACCTTGACGAAGTAGCGCAGCTGCCTCAGTTCCATGCCCGCATCATCGCGCAGGCAGGGCCACCGGTTGCCGCCGGCGCACCAGCAACCAGCCGAACAGCGGGGCCGTGATGTACATCACCACCGCATAGATGGCGGCCGGTAGAGCGAGCTCATAGCTGCCGAGCACGCTCACCGCAATGAAGATGGCCAGTGTGGAGTTGTGGATGCCGATCTCGTAGCTGATGGCAGTGGCCAGCGGCTTGTTCAGGCCGGCGGCGCGGCTGAGGTAGTAGCCAGCCAGCAGGCTCAGCAGGTTCAGCAGCAGCACGGGGAGGCCGATCTCGGCGAAGGCGGCCGAGAGGTTCTTCCACTCGTTGGCAATGGCCAGCACCGTGACCACTGCGAGCACCACCGCGCTGAAGATCTTGATCGGCTTTTCCATGCGCGCGGCGAAGCCGGGCTTGCGCGCCGCTACGAACATGCCGATAGCCACCGGCGCCAGCACGATGGCGATCACCTCCACCAGCTTTCGCGTCTGCAGCGGCACCACTTGGCTGTTTGCTGCGAAATGCACGATGGCCCAATTGGCGATGAGCGGCAGCGTGATGATGGACAGCAGCGTGTTCGCCGCCGTGAGCGAGATGTTCATGGCCACGTTGCCGCCGAACAGGTGCGAAAACAGGTTGGCCGCAATGCCGCCCGGCGATGCCGCGAGCAGCATCAAGCCAACGGCGAAAACCGGCGACAGCCCAAAGCCCACGATGATGGCGCAGCAGGCGAGCGGCAGTCCGACAATCTGCAGCGCGAGCGCGATGGTCACCGCCTTGGGGTGATCGAGGAGCCGCCTGAAGTCTTCCGGCGAAAGCGAAAGGCCAAGCCCGAACATGATCAGCGCCAGCGCGCCGAAAAAGAACCGGGTCGCGATGAGCGCATCGTCCATGCTGTCTCCTCTTTTGGTTCTTTTAAAAAAATGGCTGCCGGCACCTGTCGCGCAGGCACCGGCAGCCGTGCAAACCGGAATCAGTGCGTCTGTCCGGGTCTGTCTTATTGCTTGTAACTGTCGTCTATGCGGTCGAGCTTGCGAATGAGCGACGGCCAGACGAACTGCCCGCCCAGCCCGCCCGTTTGAACCTTCATTGCCTGGCCCACGCCCTCGACGATCTTCGGGTTGACCTGCGTGAGCTCGCCGCCGCCCGATTGCGCCGCAATCTGGATCTGGCAGGTGTTTTCGAAGGTGTACATCGAAAGGAACGCGTCTGCAATGGTCTTGCCGCAAGTGAGCAGGCCGTGGTTGCGCAGCATCAGGAAATTGGCGTTGCCCATGTCGGCCTGCAGGCGCGGCTTTTCGTCGTCGCGGAAGGCCACGCCTTCATAGTCGTGATAGGCCAGCGAGGCCAGCACGAAGGTCGATTGCTGGCTGATGGGCAGCACGCCGTTCTTCTGCGCGCTCACGGCAATGCCGGCCTTGGTGTGGGTGTGCAGCACGCACTGGATGTCTTCGCGCGCGGCATGCACTGCGCTGTGAATCACGAAGCCCGCCGGGTTGACGGGGTAGGGCGACTCGATGATCTTGTTGCACTGCTGGTCGACCTTCACCAGGCTGGACGCGGTGATCTCGTCGAACATCAGGCCGTAGGGGTTGATGAGGAAGTGGTGCTCGGGCCCCGGAATGCGCGCGCTGATGTGCGTGAACACCAGGTCGCTCCAGCCGTAGAGCGCCACCAGCCGGTAGCAGGCGGCAAGGTCGACGCGCAGCTGCCACTCTTCGGCGGAGACGAGCTTCTGGATTTCGGATTGGGAGTTTGCGTTCATGGTGGTGTGTCCTTTGTCGGGTATCAGGCGGCGGCCGGCTCTTTCAGCGCGGCCTTGTAGATGCTCTGCTTGGGCTGTGCCATCAGGCGCTGCAGCATGGGCTCGAATTCGCTGATGGGCAGCGTCTCGGCCTTGGGGTCGAAGGCCGGGTTGTCGTACAGCGCGCAGAACTCGGCCGTGCGCTCGTAGTGCGGGTGGTTCCTGAAGTTGTCGCGCATGTCGCGGTCCAGCCCGATGTGGTGAAAGAAGTAGTGGCCCTGGAAGATGCCGTGGTGCTGCACCATCCAGTGGTTGGCTTCGCTCACGAAGGGCTTGAGAATGGCCGCGGCGATGTCGGGGTGGTTGAAGCTGCCGAGCGTGTCGCCGATGTCGTGCAGCAGCGCGCACACCACGTATTCCTCGTCGCGGCCGTCGCGCAGTGCGCGGGTCGCGGTTTGCAGCGAATGGGTGTAGCGGTCTACCGGAAAGCCGCCGTAGTCGCCTTCCAGGATTTGCAGGTGCCTGATCACGCGCGCGGGCAGGCCGCCCGCAAACTGCCTGAACTCGCCGCCAATCAGTTGCCAGTCTTCGCGCGTGCTCTGCTGCATGCTGGTGAAACTCGCCCGTTCGCTCATTTTGTGGTCTCCGTTCTTGTGGGGTGCGGCCACTGTAGACCTGTGCTTGACGTGCAACTGTCAAGAATTTGACAATGCAGGGGTCTGGAAAACCCCCGCATGTCCGCCACCAAGCTGCGCCTTTCAGCCTCGCATCGAGTTGCGATGGAGCGCAACCCGTGGTTCACGAGCATGCCGCGCGTGCAGCGCGACGCCTTGCTGGAGGCGGCCGAACTGCTCCACCTGCGGCGCGGTGCCATGGTGTTTCGCCAGGGCGACCCGGTGCACGCGACGGGCGGCGGCTTCTATGGCCTGGTGGCCGGCACCATCAAGATTTCATCGCTGCGGCAAGACGGGCGCGAAGCCATCCTCGCGGTGCTCGAGCCCGGCAACTGGTTTGGAGAGATCACGCTGATCGACGGCTCGCCGCGCACGCACGACGCCACCGCGATGGAGCCGCTCGACCTGCTGGTGGTGCCGCCCGAAGCCTTTGCGCAGCAGATGCGCGACGTGGTGTTTGCCAACGCCATTGCATTGATGCTGGCCGCAAGGGTGCGCATGCTCTACGGGCTGACAGAAGATGCCACGCTGCGCAGCCTGCGTGCACGCGTGGCGCATCGCCTGCTGGTGCTGGCGCGCGGCGATGCAACGCAATCGGTGCAATTGCGCCGCACGCTGATGCTGCCGCAGGAGGCGCTGGCCATGATGCTCGGCGTTACGCGCCAGACGCTCTCGAAAGAGCTGAACGCGCTGGGGCGCGACGGGCTGATTTCGCTCAGCTATGGGCGCATCGAGCTGCTGTCGATCGATGCGTTGCAGGCGCTGGTGCGCAGCGGCTAGCCGGGCGCGTCCGGCGCGTTTTCATTGCCGACTCAGCGTAGAACGCGGCCGTCGGCAGAGATGCTGATCAGGTCGATGTTGCGCGACGGGTCGCGCAGGCCCGGCCGCAGGTTGATGCGAAAGCCGCCCACGTCGTAGTCGGTCATCGTGGTCATCACACGCTGCAGGCTTGCGGTGGTAAAGCCGCGGCCCGCACGCCGAACCGCTTCGCCCACCACCTTGGCGGCAATGAAGCCCTCCAGGCCTTCGTACGAAGGTGTCTGGTCGGAGTTGTCGACCGCGGCGCGGTATTCCTTGACGATAGGAATGGCCGAAGGGCGCGGCGAGGGCACTACCTGCGAAATGACGATGCCGCCGATGTCCTTGCCGAGTTCGGCGTAGAGCGGGTCGATACCCACGATGGAAAAGGCCATGAAGCTGCCGGTGTAGCCGCTCTTGCGCAGCTTGCGGATGGCGTTGGCCGTGGTGCCCGAGAGCGACACCAGCACGATGGCCTGGGGCGTTTGCTGCTGCACCGTCTTCAGGGCTGCGTCGAGCTTGTCCGCACCAGCGGGAACCATGGCAGTGGCCACCAGAGCGGGAAGCTTCAGTTCGGTAATGGCCTGCTGCACGGCCGCCAGGCCGGCGCGGCCCATGGCGTCGTCGTCGCCCACCAAGGCAATGCGCGTCTGCCCCACGGTGGCGCACTGGCGCACGATCTTCAGGGCCTCGTCGATCATGCCGGGGCGCACGTGAAATACGTTTGGATGGCTCGCCTCGCGAAGTGCATCTGAAGCGGCGAAGGGTGCGAACAGCAGGTTGCCCTGTTGCGCGGCAACGCTTGCCCCGGCATCGCTGCTTGCGGTGCCCACAAAGCCGAACAGCAAGTCGGCCTTGTCCGTGCCCAGCAGGGTGCGGGCGTTGGCGGCGGCGCGGGTGGCGTCGTAGCCGTCGTCCAGCTGCAGCAGCTTGAGCTGGATGCCGCTGGACGCATTGCGTTCGTTGAAGTCGCCCACCGCCAGCCGGCTGCCGGCTGCAAAGGCCAGGCCAATCTCGCCGGCCGCGCCAGTCAAAGGCACAGACTGCCCCAGCAGCACCACGCGGGAGCCCGCCGCTGCCTTGGCGGTTTGCGAGAGCGCCGGAAGAGAAAGGCCGCCGCCCAGGAGCAGTGCGCCGGACGTTTTCAGTACTTGCCTGCGAGACCTGTTCATTTGCCACCCTTTGTCTAAATTAGTAAAAAAGTGTAGCAATTTCGGTGCCTGCGGGGAAGCTGCCGAGGTGTAACGGTGGCCAAAGGGGGCGCTCTCCAGTGGCCCCAGTCGCCCTCAGTTGCCCTCAGTCGGCGTCGGGCGGCAACAGCAGCGGTCCGCAGTTCTCGTCCGCCACAAACACCGCGACCAGCTTTGCGGGGCGCACAGGATCGGGGTTTTCCGCAAAAAGGTGCAGCGTGCGCGGCGGCTCGAAGAAGGTTTCGCCGCTCTTGAAGCTGCCCACAGGGCCGCCCGCGAGCTGCGATCGGATGGTGCCTTCGAGAATGATGGCGGTCACCGAGCCCGGGTGCCGGTGGGCGGGGGAATAGGCCAACGGCGGAAAGTCGACCAGAACCGTGGTGACTGACTTGCCCGGCACGTTGGGCAGCGGTTCGCAGGAGAGCATCTTGACCGAGGTTGCCGGCCTCGCTTCGGCGCCAGAGCCGGCGGGCGCCGGGGCGGACGAAAACATGGGCCCGGCTGCGACGGTGCTGCACACATCGGCAAACCATTGCACGGCGTCCTTCCGGTTGCTGTGCGGCACCAGCGCCCAGCCTGCGGCCAGCGCCAAGGCAAGAGCCGCGGAACCGGCGCCGAGTTGGCGGCCAGGGCCACGATAAAGCCAGGCCGCCTTCACGATGCGGCCCCTTGCCGCTCGCGCAGCCTCATCGACGGATGCCAGCCGAGTTGGCGTTTCGCCTTCTCGCTGCTGACTTCCGGACTGTCTTCGGCAATGTTGAAGATACCGCTGCGCGCATGCCGCAGCGCGAGCACCGTTGCCTGCGCCGCCGCTTCCACATGGACCGGGCACGCCCCCTTGGGCTCGGCGTTCGAGGTGCCGGGGCCGTAGAACTGCCCATAGCGCAGCACTGTGCCGGTAATGCCCCTGGCGCCCAGTACGCTGCGCTCCAGCGCCGCCACGCCTTCCACACTGATGCGCCGGATGCCTTCGGCCTGTAGATCGAGCGGATGTTCCTCTACGTGCGGCAACGGCCCCGGTGCATAGACCCAGGCAATGCTTTGCGCCACCATCAGGCGGGTGCCGGCCGCTTGCGCCGCGGCCACAAGGTTGCGTGTGCCTTCGGTGCGAACGCGCGCGTTGCGGTAGGCAGCATCGGCCATCTTCTTTGGATCGAGATCCGGCGGCAGGTCCGTGAGCTGGTGTATCACGATGGCCGGCTTGATGCGCACCATGGCCGCATGCAGCGCCTGCGTGTCGAATACATCGACAACGACCGGAACAACGCCGCGCGCCTCCAGCACTTGCGCGCGCTCTGCTCGCCGGGTGGTGCCGTGCACCGTGTAGCCCGCCTCGATCAACAGAGGAACCAGCGCGCTGCCAATCGCCCCGGCCGCTCCTGCCACGAATATCTTTTCGCTCATCGCATGTCCTTTCTCGCTATACGAATGGTTGAGCTTAGGTTTTTGATGCCCCATGCAAAAGAGCCAAGATTTGTGAAAATGACCAGGCCATGACCAGAGAGAAAAAACCTTCCGACGCCTTGGTGGAGATCGACCGCGCGACGGCTGTGCCTTTGCACCGGCAGATCTACGAGCGCTTCAGAACAGCCATAGAGCAGGGCGTGCTCGGCCCTGGCGATCGCGTGGCGTCGGCACGCAGCCTGGCCAGCGAGCTGGGGGTGGCACGGGGCACGGTAGAGACGGCCTACAACCTGCTCGCGGGCGAAGGCTATTTATCGGCGCGAGGCCAGGCGGGTACGGTGGTTTCGCCGTCGCTTCCGTCGCTTCCGTCGCGACGGCCGGCGCGGCGCAAGCCCAGGCGGGCCGAGGCGAGAGCGCTCGATCCGATGTTCGCGAAACCCGCTCCGCCGCCGCCGCTACTGCAATTGGGCATTCCGGCGCTCGATGCTTTTCCGCGCAAGCTCTGGGCGCGCCTGGCGTCGCGCCGGCTGAGGGCGACAGCCGCTGCCGACATGTTTTATGGCGATCCCTCGGGTCACCCGCCGCTGCGGGCGGCCATCGCGGCATATCTGCAGGTGTCGCGCGGTGTCTCGTGCCATCCATCGCAGGTCTTTGTGACGGGCGGATACCGCGCATCGCTTGCGCTCGCTTCGCGCACGCTGCTTGCCGCCGGCGACCGGGTGTGGGTCGAAGACCCGGGCTTTCCGCCCACGCTGGAGGTGCTCCGCAGCGCCGGGCAACTTGCCGTGCCAGTGCCGGTGGACGATGAGGGCATGGTCGTTGCGCTGGGCATGCGCAAGGCCCCGAAGGCGAAGATGGCGGTGGTCACGCCGTCTCACCAGGCGCCGCTGGGCGTGTCGATGTCGCTCGCGCGCCGGCTGCAGTTGCTGGCCTGGGCATCGCAGGCAAAGGCGTGGATTCTGGAAGACGACTACGACGGCGAATACCGTTACGCGGGCCCGCCACTGCCCGCGCTCAAGAGCCTCGACGGCCAGGACCGCGTGCTGTATGCAGGCAGTTTCTCGAAGGTGCTTTATCCGGGCCTGGCGCTGGGCTACGTGGTGGTGCCCGACTCGTTGTGTGAAGTCTTCGGCGCGGCAGTGCAGACGTGGTCGAACGGTTGCCCGCAGATCACACAGGCCGTGGTGGCCGACTTCATGCGGGAAGGCCACTTTTCCCGACACCTGAAGAAGATGCGGCTGCTCTATGCCCGTCGCCGCAACATGCTCGCGCAGGCGCTGGCAAAGGCCTTCGGCGAGGAGGTGCGCATCGATTTGCAGGGCGGCGGCATGCACCTGATTGCGCGCTTCGCCATGCGGGGCGCAAGCGATGAAGAGCTGGCCCGCCGGGCGCAACTTGCGGGGCTGAACTGCCAGCCGCTTTCTGCGCGGGGCACCGCGAGGTTCAGCGACCAGGGGCTGCTGATCGGCTTTACCAACGTTGGCTCCGCAGCACAGGCACAGCAGCTTGCAACCAGGCTGCGGAACGCCCTGGACGGCAAGCGCTGACGAACACCCCGGGGCGGCAGCCTGCGCTCAGGCGCGCCGGAAGACCAGGTCCCACACGCCGTGGCCCAGCTTGAGGCCGCGGTTCTCGAACTTGGTCAGGGGCCGGTATTCCGGCTTGGGCGCATAGGCTTCGGCCGTGTTGCGCAGCAGCGGCTCTGCGGACAGCACTTCGAGCATTTGCTCGGCATAGGGCTGCCAGTCGGTGGCGCAGTGGATGTAGCCGCCCGGGCGCAGGTGCTCGGCGAGTTTTTTCACGAACTCGGGCTGGATGAGCCGGCGCTTGTTGTGGCGCTTCTTGTGCCAAGGATCGGGAAAGAACACATGCACGCCGGCCAGCGAATCGGGCTGCAGCATGTGGTCGAGCACGTCGACCGCATCGTGCGCGCAAATGCGGATGTTGCCGATCGATTGCTCGCCGATGCGCTTGAGCAGCGCGCCCACGCCGGGCTCATGCACTTCGCAGCACAGAAAGTTGGTCTCGGGCATTACCGTGGCGATGTGCGCAGTGGCTTCGCCCATGCCGAAGCCGATTTCGAGCACTGTGGGTGCGGCACGGCCGCCGAAGGCCGCGGTCAGGTCGAGCGGCTCGGGCTTGTAGGGCAAGAGGAACAGCGGGCCCAGCTCGGCAAAGGCGCGTGCCTGGCCTTCGGTGGTGCGGCCGGCGCGCTTCACAAAGCTCTTGAGGCGGCGGTGCAGCGGATGCGGTTTGTCGGCCGCGTCGTCGCTCGGCGGAGAATCGTTGGGCACGGTGTCGGGAAAGGTCATTACGGGCGCGAATTGTAGAGACCGCGCCACTCGGGCACCCAGCCGGCCAGTGCCGCAGTGCATGAAGCACCCTGCGCGGCGCCAAGGCCCAGAACCCCCGCGGCGGCCTCTAGCGACGCCAGCGCGGCCTCTGGCGTGCCGGTATCGATGGGCGTGGCGCCGTTCTGCTTGGAGAGCTTGTCGCCATCGGCACCGCGCACCAGCGGCGTATGCAGGTAGCTTGGCGTAGGCAGGCCGAGCGCGCGCTGCAGCAAGACCTGGCGCGCGGTGTTGTCGGCGAGGTCTTCACCGCGCACGACGTCGGTCACGCCTTGTTCCGCGTCATCGACCACCACCGCGAGTTGATATGCCCAGGGGCCGTCGGCGCGGCGCAGCACAAAATCGCCGACCTCGCGGCTGACGTGCTGGCACTGCCGGCCAAGGCGGCGGTCTGTCCAGCAAAGCTCGCCTGATGGAAGCGCCGGTTGCATGGCCTCGAACTTTTCGGTCGCAAAGCGCCACGCCCGCGCGGGCTTGCCGTGCAAGCCGCTGCGGCAGGTGCCGGGGTAGACACGCTCGCCGTGCCGCGCATGCGGCCGGCCGAGCCTGGTCAGCGCTTCGTCGATGTCCTTGCGCGAACATCCGCAGGGATAGGCAAGCCCAAGGGCCTGCAGCTTTGCAAGCGCCGCTTCGTAGCGCGCGGTGCGGTGCGTCTGCCACACGGGAGCTTCGTCCGGCAGCAGGGCGCAGTCGGCAAGTTGGCGGAGGATATGTTCGCCCATGCCGGGCAGGCAACGCTCGGTGTCTGCGTCTTCGATGCGAACCAGCCATCGCGCGTTCGATCCACGGGCGCGCACGTCGAGCCAGCTTGCGAGCGCGGCTACCAGCGAGCCCGCATGCAGCGGGCCGGTGGGCGAAGGCGCGAAACGGCCGGTCTCACGCATCCGCGGATCAGATCACTGCAAGCGCCAGCGAGAGGCCCGAGAGGAACGCGTCTTCCAGGCGGTGGCCTGTGCACCAGTCGCCGGCCACGCCGATCCTGGCCTTGGCGTCCCACAGGTGGCTCTTGCCTACGGGCACTTGCGTCTGGGCTTCGGTCCAGCAGCGTGCCTGGGCATGCGTGGGCGCGGCGTGAATGCCGGTGATCTCGGAGAACGCGCGCAGCAGCTTGGCTTCGACGCGTGCGGCGTCGTCGCGCAGGTGTTCTTGCGACCAGGTGGCGCTGGCCTGCAGCGTCCAGCGCTCGACGCGTTCGCGCCCCGGCTTGGACGATTCGCGCGCGAGCCATGCCACGCGGTGGTGCGTGCTGCGCGCGGCATTCCATTGCGGGCCCAGGTGCGACATGTTGGCCTGGTTGGCCTGCGGAAAGGCGATCATCAGCGTCCAGCAGGGCGCAATGCGCACGGGCTCGATCTTCTGGCTGATGCTGGCCGAAAGCTTGCCGTCGCCCAGCAGCGCACGTGCGCGCGACGGGGGCACGGCGAGCAGCACGGCGTCGAAGCCGGAGTACACATGCTGCGAATCGTCCGCACCGGCGGTGCGCAACTGCCAGCGCTTCGGGTCGAGCGCATCGGGTTCGATCTGCGTGACTTGCGTGCCGGTCACGAGGTTGCTGCCCAGCGGCGCGGCCCAGTGGGCTACCAGCGCGTCCATGCCGGGCTGCGCGACCCAGTGCGATTCGCGGCCGGGCAATGCCGCTTCGGCCACGCGGCCGTGGGCGTCGAGCACGCGCACGAGGTTGGCGCTCCATGGGCGGCAGAGGCTTGGCGTGGCTTCGAGTGCCAGCGCAAAGCGCGCGTCGCGCACGGTGAAGTACTGCGCGCCGCTGTCGAAGCGGCCAAAGGCGGTGTCGATGCTTGCCATGCGCCCGCCGGGTGCGCCCTCGCGTTCGAACACCGTGACCTTGTGGCCGGCCTGCACCAGCGTGCGTGCGCAGGCCACGCCGGCAATGCCGGCGCCCACGACGGCGTAGTGGCGCGGAGCAGCGGGGGTTCGGTGGCGGTCGGCCGCCTTTGCCGTCTTGGCAGTTGCGCGAGTGGTCATGAGGGACTCTTTTCTTGTGTACGGGGAAACGATGGATGTGTGCGCACTCTACATCGGTCTGCGAAGGGCACTTGTGGCAGGCAGTCGCCTAGCGCCCACGATGCCGCTCGAGCAGCGCCCGCCGGGTGGCCTCGTGGTCGAACTGCGCAAGCCACCATTCGAGCGCGCGCCCCGGGCCGCCCGCGCTGCGCACGCGCCAGGCGCAATGCATGGTTGCGAGCGGCGGCTTGCGTTCGGTCTTGCGTTCGACCAGGTGGCCGGCTTCGATGTAGGGCCGCGCCATGGGCTCGGGCAGAAAACCGCCGCCAAGGCCGTGCAGTTGCGCGTTCAGCTTGGCATGCATGCTCGGCACCGTGAGCACATCTTGTCCGCCGACCAGGTTGACAGTCATGCTGGGGCCGCTGCGAACCGAGTCGGCAGCGGCAACCGCGCGGTACTGTCGCAGCACGGCATCGGTCAAAGGCTCGGGCAAGCGCGCGAGCGGATGGTGCGGCGCCAGGGCATAGACGAAGCACAGTTCGCCGATGGGCCGGCTGCGGATGCCGGTTGCAGTGAAAGCCAGGCTTGCCGCATCGAGCACGGCGCCGACGGCCAGGTCGGCCTCGCCGCTGGTGAGCGCCTCGATGGTGCCGAGCAGCGTTTCATCGCGCAGCTTGAGCCGCGTGGGCGGATCGAGTGCGAAGAATGCGGTGGCCAGGTCCAGGAGCGGGTCGCGTGCAATCACGCTGTCCACGGCAATGGTGAGCATCGGCTCCCAGCCGGTGGCAACGCGCTTCACGCGGTTTGCCACGGCATCGATCTCGCCCAGCAGCCGCGCCGCCTCGCGCAGCAGTTCGGCGCCGGCTTCGGTAATGCGGGCCTGGCGTGCGCTGCGATCGAACAGCAGCACGTCGAGCGCGTCTTCGATCTGGCGCACGCGGTAGCTGAGCGCGCTTGGCACCAGGTTGAGCGCGCGCGCCGCGCCGGCAAAGCTGCCCGTGCTTGCCACGGTCTGGAGCATGGAGAGTGCGTCGGGGGTCAGTACGTCTCTGGCGCTGGGCATGGCGGCTCCGTCGATTGCTCGATTGATTGATCAAATAATTTGAATGATGCCATCAAAACCCGGCGCTTTTAAGGGAGGGGTGCGGACCTAAAGTTCTTCACATCCGCTGCGCATCCGGCGCGGCATACGAAGAAGGCCCGAGCGTCCCCAAGAGGCAGGGCCGAAGGAGTTTGACGATGTTGCAAGTCCGTAAATCACAGGAACGCGGTTATGCCGACCATGGCTGGCTGCGCTCGTTTCACAGCTTTTCTTTTGCCGGCTACTACGACCCGGCCCACATGGGCTTCGGCAACCTGCGGGTGATCAACGAAGACCGGGTGGCTGCGGGCGCCGGCTTTGGCACCCACGGCCACAAGGACATGGAAATCATCAGCTACGTGCTGTCGGGCGAACTGGCGCACAAGGACAGCATGGGCAACGTGGAATCGATTCCGCCGGGCGACGTGCAGCGCATGAGCGCGGGCCGCGGCGTGATGCACAGCGAGTTCAACCACAAGGCCGACGAGACCACGCATTTCCTGCAGATCTGGATCGAGCCGAACGTGCGCGGCATTGCCCCGGGCTACGAGCAGAAGAAGTTCAGCGACGCCGAAAAGCGCGGCAAGCTGCGCCTGGTGGCTTCGCCCGATGGTGCCGACGGTTCGGTCACGGTGCACGCCGATGCGCGCCTGTTCGCGGGCCTGCTCGATGGCGATGAAAAAGCCAGCCTCGCGCTGGATCCGCAGCGCAAGAGCTACGTGCACCTGGTGCGCGGCGAGCTCGAAGTGAACGGCCAGAAGCTGTCGGGCGGTGACGCCGCAATGCTCCAGGGCGAATCGCAGCTGACGCTCGGCGCCGGCAACGACGCCGAAGTGCTTGTGTTCGACCTGGCCGCCTGAGACCTGGCACTTGAGCAGGCGCGCTCTTTGCTCCTGCTCTTTTCTTTCAAATTCAATTTTCAACAACCGAGGAGTTTCATCATGACAACCACTGCAATCAACGCAACCGCAACATCCAACCCCACCGCCGCGCAAGACACGCTGGCACTCGTCGGCCGCGTGCTGCTGGCGCTGCTTTTCGTGCCCGCAGGCTTCAGCAAGCTCATGGGCTTTGCGGGAACCGTGGGGTACATCTCGTCCGTGGGGGCGCCGCTGCCGCAGGTTGCGGCTGTCATCGCGATCATCGTGGAGCTGGGCCTCGGCCTGATGCTGCTGGTCGGCTTCAAGACGCGACTGGCGGCCGTGGTGCTGGCGGTGTTCACCGTGGCGGCTTCCGTGCTGTTCCACAATTACTGGAGCATGCCTGCCGACAAGGCTTTCGTTAACCAGCTGATGTTCTTCAAGAACATTGCCATTTCCGGCGGCCTGCTCGCCTTTGTCGCCTTCGGTGCTGGCCGTTTCAGCATCGACAGGAAGTAAGCCACTTCAGGAGAACATCCAATGCCAAACATCGTTGTCGTCTTTCATTCCGGCTACGGCCACACCCAGCGCATCGCCCAGGCCGTGGCCGATGGAGCAGGCGCGCAACTGCTTGCCATCGACGCCGATGGCAACCTGCCCGAAGGCGGTTGGGAGACGCTGGCCGCGGCGGACGCCATCATCATGGGCTCGCCGACCTACATGGGCGGCGTGAGCTGGCAGTTCAAGAAGTTTGCCGATGCGTCGTCGAAGGTGTGGTTCACGCAGGGCTGGAAAGACAAGCTCTTTGCGGGCTTCACCAACAGCGCCACCATGAACGGCGACAAGGTCACGACCATGGCCTACCTGTGGACGCTCGCCATGCAGCACAGTGGCATCTGGGTGAGCATGGGCATCCTGCCGACCAACAACAAGGCCGCAACGCGCGACTCGCTGAATTACGTGGGCGGCTATGGCGGCCTGCTCACGCAGTCGCCGTCGGACGCGAGCCCGGCCGAGATGTTCAAGGGCGACTTCGATACCGCCCGCGCGTTTGGAGAACGCATTGCCGAAGTGGCAAGATCGCGCGGGTAAAACCCAGTCCACCACGGAGCCACCCGATGACCGATACCACCGCACAGACCCAACTGCTTCAACCGCACGACAAGGACCTGGGCGGTGGCTTCAAGGTGCGGCGCCTGCTGCCCGCGGCGCAGCGCCGCTCGGTCGGCCCCTTCGTCTTTTTCGACCACTTCGGCCCGGCCACGGAGCAGCCCGGCGCCGAGCACGACGTGCGGCCGCATCCGCACATCGGCCTTTCCACCGTCACCTATCTTTTCGAGGGCGCGATGATGCATCGCGACAGCCTTGGCAGCGTGCAGGAAATCCTGCCCGGCGCCATCAACTGGATGACAGCGGGGCGCGGCATTGTGCATTCCGAGCGCAAGCCGGAGCGGCTCAAGGCAGATACCTACGTGAATCACGGCTTGCAGCTCTGGGCCGCGTTGCCGAAGGCGCATGAAGAGGTCGAGCCGAGCTTCGAGCACACGCCCGCCGGCGCCATTCCCGAACTGGTGGAGCAGGGCGCGCAAGTGCGTGTGCTGGTGGGCGAGGCTTTTGGAAAGCGCTCGCCGGTGAAGACGCTGTCGCAGACGCTCTACCTCGATATTGCGTTGCCCGCGGGCGGCCGCTTCGAACTGCCCGCATTGGCACCCGAACTGGCCGTCTATGCCGTCGATGCCGATGCGCGCGTCAACGACGAGGCCATTGCGGCGCACACGATGGTGGTGTTGCCGGACGGCCAGGGCGCGGTGCTGAGCACCGATGTGGCGGTGCGCCTGATGGTGATCGGTGGCGAGCCGCTCGATGGCCCGCGCTACATCACGTGGAACTTCGTCTCCAGCCGGCGCGAGCGCATTCTCGAGGCTGGCTCTGATTGGGCCGCACAGCGCATGGGCCATGTGCCCGGTGAGACCGAGTTCATTCCGCTGCCAGGCAAGCCGTTTGGCGTGCGAGAGCCGGACGTCGGCACTACGCCGGTCTGACGAGCTCGCAGCGAACAAGGGCCGCGCCGCGCGGCCTAGCTTTTTCGTTCCAGGTCGGGATCTTCCGATGCGCGCGCACTCGCATCGGCAGCCCGCGCGCTCAGGTCGGGCGCCAGCGCACGACGGCCGTCGAACACGAAACAGTCGCCGTGATAGTGCGCACCGCCGACTTCTTCAAAATATTTCAGGATGCCGCCTTCGAGCTGCAGCACGTTCTCGACGCCTTCCTCGCGCATCAGGATGGCGGCTTTTTCGCAGCGGATGCCGCCGGTGCAAAAGCTCACCACGGTCTTGCCTGTGAAATCGGCCCGGTGCGCCTTCAGTGCGGGCGGAAATTCGGTGAACTTGGTAATGCGCCAGTCGATCGCCCCGTCGAAGGTGCCTTCGTCGACCTCGAAATCGTTGCGCGTGTCGAGCAATGCAATTTCGCGGCCGGCGTCGTCGTGCCCCTGGTCGAGCCAGCGCTTGAGCGTTTGCGCGTCCACCCCGGGTGCACGGCCGGCGGCGGGCTGGATGGCCGGATGATCCATGCGGATGATTTCGCGCTTGAGCTTGACCAGCATGCGGCGGAAGGGCTGCGTGGCCGACCAGCTTTCTTTCGTTTCGAGGTCTGCAAAACGCGGATCGGCGCGCAGGCTGGCCACAAAGCTGCGAATGGCGTCGGCAGCGCCAGCCAAAAACAGGTTGATGCCCTCGGGCGCCAGGAGGATGGTGCCCATGAGGCCCAGCGCCTGGGCGCGCCCGCGCAGGTCTTCACGCAGCACGGGGCTGTCGTCGATGGCTACGAACTTGTAGGCCGCAATATTCAAAATCTCTTGCACGGGGCGGAATTGTAGGGATTGCCAACCCACATCGTGGAGTGCCGGTTTCTACAATGGGAGGATGTTTGTTCACCTGCGCCTGCACACCGAGTTTTCCGTCGTCGACGGCACCAACCGAATCGATGAAGTCGTCAAGGCCGCCGCTGCAGACAAGCAGCCCGCGCTGGCCATTACCGACCTGAACAACCTGTTCGGGGCGATCAAGTTCTACAAGCAGGGGCGCAGCAAGGGTGTCAAGCCGGTTATCGGCGCTGAAATCTTCATTGAGGGGCTGGGCAAGGAGCCCGGCGTGCTCACGCGCATCGTGCTGCTGGTGCAGAACATGGAAGGCTACCTGCACCTTTCAGAATTGCTGGCGCGTGCCTGGACGCAGAACGTGGGCCGCGGCCAGTCCCAGGCGGCCTGCAAGCTCGAATGGCTGCAGGAGCTGCAGGGCGGGCTGATTGCGCTTTCTGGCGCGCAGGCGGGCCCGCTGGGGGCGCCGCTGCTGCAAGGCCAGGAAGAACGCGCCGCAGAGTTGGCGCTGCAGCTGGCGAGCATGTTTCCGCATCGCTTCTACATCGAGCTGCAGCGCGCCGGCCGGCCCGACGACGAGCCGCATGTGATTGCCGCCGTGAAGCTGGCGGCGCGGCTGCGCTTGCCGGTGGTTGCCACGCACCCGGTGCAGTTTGCCGAACGCCAGGACTACGAAGCGCACGAGGCACGTGTCTGCATCTCGGAAGGTGAAATTCTTGGCAACCCGCGCCGGGTTCGCAAGTTCACCGAAGAGCAGTATTTCAAGTCGACCGCGGAGATGGAGGCGCTCTTTGCCGACGTGCCGAGTGCACTGGCCAACACGGTCGAGATTGCCAAGCGCTGCAATCTGACGCTGGTGCTCGGCAAGCCGCAACTGCCTGATTTTCCGACGCCCTTCATCAGTGAAGGCGTTCGCATGCCGATCGACGAGTTCTTCCGCCAGGAGTCGTTCGCGGGCCTTGAAGAGCGGCTGGCGCACCTGTATCCCGACCCCGCCAAGCGCGATGCCGAGCGTCCACGCTACGTGAAGCGGCTGGAGTTCGAGATCAACACCATCTTGAACATGGGGTTCCCGGGCTACTTCCTGATCGTGGGCGACTTCATCAAGTGGGCCAAGAACAATGGCTGCCCGGTGGGCCCCGGCCGGGGCTCGGGCGCGGGCTCGCTGGTGGCCTATGCGCTGAAGATCACCGACCTCGATCCGCTCGAATACAAGCTGCTGTTCGAACGTTTCCTGAACCCCGAACGCGTTTCGATGCCCGACTTCGACATCGACTTTTGCCAGGGCAACCGCGACCGCGTGATCGACTACGTGAAGGACAAGTACGGCCGCGAGGCCGTGAGCCAGATCGCCACCTTCGGAACCATGGCCGCGCGCGCCGCCATTCGCGACGTGGGCCGCGTGCTGGACATGAGCTACATGTTCTGCGACGGCATCAGCAAGCTCATTCCGAACAAGCCGGGCCAGCCTGTCACCATCCAGTACCCGCCCGACCCGAAGGTGGATGGCGACAAGAACAACTACGCCATCGAGATGGAGCCGCAGCTTGCCGCCCGCATCGAGAAGGAAGAAGAAGTGCGCATGCTGGTGGAACTTGCGCAAAAGCTCGAAGGCATGACCCGCAACATCGGCATGCACGCGGGCGGCGTGCTGATTGCGCCCGGCAAGCTCACCGATTTTTGCCCGCTGTACCAGCAGCCCGGCAGCGACTCGGCCGTGAGCCAGTACGACAAGGACGACGTGGAGGCCATCGGCCTTGTGAAGTTCGACTTTCTGGGCCTGGCCACGCTCACCATCCTCGAGATTGCGAAAGAGTTCATCGTCAAGCGCCACAAGGGCCAGGAGAACTTCGCATACGAGAACATCAAGCTGGACGACCGCGAGACCTACAAGCTGTTTTCGGAGGGCAAGACGGAAGCGGTGTTCCAGTTTGAAAGCCGCGGCATGCAGGGCATGCTGAAGGACGCAAGGCCCACGCGGCTCGAAGACCTGATTGCGCTCAACGCCCTGTACCGCCCGGGCCCTATGGACCTGATTCCGAGCTTTGTGGCGCGCAAGCACGGCCGCGAAGAGGTGGAGTACCCGCACCCGGCGGTGGCCGAAATGCTCTCCGAGACCTACGGGATCATGGTCTACCAGGAGCAGGTGATGCAGACCGCGCAGATCCTGGGCGGCTACTCGCTTGGCGGCGCCGACCTGCTGCGCCGCGCCATGGGCAAGAAAAAGCTCGAGGAAATGGCCGAGCACCGCGAGAAATTCCGCGCGGGCGCGCTCAAGACGCACGGCATTCCCCAGGACAAGGCCGACGAGATCTTCGACTTGATGGAGAAGTTCGCGGGCTACGGCTTCAACAAGTCGCACGCGGCCGCGTATTCGCTGCTGGCGTACCACACGGGTTGGCTCAAGGTTCACTACACGGCCGAGTTCTTCTGCGCCAACATGACCGTGGAAATGGACGACACCGACAAGCTCAAGGTGTTGTTCGAGGACGCGCAGAAAAACTTCGGCATTACCTTCGAGCCGCCGGATGTGAACCGCGGCAACTACCGCTTCGAGCCGGTTACCGACAAGGTGATTCGCTACGGCCTGGGCGCCGTCAAGGGCACGGGGCAACTCGCCGTCGAAGCCATTGTTCGGGCGCGCGAAGAGGGCGGGCCGTTCAAGAGCCTGTTCGATTTTTGCGTGCGCATCGACCGCCAGCGCATCAACAAGCGCACGGTCGAAGCGCTCATCAAGGCCGGCGCGTTCGACGCCATCCAGCAGAACCGCGCTTCGCTCATTGCCTCGGTCGACCGCGCCTTCGAGTTTGCGGTGGCCACCGAAGCCAACGCGGCGCAGGTCGACATCTTCGGCGACAGCGAGCACGGCTCGGCCACGCAGGAGCCCGAACTGGTCGACGCTACGCCTTGGGGCGTGAAGGAGCGGCTCACCTACGAGAAGACAGCCGTGGGCTTCTATCTCTCGGGCCATCTGTTCGACGAAGTGGCGCACGAGGTGCGGCGCTTCTGCAAGCGCGAGATCGGCGACCTGATGGACACCCGCGACCAGCAGGTGATTGCGGGTATCGTGAGCGACTTTCGCGTGATCAACGGCCAACGCGGACGGCTGGCCATCTTCAAGCTCGACGACAAGTCGGACTCGATTGACGCGACCGCCGACGAAGCGCTGATCAACGCGAACCGCAACACCCTGAAAGACGACGAACTGGTAATCGTGAGCGGGCGCCTCCAGCCGGGCCGCGGCGGTTTCGAGGCGCGCTTTCAGGTGCAGCAGGTGTGGGACCTGGCCACGGCGCGTTGCCGCTTCGGCAAGTTCCTGCGCGTGGCCGTGAATGGCAAGGCGCCCGACATTGCCCGCCTGGTGAAAGACTTTCCGCCGCGCACCGAGCAAAGCGAGCACGGCGACCTTGTGCAGGGGCTGCCCGTGCGCCTTTCAATGGCACGCGGCGGAGCGCAGGTCGAGCTGCAGCTTGGCGAGCGCGCCAAGTTCTTTCCGACCGATGCCGCGCTGGCAAGCTGGACGGCGCAGGCCGAAGCCGGAAAAGCTGCGGTCGTCTACGAGTAAGGCGACTGATGGCGAGGCGGCCAGGCGCGCGTAACGCCTGGCCGGGTTCTTAGCGCTTGGGCCGCAGCGACACGATCAGCGACGGGAAGATGCGCCCGTCGTTATCGCGCGGCAGCTTGTCGGTCTTGCGCAGGCCCCGCTCGGCGGCTTCATCCCAGCTGGGCAATCCGCTCGATTTGGTCAGCTTGACGCCGACGATGGTGCCGTCCGGCGCGAGATGCACCTCGAACTCTGCTGCCGGATTGCCATTGACCGTTTCAGCGTCGGGGAAGGTGATGTTCGGGCGAACCGCGGCGGCAATGCGCCCCGCGTAGCCGCTCGAAGGCCCAGACGAACGCAGGGCAGTGCCCTTGGAGTCGTCGCTGCCGCTGGCGCCTGCGAGGCCTTGCATGCGCTTGAGCGTTGCAGCGCGATCGGCGGCGGCCTGCTTGGCGGCAGCCTCGGCTTTTTTCGCCTCCGCCTGTTTGGCTTCGGCTTTCTTGGCCTCGGCCTGCTTGGCTTCTGCCTCCTGCTGCTGCTTTTTCTGCTCGGCCAGCTTCTTTTGCTGTTCCTTCTTGCGCTCGGCTTCGTCTTCGGCGCGCTGCTTGGCCTCGAGCTCTTTCTTGCGCTGCTGTTGCTGGCGCTCGAGCTCTCGCTCTTTCTGTTCTTTTTCTTCCTTGAGCTTCTTCTCGCGTTCGAGTGCGATGTCAGGGGCGCGCGGCG
Source organism: Variovorax sp. 3319 (assembly GCF_031456585.1). Lineage (NCBI taxonomy): Bacteria > Pseudomonadati > Pseudomonadota > Betaproteobacteria > Burkholderiales > Comamonadaceae > Variovorax > Variovorax sp. 3319. The sequence continues at coordinate 436,688 of NZ_JAVDUZ010000003.1, forward strand.
GCGGCGCGGGCTCGGGCGCTTTTACCTGCGGCGGCGGCGGCGGTGGCGGCGGTGCAGGAGCAGGCGGCGGAGGCGCGGGAGCGGGCGTAGGGGCTTGCGGTGCGGACAGGCGCGGTGCGGCCTGTTGCACGGTGGAAGACCACAGCTCGGCGTCGACAGCGCCTTCGTCGGGGTCGCTGCGCCAGCGCACTCCCCACGTGAGCGCCGCGATGAGCAGCGCATGCGCGACCAATGCGAGCAGCACCGCGCGCGGCGTGCCGCGCTGCGGCGGTGGTGCGAACTCGGGGCGATCCAGGGCGAGCGACATGCCTTATTTGCCGCCCGTGGTCGTGACGGACAAGCCCACGCGCTCGATGCCGCTGCGCTTGAGCTGGTTCATTGCCTTCACGACGGTTTCGTACTTGACGGTCTTGTCGGCGCTGATGACCACCGGGCGCTGGTCGTCGCCGCCTTGGGCGGTCTTGGCCGCGGAGCCGATCTGCGTCATTGGAATCGACGTGCCGCCGGTGCCGGCGGACGGGTCTTTCTTGATCTGCACTTCGTCGTCGCTCTTGATGACGATCTCGATGGGCTTGTCGGGCTGCTTGTTGGCACGGTCGACCGAGGGCAGGTTGATCACGCTCGGCGTGATGAGCGGCGCCGTGACCATGAAGATGATCAAGAGCACCAGCATCACGTCGATGAACGGGACCATGTTGATCTCGTTGATCGTGCGGCGGCCTCGGCCCCGGGATGAAACGGCGGGCATGCGCTGGACCTCCGTTCAGCGGTTGGCCGGAGCCGCCGAAGTTGCCGACGCCACCGCGGCGGGGTTGGCCGAGAGGTTGCGCTGCAGGATGTTGGAGAACTCCTCGATGTAGGTTTCGAGGGCAATCGCGATCTTGTCGATTTCGCGCGCAAAGCGGTTGTAGCCCACCACCGCCGGAATGGCGGCGAACAGGCCGATGGCCGTGGCGACCAGTGCTTCGGCAATGCCGGGAGCCACAGTTGCCAGGGTCACCTGGGCCAGCGCGGCCAGGCCCGTAAAGGCATGCATGATCCCCCAGACCGTGCCGAAGAGACCGACGTAGGGCGACACCGACCCGACGGTGGCAAGAAAGGACAGGTTCTGCTCGGCCGCGTCGAGTTCGCGCTGGAAGCTGGCGCGCATGGCGCGGCGGGCGCCGTCGAGCAGGGTGCCGGCGTCGTTCACGTGGCGTTCGCGAAGCTTTTGATATTCGCGCATGCCCGAAGCGAAGATGCGCTCCATGGGGCCGGCGAATTTGGCGTTTTGCGCGGCCGAGGCAAACAGTTCGTTCAGGCTGGTGCCCGACCAGAACTCGCGCTCGAAGTCGTCGTTCAGCGCGCGCATGCGGCGAAGCGCGAAGTATTTGCGGATGATCGCGGCCCAGCTGGCAATCGAGACGATTACCAGCAGCAGCACGACCAGTTGGACCACGAAGCTCGCGTGGAGGAGGAGATTGATGATCGAGAGGTCTTGGTTCATGGCTTGAAAGGTTGAGTCATGGAGCCGCCGGAGCGCTCGAGGGTTCCCGAAACTTGGGCCGGTATGCGCGCGGGGCGCAATGTGGTGGCGTCCACCCAGCCGATGCGGATGGTGCCTTCGCACAGCAGGACGGGCGCCGCGGCCCCCGTTCGCTCTTGCTCTGTTTTTGATAGCACCTGTTGACCGATTATCAACGACGCCGTACCCATTTGTCGGAGATCGGCTGTAACCAGCAGTTCGTCGTCGAGGCGGGAGGGCCGATGGTATTTGAGCTGCGTTTCGCTCACCACGAACTGGCCGCCGGTTTCCTCGCGCAGCCTTCGCTGCTCCACGCCCAGCGAGCGCAACCATTCGGTACGGCCGCGCTCCATGAACTTGAGGTAGTTGGCATAGAACACGATGCCGCCGGCGTCGGTGTCTTCCCAGTAGACGCGAATTGGAAACGCGTAGCTCATCGGGCCGGGTTCGCGATCATCGCCCGCAGGCGTTCGATGGATTCCTCAAGATGCGCCATCGAACTGGCGGTGGAAAAGCGCACGAACTTGCCGGTTTCGGCTGTGCCGAAATCGCGGCCGGGGGTGACGGCCACGTGGGCGCGGTTCATGGTTTCGAAGGCGAAATCCCAACTGCCCGAAATGCCGAGCTTCTCGGCGACGCTCGTGCAGTCGGCCCATGCATAGAAGGCGCCGTCGGGCACCACGGGCACGTTCAGGCCAAGCGCGTTGAGCTGCGGAATGAACCAGTCGCGGCGTGCCTTGAACTCGGCGCGCCGGCGCTCGTATTCGGCAATGCTCGGGTCTTCGAAGCAGGCCAGCGCCGCATATTGCGACACGGTGCTGGGGCAAATGAAGAGGTTTTGCGCAAGCCGCTCGACCGCGGGCACCAGTGCTTCGGGCACCACAAGCCAGCCGAGGCGCCAGCCGGTCATGTTGAAGTATTTGCTGAAGCTGTTGATGCTGATGACGTTGTCGTCGATGGCGAGCGCCGTCTGGCCAAATGCCTCGTCGTACGAAAGACCGAGGTAGATCTCGTCGATAAGCGTGATGCCGCCGCGTTGCGACACCACGTTGTGGATGCGGCGCAGTTCGTCGGGTGCGATCGAGGTGCCCGTGGGGTTGGACGGCGAGGCGAGCAGCACGCCGCGCGTCTTGCCGGTCCACGCGGCTTCGACCTTGGCGGCGGTGAGCTGAAAGCGCTCTTCAGCCGTGGTGGGGATCAATACGGCGGTGCCGTCCGCTGCGCTCACGAAGTGGCGGTTGCAGGGGTAGCTCGGGTCAGGCAGCAGGATTTCGTCGCCTGCTTCGATAAGTGCCAGGCAGGCCAGCTGCAGCGCGGCCGATGCGCCGGCTGTCACCACGATGCGGCGTGCAGGCACGTCGACGCCGAAGCGCTGTGCATACCAGCCGCTGATGCGCTCGCGCAAATGATCGAGCCCGGTGGCCTGCGTGTACTGCGTGGCGCCGGCACGCACCGCGCGTGCGGCAGCTTCCTGCACCAGCGGCGGGGCAGTGAAGTCTGGCTCGCCGATGTTCAGGAAGATCATCGGCCGGTCGGTATGGGCCACTTCGCGCGCAAGCGCGCCGGCGGCCTTGGCGACCTCCATCACATAAAAAGGTTCGATGCGCTGCGCGCGCGCCGAAATTCTCACGTTCTTGCCTTGCCCGAAGTGCGGTCGGCTTCCACCTCGGCCGCGCGCAGTTGCGGCGCCAGCCCGTTGAGCACGGCGTTCACGTACTTGTGGCCGTCGGTGCCGCCGAATTCCTTGGCAAGCTCGATGCACTCGTTGAGCACCACGCGCCATGGCACGTCGAGGCAGTGCTGAAACTCGTACACGCCGATCCACATCACGGCGTGCTCGATGGGCGATATTTCCTCGAACTTGCGGTCCAGCAGTGGACGAATGAGCGCGTCGAGTTGCTCGGCGCCTTCGATGGCGCCGTGCAGCAGCGCGTCGTAGTGCGCGGCGTCGGCCTTGTGAAAGCCCGCAAGGTCGCGCGTGAACTGGTCGATGGCGGCGGCGTCGTTGCGGCCCACCAGGTGCTGGTAGAGCGCCTGCAGCGCAAATTCGCGTGCGCGGCTGCGGTTGGACTTGGCCGAAGCCTTGCGTGCGCCGGTGCTGGTCAGGCCGGTGCGCACTTGCCGCGCCGGGCGCGGCTTGGCGCCGGCTGCTTTGTTGTTGTCTTCGGTCATGTCAGGGAGGTCAGCAACCGCGCCATCTCAACGGCGACCTGGGCTGCGTCGCGGCCCTTGTCGGTCTGCCGGGCAACGGCTTGCTCGATGTTTTCGGTGGTGAGGATCGCGTTGGCGATCGGAATGCGATGGTCGAGCGCGATGCGGCTCACGCTCGCGCCGGATTCGTTGGCCACCAGTTCGAAGTGGTAGGTTTCGCCGCGGATGATGCAGCCCAGTGCCACAAGCGCGTGGTACCCACCACGCTTCGCCATGGCCTGCAGCGCGACCGGCACTTCAAGCGCGCCGGGAACCTGCACATGATGGATGTCGTCTGCAGCCACGCCGAGCTTTTCGAGCTCGGCAAGGCAGGCCGCGGCGAGCGCGTCGGTGATGTCGGCATTGAAGCGTGCCTGGACGATGCCGATGCGCAGCCCTTTTCCGTCGAGCGGCTTTGCATCCGCTCCCTTGTTTGCACCTTGCATGTCGTGTCAGTCTTTCGTGAGGTAGCCGGCAATTTCGAGGCCGTAGCCTGCGGCCATGCTCGGCATGCGGCGGGGCGTGCCGAGCAGGTTCATCTTGTGCACGCCGCATTCGCGCAGGATTTGCGCGCCGATGCCGTAGCTGCGCAGGTCCATGCGGCCGCGCTCGGGGGCTTGTGCGGGGCGCGCGGTGCCGTCGAATTGGGCAAGCAGTTCGCCGGCCGTTTCGCCGCAATTCAGCAGCACGGCCACGCCTTTGCCTTCGTTCGCAATGTGCGACAGGCTGGCGTCGAGGCTCCAGGAGTGGAGCGACCGGTTGACCTCGAGTGCGTCGAGCACCGAGAGCGGCTCGTGCACGCGCACCGACACCACGTCTTCAGGTGCCCACTTGCCGCGCACCAGCGCAAGGTGCACGCCGCGGCTGGGCTTGTCGGTGAAGGCATGGGCCGTGAAGGCGCCCCACGCGGTCTGGATTTCGCGGCAGCCGACTTTTTCGACCAGCGATTCGGTGCGGCTGCGGTGCTCGATGAGCGCGGCAATGGTGCCGATCTTGAGGCCGTGCTCGGCCGCAAAAAGCTGCAGGTCGGGCAGGCGCGCCATGGTGCCGTCTTCGTTCATCACTTCGCAGATGACCGAGGCGGGCGAGCAGCCGGCCATGGCCGCGAGGTCGCAGCCGGCTTCGGTGTGGCCGGCGCGCATCAGCACGCCGCCGTCCACCGCCTGCAGCGGAAAGATATGGCCCGGCTGCACCAGGTCGCTGGCAACGGCGTTGCGTGCAACAGCGGCCTGCACCGTGCGTGCGCGGTCGGCGGCCGATATGCCGGTGGTCACGCCCTCGGCCGCTTCGATCGAAACGGTGAAGGCGGTCGAATGCTTGGCGCCGTTGCGGGACACCATGGGCGGCAACTGCAGCCGCTCGCACATCTCGCGCGAGAGCGTGAGGCAGATGAGCCCGCGCGCATGGCGGGCCATGAAGTTGATCGCCTCGGGCGTGATGTGGTCCGCGGCAATGACGATGTCGCCTTCGTTCTCGCGGTCTTCTTCGTCCACCAGGATCACCATGCGGCCGGCGGCAAGGTCTGCCACGATTTCCTCGACCGGCGAAATCGGCGCGGGTGCCCGCGAGCTGCGGGGCGCACCGATGGGGGTGACGGAGGCGTTCATTCGGCGGTGTCCTTGGAATACGTGGAAGGAGTTGGCACCAGGACGCCGGCCTGGAGCATGCGCTCCACGTAGCGCGCCACGGTATCGATTTCGAGATTGACCCTGGAGCCGGCCTGGAGGCTGCCGAGGGAGGTGTTTTCGACGGTGTGCGGGATCAGGTTGATGCTGATTTCCGCGCCGTCTTCGATGTCGCTCACGCTGTTGACCGTAAGGCTTACGCCGTTGACGGTGATCGAGCCCTTGTAGGCCAGAAAGCGCGCCAGTGCGGGCGGTGCGACCACGCGCAGTTCCCAGCTTTCGCCCACGGGCGCGAAATGGCTCACGGTGCCGATGCCGTCGACATGGCCCGAAACGATGTGGCCGCCAAGACGGTCGCTGGCGCGCAGCGCTTTCTCGAGGTTGATGCGGGCGCCTGCTTCTGTAAGGCCAGCGGTCTTGTCGAGCGATTCGGCGGAAATGTCGATGGTGAACAGCTGCTGCGCCGGATCGAGCGTGGTCACGGTCATGCAGGCGCCGTTGAGCGCAATGCTGTCGCCGAGACCTACATCGTCAAGATATCCGCCCGGCACCGAAATGCCGAGTCTTTTGCCGTAGGAGGAGGAGGGGCCGAGGTCGTGGATGGCGGCGATGCGCCCCACGCCGGTAATGATTCCGGTGAACATTCGCACATTTTCGCAGATGCGGGGCCGGCCGGACTTTCCGCGGCGCTTTGCCCGCGTAAATCGCCTGTCCCTGGATGACGCGGGCGGCTAGAAGCTGTCGCGCCCACGCACCCGCGACACGATCCGAAGGTCCGGCGCCAGCATTTGCACAGACTTGAATTCAAGCGCCAGCGCGCCTTCCAGTGAGGTGAGCGGGCCCTCGGCGTGCAGGTGGCTAGCCATGTCGAGCCCGCTGCCGATCAGCTTGGGCGCCAGATAGACCAACAGCTCGTCGACGCAGCCTTCGCGAATGAGCGAGCCGTTGAGCTTGTGGCCAGCTTCGACGTGAAGCTCGTTGACGCCGCGCGCCGCCAGGTCTTGCAGCATTGCGGCCAAGTCGACCTTGCCGCTCGCGTTGGGCAGGCAGGTGACCGTGGCGCCGCGTGCCTCCAGGGCGGCAGCTCGGGGTTCGTCGCGGGCTGCCGCGTAGATCCACACGGGGCGGCCTGCTATGAAAACATGAGCGTCGGGCGGCGTCTGGAGATGGCTGTCGACGATCACCAGATGCGGCTGGCGCGGCGTCTCGACCATTCGTACATCGAGCCGGGGGTTGTCCTCGAGCACGGTGCCCACGCCCGTCAGCACCGCGCTGGCGCGAGCACGCCACGCGTGGCCGTCGGCGCGGGCGGCCTCGGAAGTGATCCACTGGCTCACGCCATTGGCAAGGCCCGTCTTTCCGTCGAGCGAAGCCGCGACCTTGAGGCGCACCCAAGGCAGCTTGCGGACCATGCGGCTGAAAAAGCCGATATTGAGATCGCGCGATTCGGCGGCGCCCGGACCGGTTTGCACTTCGACGCCGGCCGCCCGCAGGCGGGCAAAGCCTTGTCCTGCGACCAGGGGGTTCGGGTCTGCAAGCGATGCCACGACCTTGGCGATGCCGGCCGCGATCAGCGCATCGCAGCAGGGGCCGGTGCGCCCATGGTGCGAACAGGGCTCGAGCGTGACGTAGGCGGTGGCGCCGACAACCGAATAGCCCTTGGCCGCGGCGTCGCGCAGCGCCATTACTTCGGCATGCGGGCCGCCGGCCTGCTGCGTGTGACCCTGGCCCAGCACGCGGCCCTCTGCATCGCACAGAACGCAGCCCACGCGCGGATTGGGGTCGGTCAGCAAGAGCGCCTCGGAGGCCAGCCGCAATGCGGTGGCCATGTGCTGCGCGTCTGTTTCAGGGGTGGGCATGGCTGCGAGAAGAATTATTTAACACCGGAGCCGCTGGATCATACGAGCGGCGGTCAAAAGCGGATGAACGGCAAAGCCCTTGCCGAGGGCGGCGCCTACGCTCCAGTTTCGATGCGGGAATAAAGAAGCAACCGAAGTTGCAGGACAGGGGAGGACATCGAAAAATGGCTACATCAAGGCAGGCCTCCACGGGCTTTTCGCTCGTGGAGGTACTCGTTTCCATCGTGGTGCTGAGCATCGGCTTGCTCGGCTCCATTGGCATGCTGCTGACCGCAGTGCGCACGGGCAAAGAAGCCGCCACCTTTGCGGCGGCAGTCAACCTTGCTCGCGACCTGTCCGAAAAGGTTCGCATGAATCCGGGCGTCGCGGCAAGGAACGACGCGGCCAATACGTACCTCGTCGCCAACTGGACTGCGGGCAGCGATGCTCCCGTAGCTGCCGGCGGCGGATGCGCGGCGGAAGCTTGCAATCCTGAAAGCCTTGCCGCGTGGGACATGAGCGAGTGGAAGCGCCGTGTTGCCAAGGCGCTGCCCGGCGCCCGCCTGAGTGTTTGCTTCGACGACAAGCCCTGGAATGCGTCGGCCGGCGAATACGAGTGGACATGCAGTGAGGCCGGCCCCAACGTGGTTGTCAAGCTAGGTTGGGTTCCGCATGCCGACGCTGCCAATTCGAAGCACGATGGCGAGCCGCAGAGGGAGCATCCGCCGCGCCTGGTAATGCAGCTTGTTTCCGGCTAGGCGAACGGCAGCCATGTACGTGCTCCATCACGCACCGCCCGCAGTTCTGCATCGCCACCAACGCGGCATGACTTTGGTCGAATTGATGATTGCAGCGGCCATCGGTCTGGCTGTGGTGCTTGCCGCTACGGCCACGTTCCTTGGCAGCAGGCAGCTCTTTGCCGCCAACGCGGAAGCGCAGGCGGTAGAAGATTCACTGAGGTTCGCGGCCTCCGTCGTGAGGGGCGTCGTGCGGCAAGCCGGATATTCCGACTACGCCCCCGACCACGCGGGCGCCGATGGCACCGTGGTGATCGGCAGCAACGCAAACCTCATGGCCGCGTCGGACGATCCTTTCACCTTGGACATCATCGGCGCGAGCAATGCGCGGGTCGCGCTCACGGGCGAAAGCCATGGCAGCCACAACAGCAAGGGCGTGAACGGCAGCGATTCGCTGCGGGTGCGCTTTTTCGGGCGCAGCCGCGCGGGAGGCAGCGACACCGAGCCGGACGGCACCATGATCGATTGCATGGGCATTGCCCAAGCCGGTCCTTCGGACGGCGAGCCTTCGCTTGCCGATCGGGCCTGGAGCTTCTTCTTTGTGGCGGAGGCCTCCGACAAGGAACCCGAGCTCTACTGCAAGTACCGCAGCGACAAGCAGGGCACGTTCAGGTCCGAGCCGCTCGCGCGCGGCATCGAGGTATTCAAGATCGCCTATGCGTACGACAAAAACGGCGACGGCGTACCAGAACGCTGGATCGATGCCGCGCAGCTGGAGGCGCTGGCCGGCTCCGCCGCTGCCGTCAACGACGAATGGCGCAGGGTGGTCGGCCTGCGCGTCGGCATGGTTGCGCGCAGCGGCCCCGGCATCGGCGGAGCCCGAACGCAGGGCGAGGTTCTCTACCCGCTTGGTGCCGACTTTCCCGGCGTGAGCTTCATGCCGCCGGCGGACGGCAGGTTGAGGCGCACCTCCACCTTCACGGTCATGCTGCGCAATGTCATGAAGGAGTCGGCACCATGAGCCGGGTCGGCCCTTGCCAGCAACGAGGCTTCTCGCTGATCGTGGTGTTGTCGATGTTGCTCATTGCGATGGTGCTGGGCATCGGCGCCGCGCAGGTTTCGCTGGTGGGCGAGCGAAGCGCGCGCAACGACCGTGACGCCGAGGTTGCGTTTCAGGCCGCAGAAGCCGCGCTCATCGACGCCGAACGTGACGTGCTCGGACCGAACCAGGCCGCGGCGCAGCGCCTGTGTGTTTTCAACAGCAGGGATGTCTCTGCTTTCGCTGCGGGGTGCGGCGGCACGGGCATACGCCAGGGGCTGTGCGCCCAGGCCGGGGAGGGCGCAGAGCCGGTCTGGATGACTGCCGATTTCGGGCCGGACAGCGCGACCTCGGTCGCCTACGGCACCTTCACCGGGCACACCTATGCCACGGCCAGTGCGGCCGCCGGTGTTCGCGGCGGTGCATTGTCCGCGCGTGCGCCGCGCTACATGGTGGAAGCGGTTCGCAATCTTGGCGGGTGGCAGTCCAGCCAGTTGCAAAGCGCCAGTGCGCGAAATGCCTCGTATCTCTTTCGCGTCACAGCCATCGGCTATGGCGTGCGGGACGAGACGCAGGTGGTGCTGCAAACCAGTTTGCACAAGCCGGCCGCCAGCCCTGGTTGCCCCTCCTGACTGTCTCCTTTTTTTGCTGAAACGGAATTCGAATGCGTTCTCCTGAAAGCCGCGCGCTCTCGACGGCAGCTGTTGCCGCATTGGTGCTCTGCATCGGCTCGTCGGCGTTCGCGGCCGAGCCCGGCATTGCGCCGGCTATCGAACTGCCGAGCGAGCCGCTGTCTTCGATGGCATCGCGCGTCGACCCGAACCTGGTGCTCGACCTTGCGCTGGAGGTGTCGAATACGGGCGCGGCCTATCGCGAGAGCTTCGACCGGAAGAAGATTTACCGGGGCTACTGGGATCCGCTCGCCTGCTACGGCTATGCCGCAGCCGACGGGTATTTCAAGCGCCTGGCCCCTGCGACCCGACTTGCGGGCGGCGAGATTGCGTGCACGAATCAGTGGAGCGGCAACCTGTTGAACTGGGCCGCAACATCCACCGTCGACGTGCTGAGGCTTGCCTTGACGGGCGGAGATCGGGTGGTGGACGAAGTCGACCGTACCGTGCTGCAACGTGCGGTGCTTCAAGAAGATTTCTACCGCAGCAGCCATTTTCCCGACAAGGTGGTGACCGGCAACCTGGACAAGCTCACACCTCTCGTTGCGGGCAGCAGCAATGGATTGCGTGCAGCGGGCACGCTCCACTTCAATCATTGCTTCGATCGCATGTTCGTTGGGCCGAGCGCAGGCGGTAGCTGCACCAACCCCGGCGCCGGCCAGCAATACGGCCCGAGGGCCACCAGCGCTCCCTACTTCGCGCGGGTCGAGGTCTGCACTGCAGACGAAGCCGCAACACGCAGCGATCTCTGCGTCAAGTACCCGAGCGGGCGTTTCAAGCCGGCAGGAGAGATTCAGCGCTATGCGGACCGGCTTCGTTTTGCCGTGTTCGGCTATCTGCTCGAGAACGACCCCGCCCGCTATGGAGGTGTGCTGCGCGCGCCGATGAAATACGCCGGGCCGAAAAAGCTGGACGCCGGCCTCGACAGGGGTGACAACCCGCAAACCGAATGGGAGGCCAGGACGGGTATCTTCCTTCGCGATCCGGTTTCCGCGGCGCAGGGCGGCGGGTTCAGCGGCGTCATCAACTACGTGAACCGATTCGGACGCGCCGGTGCATACAAAAAGTTCGACCCCGCCGGCGAGCTCTACTACGAGTCGCTGCGCTACCTGCAGGGCAAAGTGCCCACGCGGGATGCAACGGCGGGAGTGGCAGCCGTCGATGACCCCCGCAAGGACGGGCTGCCCGTCTACAACGACTCGGAGCAATGGCGCACCGATGGACATAAGGCCTGGGACCCTGTGGGCGCCAGTTGCCGCAAGAACTATATTGTCGCAATCGGAGACCTCGAAACGCATGGCGATCGCTCCTTGCCCGGCCTGCCGGGTGGTGGCCGCAGCTTCAGCAATGCGTCGTTCGAGCCTGATGCCTCGTACTGGACCCGCTTGGTCGGCGCATTCGAAAACCGTGAGTCGCTTTCCTATACGCACCCTTCGGGCAAGTCCGGCCTTGCGACAACCGGCAACCGCGGCCCCCTGGCCTTCAACTACAAGGGCGGAGCGCAACTGACGGCAAGCACCATCGCAGGTGCGGAAACAGGCGCCGACAACGGCTCCTTCGGCATGGCGGGCCTGGCTTACTGGGCCAACACGCAGAAGATTCGTTCAGACTACCCGGACGTGCGGGTCCAGACTTTCGGCATCGACCTGGACGCAGGGGGGCAAGGGTCTGTGCGGCAGGCCCAGCGCGGCAGTTCGCTCTATCTCGCTTCGAAGTACGGCGGCTTTGCCGACAGCAATGCAGACGGCAATCCATTCAGGACATCGGGCAGCACAGGTCGCCCCGACGTGGCAGGCAATTCCGAATGGGCCGACGGCATCGACGACGACGGCCAGCCCAAGCCATCCAACTATTTCCTGGCAGGCGAGCCACGGCAATTGCTCGGCGCGGTTCACCGGATTTTCGAGTCGGCGGCGGCGCCGCAGGGAGGGCGCACGACGGACGCGGCCATTTCGTCGGATCGCATCGGGCAAGCCGGCACCAGCCTTTATGTGTCGCAGTTCAGCGGACACCGCTGGTCGGGCACGTTGCTGTCATATTCGCTTGCGTACAACGCGGCCTCGGGCGCCGTGCACCAAGCCGACGAGCCCGCCTGGGACGCAGGGGCCTTGTTGACCGGCAGTGCGTCGGCTCAGCCGGCAGTTGCGCCACGCGATCCTTCGAGCCGGAACATCGTCACTCTGTCGTCGGCCGGCAGGGGCACGCCCTTTCGTTGGGACGCACTCGACAGCGTTCTGCGAAGCCACCTGAACTCCACGCCTTATGCGGTGCCGGCGGCATCCGATGCGCTGGGCATCGATCGGATGGCGTATTTGCGTGGCGACCGGCGCAAGGAATTGTCGGCGCCCGGCGGTATGTTCCGGGTGCGCGACTCGGTCATGGGAGACGTCGCCAATTCGAATCCGCTGTTCGTCGGCCCGCCGAGCTCCCAGGCGCAAGGCGACGACTACGCCCGGTTTGCCGAAGCACACAAAGCGCGGTCAAGCGCCGTCTATGTCGGCGCGAACGACGGCATGCTGCATGCGTTCTCAGTCGCCACCGGGAGCGAACTCTTCGCCTACGTTCCACGCGCGCTGTTCGCAAAGCTCGGGGGCTACACCTCGCCCGACTATGTGCATCAGGCGTATGTAGACGGGTCGCCTGCCGCAGCGAACGCGCGCATGGCCGACGGCACATGGAAGACCTTGCTGGTTTCCGGAATGGGCGCCGGAGCAACCGGCGTTTTCGCGCTCGATGTTTCGGACCCCGCCGCGTTTTCAGCTGACAAGGCGCTGTGGGAGTTCACGGGGCTCGACGACGAGGACATGGGCCATGTGCTCCAGGCTCCGCGCATCATGAAGTTCCGCATTTCCGCGCCAACACGTACCGCGGCTGCGGCCTACGCCTGGTTCGCCGTGGTTCCTTCGGGCTTCAACAACGCCAATCCGGACAGGCGCGGAGCGCTGTTCCTGCTGTCGCTCGACAGGGCCGCCGGCGTTGCATGGAAGCGCGGTGTCAACTATCACAAGATAGTGCTGCCGGTTCCCGCGGACAAAACCATGGTGAATGCCCTTGGCACGCCCGGTGACTATGCGGCGTCGGATGGATGGGTGCGCTGGATGTACGCCGGCGACACGCAAGGCAACTTGTGGAAGTTCGACTTCACCGGCCAAGCGCCGTGGACCGAGGACAACGCACTCGCCCTGAAAGGGTTGCCGCTCATGGTCGCAATGTCGCCCGGCGCAAGTGCAAGGCGGCAACCCATCACCGTGGCGCCCGAGGTGGGAGCGGGGCCGAACGGAGGCGCGATCGTGCTGTTCGGCACCGGAAAATTCGTGAGCGCCGAAGATATTGGCAGCTCCAGCCGTGCCGTGCAAACGCTTTATGGCGTGTACGACTCCGGCACGGCCATTCCCCCGCACGAAACCCGCACGCAGCTTCAGGCGCGCAGCGCCGCCGCTGTTGCCGGCGAGGCATTGCCGGCCGTCGTGGGTGAGCCCTTCGTTTACGGTGCCAGCAACGGCGGGGTGGCAAGTCGCCGTGGCTGGTATTTCGATCTTCCCGGGTCGCTCGAGTCGGGCGAGCGGCAGGTAACCCGGCTGGCGCTTGGCGATGGCTATCTGTTCTTCAACACGTTGATCCCTGGTGGCGATGCATGCGGCGCCAGCGCCGGCGGCCGCAGCTGCGCGGTCAACGCAATGACCGGGCTTTCGAAGGGCGGGACCTGTGTGCCGTCGACGGGGGGGCCGTTGTCTTCGCCATTGCTGGCTGAACTTGGGGAGGGTGCCTATGCGCCGCCCGATGCGTTCGGGCGCCGATCGGCAACAAAGAAGCTCTCGGTGGTCAACGTCGGTTCGCGCGGCTCGGCTGCAGCTGGCATTTCTACCGTGCAGCCGGTGGAGGGCGGCCAGGTTTCGCAAGTGGCGGGGCGCCTGAACTGGCGCCAGATCATGGACTTTCAGGGAGCGAAGCCATGAAGGCCGCCAAGGCAGCGAGTGGCGCGGCAAGTCGCACTCACGGCTTCACCCTGATCGAAGTGATGATGGTGGTCGCAATCCTCGCCATCCTGGCTGCAACGTCGTATCCGTCCTATCTGGGGTTCATGCGCAAGGGGTGGCGCACCGAAGCCCGCTCGGCCCTTCTGCAACAGATGCAGCAGCAAGAGCGGCAGTACACCATGACGGGGCAGTACAAGCGCTACGAAGGCGGGTCTGGCGAGGGAGGTGCGGCCGGCAAGTACCTCGTCGAAAGCGGCAATTGCGAGGGGCAGGGCACCATCGACCGCTGCATCAGGCTGACTGCAACGCCCAAGTCGGGCTACTCCGATGCCGAGGTCGGAGCGCTCTGGATCGACAGCATGGGCGACAAGGGCTGCAACGGCACGGCGGGGGCCGGGTGCTGGCAGTGAACCGCGGCCGGAGATGGTCAAAGGGCATGGCTGGTGCGCCGGGCGGCTTCACGATGATCGAGTTGATGGCGGTGTTGGCCATCATGGCAATCCTTGGCTCGCTCGGCATTCCTGCTTTTCGCAGCTTGCTGCTCAACCAGCGGCTTGCCGCGGCTTCCAATGGTTTCGTCGTTGCGCTGAGCCTTGCTCGAACCGAGGCAATCCAGCGGTCGCAGAAAGTCCATGTGGGCGCGCTCGACGGAAGCAACTGGTCAAGCGGCTGGGCCGTGCAGGCCGGCCCCGACGGCACAATGCAAACGCTGCGCAAGTTCGAAAAGCTTCCGAACGGCGTCAGCGTCGACACAGAACTCGGAGACGGATTCGTGCGCGGGCTGGACTACGACAGCAACGGCTTTTCGCGCCGGGTTGGCGGCGCGGGCTTTGGCGCCGGGTGCCTCACGCTGAAAGCCGAGTCGGGCCGCAGGGCATCGGTCGTGGTGTCGGCATCGGGCCGCGCCAGGGTGTGCAACCCGGATGTCCGGGGCGATTGCGGGAGCGGCGCTTGCGGCAACGGCGGCAAATGAGCAGGCACCGGGGCTTGCTCAAATATCCCGCAACAACTGCCTGAACTCGTCGACGTCCTCGAAGCTGCGGTACACCGAAGCAAAGCGCACGTAAGCCACTTTGTCGAGCTTCTTGAGCTCGCGCATCACAAGCTCGCCGACCTTGGTCGAATCGATTTCGCGCAGGCCGCTGGCCAGCAGCTTCTGCTCGATGCGCAGCAGGGCGTTGTCGATCTGTTCGATGCTCACCGGCCGCTTGCGCAGCGCCAGCATCATCGAGGCCCGTACCTTGGTCGAGTCGAAGTCGGCGCGGCTACCGTCCTTCTTCACGACAACCGGAAAGTTGACGTCCGGCCGCTCGTAGGTTGTAAAGCGCTTGTCGCAGGCGCTGCACTGGCGGCGCCTGCGCACGAAGTCGGCGTCCTCCGAAACGCGGGTCTCGACGACCTGCGTTTCAAGATGACCGCAAAAAGGGCATTTCATGCGGCCAGGTCTTGCGGACGATCAGCGGTAGACAGGAAAACGGCTCGTGAGCGCGTGAACCTTGGCGCGCACCGCGTCGATGTTGGCAGCGTCGCGTGGGTTCTCGAGCACGTCGGCGACGAGGTTTGCCGTGATGCGGGCCTCTTCGTCCTTGAAGCCGCGCGTGGTCATGGCGGGGGTGCCAATGCGCACGCCGCTCGTCACCATCGGCTTTTCAGGGTCGTTGGGAATCGCGTTCTTGTTGATCGTCATGTGCGCGGCACCCAGCACGGCTTCTGCTTCCTTGCCGGTAATGCCCTTGGAGCGCAGGTCGACCAGCATCACGTGGCTTTCGGTGCGCCCGCTCACGATGCGCAGGCCGCGCTCGGTGAGGGTGTCGGCCACGATCTGTGCATTCTTGACCACTTGCTGCTGGTAGGCCTTGAACTCGGGCGTCATGGCTTCCTTGAACGCAACGGCCTTGGCGGCAATCACGTGCATCAGCGGGCCGCCTTGCAGGCCCGGGAAGATGGCGCTGTTGATTGCTTTTTCGTGCTGCGACTTCATCAAGATGATGCCGCCGCGAGGGCCGCGCAGGCTCTTGTGGGTGGTGGAGGTCACCACGTCGGCGTGCGGCACGGGGTTGGGGTACACGCCCGCGGCCACAAGGCCCGCGTAGTGGGCAATGTCGACCATGAAGATTGCGCCTACGTCCTTGGCCACCTTGGCAAAGCGTTCGAAATCGATGCGAAGCGAATAGGCGGACGCGCCGGCGATGATGAGCTTGGGCATGTGCTCGTGCGCCTTGCGCTCCATCGCGTCATAGTCGATGGCTTCGTTGGCGTCCAGGCCGTAGCTCACCACGTTGAACCACTTGCCGCTCATGTTGAGGGGCATGCCGTGGGTCAGGTGGCCGCCTTCGGCCAGGCTCATGCCCATGATGGTGTCGCCGGGCTTCAGGAAGGCCAGCATCACGGCCTCGTTGGCCGATGCACCGCAATGCGGCTGCACGTTGGCCGCGTCGGCGCCAAAGATCTGCTTGATGCGGTCGATGGCCAGTTGCTCGGCCACGTCGACGTGCTCGCAGCCGCCGTAGTAGCGTTTGCCAGGGTAGCCTTCGGCGTACTTGTTGGTAAGTTGCGAGCCCTGTGCGGCCATGACGGCCGGCGAAGCGTAGTTTTCGCTTGCGATGAGCTCGATGTGGTGCTCCTGGCGCGCGTTTTCGGCCTGGATGGCAGCCCAGATTTCGGGATCGGTCTGTTCGACCAGGATGTTGCGTTGGTACATGGCAGTCCTTTGAAGACGAGGTCCTTGTTCTTCAACCAAACAAGGGCTGCCCAGGCGAACGGCTGAACGCCTGTATGGATGCCAGGCGGCACGCTTCCCAGTGGTATTCCACGTCAGCGCGTGGCACCTTTGGAGGTGCTGCGCCTATCGCCAGTCGCGTACGGAACGGAGTGTAGCTCACCCCATGGTTTCGCCCATGGGGAAGGGACTCAGGAAACCTCGGAAAGCAGTGCGACTTTTTGCGGGTCGGCTGCCGGCTCGGCGGTTTGCTCCCGCTTGGGCGTCACAGTGGTGGGAATTGGCTGGGGCCGGACGATGGGTGCCGATGGCGTTGCCATGGTTGGCGGATTGCGGCCGTTGGCCACCTGCAGCAGCCGCTCGTGCTCGGCAAGGACCTTGCCGGCATAGCCGCCGTCGTCGTCGAGATTGGCTGCGCCCACGTAGTAGCGCAGGCCGCCCTCCAGCGAGCCGGCGCGGGCGATGCATTCCTGCAGCACCTTCACGCCGACGCGCATGTTGGTCACCGGGTCGAAAGCGGTGAGCGTGCCGCCGGCGCTTTCATACTTGTCGCCATGGACGCGGGTCATGACCTGCATCAGGCCCTGTGCGCCCACGTGGCTCTGGGCGAACGGGTTGAAGCTCGATTCCACGGCCATGATGGCCAAAATGAGCGTCGGGTCGAGCTTGGTGCGCTTGCCCAGGTGGTACGCCTCCGCAACCAGCACGCTCAGCGGCTCGGCCGCAACGCGGTACTTCTTGCTGAGCCAGTAGGCTACGGCGGCCTGCTGCTTGGGAAGGTCGCCAGGGCTTGCGGCGGTGGTGCGCACGATCGCGGTGGGCTCCAGGTCTGTGGCTTCAGGCGCGGGCTTGCGCGACTGGAGCCAGCCCATGAGCTGCTCCTCGCCGGTCTGGCGAAGATCGGGCCGCGCGACGAGGGCGAGTGCCGCAAACACAATGGCCAGGCCAACCAGTGCAAACCCGTTGTGGGTGATTTCAAAAAAGCCGTCTGCCACATCGGACGCAAAGGTCCTTAGCCCGCGGGCTGTGGCATCAAACGCCTTGTTCATCGCTCTTCCTTTCTATGCGGCACCTGATCGCAGCGCCACGGGGGCGATGGACGAAGGCAGCGGCGCTTGGATTGGTACGAATCAGGCTCCGCGCGTGGAGGTGTAGGGGTGAGGGCGCGGCGACCTGATCAAGCCGGGGGAAATTCGGCAGCGGGTTCAGGGGCCCCTGCTGGGTCTGGGGCAGGCCAGGGGCAGGCGGATTCTAGCGTGGCTAAATACTCGGTCAAGTATAAGGATTTATATCCTTATGTCATTACATATTTAAACAATTCCAACTTTTTGATTCGATCTCAAGGGAAATCCCTCGGGGGTTGGGATTGCAATGCGAGCGTGGGGCGCCTAATCTGAACACGCCTGAGTTCTCAGGCGGTTTTCCGAAATCCGGTAGCCCGAGGTGCAAGTCGAGGGCTCGAACGATGGAGGATCCACGGCGGCAATCTCTTGCTGCCAGCACGGCAGGAACCATTGACTTCCGGTCGCGCGAAACGATGGCATGGGTCTTATGCCCGCCATCAAGCCCGGTAATGAGACTTTCGTCGAATTGCCGGGCTTTCTTGTTTCTGGCTTTGCTCGTCTTTGCGGCACACTCCCGCGATGGATGTAGCTTCGCTCAAACAAAACAAATGGATGCGACGTGGGATCGTCGCCTTGCTCGTTCTACTGGCCCTGTGGGCGATTGCGTGGCTCGCCGTTCCTCCCATTGCCAAGAGCCAGATCCAGAAGATCGCGAGCGAAAAACTCGGGCGGCAGGTTACCGTGGGCAAGATCGACTTCAAGCCCTGGACCCTCGAGGTTGCGCTGAACGACCTGAGCATTGCCACAGCGGACGGCAGCCGGCCCCAGGTGGCAATCAAGCGAATCTATGCCGACGCCGAACTGCAGTCGCTGTTGCGGCTCGCTCCGGTGATCGACGCGGTAACCGTCGAGTCACCCGCCATCCTCCTCACGCACCTTGCCGACGGCAAGTACGACATCGACGACATCGTCGCCAAGCTGGCGGCCGGGCCGCCGCCTGACCCCAAGGCCGAGCCGGCTCGTTTTGCGATCTACAACATATCGATCAAGGACGGCGCGGTCGACTTCGACGACCAGACCGTCAAGCGCAAGCACCAGCTGCGCGACTTCGTGCTCAATGTGCCGTTCCTGAGCAATCTGGCTTCCAAGCGCGACATCAATACCGAGCCCAAGCTCGCCTTCACCCTCAATGGCAGCAAGTTCGATTCGGCCGCGTTCACCACGCCGTTCGCCGAGAGCCGCAAAACCGACGCCCATGTGCAGTTCAAGGGGCTCGACCTGGTGCCCTACCTCGGCTACATACCCGGCGGCTTGCCCGTGAAGCTTCAGGCGGGCAGCCTGGACGCAGACCTGAAGATCGACTTTGCACAGGGCGCGACGCCCGGCCTGAAGATCACCGGCACCATCGAAGCACATGGCGCAAAGCTGGGCGACGCGCTCGGCCGTGACCTGCTTGGTTTCGAATCGCTCAAAGTGGCGCTGGCGGACGTGCGGCCGCTGGAGTCGGTTTTTCATTTGCGCGAAGTTGCTCTTTCCGCCCCCCAGCTCGCGGTCGCCCGCGACGCAAAGGGGCAGCTCAACCTGCTGGCCACCGATCCCACCACAGGGGCTGCCGAAAAAGTAGCAACTGCTCCTGCTGCCGCGGCAAGTGCCCCGGCCGGCAAGGCACCCGAAAAGCCAAAGCTCAAGGTGCAGGTCGACAAGCTTGCGCTCACCGGCGGGCGCATCGGCTGGCGCGACGAAACCGTCAAGCCCGCAGCTGCTGTCGACCTGAGCGCGCTCGGCCTCGATGTGACAGGCGTTACCTGGCCCATGGAAAAGCCGGCCCAGTTCAACGGCAGCACCGCAGTTGCCGGTGCAACGCTCAAGTTCCAGGGCAGCGCCACCGACAAGGTGGCCGATGTGCAGACCGAAGTCGACGCATTGCCGCTGTCGCTGGCGGCGCCTTATCTGGCGCAAAGCCTGGAGCCCACGCTCGACGGCAAGCTCAGCGGCCAGATCGACATTGCCTGGGCCCAGCCCGATCTCAAGTTCAAGGCCCGGCGCCTTGCCGCTGACGGCCTGGCGCTCACCCAGGCAAAGACCGCGTTGGCGAGCGTCGGCCGCTTCGAACTGGTCGATGCCGAGGTCGACATGACCAAGCACACGCTGAATGTGGCTTCGTTCACTGCCACCAACCCGAAGGTTCATATAGAACGCGACAGCGAAAAGCGCTGGATGTTCGAACGCTGGCTGAAGGCGCCCGCCGGCGGCGCGGCGGCAGAGGCCAAGGTGGCCGCGCCCAAGCCCGCAGGCAGCGGACCCGCAGCGGCACCGCCCGGCGCCAATACCAAGCCTTGGGCATTGACCATCGGCACGCTGGCGGTGGGCAACGGCACGCTCTCGTATGCGGACAAGGCCAGTGCAACGCCGGTGGCGGTCGAGATCACGGCGCTCAACCTGAACGCGCAAAAGGTCGCGCCCGAAACCAACACGGTGTCGCCCCTGCAGATTTCAGGCCGCATCGGCTCGCGACGGGCCGAGCCGGGCCGCTTCGACTACAAGGGCCAGGTGGTGCTCAAGCCGCTTTCGGCCGAGGGCCGGCTCGAAGTGGCGTCTTTTCCCGCCCATGCCTTCAAGGCCTACTACGCCGATGCCCTCAACGTAGACATCCGACGCGCCTTCGCGAGCTATCGCGGTACCGTGAGATATGCCAGCGGGCCGGCGGGCATGACCTTGAAGCTGGCCGGGGACACCGCACTCGATGACTTCCGCGCCAATAGCGTGTCGCTCACCCAGTCACCCGGCTTCGACCGAAATACCAACCAGTTGCTGAGCTGGAAGACCCTGAGCCTGCGCGGCCTGCAGGTAAACATGGCGCCCAATGCGCCACCGGCGGTGGACGTGCGCGAAACCACGCTGACCGATTTTTTTGCCCGCGTGATCGTCGACCCGACCGGACGGCTGAATCTGCTGAGCCTGACCAAGAAGGGCGAGGCCGAAGCCAATGCCGCGGCTGCGACAAGTGCAGAAGCAAAGACCCGCCGAAGCCTTGGCGGGACCAGCACCACCACAGCACCCCTGCCGCAATCGGGCGGCGCGCCGCCGTCGGCAGAAGCCATCGTCGGAGGCAGCCCAGAGCCCGCCCGGCCGGCGTCGGCGCCTGTTGCAGCGGCGCAAGCCGAGGCCGACACCGGCCCCAAGCCGGTCATCAACTTCGGCCCGATGAGCCTGGTCAACGGCCGGATCGACTTCACCGACCTGTTCGTCAAGCCCAACTATTCGGCCGACCTGAGCGAACTGACCGGCAAGCTCAGTTCCTTCTCGTCGAGCCCACCCAAGGGCGAGAGCGGCCGCCCCGCGCTGGCCGACCTTGAACTGCGCGGCAAGGCGCAGCAGACGGCCGCGCTTGAAATTACCGGCAAGCTCAATCCGCTGGCCAAGCCGATCGAGCTCGACATCACGGCCAAGATGCGCGATCTCGACCTGGCGCCGCTGTCGCCGTACTCGGTGCGCTATTCGGGCCACGGCATCGAGCGCGGCAAGATGAGCATGGACGTCAACTACAAGGTTGCAGCCGATGGCCAGCTCACGGCCACCAACAAGCTGGTGCTCAACCAACTGCAGTTCGGCGACGAAGTGCAGGGCGCGCCCAACAGCTTGCCAGTTCGGCTGGCGGTGGCGCTTTTGGCTGACCGCAACGGTGTGATCGACGTCGACCTGCCGCTGCGCGGTTCGCTCAACGATCCGCAGTTCAGCATCGGCCCGCTGATCTTCAAGGCCATCGTCAACCTCATCGTCAAGGCGGCAACGTCGCCGTTCAGCCTGCTCACAGGCGGACTCGGCGGGGGCAGCGGCGAGTCGAGCACCATTACCTTCGAACCCGGTAGTTCGGTGCTCAGCGCCAGCGCCAAGGAAAGCCTGGACAAGGTGGTCAAGGCCTTGGTGGAGCGCCCGACCTTGCAGATGACCGTGGTGGGCACCTCCAGCCTCGAGCGTGAGCGCGAGGCCTATCAGCGCCAGCGCCTGCGGCAGCTGGCCCAGGCCGAAAAGCGGCGCGCGGCGGTTCGCGGGGGCCAGACGGCAACCGATGTTCCGCCGGTCACGGATGCCGAATATCCCGAACTGCTGACTGCCGTCTACAAGCGCGCCGACATCACCAAGCCGCGCAACATGGTCGGGCTTGCCAAGGACCTGCCGGTCAAGGAAATGGAAAACCTGCTGATCACGAGCATCCCGGTCGATGAAGAGTCGATGCGGCAACTGGCCGTGGAGCGCGGCGCCGTGGTGCGCGACTACCTCCTTGCACAAAAACTCCCGAGCGAGCGCCTGTTCCTTGGCGCCGTGAAGACCAAGCCGACCGATGCCGACTGGAAGCCAGGCGCCGAACTCAACCTGGCCATGAGGTAGCAGGAAAAGGGCTTGGTTTTTCGCGCCGGCACGCTATATATAGGGGCGGCTGGGCTGTGCTTCTGGCCGCCATTTGGCTGCTGTTCCGGCATGGGTTTCAACCGCCGGCCACAACTGGGTGAAAATGTCGATGTGCGCCGGCCTTTGCCGGCGCCTTCGCTTTCTCTCTTCAGACAACGATTTCGCGCAAGTGACCTCTACTTCTTCCAAGCCACACGACCTCCAGGCCCTCGACACGCTCACCGGCGGCGCCTTCACTGCGCCAACTTCGGGCGAGCGCGCTGCGCGCATCCGCGACTGGCTCGCGGGCAACCCCGCGCCCGAGCAGATGCAGGAAGTCTTCAAGGAGCTGAGCGGCCGCGACAAGGGCGCGGCGCGCCTCTTGCGCGAAAAGCTCGACGAGCTCAAGCGCGCCAAGGGCCAGGAAGCCATTGCGGCCGAATGGGCGCAAAAGGCCGAGGCGCTGCTGGGCCAGTCCAAGCTCAACATTGCCGACGCGCTCGCCTGGCAGCGCGACGCCGCCAAGGCCGGCGCGCCGCTCTCGCGCGAGCCGCTGGCCGGTTTCAAGGTGCAACTCGCCGAGCGCGTGAAGGGCATCGAAGACCTGCAGCACCGTGCCCAGGTGCACCGCGAGGCCGCCGTGCTGCTCGCGCAGCGTTTCGAGGTGCTCTCGACCAAAGGCTGGCAGGACGCACAGGCCGCCGAAGAATCGTTGCGCGCCGACGTGACCCACTGGCAGCAGCAAGCTGCCGACATCACGGCCGATGCCAACTGGACCAGCCTGGACGCCAGGTTTGCCCCGCAGCTCGAATCGTCGAAGGCCCAATTGCTGGTCGTGTCCGATGCGTTCCATGCGGCGCTGGCCCAGGCGCAAGCGGCTGCTGCCGACCCTGCGGCACCCTTGCCGCCGGTGCCCGTGTGGGCTGACGAGCTCCGCGCTGCGCGCGGCGAAGTGGTGGCGCCCAAGGCTGCGCCAGCCAAGCCGGCGGCGCCCAAGGTCGATCCGGCTGTACGTGCGGCCGCGCAAGATGCTGTGCAAGCGGCCCTTGCCAAGCTCGAACAAGAAACCGCTGAAGGCCACGGCAAGGCCAGCGCCGGCGCGGCCGCCGCGTTGCGCGCAGTACTGAAGGAACACGGCAAGCTGGTCGACGCACCGCTCGAAGCGCGCGTGCATGCGGCGCTGGTGGCGGCCGGCGAGCTCGAAGGTTGGCAGCGCTGGAGTGCCGACAAGGTGCGCGAAGACCTCGTGGCCAAGGCCGAAGGCCTGCTCAAGCGCCCTGAAGGCCAAGCCCTCGGTGGCCGCAAGATGCAGGAAACGCTGCGCTCGCTGCGCGATCAGTGGAAGCAGGCCGACCAGGGCGGCGTGCCCAATCACGCGCTGTGGAAGCGCTTCGACGAAGCCTGCAACGAAGCCCACAAGGTGGTGGAAGCGTGGCTCGAAAAGGTTCGCGCCGATGCGGCCGAGCACCGTGCGCATCGTGTGGCACTCATTGAAGAGGTCAAGGCCTGGGCGGCCGAGCACGCCACCCCGTCCGACCTGAAGGCACACAACCGTGCGCTGCACCAGTTTGCAGACCGCTGGCGCGATGCCGGCCATGTGGGCGAGAAAGTTTTCGCCGAACTGCAGCCGCAGTGGAACGAGGCATTCGGCGCCGCACGCGCTCCGTTCGAAAGTGCGCAAAAGGCCAGCATTGAACGGCGCCAGGCCATGATTGCCGAGGCTGCCGAGCTTGGTGCGCAGCCCATGCTGCGCATCGATGCCGTCAAGGCGCTGCAGCAGCGCTGGCAGGCGGAGGCGCAGAGCGTGCCGCTCGACCGTCGCCATGAACAGAAATTGTGGGACGCATTCCGTGCGCCCATCGACGAAGCCTTCAATCGCAAGACCGCCGAGCGCGAGAAGTCTGCAACCGCAATGAGCGAACACGATCGCCATGTGCTCGAGGCCTCCAAGGCGCTCGACGCGGCCAATGCCGGTGGCGACGTGCAGAAGATTCGCGCTGCCATCGCCCGGCTCGAAGCTGCGCTGCGTGGCGAGGCGCCCCCGCCGGCACCCGCAGCCTCCAGCGATGGACCTTCGGTAGGCGCCACCGAGGTGGTCGCACCCGGACAGGCCGCGGCCGAATTCGGCGAAAGCGCCGAACAGGCTCCGGGTTCGAGCGATGCGGAAGCGCTGCCAGGTACACGCGCCGAGCCGCCGCCTGCTGCCAGCGCCGATCTCGTGGCTCCTGCGGATGGTGCCGATGCGTCGGCACGCGCCGACAGCTCGGCGCATGAAGGCAGCGAACCTGCTTCGGCCGAAGAAGCCAAGGCTCCGCCGGCACCGCCAAAGCCCGCCCCCAAGCCGGTGGTTGCGGTGCGCGGCGACGACCGCCCTGGCAACAAGAAGGCAGAAGCGGCTCCGGCAGCCCGTGCAGGTGGCCGGTTCGGCGACCGGCGCGATGGTGCCCGTCCGGGCCCGGGTGGCCCTGGTCGCCCCGGCGATCGGGGAGCTCCGCGTGGTGACCGCGGTGATCGCGGCGCACCGGCCGGGCGCTTCGGCGACCGTCCGCCTCGCTTCGAAGACCGCGGACCGCGGCTCGGCGACGCGGCCTTCCGCGCGCAGCGCGAAGCGCTCGAGCGTGCGGACATGGCGCTGCGCAAGCTGGCGGCGCAGGCCCACGGCGAAGCGCTCACGCAAGTGCTCGGTGCATGGGAGCAGCGCGATGCGTCGAAGCTGCCCAGCGTTCAGGAACTGGGCCGTGCGGTAACGCCTGCGGTGCGCACCGGCTGGTCCCAAGCCATCGGCTCAGCGCCCAAGGCGGCACCCGATGAAGCCGCCGAAGCGCTGCTGCGCCTCGAAATGGCCGCTGAAGTGCCGACGCCCGCCGAGCAGCTCGATGCGCGCCGCGCGCTGCAGCTCAAGCTGTTGACGAAGCGCGGTGATCCCCCGCCGGCGCAGACCTGGGGCCAGGACGCCGGCAAGGTGCTGGCCGCGGCGCACGACAGTGCGAGCGCACGCCGCTTGCAGAACGCGTTGAAGGCGCTGCTGCGCAAGTAAAGCGCGCTACCCGCGCACTGCCTGCGGCAATGAAAAAGCGCCCCTCGGCGCGCTTTTTCATTGTGCGATGAATCGCGTGGATCAGACTTTCTCGCCGATCACGGGCGTCTGCACAGCAGCCGCCTGCTCGGCCGCATGGCCGCTTGCGATGCGGCGCCGGACGAACAGCCCGCCGATGCCCAGCAGCAGGGCGAGGGCGCCGACGATCAGGGTGCTCTTGTCCGTGGCCAGCGAAGCCGCGACCTTGTCCTTGTTCTCCATGATCTTCTGCACGTCGGCCAGTGCGACCACCGGCTGGCCCTTGAGCTTGGCCTCGTAGACAAGGTTGTTGTCCGAGGGATCGACGCGAACTTCAACGGCTTCGTCGATCAGCGGCTCGAGCTTGCTGCGGCCGATGGCGTAGTCGACGCGCCATTTCTCGACGCTGCCGTCGGCGAGCTTGGCATCGAGGACGAAGTAGTGGCGCGTCGTGCTGCCACCGCGGCGGCGCTTCGTGGTTTCGGTGATCTCGCTGCCGCTGACGATCGTGCCGCTCTTGGCGACGAGATCTTCCACCGCGGTGCCGTGCGTGTCGGCGCCTGCCTTGAACTGCGCGTAGGCTGCCCAGCCCAGGATGCCTATGCCGAACAGCAGCGCGATCCATGCCTTGCCCGTGAGCTGGTAAAACCAATCCCTCATGTTGTTGACCTTTTTTCGGTGAGTTGATAACCCGCCGATGGTAAAGGGCAAACTGCTATCGGATACGTAGCAACGAACAAAGAGTGGACGGGCGA
The DNA here is from genome assembly GCF_031456585.1 of Variovorax sp. 3319. Lineage (NCBI taxonomy): Bacteria > Pseudomonadati > Pseudomonadota > Betaproteobacteria > Burkholderiales > Comamonadaceae > Variovorax > Variovorax sp. 3319. Next base: position 462,251 of record NZ_JAVDUZ010000003.1, read on the forward strand.
TCAGCCCTGTTTAGGCCGAAAGAATTCATCGAACAGCGCCACCACGGCCGGGAAGTCCCGGGCGAAGTTCGGACGGTTCACGAAGTAGGCCTCGCAGGCCACCGCGAAAAACTCGCTGATCGAGGTCGCGCCGTATTCATCAAGCCATGGCCGGTCTGCGCCGAAGCGGTCGGCGAGGATGGTTTTCTCGCGAAAGTCGTCGTACGCCGGCTGCAGCACCGCAAGCCACGCGGCGCGTGCCTCGCGCGCGCTGCTCTTGCCCGCAAAGCCCGCAGGCAGCGGTGGGCAGCCGTCGGCATCGCCTCCGCGCATGTCGATCTTGTGCGCAAACTCGTGAATAACCACGTTGTAGCCGCCATTCGTAGTGATGCCGCTTGCGAGCACGTCTTGCCAGCTCAGCATCACCGGACCGCGGTCCATGGCCTCGCCGGCCACCACCTCGTCGTATTCGTGCACAACCTGTGCCTCGTCCACGATCTTTCGGCGTGCAACGACTTCCGACGGATGCACCACGATGCCAACAAAATCGTCGTACCAGTCCAGCCCGCCCTTCAGGTCAAGCACCGGCAGCACCGCCTGCGCGGCAATGGCCAGCGCAACTTCGTCCGTGATGACGAAGCCCTGGGTGCCATGAAATTGCTTGTCTCGCAGGAATTCGGCCGTAAAGGTCCGCAGCTTTTGCTGTGCCGCGTGAGGCAATTCGCCAAGGAAGGCATAGCGCTCGAGCGTGGCCTTCCAGGCGGCCTCGGGAATAGGGGGCAGGGCGCGCAACTGGCGCAGCCACTTGAACATTGCGACCGCTAGCGCAAATCGACGCGCTGCGCGCCGGCAGGTGAAAGGCACAGCAGCTGTGCGCGCGGCGGGTGGGCCGCGGCATCCCAGTCGCTGAGCACCATGCGCTGGAGGCCGTCTCCCAGGTCGTGATCGGCTGGCCGGTGCGTATGGCCGTGCACCAGTGTGCCTGCACGCGCCTGCTGCAGCCACTGGCGCGCGGCGCCGCCATCCACATCGGCCCAGCGCGCCGAAGCATCGCGCTTGCGGTCTTCGCTTTGCTGTCGCATCGACCGTGCGAGCGCACGGCGTTCGGCAAGCGGCCTGGCCAGAAACGCAGCCTGCCATTCAGGCGTGCGCACCTGCGAGCGAAACTTGAGGTAGTCGGTGTCGTCCAGGCAAAGAATGTCGCCGTGGCTCAGCAGCCAGCGTTCACCGTGCAGCACCAGCACCGTGGGGTCGTCGAGCAGCGTGAAGCCGCATTGGGCGGCGAGCGAGGGGCCTACGAGGAAGTCGCGGTTGCCGTGCATGAAGTACACCGGCAGCCGCTCGGCCGTGCGGCGCAGCAGCTCGGCGCAATGCGCTTCGAAGCCGGGCAGGGCGGCGGCGTCGTCGCCCACCCACACTTCGAACAGGTCGCCGAGGATGATCAGCGCATCGGCCGGCGTGGTCTGCAGATAGCCCTGCCACGCCTCGAAGGTGGCAGGCTCTTCGGCCTGCAGGTGCAGGTCGGAAATCAGGTCGACGGTGCGCCACGTCGGCGGGGCGAGAAGCTCCTTGAAAGCCCGGTTTGCCGCCATGCCGATGTGCGCCTGTCTGCTCGTGCCCGCTTCTTATTCGGAGACGACGACAGCCTTTTCGATCACCACGTCTTCGAGCGGCACGTCGTCGTGAAAGCCCTTGCGGCCCGTCTTCACGGCCTTGATCTTGTCGACCACGTCGGTGCCGCCGGTGACCTTGCCGAACACCGCGTAGCCCCAGCCTTGGGCCGAGGGGGCGGTGTGGTTCAGGAAGCCGTTGTCGGCCACGTTGATGAAGAACTGGGCGGTGGCCGAGTGCGGTGCGCTCGTGCGGGCCATGGCCACGGTGTAGTTGTCGTTCTTGAGGCCGTTGTTGGCTTCGTTCTCGATTTCAGCGCCGGTGGGCTTTTGCTTCATGCCGGGCTCGAAGCCGCCGCCTTGCACCATGAAGCCAGGAATCACGCGGTGGAACACCGTGTTGTCGTAGTGACCGTTCTTCACGTAGTTGACGAAGTTCTCGGCCGACCTGGGCGCCTTGGCGCTGTCGAGTTCGAGCGTGATCACGCCGTAGTTCTTGATGTGCAGTTCGACTTTGGGGTTGCTCATGAGGGAGTCCTTCTTTCGGATGTGTTCGAGAAATTACTTCGCCAGTGTGGCGGACTTGATGATGATGGGCTCGAGCGGCACGTTCTGCATGCCGCCCTTGTTACCAGTTTGCACCGCGCGAATCTTGTCCACCACCTCGGTGCCGGCCACGACACGGCCAAAGACCGTATAGCCGTAGCCGTCGGGGTTGGGCGCATTGAGCGAGTCGTTGTTCTTCACGTTGATGAAGAACTGCGAGGTGGCCGAATTGGGGTTGCCGGTGCGCGCCATTGCGATGGTGTAGCGGTCGTTCTTGAGGCCGTTGCTGGCTTCAAGTGCGATGGGCGGTCGCGTGGGTTTTTGTTGCATATCGGCAGTGAAGCCGCCGCCCTGGATCATGAAGCCGTCGATCACGCGGTGGAACACCGTACCGTCATAGTGCTTGTCGTTGACGTACTGCAGAAAGTTCTCGACCGTCTTGGGCGCCTTGGCCTGGTCGAGTTCGACCAGGATGTCGCCGGCCGAGGTGGCGAGCTTCACGCGTGGGCCGGCCTGTTGTGCATGCACGGCGCCGGCCAGAGCCAACGAGGCCACCAGCGCGAGCGCACCGCGGCGGCTGAATCGAGCGGAGGAGGAGGTGAAGAAGTCTTGGATCGTCAAGGAGAGCTCCATGTGCGAATGATGAGTGAGGCGTCGGCCCGGCAAGGCAAATTGCCAGGGCCTGTCAGGGGCGGCCGGCTACTTGCTTATTTGCTCGGGCGGCCGACCGGCTTGCGAACTTCGGCCGGGGGCGCCGGCAGCGTTGCGGCTTGCGCCTCGGTCTTCGGGTTGAAGATCTGGCGGATCAGCGCGAGCTTGGGCGCCACGCTGGCGTTGGTGCTGGCGAATTGCTGCGCCCGCACATATTCCTGGGCCGCGAGGCGCGCATACACGTCGCCGAGATTTTCATGCGCGGTGGCGTAGTTGGGGTTGAGCCGAAGCGCCTGTTCCAGCGCGGCGCGTGCCTGGTCGAACTTGCTCTGCGCTGCATAGAGCGCGGCAAGGTTGTTGTATGGCTCGGAGAGTTCCGGAAAGTCTTGCGTCAACTGCGTGAACGCGGCAATGGCCTCGTTCTGCTTTTTTTGCTCGGTGAGGATCACGCCCCGCAGGAAGCGCATTTGCGGATCGCGCGGCTTGCCGGCAATGTAGGCGTCGGCCTTGGCAAGCGCTTCGTTCGACTTGCCCTGGCGCAGCAAGGTGTTCACGTCGTCGTAGTCGTTGGCGTACGCGGCGGAACCCCACAGGCTGAAGAGCAGTGCAAAGGCAAGGGAGAGTTTGGAGAACGCGACGTGCTTCATGAAGCCTCGGCAAGATTGGGAAATGCGGGCCTCGAAAACACCCGGAATGTACACGGCAGCAGCCGTTTATACTGCGAAGCATTGTAGCCGAGGGGCCATGTCCAACCCCTCGCGGCCACTGCCCCGTCACCCCTGAAATCAACGTCGTTCGCCCGTGCCGCACGTGCGCGAAGCGACGCTTTCCGAGCCTCATGAGTCTGCGCATCTACAACACGCTTTCGCGTGAACTGGAGGAGTTCTCCCCATTGCAACCGGGTCAGGTGCGCATGTACGTTTGCGGCATGACGGTCTATGACCTGTGCCACCTGGGCCATGCACGCTCGATGATCGCCTTCGACCTGGTGCAGCGCTGGCTCAGGGCCAGCGGCTACGCAGTGACCTACGTTCGCAACATCACCGACATCGACGACAAGATCATCCGCCGCGCGGTCGAAAACGGCGAGACGATCCGCTCGCTCACCGATCGCATGATCGACGCGCTGCACGAAGACGCCGACGCGCTCGGCATCGAGCGGCCCAGCCACGAACCCCGCGCCACCGACTACATTCCGCAGATGCTGTCGATGATCGGCACGCTCGAGAAGAAGGGCCTCGCCTATCGCTCGGACAACGGCGACGTGAACTATGCGATTCGCAAGTTTCCGGGGTACGGCAAGCTCAGCGGCAAGTCCATCGACGAGCTGCATGCGGGCGAGCGCGTGGCCGTGCTCGACGGCAAGGACGACCCGCTCGATCCCGTGCTCTGGAAGAGCGCCAAGGCAAGCGAACCCGACGAGGTGAAGTGGGCCAGCGAGTTCGGTCCCGGCCGCCCCGGTTGGCACATCGAATGCTCGGCCATGGCTTGCGAACTGCTCGGCGAGACGCTGGACATCCACGGCGGCGGCGAAGACCTGCAGTTTCCGCATCACGAGAACGAAATTGCGCAGAGCGAAGGTGCAACGGGCAAGCCGCTGGCCAACTACTGGATGCACAACGGCTTCATCGTGACCGACAACGAGAAGATGTCCAAGAGCCTGGGCAACTTCTTCCTGATTCGCGACGTGCTCAAGAAGTACGACGCCGAAACCGTTCGCTTCTTTGTTGTGCGGGCGCACTATCGCCGGCCGCTCAACTACAGCGACGTGCACCTGGACGATGCCCGCAATTCGCTGAAGCGGCTCTATACGGCGCTCGAGCTGGTTGCGCCGCAAGCCGTGGCCATCGACTGGAGCGATCCGTACGCGGCGCGCTTCAAGTCCGCAATGGACGAAGACTTTGCAACGCCCGAAGCCGTTGCGGTGCTGTTCGATCTGGCAGGCGAGGTGAACCGCACGCGGTCGGCGGCGCAGGCCGGCCTGCTGAAAGCCTTGGGCGGATGCCTGAACATCCTGCAAAGCGATCCAACAAACTTCCTTCGAGCCGGCACCACGCTCGACGAAGCCACCATCCAGGCGCAAATCGATGCGCGCGCGGCCGCCAAGGCCGCAAAGAACTTTGCCGAGGCCGACCGCATCCGCAACGACCTTCTTGCGCAGGGCATTGTTCTCAAGGATTCGCCCACTGGCACGACCTGGGCCGCAGCGCAGTGAACGGAACCACCAACCCCATGCCTGCAACCAAGAAATCGAGCGTGCAGATCTTCACGCCCGACTATTGGGAGGAGGCCTGCAAGCACCTCGCCAAGAAAGACCGCGTCATGAAGCGGTTGATCCCGAAATTCGGCGATGCATGCCTCGAGTCGCGCGGCGACGCATTCACCACGCTCGCGCGCAGCATCGTGGGCCAGCAGATTTCGGTGAAGGCTGCGCAGACCGTCTGGGACAAGTTCGCGGTGTTGCCGCGCAAGCTGACCCCGGCCAACGTGCTCAAGCTCAAGGTAGACGACATGCGCGCGGCTGGGCTGTCGGCGCGCAAGGTCGAATACCTGGTCGACCTGGCCATTCACTTCGATTCCGGCGCGGTGCACGTCGATGCCTGGAAGGACATGTCGGACGAGCTCATCATCGAGGAGCTCGTGGCCATTCGCGGCATCGGCCGCTGGACGGCCGAGATGTTCCTCATCTTTCACCTGATGCGGCCGAATGTGCTGCCCGTGGACGACCTGGGCCTGCTCAACGGCATCAGCGTCAACTATTTTTCGGGCGATCCCGTGAGCCGCAGCGATGCCCGCGACGTCGCCGTGGCCTGGGCACCATTTTGCAGTGTGGCAACTTGGTATATTTGGCGCTCGCTCGACCCGGTACCGGTCGCATACTGAACAACAGGAGAAGACGTTGGCGAAACGAACCTTCCTCGACTTCGAGCAGCCCATTGCTGAACTCGAATCCAAGATCGAAGAACTGCGCTATGTACAGACCGAATCGGCGGTCGACATCTCGGAGGAAATCGACCAGCTGGGCAAGAAAAGCCAGCAGCTCACCAAAGACATCTACAGCGACCTGACGCCCTGGCAGATCACCAAGATCGCACGGCATCCGGAGCGCCCGTACACGCTCGACTACGTCAACGAAATCTTCACCGATTTCGTCGAACTGCATGGCGACCGCCATTTTGCGGATGATCTTTCGATTGTTGGCGGGCTCGCGCGTTTCAATGGCACGCCTTGCATGGTGCTCGGCCACCAGAAGGGGCGCGACACCAGGGAGCGTACGGCGCGCAACTTCGGCATGAGCAAGCCCGAGGGCTATCGCAAGGCATTGCGGCTCATGAAGACCGCTGAAAAATTCAAGCTGCCGGTCTTCACTTTCGTCGATACACCCGGTGCCTATCCCGGCATCGATGCCGAAGAGCGCGGCCAGTCCGAAGCCATTGGCCGCAACATCTACGAGATGGCGCAGCTCGAAGTGCCGATCATCGTGACCATCATCGGCGAAGGCGGCTCCGGCGGTGCGCTCGCGATTTCGGTCGGCGACCAGCTCGTGATGCTGCAGTATTCCATCTACTCGGTGATCAGCCCCGAAGGTTGCGCCTCCATTCTCTGGAAGACCAGCGACAAGGCGCAGGAAGCGGCCGATGCCCTTGGCATTACCGCGCACCGCCTGAAGGCGCTGGGCCTGGTAGACAAGATCGTGAATGAGCCAGTCGGCGGCGCGCACCGCGACCATCGCCAGATGGCGGCTTTTCTGAAGCGCGCGCTCAACGACGCCTTCCGCCAGGTCAGCGACCTGAAGCCGAAAGAGCTGCTCGACCGCCGCTACGAACGCCTGCAAAGCTACGGGCGGTTCAACGACACCAAGGCCGACACCGGCAGGTAAGCAAGCGCCCCATGAACGAAGCCTTCGAACGCGCGATGGCCGCGTTCGAGCCGGCGCATCTGCCGCTGGCGGTCGGCTTCAGCGGCGGGGCTGATTCCACTGCCTTGCTCGCCGCTTGCGCATCGGCTTGGCCAAGGCAGGTGGTTGCGTTTCACGTACACCATGGCTTGCAAGCTGCGGCCGACGATTTCGAGCGCCATTGCGCCGCGGTGTGCGAGCGGCTCGGCGTGCCGCTGGTGGTGCACCGTGTCGATGCCCGGCACGCGCAGGGCGACAGCCCCGAAGACGCGGCACGGCGTGCCCGCTACCAAGCCTTTGCGGCCATGGCCAGCTCAGTCGAGCCGGCAGGCGCTATCAAATCGATAGTTCTCGGGCACCACGCTGACGACCAGGTGGAGACTCTGCTGCTGGCGCTCTCCCGGGGCGCGGGAATGCCGGGGCTGGCTGCCATGCCGGCCCATGCGCAGCGCAATGGCCTCGACATCTACCGGCCGCTGCTGGCGGTGCCTGGCGCCGACATCCGCGCCTGGTTGAAAGACCTCGGCTTGCCATGGATCGAAGATCCGACCAACCAGGACGAGCGCTACACCCGAAACCGCATTCGCGCCATGCTGCTGCCTGCGCTGGCGCAGACTTTTCCGCAATTCCGTTCCACCTTCGCTCGCAGCGTCGGCCACGCCGCGCAGGCGCAAGAACTGCTGGGCGAACTTGCAGCGCAAGACCTGGCAGCAGTGGGCAATCCGCCGAGCATTGCGGCGCTGCGGGCACTTTCGAAAGCGCGCCAGGCCAATGTGCTGCGGCATTGGCTGATGCAGGCGCACGGCTGCGCACCCAGCGCCGCGCAGCTCGACCAATTGATGAGCCAGTTGCAAGCGTGCACTACGCGAGGCCATCGCATCCACCTCAAGGTGGCCAATGGTTTTGTCGAGCGCAGGGGCGATTTTTTGCATTGGTACAATTCCAGGCCCTCGCCCAAGGCTTCGCGCTGACGGCTTGCAGGGCGCCGCGCAGGCACTCAGGAGTGGAGCGGCCCTTTCTTTTTCTCTGAATTCACCCATGGCATTGATCGTTCACAAATACGGCGGTACGTCGATGGGCTCGACCGAGCGCATCAAGAATGTCGCCAAGCGCGTCGCCAAGTGGGCGCGCGCCGGCCACCAGATGATCGTGGTCCCGAGTGCCATGAGCGGCGAAACCAATCGCCTGCTCGGCCTGGCCAAGGAGCTGGCACCGAGCAAACCTGGCGAGTCCCACGGCCGCGAACTCGACATGCTCGCCGCCACCGGCGAGCAGGCCTCGTCCGCCCTGCTGGCCATTGCCCTGCAAGCCGAAGGCATGGAAGCCGTGAGCTACGCGGGCTGGCAGGTGTCGGTGCGCACCGACAACTCCTACACCAAGGCCCGCATCGAGAGCATCGACGACGAGCGCGTGCGCGCCGACCTGGACGCCGGCAAGGTGGTTGTCATTACCGGCTTTCAGGGCGTTGACGACAGCGGCAACATCACCACCCTGGGCCGCGGCGGCAGCGACACTTCGGCCGTGGCCATTGCCGCTGCAATGAAGGCGCACGAGTGCCTGATCTACACCGACGTAGACGGCGTCTACACGACCGACCCGCGCGTGGAGCCCGATGCACGCCGGCTCTCGACCGTGAGCTTCGAAGAGATGCTCGAAATGGCAAGCCTCGGTTCCAAGGTGCTGCAAATCCGCTCGGTGGAATTCGCCGGCAAATACAAGGTGCCACTGCGCGTGCTTTCGAGCTTCACGCCGTGGGACATCGACATCAATGAAGAGGCCAAGTCCGGCACGCTGATCACTTTCGAGGAAGACGAAAACATGGAACAAGCCGTTGTATCAGGCATCGCTTTCAACCGCGACGAAGCCAAGATCTCGGTGCTGGGCGTGCCCGACAAGCCGGGCATCGCATATCACATCCTCGGTGCCGTGGCAGACGCCAACATCGAGGTCGACGTGATCATCCAGAACCTCAGCAAGGACGGCCGCACCGACTTCAGCTTTACCGTGCACCGCAACGAGTATGCGAAAACGGTCGACCTGCTGCAATCGAAGGTCATGCCCTCGCTGGGTGCGACCGAGATCGTGGGCGACACCAAGATCTGCAAGGTCAGCATCGTGGGCATCGGCATGCGCAGCCACGTGGGCGTGGCCAGCAAGATGTTCCGCGTGCTGAGCGAAGAGGGCATCAACATCCAGATGATTTCGACCAGCGAGATCAAGACCTCGGTCGTGATCGACGAAAAATATATGGAATTGGCCGTGCGCGCGTTGCACAAAGCCTTCGATCTGGACCAACCTGCCGCCTGACAGTGGCATAATCTCGGCTTCTTTCAGGAACTGTGACCGAGTGGCCGAAGGTGCTCCCCTGCTAAGGGAGTATGGGGTGTAGAGCCTCATCGAGGGTTCGAATCCCTCCGGTTCCGCCAGACCCAGCGTTCATGACGCTTTTAAAACGCACCTTCGGGTGCGTTTTTCATTGGGAAACGCTTTCCCGCTCGCCCGGCGCAACCAGCCGTTGCAGCAGCGGCTGGCGCTTCAACACCTCATCGCGGGGCCCCGCATCGAGCACTCTGCCGGCCTCCATCACCACCACGGTGTCGAAGCGGTCGAGCAGGCTCAGCCGATGGATCGAAGCAATGACACAGGCACGGGGGAATGCGTTCGCAATTCGTTCGAGCACGCGGGCTTCGGTGCCCGCGTCCAGCGCACTGGTGGGTTCGTCGAGGAGCAGCAGCGAACTGCCCTGGGCCGCGAGCACTCCACGCGCAAGGCAAAGGCGCTGGCGCTGGCCTCCGGACAGGTTGAACCCGCGTTCAGAAACCGGCGTGTCCAGGTCGCCGCTGGTGGCCTTCAGCACTTCGTCGAATGCGCTCGCGTGCAGGGCGGCGTTCAACGACTCATCGGTGAACGGGCGGCCGAACGAAAGGTTCTCGCGCACGCTGGCTTCGAACACTTCGGTTTCTTGCGGAATCAGCGTGGCAATGCGGCGCAGTTGGGCCCAATCCGCCTGCTGCCCGTCGATTGCCAGCGTGCCTCCGTGCGGCGCGTACAGGCCCGCGAGCACGCGCAGCAAGGTGCTCTTGCCGCCACCGCTCGGACCGACGAGCGCGATGCGTTCCCCGCGGCGAAGAGTCAGGGTGACGGCCTTGAGGCCGCCGCGAACGGGTTCTTCATCGGCCACGGCCACCGCGCCTCGCGGTGCGTAGTTCCACTGCAAGCCCTCGACCTGCAGCATTTGCCATGCGGCGTCGGGCTCGATGCGCTCGTGCTCGGGGACTTGATCGGGCGATGTTTCTTCCGCGCTGTTCATCGGCGCCTGCCAGATCGGTTCGGCGCTGCTGTAGTCGGTGTGCATGCGCGCGAAGAAAGAAAAATTGGCCGCGACCGATGTCACCACACCGGCGGCCTGCTGCGCATATTGGTAGATCATGAACACCGCTCCCAGCATCACCGCCTGCCCCGGGGTGCGCGCCTGCCACACATAGACCACCACCAGGCCCCAGGTCAGCGCCAGCCCCATCAGGTCGACTGCAAACCACTTGCCTTCGTTCAGAACGACTGTGCGTTTGAGGGGCAGCGATATCGCGGCCATGCGGCGGCGCAGCAGCAGGCGCGACGCACCCTGGAGGCGCAGGCCGATCACCGTCGAGGCATTGCCCAGAAAGTCGAGCAGGGCTGCCACATAGCGCCGGTCGGCGTCATTCTCGGCGCGGGCAAGGCGCATCAGCGCCTTGTCGATCTGAAGGATGACGATGGCGATGAGCACATAACCGCCCAGCGCCGTAACGCCGCTGGTGCGCGACAGCAGCGCAAGGGCGACCAACGGCCCGACGAAGTTCACTGCGTTGGTAAGCCAGATGAACTGGTTCTGCGCAAAGTCCGACAGTGCCCGGCTGGCTTGGTGCACGCGATGCTGCAACTCGCCCGAATGGTGGCTGTCATGCCAGACGAGCGGCGCAGCAGCAATGCGCGCGTAGAGTCGATCGGCCAAGGCCTCGCGCACCTTCACGCCCACGTTGCGCTCGAGGATGCGGCCAGGGCCGTGCAATGCCCAGGCGCCCACATATACGCCCGCCAGGGTGGCAATCCAGCGGCCTGCCGTGCCGAATTCGTTGCGCTGCAGGGCATTGATCGCCTGGCCTGCAAGGTAGGGCAGGGTGAGCCGAATCAACTGAGAAGCGCCGAGCAGGGCCGTGGCCCCCAGCAACTGCCCACGGGCACCCGCGGCAAAGTGCCAGAGCGCTGCGTAGAGTTCGCGGATGGCTGTGCCGGGGTTCTTGTTCATGCGCGGTGCTGCTCCTTTGATGAGACCTGTCGGTACATGCTGCATATCGTGGCACGGCTTCCGCAATGGCTTGAACCGCCCTCGGGTCGAAAGGTTTGCCAAAGTACTCAGATTCGCTGGCGCGAAACCTTTGCCAACAAGCCCGTGGGCCCGCCTGCTCCGAAACCAACGTAAATAAATCTCGTACAACCGCCCGCGGCGTAGCAGCTTTGCGACAAATCTGGGACAAAAGTAACCATCTGTATGGTTAAATCGCCCGAACTATCGCGAAGAGGACGAGGGATCTCCATGAAGCTGCTGCTGAGCGTCGTGTGCGCTGTTGTTGCATTGGCCGGGTGCGTCAGCACGCCGCCGACACCAACGGAGCCTGGAACAGGGTCGGGGCTCTCCTATGTGCCCATGGTGGCCATGGAAGGCGTCGACAAGACCCGATACGACAGCGACGTGGCCGATTGCCGCATCGCGGCGACGCGGATCACCGCGCGCAGCGAAACGGGCGATGCCATGTGGTTTGCGCTGGGCTTGGGGCTGATCACCGTACACGGCCAGGGCATCGTCGCTGCAGCAGCTCAAGGCGGCATTGCGGCCGCCATCATCGACATGTCGTACCGCCCTGATGCAGAGCTGATCGCCGAGCACCAGCAGACCGCCATCGTGCACTGCATGGCAAAGCGGGGCTACCGCAATCTCGACCCGAACGTGCGCGACTCTTTCTACGGCCACTCCTTCAATCCGGAAGTGGTGCTGGCGCCTCGCCGTACGGGTGTGGACACCTACAACGCCGAAGTCCTTGCCAAGGCTGGCCGATGCAGCATTCAGCCGCGTGCGGAACTGACGGCCAAGGGCCCCGGCTACGAAGCCTACAACGTGCCGTGCTCGAACGGCGCAACCTTGGCCGTGCGCTGCGAATTCGGCAAGTGCAGGGTGCTCGGCCAGTCGCCGGTCCGCCGCTCCTGATGCGGCCCGGCGTGCCTTTGGCGCGCATCGGCGGCAACGCTCACTTGATGATCATTCCCTTGAGCGCCGGATCCGCAGGCGGTGCCTTGAGCTTCATTTCCCGCAGGGTCTTCATGAGCAGCTTGGCAATCATCAGGTTGCGATGGCGCTTGTGGTTGGCGGGTATCACGTACCAGGGCGCGTGGTCCGTCGAAGTGGCACGCAGCGCCTTGTCGTAGGCCTGCTGGTAGGCGCTCCACTTGGTGCGCACTTCGAGGTCGCCCATGCTGAACTTCCATTGCTTGCCGGGTGTATCGATGCGCGCCTGAAGGCGCTCGCGCTGTTCGTCCTTGTCGATGTGCAGCATGCACTTGACCACCACCGTTCCTGTTTCTACCAGCAGGCGCTCGAAGTCGTTGATCTGTGCATAGCGCCGCTTGGCCTCGGCCTTGTCGATCCAGCCTTCGACCACCGGCACCAGCACGTCTTCGTAGTGGCTGCGGTTCCATACCGCGATCTCCCCATTGCGCGGCACAACCGCGTGGCAGCGCCAGAGGTAGTCGCGTGCGCGCTCGTCCTCAGTGGGCGCCTTGAACGCCGTAACGCGAACGCCGAGCGGCGAGGTGCGTGAAAAGACCCAGCGCACGGTGCCGTCCTTGCCGCTGGTGTCCATGCCTTGCAGCACCAGCAACACCTTGCGGCGGCCTTCCGCATGCAGCAGGTCTTGCATTTCGTCGAGTTCGGCCGCCAGCTCATCTATTTCGGCGATTTGCGCTGCTTCATTGCCTTCGAGAAACGGCGTTTCTCCAGGGCTCACCTGCGAGAGTTGGAAGCTGCTGCCGACGCGGTATTTTTTAAGGCTGGCCATGAACCGGAGCTCCGTGCAAAAACACGCAGCGTACGCGATCGGCCGGTCAGCGATCGTTCTCGTCGGGATCGATGGAGGCGCTCCAGCGGTTGTCCCAGTCGGCGTGGCGCGCCGCACCGTCGAGTTCGCGGCGGTCGCGCTTGGTGGGCCGTCCTTGTTCGATGGCCAGGGCCGGCTCGCTGCCCATGCGGCGTTGTTCGCGCGCGGCTGCCTGCGCGGCAATGCTCTCCGCCGTTTCTTCATAGAGCTGCTGCGCCACCGGCGCGGGGCCGCGCTGGCCGCTCAGGCCGCGCACCATGACCGTTCGCGTGACGGGGCCCAGCCGAATGGCCACGGTGTCGCCCGCCTTGACCTCGCGGGAGGCCTTTGCAACGTCGCCGTTCACTTGCACCCGGTTCTTGCCGATCTCTTCCGCAGCCAAAGACCGCGTCTTGAAGAAGCGGGCGGCCCAAAGCCATTTGTCGATGCGCAAGCGATCCATAGTCAAGAATTGTGGTGGTAGAGAGGGAGCCGCACGACAGCGTCGAGCCCGACCACCTGTGCGGAATTTTCCTGCACGCTGCGGTTGTCGAGGCTGATGCGCCCGCCGAGCGCCAGAACGATCTCACGGCAGATTGCCAGGCCCAATCCGGAGCCGCTGCCGGAGTCGCCGGCGGAGAAGGGCGCAAACAGGCGCTGGCGGAGGTCAGCAGAAATGCCGGGGCCCTCGTCGCGCACCGTCAGCACCGCTTCATCGCCCGTGGATTGCACCAGGACCGAAAGTGCGCCCCCGCGCGGGCTCTGCTTGATGGCGTTGTGCAACAGGTTGCGCGTGAGTTCCTGCAGCATCCAGCGGTGCGCGCGCACGGTGACGGGCTGGTCGACGGCCAGTTCGAAGTCGAGGGCCTTGTCGGCGATGAGCGGCGAGAGGTCGAGCGCAATCTGCCGCGCCACTTCGCCGAGTTCGAGCGGAACCGATTCCGGCTGCTGGCGCAACTGCTCCACCTTGGCAAGCGAGAGCATCTGGTTGGCGAGCGTCGTGGCGCGTTCCACGGTGTGGCTGATTTCGGCCAACGCCTGCTCGGGCCCTACGTCGCCGCGCCGCGCCGACTGCACCTGTGCCTTCAGCACGGCCAAGGGGGTGCGCAACTGATGAGCGCTGTCGCGGACAAAGCGTTTCTGGTGGTCGAGCAGGCGCTGCAGCCGGCCCATGACCTCGGTGGTGGCATCGACCAGCGGGCGCAGTTCGCGCGGCGCATCGGGCGCGTCGATCGGAGAAAAATCGTCGGCCGCGCGCTTCTCGATGGCTTCGCCAAGCTCCCGCACCGGCCGCGTGGCGCGCTGCACCACGAGCACGGTGACCAGTGCGATCACACCCATCAGCAGCAACTGTCGCCACAGCATGTCGATGAGCAGCTTGCGCACCAGCGTTTCGCGCAGTTCCAGCGTTTCGGCCACCTGCACCACGGCCATGCCGCGCCCTTTGCCGCTTGCCACCGGTTGCAGCAGCACGGCCACGCGAACCGGCTGGTCGCGAAAGCGCGCGTCGTAGAAGTCGACCAGTGCGGAATAGGCGCCCCGGTCGGGAATGCGGCCACGCCAGAACGGCAGCTCGGCAAAGCCCGAAACCATTTCGCCGTCGAGCGCGGAAACGCGATAGAAAAGCCGGCTGCGGTTGTCGGCCTCGAAGGCTTCCAGCGCGGAATAGGGAACGATGGCGCGCAGCCGGGCTGCTTCGTCGTAGCCCTCCACGTCGAGCTGCTCGCCGATGGTCTTCGCCGAAGCGAGCAGGGTACGGTCGTAGGCCGTGGTGGCCGCCGCCAGGCTCTGCCGGTACAGGCTCACGCTGTTGATCACAATGAACAGCGCCACCGGCGCGAGAATGCCGAACAGCAGCCTCGCGCGCAGCGACAAGGCCTTCTTCATGGTTCGGCGCGCAACAGGTAGCCCAGGCCGCGCAGCGTCATCAGCGCCGCGCCCGTGCCCGCGAGCTTCTTGCGAAGACGGTACACCACCACCTCCACGGCCTCGTACTGCACATCGGTTTCGCCCGGGAACACCAGTTCGAACAGGCGCTCCTTGCTGACGGCGTGGCCCGGTTTCATCATCAGCGCCTTGAGCAGAGCGAGCTCGCGCGGCGTGAGCTCCAGGATGCCGCCGCGGTGGTAAACGGCGCCGCTTTCGGGCTCGAAGCGCAGGCCGCCCACCTCCTGGGGGTTCAGGCCCACGTCGGGGCCGGCATTCTGGTGGCGCCGTCGGAGCGCCCGGATGCGCGCCTCGAGTTCATCCAGGTCGAAGGGCTTGGGCAGGTAGTCGTCGGCCCCGGCATTCAGGCCCATGATGCGGTCGCCCACCGTGCCCCGGGCAGTGAGCAGCAGCACGGGGGTGCGCAGCCCCGCGGCGCGGGCCTGGGCAAGCACCTGGAGGCCGTCGAGGTTGGGCAGGCTCAGGTCGAGCGCGACCACGTCGGGCTCCAGTTCGCGCCATTGCTCGACGGCCAGGGCGCCGTCGCCGCAAATGCGCACGTCGATCTTGCTGCGGGCGAGGGCGCGCTGCAGGGTGACCTGCATCGAGGGATCGTCTTCGACCAGCAGCAGCTTCATGGGGTGTGGTGGGGGAATGGTACTTCGGTGTTTTCCCCAGTCCGGCGGACAGCCAACTGACAGCGGGGCGGCGCATGATAGCGGCTCAGGTCCAAGTCAGGTTTTCTTTAGTTCTCAGGAGACAACGATGCGTCGCGACACCTTTTTGAAGTCATTGGCCGCGCTGGCCGCCGCCGGAGCCCTGCCGTTGTCGGCGCGCGCCGCTGCCAACGTCAAGATGATGATTCCAGCCAACCCGGGCGGTGGCTGGGACACAACGGGCCGCGCACTGGGCAAGGCACTGACCGACGCCAAGCTGGCCGATACGGTCACCTATGACAACAAGGGCGGCGCCGCGGGTGCACTGGGCCTGGCCCAGTTCGTGAACGGCTCCAAGGGCGACCCGAACGCGCTCATGGTGATGGGCTCCGTCATGCTCGGCGGCATCATCACCGGCAAGCCGCCGGTCAACCTGTCGCAGGCTACGCCGCTGGTCCGCACCACCACCGAATACAACGTGTTCGTGCTGCCGGCCAACTCGCCTTTCAAGACCATGAAGGACGTGGTCGAGCAGCTCAAGAAAGACCCGGGCAGCGTGAAGTGGGGCGGCGGTTCGCGCGGCTCCACCGAGCACATTGCCGCGGCCATGATCGCTCAGAAAGTCGGCGCCGATCCGTCCAAGATCAACTACGTTGCCTTCCGTGGAGGCGGTGAGGCCACCGCGGCAATCCTGGGCGGCAACGTCACCGTTGGCGGCAGCGGCTACAGCGAATTTGCCGAGTACATTGCCGCCGGCAAGATGAAGCCCATCGCCGTCACCTCTGCCCAGCGCCTGCCGGGCATCAACGTGCCCACGCTCAAGGAGCAGGGCATCGACGTCGAGATCGGCAACTGGCGCGGCGTATATGGCGCCCCCGGCATCACCGCCGAGCAGCGCAAGGCGCTGACCGACATGGTGCTGGCCGCGCTCAAGAGCCCGTCGTGGGCCGAGTCGCTCAAGAAGAACGACTGGACGCCGGCCGTGCTGTCTGGCGATGCTTTCGCCAAGTTCGTGGACGACGACTTTGCCAGCCTGCGCGCCATCATGGCCAAGTCCGGAATGATCTGAACCTGGCCCGCCGCCAGTCTTCGCGCACTTCGGAGATCGGCGGCTCTTTCGACAGTGGGGCCCTTCAACGGGCCCCATTCCTTTCCCTGACTGCGGGAGAAAAAATGACAACTCCAGAATCCTCGGTCTCGCCGCAACCGGCGGCCACTTGGCCGCAAACCCTGGTCGGCGCCGGCGTGCTGCTGACCGGCCTGGCGCTGGCTTTCGGCGCCATCGGCATTTCTTCAGAAGCCGGCTATGGCGGCGTCGGCCCCAACTTTCTGCCCTGGCTGGTGTCCGGTGTGCTCACCTTGTGCGGCGCCTGGATTCTTTGGGAGGCGCGTACCGGCGGTTTCCGTGAACTCGACGCGCCCTCCGGCGCAGAGCATGCCTATTGGCCGGGCTTCGTCTGGGTCTCGGCCGGCCTGCTGCTCAATGCAGCGCTCATCACCACGCTCGGCTTCATCCTGAGCTGCATGCTGTGCTATGTGCTCGCAGTGCAGGGCCTGCGCCGTGCAAGCGGGCAGGCTTCAGCCAGCCTGCCGCGCACCTGGGCCATCGACCTGCTGACGGGCGCGCTCATTTCGGCGCCCGTTTTCTGGATGTTCACGAAGTTCCTGGCCATCAACCTGCCGGGCCTTACAACGACCGGGTGGCTCTGACATGGAAATCTTCAACGCACTCATGGCGGGTTTCGCCGCGGCGATCACCCCCGTCAATCTGCTCTGGTGCCTGGTGGGCTGTGCATTGGGCACGGCCGTCGGTGTGCTGCCGGGCATTGGCCCGGCCGTGGCAGTGGCCATGCTGCTGCCGATCACCGGCAAGGTCGACATCACCGCTTCGATGATCTTTTTCTCGGGCATTTACTACGGCGCCATGTACGGCGGCTCGACCACGTCGATCCTGCTCAACACGCCGGGTGAAACAGCGAGCATGGTCACGGCGATGGAGGGCAACAAGATGGCCAAGAGCGGGCGCGCTGGCGCGGCGCTCGCCACCGCCGCCATCGGCTCCTTCGTTGCAGGCACCATCGCCACGGTCATCGTTACGTTGTTTGCACCGTTCGTCGCCGAGTTCGCGGTCAAGCTTGGGCCGCCCGAGTATTTCTTGCTGATGCTGCTGGCCTTCACCACGGTGAGCGCGGTGCTCGGCAAAAGCACGCTGCGCGGCATGACGGCCCTGTTCATCGGCCTTGCGGCAGGCTGTATCGGCCTGGACCAGATCTCGGGCCAGGGCCGCTACACCGGCGGTATTCCCGAGCTGCTCGACGGCATCGAGATTGTGCTGGTGGCCGTGGGCCTGTTCGCGGTGGCCGAGGTTTTGTATGCCGTGCTCTACGAGGGCAAGGTGGTCGAAGCCCAGAACAAGCTGACCCGCGTGCACATGAGTGCTCGCGACTGGAAGCGCTCGATTCCAGCATGGCTGCGCGGCACCGCAATCGGCACGCCGTTCGGCTGCATTCCGGCCGGCGGCACGGAGATTCCGACGTTCTTGAGCTACGCGACGGAAAAGAAGCTGGCCAAGGACGCGGATGCCAAGGCCGAGTTCGGCACCAAGGGCGCCATCGAAGGCGTGGCCGGCCCCGAGGCCGCCAACAACGCCACGGTAACGGCGGCGCTGATTCCGCTGCTGACGCTGGGCATTCCGACATCGAACACCACCGCAATCTTGCTGGGTGCGTTCCAGAACTACGGCATTCAGCCTGGGCCGCAACTGTTCACCACGTCGGCCGCGCTGGTGTGGGCGCTGATCGCCTCGCTGTACATCGGCAACGTGATGCTGCTGGTGCTCAATCTGCCGATGGTCGGCCTGTGGGTCAAGCTGCTGAAGATTCCCAAGCCGCAGCTCTACGCGGGCATCCTGATCTTCGCGACGGTGGGTGCCTACGGAATGCGCCAGAGCGCGTTCGACCTGTTCCTGCTGTACGGCATCGGCCTGCTCGGCGTGGTGATGCGGCGCTTCGACTTTCCGACCGCTCCCGTGGTGGTCGGCATGATTCTTGGGCCGCTTGCGGAAGCGCAACTGCGCAACGCCATGTCGATTGGCGAAGGCAGTGCCTCGGTGTTCTTCCAGCGGCCGATGTCGATTGCGCTGGTGGTCATCATCGTGGCTGTGCTGGTGTTGCCGCGCGTTGCCAAGCGGATGAGTGATCGGAAGCTGGCTCGGCTGGCGGCCCAGTAACTTCCTTTGCCTCGTTAACGCGGGCGCTGATCGTGCGGGGGCACTCTTCGGGGGGCGCACCCGCCGACGGGGTACCTTACTCCGCGAATGTCCCCCGGCCTGCGGCCTCCTCCTTTATTTCGCTGCGCAAGGCACCCCATCGACGGGCGCGTTGCAAAGAGCGGTCGTTGATCAGCGGAGCACCCGGTGGCCTTTGCACACGCCCTAAACGGCAACTCCGCATCAACACCGTTGAAAGCCAAAGCGCCCTCTCCAGTAACCGAAGAGGGCGCAGCGCATTCAAGTCCGTGGCGCCTCGACCAGGTCATCATCGATGTGCGGATCAGCCGGCTGCCCCCGCAACTTGCGCACAGTTCGCCGAATCCAGTGCTCGATGTCGTCCACATAAGTGAACACAGCCGGCACCACCAGCAAACTCAGAACGGTAGAGGTAATCAGCCCCCCGATCACCGCCATTGCCATTGGCGAGCGGAAACTCGAGTCGGCCGCGCCCAGGCCCACCGCAATCGGCAACATGCCCGCGCCCATGGCCAGCGTGGTCATGATGATGGGCCGCGCGCGCTTGTGGCACGCATCGCGCAATGCATCCCAGCGGCTCATGCCGTGATCGCGCCGCGCCACGATGGCGTATTCGACCAGCAGGATCGAGTTTTTGGTCGCGATGCCCATCAGCATGATCAACCCGATCAGCGACGGCATCGAAAGCGCCTTCTGCCCGATCAGCAGGCCCACGAATGCGCCACCCAGCGCCAACGGCAGTGCGCAAAGAATCGTCACCGGATGCAGGAAGTCCTTGAAGAGAAGCACCAGCACGATGTAGATGCACAGCACGCCCGTGAGCATTGCAAGGCCAAAGCTCGCGAACAGCTCGGTCATCACTTCCGCGTCGCCGATCTCCGTGACGCGCACGCCGGGTGGCAGCTTCTGCATCGACGGGAGCGAGGTGACTGCGGCCTTTGCATCGCCGAGGCCAACGCCCGAGAGCTCGATTTCGAAGTTGACGTTGCGCGAGCGGTCGTAGCGGTCGATGACTGCAGGGCCGCCTTCCATGGTCAATGAAGCCACCTGGCTCAGCATGACCGGGCCACGGGCACCGGGCACCGAAAGGCGGCCGAGCAGATCCAGGTTCTGGCGCGCCGAATCTTCGAGCTTCACCACGATGGGCACCTGCCGCTGCGCGAGGTTGAGCTTGGCCAGCGCCTGGTCGTAGTCGCCCAGCGTAGCTACGCGCAAGGTCTCGGCAATGGCGGAACTTGTCACGCCAAGATCTGCGGCGCGCGCGAAGTCGGGGCGCACCGCAATCTCGGGGCGAATCAGGCTGGCGGTGGAGGTGATGTTGCCAAGGCCGGGCACCGTGCGCAGGTCTTTCTCGACTGCGCTGGCTGCGCTGGCCAGGGCCGCAGGGTCTTCACCGGTAAGCGCAAGGATGTACTTTTCGCCCGAACCGCCGAGACCCACCGTGCTGCGCACGCCGGGCAGCGTTTCGAGCGCGGCGCGGATCTGGTTTTCGATCACCTGCTTGCGTGGCCGGTCACCGCGGTCATCCAGCTTGATGGTGAGCGTGGCCTTGCGCGTTTCGGGCGTTCCAAAGTTGGCGAACGGGTCGCCGCCCGCGCTGCCGCCCGCAACTGTGGTGTAGACGCTCTTCACGTGCTGGATCTTCATCACGCGGTTTCGCGTTTCTTCCGCGGCCGCGGTGGTCTGCGCCAGCGTGGAACCGGGCGCAAGCGAAAGATAGATCTGCGTCTGCGAGTTGTCGTCCGGCGGAATGAAGCCGGTCTTCAGCAGCGGGATCATCGCCAGCGAACCGAAGAAGAAGAGGGTGGCGAACACCATCGTCTTGAAGCGATGGTGCGTGCTCCATTCCACCGCGCGCATGTAGGCCGTGAGCCAGCGCGGTTCTTTCTCGGCGCCGACCACCGGCTTCAGGATGTAGGCCGCCATCATCGGCGTGAGCACCCGGGCGACCACCAGCGACGCAAACACCGCCAGCGAAGCCGTCCAACCGAACTGCTTGAAGAACTTGCCCGCCACGCCGCTCATGAAGGCCGTGGGCAGGAACACCGCAATCAGCGTGAACGTGGTGGCGATCACCGCCAGGCCAATTTCGTCGGCGGCCTCCATTGCGGCCTCATATGGCGTCTTGCCCATGCGCAAGTGGCGCACGATGTTTTCCACCTCCACGATGGCGTCGTCCACCAATATGCCGACCACCAGCGAAAGCGCGAGCAGCGAAATGACATTGACCGAAAAGCCCAGCAGGTGCATGCCGATGAAGGCCGGAATCACGGACATGGGCAACGCCACGGCCGAGACGAAAGTAGCCCGCCAGTCGCGCAGGAACAGCCACACCACGATCACGGCAAGAATTGCGCCTTCGTACAGCAGGTGCAGCGAGCCGTCGTATTCTTCCTCGACGGGGTCGACAAAGTTGAAGGCTTCGGTCAGCTCGATGTCGGGGCGCTGCACGCGCAAATCGGCCAGGGCCTTCTGGATGGCGCGGCCTACTTCGACTTCGCTGGCGCCGCGGCTGCGGGCCACTTCGAAGCCGACCACAGGCTTGCCGTTGAGCAGCGCCGCGGCGCGCGGCTCGGCAATGGTGTCGCTGATGCGCGCCACCTGGTCGAGCCGGATGCGGCGGCCGTCCGAAAGTGCAATCTGCATATCGGCAAGCTGGTCGGCGGACTGCACCGTGGCCATGGTGCGCACCGGCTGTTCGCTGCCACCCAGATCGATGCGGCCACCCGCGCTTTCGGTTTGCACCTGGCGCAGCTGGCGCGAGATGTCGGCCGCCGAAGCACCCAGCGCCTGCAGCTTGGCGGGGTCCAGGTCGACATGCACCTGCCGCGTAACGCCGCCCACGCGATTGACCGCGCCCACTCCGGGCAGCGCGAGCAGCTTCTTGGTGATGTCGTTGTCCACGTACCAGCTGAGCGCCTCGATGTCCATGCGCGACGAGGCGATGGTGAAGGCCAGCACCGGCTGGGCGGCAAAGTCGAGCTTGGTGACCACCGGGTCGCGCACGTCGGCCGGCAGGTCGGCGCGCACGCGCTGCACCGCGGAGCGCACGTCGTCCACGGCCTCTTGCACCGGCTTCTCGAGGCGGAACTCGACGATGAGCGTGGCGGCACCGTCTTGCACCTTGGTCGTGATGTGCTTCAGGCCCTGCACCGTGGCAATGGAGTTCTCGAGCTTGCGCGCAACGTCGGTTTCAAGCTGGGAGGGCGCCGCGCCGGGCAGCGATGCCGAGACCGTGACGGTCGGCAGGTCGATGTCCGGAAAGTTCTGCACCTTCATTGCATTGAACGACAGCAGCCCACCGAAGGTGAGCAGCACGAACAGCATTACCGCCGGAATCGGGTTGCGGATGGACCATGCGGAAACGTTCATGGGCGTGCCTTTGTTTCGTTGGCGCCCGGGTTGCCCGCGGAGGCCGATGCGGCCGGTGCCGGCGATGGGGCGGGCTGGGAGCCGGCCGCTGCCGGTGCGGGCGCCGCCACAATGCGCACCAGGTCGCCGTCGTTCAGGAAGCCCGCGCCTTGCACCACGATCTGCGCGCCCTCGGGCAGGGCGCTGGTTATTTCGACGCGCTCGCCGACCCGGCGGCCGGTCTGCACCTTGAGCTGTGCCACGCGGTTGTCGGGCAGCAGCATGAAGACGTTGTTGAAGCCGTCGCGCGGAACGATGGAGCTCTGCGGCACGGTCGGTGCCGTGCTGCGACCGAGCTCGAAGTCGCCGCGCGCGAACATGCCGGCCTTGATGCCGGTGTTCTGCTGCACGTTCGGCAGGTCGACATAGACGAGTGCCGCGCGCGTCTGCGGATCGACCGTGGGCGCAATGCTGCGCACCTTGCCGCGCACCTGTGCGCCGCTTGCGCTGACAACGAAGGCGGTGGTGCCCACCGCAATGCGGCTGAGCTCGGCCGAGGTAACCTCGGCGCGCCATTCGAGCCGGCCCTGGCGGATCAGCCGGAACAGCTCGGTGCCTGCGGCAACCACGCTGCCGACCGTGGCGGTACGCGATGAAATCACGCCGTCGTCGGGCGCCAGCACCTGTGTGTTGCGGCCGCGTACTTCCTGCGCGGCAAGCACCGCCTCGGCGGCTTCGACGCGTGCCTTGGCGGTCTGCTCGGCCGTTTGGTACTGGTTGATCTGCTGCTGGCTCAGGGCACCCGTGGCTTGCAGCGTGCGGGCGCGCGCGGCGTTGCCCGCGGCATCGGCCGCGGTGGCCTTGGCTTCCGCAAGCGAGGCGCGCGATTGCGCGATGTCGGCACGCACGGTTTCCGGCGAGAAAACGGCCAGCACCTGGCCCTTCTTCACCACGTCGCCCACGTTCACGCGAACCTCTGCCAGCTTGAGTCCGCTCGATTCAGAGCCCACGCTGGCTTCTTGCCAGGCAGCCACGTTGCCGTTGGCCGCCAGGGTGAGCGTGAGCTCCGTGGGCTCGGGCTTGGCGACAGTTACCGTCAAGGTCGGCCGTGGCGGCGCGGCGCCGTCCTTGCCCTTGGCGGCCGCGGGCGCGGCGCCGGGCTCGCTTGCCGGCTTGCTGCGCGTCAGCCACAAGGCCGCGGCAACCACGATGACGAGCGCCAGCAGCGCAATGACGAGGGTAGAGCGTTTGATTCTTTTCATGGCGACGTCGCGACCTTGGCGGTCGGGTTGGAGGTCATAGAGGGCGATTCGGGACGGGCCCATCCGCCGCCCATCGAGCGGTAGAGCGCAACCCAGGCTTCGGTGCGCTCGCGTTGCAGCGAGACGCGCGCGGTTTGCGCTGCGAAGAGCGTGCGGCGCGAATCCTCGAGTTCGAACAGGCTGGCCAGGCCGCTCTGGTAGCGCGCCTGCGTGGCGTCGAACGAGGCCTGGTAGTTCTGCACGGCCGTGTCGGCATCGGTGGCGCGTGCGTTGGTGCTGTCGAGGTTGACCAGGGCTTCTTCCACCTCGCGCACGGCCTGGCGCACGTTGGCGCGGTAGAGCGACACGGCCTCGGTGTAGCGCGCCTTCGCCGCTTCGGCGTTAGCGGCGCGCGTGCCGCCGTCGAACAGGGGTACCGTCAGCGCCACCGGCCCGATCGTCCATGTGTCGAGCGATTCGCGGAAGCCGCTGGTGCGAATCTGCAGGCGGCCGATGGAGCCCGAGAGCGACAGGCGCGGATAGCGCGCGGCCTCGGCCGAGCCCACTTCGGCGCTAGCGGCGGCTACGCCAAGTTCGGCGGAATACACATCGGGCCGCTGCGAGATGGCCTGTGCCGGCACGCTGGCAATGCCGCCCACCGCCGGCAGCGGGCGCTGCGCCGGCGAGGCCGCGAGCTTTTGCTCCAGCGTTGTTTCGTCGATACCGCTGAGCGCAACGAGTGCCTTGCGCTGCACGGCGCACAGGGCGCGCTGCTGGGTCAGGCGGCCCGAGGCATCGGATGCGCTGGCGCGTGCAAGCGCCGCATCGGCCGGCGCGGTAAAGCCGGCGCGTGCCGAAAGGTCAGTGAGCCGTGCGGTCTCGCTGCGAGAGCGGGCATCGGATTCGGACACGCGCAGTTGCTGCTGGCAGGCGCGCTCTGCGAAATACGCGTTGGCGGTTTCGGCCGCCACGGCAACGCGCGCGTCATGCCACTTGGCATCGGCGCTCTCCTGCCGGTTGCGTGCTGCGTCGCGGTCGGCGCGCAGCCGGCCGAACAGGTCGATTTCCCACTGCGACTGAAGGCCCGCCTGCAGGGTGGTCACCGGCGCAAGTGCGGTGGCACCG
The DNA here is from genome assembly GCF_031456585.1 of Variovorax sp. 3319. Lineage (NCBI taxonomy): Bacteria > Pseudomonadati > Pseudomonadota > Betaproteobacteria > Burkholderiales > Comamonadaceae > Variovorax > Variovorax sp. 3319. Next base: position 486,588 of record NZ_JAVDUZ010000003.1, read on the forward strand.
CCGCTGCCCGACGAGGCGCCTGAAGCTCCCGAGCCAAGCGAAGAGCCCGAGACGCCGCGGCTGGCCGACAGCGTGCCATCGAGGTTGGGCAGCAGCGCTGCACCCGCTGCAATGCGGGTGGAGCGGGCCTCGGCCACCCGCGCCGCGGCGCTCGCCACGTTGGGGCTCGCGGCTTCGGCTGCGGCGATGAGTTCGACCAGCAGCGGGTCGTCCAGCCGGCGCCACCAGTCGGCCAACGATGCGAGCGAGCCGCCGTGCGGCAGCGGCGCGTGCCACTGCGCTGGCATCGGCGCCTCGACGGCGGCGGGCGGCCTCATGAACCCGCAGCCGGTAAGGCCCAGCCCTAAACCGAGCGGCAGGCACAGCGTGTAGATCAATCGAAGTCTTCTCATGTCTTCTTTCTCCCGGATCGGACTGGTGCGGCCGCGGACTTGGCAGCGGCCTGGCGGCGCAGGGCTTCGGCATCAACCAATGCAAGGGCATAGCCGGTGAGGCGCTGGGCCCAGGTGTCGACGCTGCGCGGCGTGTTCAGCAAAGAGGGGCGTATGGCCTCTACGAGGTCCTGGCTCACGAAGAGCTGCATCGCAAGGCCGGTGATGGCGAAGGTCAGCCGATGCACGTCGTCGTCTGGCCGCGGCAGGCCGAGCCGGCGGCACAGAATGCCGGCAATGGCCTTGTGCGGCGCCTTGATGTCGCGCTCCATTTCTTCGGCCCACTGGCTGGTCGGCTCAAGCATTTCGCGCAGGTGCAGCTGGATGCACTGCCGCACGATCTCGCCTTGCTTGAGCGGCTCGATCATGTGGGTGAAGAACACGCGCAGCGCTTCTTCAATCGGCATGTCGGGTGCGTCGTACAGCTGGACGAAGTCTCCGGCGTTGCCGCCCATCGGCTCGCCGAAGCTCGCGGCATACAAGCCGGCCTTGTCCCCGAAGTAGTAGCTGATGGCCGAGATGTTCACGCCTGCCGTGCGCGCAATTTCGCGTGTGGAGGTCTTGGCGTAGCCGTTGGCTGCAAAGAGCGAGAGCGCGGCATACAGAAGACGCTGGCGCGCTTCAACGCCGTCGCTTCGGGGGGCGCGGGCAGAAATAGCTTGAAGGGCGGGGGCGCTCATGCCCGCGATTACACCACGCAGGCAATCAAACGATTGATTTACTTAAGGCCGGATGAGGGCTTTAGTCGCACTCATCGGCTGAATGTGAATTCTGGACAATCCCCGAGCCGCATTGATGCCGGATTTGTTGCGGATTGATGCACGCTACGATCCGCCCATGTCCGCCGCTCCGCCCGTTTCCGCAACCTCCGCCTTGCCCCTCGATGCAGAGGGCATCCTCGCGCTGGCCGCGCGCTCCATGTTTCATCTGTTCTCGAGCATCAGCCAGGGCATGTTCCTTGTCGACCGCAGCGGGCGCATCGTGTGGGTGAACGAAGGCTACCGGCGCTTCTTGCCCGCGCTCGGTTTTTCTTCGATCGACCAGTTCATGGGGCACATGGTCGAAGACGTCATTCCCAACACGCAGATGCGGCGTGTGCTTGAAACCGGCGAGCCGATACTGGTCGACTTGCTCACCAACAAAGCTGGTACTTTTGTTGTCAGCCGCATTCCGTCGCGTGCCGAGCACGACGAGCGAGAGGGCGCAGCGGGAGAGGTTATCGGCGCCATCGGCATCGTGCTGTTCGACCAGCCCGAAACCACGCTGCAGCCGCTCATCAGCAAGTTTGCCCTGCTGCAGCGCGATCTCGACGATGCGCGGCGCGAACTGGCCAGCCAGCGCAACAACCCGCTCTACCTGCATGCGGCCGACGGCCAGCGGCGCTCCAAATACACCTTTGCGAGCTTTATCGGCAGCAGCCCTGCAGCGGTCGAAGTAAAGCGCCATGCACGCCGCGCCGCGCAGTCGACCAGTCCGGTGCTGCTGCTCGGCGAAACCGGCACCGGCAAGGAACTGCTCGCGCATGCGATTCACGCGTCTTCGGCGCGGGCCAAGGGGCAGTTCGTCAGCGTCAACATTGCGGCCGTGCCCGACACGCTGCTGGAGGCCGAATTCTTCGGCTTTGCACCCGGCGCCTTCACCGGCGCCGACCGGCGCGGGCGCGAAGGCAAGTTCAAGCTGGCCGATGGCGGCAGCCTTTTCCTCGACGAGATCGGCGACATGCCGCTCGGCCTGCAGGCCAAGCTGCTCCGTGCGCTGCAAGAGGGCGAGATCGAGCCGCTCGGCTCCAACAAGCTCGTGCCCTTCGATGCGCGTGTGATCGGCGCCACCTCGCGCGACCTGCCCGAGCTGGTGCGCCGCGGTCAGTTTCGCGAAGACCTGTACTACCGCCTCAACGTGCTGCCATTGCGCGTGCCGCCGCTGCGCGAGCGGCGCAGCGACATACCGGCGCTGGTCGAAGCCCTGGGCGAAGACATGGCGCTGCGCAGCGGCGAGGCGCCGCCAGAACTCACGCCCGATGCGCTGGCGCTGCTTGCAGGGCAGCATTGGCGCGGAAACATCCGCGAGCTGCGCAATGTGCTGGAGCAAGTGACCATGCGCAGCGATTCACAGCGCATCGACGCGGCGCAACTCGAGCGCATCTTGCGCGAAGCGGGGCTCGAGCAGATTGCCCCACCCGAGTTGCCGCAAGCAGGCGGCGATGCCGACGAGAAAGCCGCATTGCTGCGGCCACTCGCTCAGCAGGTGGCAGAACTTGAACGGCGCGCCATCGCCGCGGCAATGGCGGCAACTGGCGGCAACAAGCTTGCCACGTCGCGGTTGCTGGGTATTTCGCGGGCGACGCTGTACGAGCGTATGACAAACACGGATCGCGCGGCCTGAAATGCGGAGGCCACCCTTGGCTGCGGGCGGTTCGATTCTCTAGCGCGAGCCGGTCCGCGACTGCCGCTGCACCTTGACCAGCCTGAAAAAGCCGGAGGTCCACATCATGAGCAGGAGCGGGGCGCAGAAGGTGAGTCCGAAGCGGCGGACCTGCGTTTCGAATGGATTGGCCGCCGGGCCCCAGCCCAGATGCGTATCGATCCAGCTGCCCGCGCCGTAGTACACGCCTGCCCAAACGGCCCAAAGCGTGAGCAAGGCCAGTCCGACCCATCCCCTCCGTGCGAGCTTCTGGCCCGGCAAGAGGGCCAGCACCGCATGGTTGAACCACAAGCTGGCAAACAACACGAACAGGCCGGCTACGGCGGCGGAGAACGGCAACTGCCACGCGCGCTCCTGCGCCGGCAAGGCTGCAATCGAGATGCACACGATGGCAATTACCAGGCGGGGCGATTGCGAGGCGCCGAGTTGCATCAGCCGGTAAGGCCACGCCACCGTGATGCGCAGCAGCGACCCCGCCATGACGAGGAGGCCATGGTGCGTGGTCTGGTTCGTGCGCTCCCTGTGCCGCCGGGCATCCTCCTTGTACTGGCGCCAGCGGCTCTCGATGGCCTCGCCATGGAGCGTGTGGGCCAGGCAGGCGGCCATGAACCACGCCATGCCTGCGCATGCGCCGGTCCAGGGCAAGCCGCTGAACCAGGGGAGATAGATTCCGACGACGATGCAGAGCACCAGGATGGCCGGGAAGGCGGGGCTCGCCTCGGTGGGTGGCAGCGACGGCGTCATCACGGCAAATGCGATCAGCAGCACCGTAATGCACACCAGCACCGGACTTCCGAAGCCGGAGTGAAACGCTGCGGGCCATGCATCGGTCTCGCTGAGGCCGCACATGAACGTGGCCGCCAGCATGCAGGCAAAGCCCGCGGCGGCAAGATGCGACCGCTTGGGCAAGCCCGGTGCAAGGCCTTCAGGCCGGAGTGTCGCGTGCACGCTTGCCTTGAAAGAAAGGAAGAAGCGATACGCAAAGTGCAGCACCACCCAGCCGACGACGCCGTTGGCGACCGCGAACGCCAGGCGTTCGAGCCAGGGCCTCTCTGCGTAGCCTTTCAGCTGCACCACTGTCGCTGCTACAAGAAGCACGGCGAACGTGCGAACCCACGCTCCGACTTCCATTGCGTGATCGGCGCGCGAATGCTGCGGCGGCGGTACCCCTAGAACATACCGCTGCCTCGGTTCGAGCTCGCCCCAGAGCCGCGCGAGGCGGCTCGACGCAAGCATGGCAAACAGATACAGCCGCCATTTGGCGACCTGCTCGATCATCGGGCCGAAGAACGAGAGCTCGGCGTAGCGGCGCCTGAAGTTTTCGTCGGCGTGAAAACCAAAATTCAGATCGTGCAGCCGCTGGCGAAGCGCGACGGCGCGCGACGCACCCATCACCTGCTCGGTCCGAAAATCCGTTTCCCAGCCGAAGTAGGTGGACAAGCCCTGCGCGAAGCCCCGCGGCATCTGCTCCGCGTCGATCACCAGTTGCGCAAACCATTTGCTTGCTTCGCTGTGCTCCCAGAAAGGCAGCTTGCCGAGCTCTTGTTCCAGCAGGGGCCATCCGGCAATCAAGGCTTCGCCGCCCGCTTGCTGCAGGTAGGCCAGGGTCTGCTCCGCGAGCACGCGGGCGGGAACGTAGGACAGGGGCGGCGCTTCGGGCTCGGGTTGCGGCTCCAGATGCGGTTCATGCTCAGGCTCAAGCACGTGGGGCTCAGGCGCAAGCGCTTCTTCTGCGGCGACGTTTGCATGCCCTTCGTCGGCAGCAGCGTGCTGCTCAGGCGGTGTTGCCAATGCAACCGCCGTTGCGGTCGCCGGCTCCTCTGTCAAAGGCTCGGGCGCCTGCGTTGCCGCATGCTGTGCGAGCCAGCGCGCATGTTCCTGGGCAAATTCGTAGGCCTCTCTCAAGGCTTGGTAGGCCTGTGCGTCTTCGTCGGGCCGCGTCACCTTCAACCGCGCCGCATAGGCGCGCTTGATTGCAATCAGGTCGGCAGTGGGCTCCATGCCGAGCGTCGACCAGAAATTCACAGCACGAAGCCCTTGTCGATGCTGTCGAGGTAAGCCTTGAATTCTGTTCGATGCTGCCGAATCAGGTGCTCGTCCTGGCTGTCGAGCGCCGCTTCGAAGCGCATCAGCGCATGGGCAACGTCTTGCCGTGCATGGCCCAGGCGATCTTCGTAGAGCCGCTTCGCCCGCGACACCAGGTACACGTTCTCCTGCTTGTCGCGCGGATGGATCTTGAGGGTGCGCAGTTTCTCGAGTGCGGCGGCAATCTGCGGTTCGCTCATGACCTGCGCAGACCGCTGTATCACGCTTTGGGTCGTCTGCCCGGTGGCGGGAATATGGGCCTCCACTTCGAGCAAGCCGTTGATGTCGTAGGTGAAGCGAAGATTCACGTTGATCTCGCCGCGCGCCATCGCAGGCACCTGGACATCGAGGCTGCCCAGCTTGAGGTTTTCGGTTCCTATCGGCGACTCGCCCTGGCGCACGTCGATGGTGATGGCTGTCTGCCCGTCCTGCACAGTCGAGTAGGACTGCACACGCGACACCGGCACGGCCGTGTTGCGCTCGATGATGGGCGAGAAGCGATTGGGATAGTGGCGGCCGTCGATCTCTTCCGACACCACGATGCCGAGCGAGTAGGGCATCACGTCGGTGAGCACGACCTCGTCGAGCGCGGCGTTTCTTTCCTTGAGCGCCGCCTGTATCGCGGCGCCGCGGGCGACGGTTTCGTCCGGATTGATGGTTCGCAGCGGAAGCCGGCCGAACAGGCGTGTCACAACCTGCCGCACGATGGGCATGCGGCTTGCGCCCCCCACCAGAACCACTTCGCTGAGGCCGCTCGGGTCGAGCTTTGCGTCCATCAGGGCGCGTTCGAGCGGCCTTCGCAGACGCAGCAGCAAGTCGGCGCAGCGTTTTTCGTATTCGGCGCGGGTCACTTCCAGCGTGTGCGTGGCTTCCTTGCGCTGAAGCTGGAGCTGCGCGGTTTCACGCTCGCTCAAGTCGCGCTTGGCTTGCTCGGCCGATCGCCAGAGCGCGTTGTCGGAGGCAATGGCTTCCTTGTCCGCATCGTTGAGCGCGGGAATCTTCTCGACGAACCAGTCGACCAGCACCTTCACGAAATCTTCGCCGCCAAGGCGGGTGTCGCCCGCGCTGGCGCGCACTTCGATCACGCCTTCAAAGTATTCGAGCACCGAGACGTCGAAGGTGCCGCCGCCAAGGTCGAACACGAGGAAAGCCGAGTGATCGGCGCGTTCCTGCAATCCGTAGGCAAGCCCGGCCGCGGTGGGCTCGTTGAGCAGCCGCTCGACCTTCAGGCCCGCCAGGCGTCCGGCTGCCTGGGTGGCCTTGCGCTGCACGTCGTTGAAGTACGCCGGCACCGTGATCACGGCCTCGGTGACCGGCTGGCCCAGATAGGCCTCGGCATCGGCCTTCAGTGCGCCGAGCACGAGCGCGCTCAGTTCCTCGGCGCGCATTCGGCGCTGGCCGAGCGTTACGGTGTGGTCCGTGCCCATCCAGCGCTTGAAGGCGGTGGCCGTGAGCCTGGGGTGGGTGGCCGCGCGTTCGCGAGCGGGCAGTCCGACGATAAAGCTGCCCTCGTCGGCCACGCCCACGGCAGAAGGAGTCAGCACGTGCCCCAGCGAGTTCGGGATCAGTTCTGTTTTTCCGTCTCGGTATACACAGACCAGGCTATTGGTCGTTCCCAGGTCGATTCCAACTAGCATCTCACTCCCTCATAGGACACGTTGCATTTTGTTGCCAAGCATACTTCGGTGCCGTGTCTGCTGCTGTGCCTCTCCGTGAGCGAGTGCAGGGGTGCACCCCTAGTTAACCCTGATCGAATAGAAGACAAGTGTCTGAAAATCAGACGATTCGGGTGTTCTGAAGCTGGACGAACTGACTGCTGTGCGAGACAAATCCGTTTGGCATCAACGGCTTTGATGCCTGGCACGAAGTGTGCAATATTCAGGCATCTAATAAGGAGACAAAGAATGAACCGTCGCCACCTCGTTGCCCTGGCCGCACTCGCCACCTGCGCCACCGCTGCACCCGCATGGGCCCAGTCCAACGAAATCCGCATCGCGCACATCTACAGCAAGACCGGTCCGCTCGAGGCCTACGGCAAGCAGACGCAGACTGGCTTCACCATGGGCCTGGACTACGCCACGGGTGGCACGATGACGGTCAACGGCAAGAAGCTGGTGGTCATCGAAAAAGACGACCAGGGCAAGCCTGACCTCGGCAAGTCGCTTCTCGCGGCCGCTTACTCCGACGACAAGGCCGCGCTGGCGGTCGGCCCCACGGCTTCGGGCGTGGCGCTGGCCATGCTGCCAGTGGCCGAGGAATACAAGAAGATCCTGATCGTGGAGCCGGCGGTGGCCGATTCGATCACCGGCGACAAGTGGAACAAATACATCTTCCGCACCGGCCGCAATTCGAGCCAGGACGCCATTTCCAATGCAGTGGCCATCGACAAGCAGGGCGTGACCGTTGCCACGCTCGCACAGGACAACGCCTTTGGCCGTGACGGCGTAAAGGCCTTCGGCGCCGCGCTCAAGAAGGCGAAGCTGGTGCACGAGGAATACCTGCCGCCCGCCACCACCGACTTCACCGCCGGCGCACAGCGCCTGATCGACAAGCTCAAGGACCAGCCCGGCCGAAAGATCATCTGGATCGTCTGGGCCGGTGCGGGCAACCCGTTCAAGATTGTCGACCTGGACCTGAAGCGCTACGGCATCGAGATTGCCACCGGCGGCAACATCCTGCCGGCCATGGCGGCCTACAAGAACCTGCCCGGAATGGAAGGCGCGGCCTACTACTACTTCGGCATTCCGAAGAACCCGGTCAACGAGGCACTGGTGTCGGCGCACTACAAGGAATTCAAGGCGCCGCCGGACTTCTTTACCGCGGGCGGTTTCTCTGCCGCAATGGCGGTGGTCACGGCGCTCAAGAAGACCGGCGGCGACACCGGCACCAACAAGCTCATCAGCGCCATGGAAGGCATGAGCTTCGACACGCCCAAGGGCAAGATGACCTTCCGCAAGGAAGACCACCAGGCGATGCAGTCGATGTATCACTTCAAGATCAAGGTCGACCCGGCGTTTGCGTGGGGCGTGCCCGAGCTGGTGCGCGAGATCAAGCCCGAAGAGATGGACATTCCCATCAAAAACAAGCGCTGAGCTGAGCGCCCGATTCCTGCCGCGGCCCTGGCGCCGCATGCCTTTTTGCCCCGGATGGCCGCCGGGCGAAGCGCCAGCCTGCGCCTTGCGGCGCAAGCGCGGCGCCACCAACGGCCGATTCGTCAGCAATCAAGCAAGCGTTCGACACACCTAAAGAAGGAGACAGCGATGGCAGCGATGCGATGGAACTGGAAGGGATTGGCCGCGGCGGCAGCCATGGCGTTTGGCGCATACGGCGGAACGGCAACTGCGGCGGTGCCGCTGCCTTCGCTGGGCGCGAATCCGGCGGAGGTGAGCGTGTCCGGCCTTTCGGCCGGCGGCTTCATGGCGGTGCAATTGCACGTGGCTTATTCGGCCACCTTCAAGCGCGGCGCCGGCGTTGTAGCCGGCGGGCCCTACTACTGCGCCGAGGGCTCGGTGCTCAATGCCACGGGGCGCTGCATGGCCCATGGCACCAGCATTCCGGTTTCTTCGCTGGTGAGCACCACCAACAGCTGGGCTGCAAGCGGTGCGATCGACCCGGTGTCGAACATGACGGCATCCAAGGTATATCTTTTCTCGGGCACGTCGGACAACACGGTGAAGCCGGCGGTCATGGACGACCTGAAGACCTACTACCAGAGCTTCGTGCCCGCCGCCAATACGGTCTACAAGAACAACATCGGCGCGGGCCACGCCATGGTGACCGACGACTACGGCGGCGCCTGCAGCACCACCGCCGCACCCTACATCAACAACTGCGGCTTCGATCTTGCGGGCGAGATCCTGCAGCATCTCTACGGCCCATTGAACCCGCGCAACAACGGCACGCTGGGCGGCACGTTCACCGAGTTCAACCAGTCTGAATTCATTAGCGGCCACGGCGTGGCCGCCACTGGATGGATCTACGTGCCGCAGGCCTGCACCACCGCCTCGTGCCGCGTGCACATGGTGCTGCACGGCTGCAAGCAGAACTACACCGACGTGGGCGACCAGTACGTGCGCAAGACCGGCTACAACCGCTGGGCCGACACCAACAACATCGTGCTGATCTATCCGCAGACCAGCACGGCGGCCACCAACAGCTGCTGGGACTGGTGGGGCTACGACAACGCGAACTACGCGAAGAAGTCGGGCCCGCAGATGGCTGCGCTCAAGGCCATGGTCGACCGCGTGACCGGCTCCGGCGGCGGCTCGTCGCTACCGGCGCCCACCGGCGTGGGCACCTCGGGCGCGACCAGCAGCAGCATGGTGATCGGCTGGGCGGGCGTCTCCGGTGCGAGCGGCTACAACGTGTACCGCGGCGCAAGCAAGGTCAACGCCGCGCCAGTTGCCGGCACCAGCTACACCGACACCGGCCTGGCCCCCTCCACCACCTACAGCTGGACCGTGGCTGCGCTGGATGCAAGCAACGCGCAAGGAGCGATGTCGGCCGCGGCCACCGGTACCACGCTGGCTGGCAGCGGTGGCGGCGGCACCTGCTACACCGCCAGCAACTATGCACATACCGTTGCCGGACGCGCCTACGCACTGTGGGGCCTCACCTACGCCTACGGCTCGGCGCAGGCCATGGGCCTGTGGAACATCTACGTCACGACCACGCTGAAGCAGACCGGCCCTAACTACTACGTGATCGGCAGCTGTTGAGACCGTTCGATACCTGCTTGTCCATTCGAGAAAAATGACCAACGATGCTTGAGACCCGAGACCTGACCATTCGCTTCGGCGGGCACGTGGCCGTCAACAACGTGAGCTGCGCCTTCGCGCCGGGCACGTTGACGGCCATCGTCGGCCCCAACGGCGCGGGCAAGACCACGTACTTCAACCTGATTTCGGGCCAGCTCAAGGCAAGCGCGGGAACGGTGTCGCTCGACGGGCAATTGCTCTCGGGCCTGTCGCCGTCCGCGCGCACGCACGCCGGGCTGGGGAGGGCGTTTCAGCTCACCAACCTGTTCCCCAATCTCACGGTGCTGGAGAACGTGCGCCTTGCTGTGCAGGCCACGCGCGAAGGCGCGCACCGCCGAGGGCTCAACCTGTGGAGCATCTGGAGCGACCACAAGGCGCTGACCGAACGCGCCGACCAGATCCTGGCCGACGTGGCGTTGAAGTCGCGCGAGCATGCGACCGTGGCAAGCCTGCCGCATGGCGATCAGCGCAAGCTCGAGGTGGCGCTCCTGATGGCGCTCGAACCCAAGGTCTTCATGTTCGACGAACCCACGGCAGGCATGAACGCGGCCGAGGCGCCGGTCATTCTCGATCTGATTCGCAAGCTCAAGCAGGACAAGAGCAAGACCATCTTGCTGGTCGAACACAAGATGGACGTGGTGCGCGAGCTCGCGGACCGCATCATCGTGCTGCACAACGGCACGCTGGTGGCCGACGGCGAGCCGGCCCAGGTGATTGCCTCGCCGGTGGTGCAAGAGGCTTACCTGGGCATTGCAAAGGAGGCCGCAGCATGAAGGCGTTGATGAATTTTTCCCGCCCCTGCCGGGGGAGGGCAGGGGTGGGGGCTCGCGGCCTTCGAACCGCCGCGGCTTCTCGAGCGCCGCATGCCCCCATCCCAACCTTCCCCCGAAAGGGGAAGGAGCAAGACCGATGACAACTCAGAACCTGTTGACCCTCGAAGGCGTGCAAACGCACATCGGGGCGTATCACATCCTCCACGGTGTCGACCTGCAAGTGCCCAAGGGCCAGCTCACCATGCTGCTGGGCCGCAACGGAGCGGGCAAGACGACCACGCTGCGGACGATCATGGGCCTGTGGCACGCATCGCAGGGCAAGGTGCGCTTTGGCGACAAGGACATCACCGCCATGCACACGCCGCAAATCGCGGAGCTTGGCATTGCCTACGTGCCGGAGAACATGGGCATCTTCTCCGACCTCACGGTGAAGGAGAACATGCTGCTCGCCGCGCGCGGCGCGAAAAACGCCGAGCAGATGGACGATGCGCGCCTGAAGTGGATCTTCAAGCTTTTTCCGGCGGTGGAGAAGTTCTGGAACCATCCGGCGGGCAAGCTTTCGGGCGGCCAGAAGCAGATGCTCGCCGTGTCGCGCGCCATTGTGGAGCCGCGCGAGCTGCTCATCGTCGACGAGCCCAGCAAGGGGCTTGCGCCGGCCATCATCAACAACATGATCGATGCGTTCGGCGAGCTCAAGCGCAGCGGCGTGACCATTCTTCTCGTGGAGCAGAACTTCAACTTCGCCCAACGCCTGGGCGACACCGTCGCGGTGATGGACAACGGCCGCGTGGTGCACAGCGGCGGCATGGCGGAGTTTTCCGCGGATGCGCAACTGCAGCAATCGCTGCTCGGACTGGCTCTATGAAATTCGACTTCGACTGGAAGCCGCTGCTTCTCGCCCCTATCCTCGCAGCGGTGGCGCTGCCGCTGACCGGCTCGTTCTCGACCTGGCTCACCCTCACGGTGGCGGGCCTGGCCATGGGCATGATCATCTTCATCATCGCCTCGGGCCTCACGCTCGTGTTCGGGCTGATGGACGTGCTCAACTTCGGCCACGGCGTGTTCATTGCGCTCGGCGCCTTCGTGGCCAGCAGCGTGCTCGGCCTGATGGGCGACTGGACGGGTTCGCAAGAGCTGTGGCGCAACCTCGCCGCCGTGTTTCCGGCCATGCTGGTTGCAATGGCCGTGGCCGGCGCAGTGGGGCTGGCGTTCGAGCGCTTCATCGTGCGGCCTGTGTACGGCCAGCACCTGAAGCAGATCTTGATCACCATGGGCGGCATGATCATCGGCGAGGAACTCATCAAGGTGATCTGGGGCCCCGCGCAGGTGCCGCTGCCGCTGCCGGAAGCCTTGCGCGGCTCGCTGCTGATCGGCGATGCGGCCATCAGCAAGTACCGCCTGCTTGCGGTGGCGGTGGGCATGCTGGTGTTCGGCCTGCTCGCGTGGACGCTCGGCCGCACGAAGATCGGCCTGCTGATCCGCGCCGGCGTGCAGGACCGCGAAATGGTCGAGTCGCTCGGCTACCGCATCGGCCGGCTCTTCGTGGGCGTGTTCGTGGTGGGCAGCGCGCTCGCGGGGCTGGGCGGCGTGATGTGGGGGCTCTTCCAGCAGAACCTCGTGCCGCAGATGGGCGCGCAGGTCAACGTGCTGATCTTCATCGTCATCATCATCGGCGGGCTCGGCTCGACGGGCGGGGCGCTCATCGGCGCGCTGCTCGTGGGGCTCATGACCAACTACATCGGCTTCCTGCTGCCCACGGTCACGCAGTTCGCGAGCATCTTCCTGATGGTGGCGGTGCTGCTGTGGCGGCCGCAGGGCGTGTATCCCGTTGCGAACCGTTGAGGAAGAAGACACCATGTTCCTCAAACGACTTCTCTCCAACGACATGCCGCGCAGCCGCCTGCTCGCGTTGCTGCTGGTGGCGCTGTTCATTGCGCTGGCGTTCGCGCCCTTTATCTTTCCGGGCGTGAAGGCGCTCAGCGTTGCGGCCAAGATCCTGGTGTTCGTGGTGCTAGTGGCCAGCTTCGATCTGCTGCTGGGCTACACCGGCATCGTGAGCTTTGCGCACACCATGTTTTTCGGAATCGGTGCCTATGGCATTGCCATTTCGGCGTCGCGGCTTGGGCCGAACTGGGGCGCGGTGCTGCTAGGGTTGGGGGCTGCGCTCGCGATCTCGCTGGTGCTCTCGTTCGCCATCGGGCTCTTCTCGCTGCGGGTGCGCGCCATCTTCTTCGCGATGATCACGCTGGCGGTGGCCTCGGCCTTCCAGACGCTGGCGTCGCAGCTGTCTGACTTTACGGGCGGTGAAGACGGCCTGACCTTCAAGCTGCCCGAGCTGATTTCGCCGAGCTTCGAGTTCTCCGAAGAGCCTTTTCTCGGCGTGTCGCTCGACGGCCGGCTGCTCTGCTACTACATGCTGTTCGTGGCCGCGGTGGTACTGCTGCTTGCGTTGCTGCGAATAGTGAACTCCCCATTCGGCCGCGTGCTGCAGGCCATTCGCGAGAACGAGTTTCGCGCCGAGGCCATCGGCTACCGCGTGGTGGTGTACCGCACCACGGCGGCCGTGTTGTCCGCGCTCTTCGCCACGCTGGCCGGCGCCATGCTCGCGATCTGGTTGCGCTACAACGGGCCGGACACCTCGCTGAGTTTCGAGATCATGATCGACGTGCTGCTGATCGTGGTGATCGGCGGCATGGGCACCATGTACGGCGCGGCCATTGGCGCGGTGCTGTTCGTGCTGGCGCAAAGCTACCTGCAAGACCTGCTGCGTGTGGGCAGCGAGGCCGCCAGCGGCCTGCCGTGGCTGGCGGCACTGCTGTCACCCGACCGTTGGCTGCTGTGGCTGGGCGTGCTGTTCGTGTTGTCGGTGTATTACTTTCCGACCGGCATCGTCGGCAAGCTCAGGGCGAGGGCTGTGCGATGAGCAACGATCTCCTGGTTCCGATTTCACGCTATGCGCAGCTCTCAGGCCGCGAGATTCATTGGCTCGATTGGGGCCCGCCCGACGCGCCGGTCGTCATTGCATGGCATGGCCTTGCGCGCACCTGCCGCGACATGGACGAGTTGGCGCAGCACTTTGCCGCCCGCGGCTTTCGCGTGATTTGCCCGGACACCATCGGCCGCGGCCTGAGCCAGTGGAGCCCGCTGCCGGACGAGGAATATCAGCTGTCGTTCTACGCGCACCTTGCCAGTGCGCTGTGCGACGAACTGCGCCTGGGCCGTGTCCATTGGGTTGGCACCTCGATGGGCGGCGCCATCGGCATGGTGTGCGCTTCGGGCCTGTTCGAGCCGCGAATGAAGGGCCGCATTGCGAGCCTGGTGCTCAACGACAACGCACCGCAGCTTGCGCAGGCGGCCATCGAGCGCATTCGCGCCTATGCCGGCGAGCCGCCCGCGTTCGACACCGTCGCGGAGCTAGAACTGTTCTTTCGCACCGTCTACAAGCCTTACGGCTGGCTCAGCGACGCGCAATGGCGCCGGCTGACTGAAAGCTCCACCCGCCGCCTGCCCAATGGCCGGGTGACGCCGCACTACGACCCGGCAATGGTCCGGCAGTTCAGCGCGCACGACAACGACTACCTCATCTGGCCGCACTACGACGCGATCGAGGTGCCGGTTCTGTGCCTGCGCGGCGCCGATTCCGACCTGGTGCTGCCCGAGGTGACGCAGCAGATGCAGCAACGAGGGCCAGGCGTTTCGGGCCAGCTGCAAGTGGTCGAAATTCAGGGGTGCGGCCACGCCCCCGCGCTGAACGTGCCCGAACAACTGGAGCTGGTCGAAGGGTTTATTCGAGCCGCCGGCCGTTAGTGGCGAGTCGGCGAGACAATCGCCGCCGATTCCAACCACAAGGATTTTTGCCATGGCGCTTTCGATGTACGACCTGTCCGTGCCGGTTTTTTCCCGCGGACTCGGCCAACTCACCCATCTGCTCGAAAAGAGCCTTGCGCACGCCAAGGCCAACGACATCGATCCCGCAACGCTGGTGGAGGCAAGGCTTGCACCCGACATGCTCACACTGGCCGGCCAGATCCAGCGCGCAAGCGATGCCTCGAAGCTTGGCGTTGCCCGCATTGCCGGCATTACGGCGCCCAGCTTTCCCGACGAGGAAAAGACCTACGACGATCTGCTGGCTCGCATCGCGAAGACGCAGGAATTCCTGGCGACCGTGGACCGCGCGCTGATCGACGGCCAGGAGGATCGGCCCGTGACCATCAAGACCCGCGAAGGCGAGGCGCATTTCACTGCGCAGCGCTACCTGCTCCAGTTCGCGCTGCCCAACTTCTTCTTCCACGTGACCACGGCCTATGGCGTGCTGCGCCACAAGGGCATGCCGATCGGCAAGACGGACTATCTGGGCAAGTTCTAGGCGCCGGGCTTCTGGGCAGCGGCGGGCTGCTGGGTCGGCCAGCCTGCCAGATTGCGTTCGGCAATACCCGCAAGCGCGGTGATCCATGCAGGGCTGTCGTTGAGACACGGGATGTAGCTGAAGACTTCGCCGCCGGCATGCATGAAGGCTTCGCGGCCTTCCATGGCAATTTCTTCCAGCGTTTCGAGGCAATCGGCGGGAAAGCCCGGACACACCACATCGACCCGCTTCACGCCGCTCGCGCCGAGTTCGCGCAACGTGGGTTCGGTATAGGGCTCCAGCCATTTGGCGCGACCGAAGCGAGACTGGAAGGTGACGCGGTGCTGCGCCTCCGAAAGACCCAGCCGTGCTGCGAGCAGGCGCGCGGTTTCGAGGCATTGCGCCTGGTAGGGATCGCCGAGTGCGATGTTGCGCGCCGGAATGCCATGGAAGCTCATCAGCAAGGTTTCGCCGCGGCCCTCTTTCTTCCAGTGCTGCTCGATACGCAGCGCAAGCGCTTCGATGTAGGCTGGGTCGTCGTGATACTGGTTGACGAAGCGGAACTCCGGAATACGCCGCTGGCGGCGGCTCCAGTCGTTGACCGCGTCGATCACGCTGGCGGTGGTGGTGGCCGAATACTGCGGGTAGGCCTGCAGCACCAGCACACGGGTGGCACCTTCGGCCTGGAGCGCATCGAGGCGCGAGGCGATAGAAGGGCTGGCGTAGCGCATCGCGTCTCCCACCACCACACGGTGGCCGCGTTCACCGAGCCAGCCGGCGAGTAGCGTCGCTTGTCTTTGCGTCCAGACCTTCAGCGGCGAGCCTTCGGGCATCCAGATGCTCGCGTACTTGGCAGCCGACTTGGCGGGTCGCACACGCAGAATGATGCCGTGCAGGATCAACGCCCAGACCAGCCTTGGAATCTCGACCACGCGCGGGTCGCCGAGAAACTCCGCAAGATACGGCCGAACGGCGGCCGCGGTGGGTGCGTCGGGTGAGCCCAGGTTGCACCAGAGGACGGCGGTGCGTTCGGCGATGGAACTGTCGTTCGTGTTGTCTTGAGGCATGCGATATTCTCGGGCATGACCTCCGCTTCCACGGCGCTCTCGAACGCCGAGCCCCTCGACATCAAGCGCATCGGCGCGATCTCGCTCGACCTTGACGATACCCTGTGGCCGATCTGGCCGACCATCGAGCGGGCCGAGACGGTGCTGCAGGAATGGCTGCTGCGCGAAGCACCCAAGACCGCTTCGTTGCTGCTGACCCCTGGCATCTTGCGCGAACTGCGCGAGGCCACCGCCAAGGAGCGCTCAGACCTTGCACACGACCTGAGCGCACTGCGCCGCGAGTCGATTCGCACGGCGCTGAAACGCTCGGGCGAAGACCCGGCGCTGGCCGACCCCGCCTTCGATGCCTTCTTTGCCGAACGACAGCGCGTGACGCTGTACGAAGACGCGCTGCCTGCCCTCAAGTGGCTGAGCGAACGCTATCCGCTGGTGGCGGTGTCGAACGGCAACGCCGACGTTCACCTGACCGGCGTGGGCCGCTGGTTTCGCACCGCCTTCAATGCGCGCGCGTTCGGCAGCGGCAAGCCGCACGCGCCGATTTTTCGCGCAGCGGCCGCTTCGGTCGGCCTGCTGCCTAAAGACGTGCTGCACGTGGGCGACGACGCAGAGCTGGACGTTGTCGGCGCACTCAACGCGGGTATGCAGGCGGCCTGGCTTGTGCGCGACGAGCGCCCCTGGGTGCACGGCGCGCGGCCGCAGCTGATCGTGCCCAACCTACACGCGCTGTGCGTGGCGCTTGGCGCCTGAACGCTGTGAACGTCGGCCTTACGAAAACACAGGCCGGAAGAAGCTGCGCTCGTAGCTCACGATGCAACGGGTGTCTTCGGCGTACCTGAAGGCGGCCTGGCATTCGGCGTCTTGCATGGAATCGGCGCGGTATTGCTCGTAGGCGGCCAGGCTCGGAAAGCTGAACATCGCCAAGGCCACGTTGTTGGCACCTTCAGACGGAAGGAAGTAGCCATGGTGCTGTCCGCCGAACCTTTCGACCAGCGGAATCCACAGCTTGCCGTAGTGCTCGAATTCCTTGAGCTTGTAGGGGTCGACGATGTAGCGGAGATAGCAGGTGACCATGGTTCTTTCCGTGAACGAGTGAGGATCGGCAAATCGGCTTTTTCAGTCCAGCCTGAACTGTTCGCGCAGCGCTGCGCAGAAATCGGCGGTGCCGCTGAGCGAGAAGGTGACTGTGTCGAGCTCTGGCGCTTCGCTGGTCTGCTGAAGATCGAAGTCCCAGGCGGCGCCGTCTTCCAGCGCGCCTTGCGCATCGGGGAAGGTGGCGTTGGCCCAGGCCAGCACCTGCGCAACTTCTGCAAGCACCTCGCGCGTATTGGCGGGCACCGTCGTCGCCATTGCATCGAAGGTGCCGTGGCCTTCGGTGTCTTCGCTGTAGTCGAAGTCGAGATAACGCAGGTGGGTCATGGTGAATTCAAGGCATTTGCGGCGGCGAGCCCGCTGAGTACCGCGCCTTCGAGCGTGGCGGGGTAGGGGCCTTCGGTGTAGTCGCCGCTGGCCTGCAGGCCAGGCGCGATTTTGGCAGGCGGCCGCACGAGCGCCGGCGTGCAGGCAAAGGTGGCGCGTTTTTCGACGACGGTCTGCACGAGTTGCAGCGACGCCTGCCCCAACTGCGCTGCCGCCTGTGCCAACACCTGATGCTCCAGCGCCTCGCGCGGAGCTTCGTTCGCGCTCACGACCATTGCAAGCACGCCCTCGGGTCCGCCGAGCTGGCCGCGATCGAACACGAACTGCGCCGGCGCGGTGGCGGGGTGGCTGCGCAGCGCGAGCATCGGCTCTGCAAGCGGTGTGGCGCCGCGCACATAAATAGTGGCAATGGCTTCGAAGCGCAGGGCCTCGGTGGTCTCGCACCAGCGCTCCGCCGGCACGCCGGACGCGCGCACGAGCCGGGCTGCATCCCACGGGGCGCAGGCCAGCACAACCTGGTCGAAGCGCTCATCATCGACACGCCATTGCTGGCCTTGAGGCGAGATGGCGCGCACGCGCGTGCCGATGCGCAGCGTGGCGCCATGCTGCGTTAGCCACGCCAATGCAGCATCGGGGAAAAGCGCCCCCAGGTCGACACGCGGAAGCAGCAGGTCGGCGCCGCCGCTGCCGCTGAAAAGTGCGTCGCGCAGCACGCGCAAGAACACCTCTCCGCTCGATTGACCGACCGGCGTGTTGAGCGCCGAAACGCACAGTGGCTCGATCAGTTCCTGCATCACGCGCGGCGTAAGGCCGGTGCAAAGCGCGGCAACCGTGGTGTCGGCTGTGCAGCGGAACCCGCCGATTCGCCATCGCAAGGCGGTGCGCAGCAGGCTGGATCTATCACGCCACGTCCAGCCGCGCGCGGTGAAGATGCCCACCAGCAAGTCGAGCGGCGCGGGCAGCCGCGGCAGCTTCAGTCCGCCGCCGTCGGCAAAACGCAGCGAAAGCGGCAGGCGCAACAGCGCATCGTTTGCGTCGACGCCCACTTCGCGCATCAGCTTGAGCGTGGCGGTGTAGGCGCCAATAAGAATGTGCTGCCCGTTGTCGAGCGCCATGCCATGCATGTTGTCGACACGCCGCGCCCGCCCGCCCGCCATGTGCGCGGCTTCGAACAGCGTCACGGCGTGGCCGAGGCGCGTCGCTTCGACAGCGCAGGCGAGGCCGGCCCAGCCGGCGCCGATGACTGCTGTTCTCAAATGCGCCCCAACGCCTGAACTTTCCACGCCAGCCAGAACTTGCGCACGGGCGTCAGGCTCACGCGCTGGTTCAGCACCTGGAAGTTGTCGCGCTCGATTTCGCGCAGCAGCGTCCGGTAGATGCTGGCCATCATGAGGCCGGGCTTCTGGGCGCGGCGGTCTGCAATGGGAAGGAGGGCAAGGGCTTCGTCGTATGCCGCATGCGCGCGCTCGGCCTGGAATTTCATCAGTGCGACAAAGCGCTCCGAATGCACGCGGTTGAGAATTTCGTGCGCCTTCACATCGAACTTCTGCAGCTCGTTCACGGGCAGGTAGATGCGCCCGCGCAGCGCGTCTTCTCCCACGTCGCGAATGATGTTGGTGAGCTGCAGCGCCAGGCCGAGCTTGTGCGCATAGGCGGTGGTCTGCGGGTCGGTCTGGCCGAAGATGCGCGCGGCCACCTCGCCGACGACTCCTGCCACCAGGTGGCAGTAGCGCGCGAGGCCTGGAAAGTCGAGGTACCGGGTCTGGTCGAGGTCCATCTGGCAGCCGTCGATCACTTCGTTGAGTTGCCGGGGCTCGATGCCGTAGGCCGCGGCGTGCGGCAACAGCGCCTGCATGACGGGGTGCCGCGGCGGGCCCGAAAATGATTGCGCCACCTCGGTGCGCCACCAGGCGAGCTTGGTCGCGGCCACGCCGGGGTCGCTGACCTCGTCGACCACGTCGTCGATCTCGCGGCAGAAGGCATAGAACGCCGTAATGGCCGCGCGCCTGGGCTTGGGCAAGAACAGGAAGGCGTAGTAGAAACTGCTGCCCGAAGCGGCGGCCTTGTCTTGTACGTATTGCTCGGGAGTCATCGGGGAAGCGCTTTCATGGGCGGCAATTGTCTCCGCATCTGCAGGGCTCGCCAGACCAGCAATGGCGCATCGGTCTTGCCTATTTTCGGACGCTGCGAAAACGTATCGAAGCCCAGGTCTTCGATCTTGTCGAGAATGCGCAGCCCGCCCTGCACGACAAAGCGCAGCTCCCAGCCGGCGCGGCCCGGCAGCCGGTGGACCAGGGGCGCGCCATGGGTCATCAGTTCGCGTGCCCATGCGCTTTCAACGGCAACGAGGTTGATGGCTTCCTGCGGGGGCGGTGCTTCGGCCAATGGAGCGAAGACCTTGAAGCTCTCGCGCGCGAGGCCGCGCCGCGCGCAATCGGTGAGCGGAAAGTAGAAGCGGCCGCGTGGCAGGTCCACGCTCGGGTCTTGCCAGAAATTGATGAGTTGCAGCGCGCTGCAGATGGCATCGCTCTGCGCCAGCGCTTCTGCATCGGTCACCCCATAGAGATGCAGCAGCAGGCGGCCGACCGGGTTGGCGGAGCGGCGGCAATAGTCGAGCAGTTCGGCGCGGTCGGCATAGGTGCCGCCGTCGCGGGTTTTCTCGATGTCCTGGATGAAGGCGCTCAGCAGGTCGGCCAGCAAGTCTTCGGGCAATGCGAACTGGGCGATGCTGTATGCGAGCGGTCCGAACACCTCGGGCCAGCGCGAGGAGGGCGGTACCCTGCCCACGGCGGCGGCGCGGAGTTGTTCGCGGTAGGCGTGCAGGTCGGCCAGCCGCTCGCCGGGCGAGGCGTCGCCTTCGTCTGCGATGTCGTCGGCCGTGCGGGCAAAGTGGTAGATGGCGGCAATCGGCGCGCGCAGGTGCGGCGGGCACAGCCAGGAGGCGACCGGAAAGTTCTCGTAGTGCGCGGGCGGCGCGGCAATGTGGGATGGTGCGGACACGCGGCGATTGTCCCCGACGAGCGATGCCGCGGACTATGCTCGCGGTGTCCCCATCACCAAGTTCTGCCTCCATGAATGCACCGGCACCGGTTACCTCTGCCCCTAGCCTGGCACCCGGCGAGGCGCCTCATCCGGCAGGGCCGGGCCTGATGATCGCTGCCCTGGGTGTGGTGTTCGGCGACATCGGCACGTCACCGCTCTATGCCTTCAAGGAAACGCTGAACCCCGAGCACGGCGTGGCGTTTACGCCCGACGCGGTGCTGGGCCTGCTCTCGCTGATCTTCTGGGGCCTGATGTTCGTGGTGACGCTCAAATACGTGGTGTTCGTGCTGCGCGCCGATCACGACGGCGAAGGCGGCATTCTTGCGTTGCAGGCGCTTGCCCGCAGCGCGGTGGCAGGCCCCGAGGCCCGGCCGTGGATGTGGAACGCAATCGGGGTGCTCGGCCTGGTGGGCGCGGCCATGTTCTATGGGGACAGCCTGATCACGCCGGCCATCTCGGTGCTGTCTGCCGTCGAAGGGCTCGAGGTGCAGGCACCGGTGCTGCAGCGGGCCGTCATTCCGGTCACCATGCTTATCCTGCTCGGGCTCTTTGCGGTGCAACGCAAGGGAACCGGCGTGGTCGGCAAGGTGTTCGGGCCCGTCATGCTGCTGTGGTTTGCGGTGCTGGCGCTCGCGGGAGGCTGGCAAGTGCTGCAGCAGCCGCAGGTGCTGGCGGCACTCGATCCGCGCTGGGCTGTCGGGTTCCTGTTCGAGCACCGCGCCCAGTCGCTGGCAGTGCTTGGCGCGGTGTTCCTGGCCTTTACCGGCGGCGAGGCGCTGTATGCCGACATGGGGCATTTCGGCGCGCGGCCGATACGCCTGGCCTGGCTCTTCGTCGCGCTGCCCGGGCTTGTGCTCAACTATTTTGGGCAGGGTGCGCTGGTGCTGGCAAACCCGGCGGCTGTCGACAACCCGTTCTTCCGGCTTTTTCCTTCATGGGGCGTGGTGCCGATGGTGGTGCTTGCCGCCATGGCAACTGTCATTGCCTCCCAGGCGGTGATTTCGGGCGCCTTTTCCCTGACGGCACACGCCATGCGCATGGGCTACCTGCCGCGCATGCGCGTGGTGCAGACCTCGGGCTCGGCCATCGGCCAGATCTATGTGCCGACCGTTAACTGGCTGTTGATGGTGGGGGTGCTGCTGCTGGTGCTGGGCTTCCGCAGTTCGGAGGCGCTGTCGGCGGCCTACGGCATTGCGGTGTCGATCACGATGGTCACCACCACGCTCCTGGCCGGTATCGTGGCGTGGGGCCTGTGGCGTTGGAGCCGGGCGGCGGTGGTGCTTGGCGTGGCGGCCTTCGCGCTGGTCGACCTGACCTTCGTCGTTGCCAACAGCCTCAAGGTGGCCGAAGGCGGCTGGCTCACGCTGGCGGTGGCGGCTGGGGTGATGGTGCTTTTCACCACCTGGGCCAAGGGGCGCCGGCTGGGCCTGGAAGCCGCAGCGGCCGAAAGCCTGCCGCTCAAGCCGTTTTTTGAATCGCTGGCGCTGCACATGCCGCATCGCGTGAGCGGCACAGCGGTGTTCCTGAACGCCGACGCGACGTCGGTACCGCACGCCTTGCTTCACAACCTCAAGCACAACCAGGTGCTGCACGAACAGGTGATCGTGTTGCGGGTACTCGCCTGCGACACGCCACGGATTGAAGCACGCATGCGCATAGAGGCCGAGTGCCTGATGAAAGGCATCTGGGTGGTTACCGCGCGCCATGGCTTCATGGAACGGCCCGATGTGCCCGAGTTCATCCGCATCCTGGCCTACCAGAAGGCGTTGGCCATCGACTCGATGAAGACCTCGTACTTCGTTTCGCGCGCTTCGGTCGGAGAGGAAAACCTTCCGGGCATGAACCCGGTGCGGCGGGCGCTTTTCGGCTGGCTGCAGCGCAACGCGGGCCGAGCGTCCGACTATTTCGAGATTCCGGGCAACCGGCTGGTCGAAATGGGGCAGCGAACTTAGACACGAAGCAGATCGAACTGTCACGGCGCGATTGACAGTGTTTAAGGTTTACCCTAGATTACTAACCGGTGGGTCAGTAATTGACCCGGTTCGACCTTTCTAGGGTGTCTCATGACCGCCTCTTCCGGCTTTTCCCCCCTTGCCCGCAGTGCCGCCTGGCTACTGCTTCCCGCCTTGTTCCTGGCCGGCTGTTCACAGTCGAAGCCGGCCGAGGAACCTGTGCGTGCGGTCAAGCTGGTGACTGTGGGCACCAGCGATTTCGACGCCCAGCCCGAATTCTCGGCCGAGGTGCGGGCGCGCGTCGAATCGCGCCTGGGGTTCCGCGTGGCTGGCAAGATCATCAAGCGCCAAGCCGAGCTGGGCCAGCATGTGCAGGCCGGGCAAGTCTTGGCGCAACTCGATCCGCAGGACTACCGGCTGGCAACCGAAGCCGCACGGGCCCAACTGGCAGCGGCGCAGACCAATCGCGATCTTGCGGCGGCCGATCTCAAGCGCTACACCGAATTGCGGTCGCAAAATTTCATCAGCGGCGCCGAACTCGAGCGCCGCGAATCCACTTTCAAGGCTGCGCAGGCACAGCTCGAGCAGGCACAGGCCCAGCTGTCGTCGCAAGGCAATCAGGCCAGCTACACCTCGCTGGTCGCAGATGTGGCCGGCGTCATTACCGCGATCGAAGCCGAGCCGGGGCAAGTGGTGCAGGCGGGCACGCCCGTCGTGCGCATTGCGCAGGACGGCGCGCGCGACGTGGTGTTTGCGGTGCCCGAAGACAGGGCCGCGCTGATCAAGCCCGGCTCCCCGGTCACGGTGCGTGGCTGGTCGGGCGGGGATGAACTTCAGGGCCAGGTGCGCGAAGTGGCGGCCAGTGCCGACGCGGTGACGCGCACCTATTCGGTCAAGGTGGCGATCGACGCGGCAACATCGCCCGCGCTCGGCGCCACCGTGTATGCGCGTCCGCAGGCGCTGGCTCGTGCGGGCGGCGCGGTCATCAAGCTGCCGACCAGCGCGTTGCGGCAGGAAGGCAAGGGCACCGCGGTCTGGGTGCTGGACAAGGCGACGATGACAGTGCGGTCGCAGCCGGTGCAGGTTGCCACGGCAGACGGCAACGAGGCCGTGATCGGCGCCGGACTCGCGCCCGGCATGATGGTCGTTGCCGCAGGCGTGCATGTGCTCTCGCCAGGGCAGAAGGTCACCATCTACCAGACGAAAGAGGCTGCCGCTGCAGCGGCCAGCGCCAACGAATCGGTGAAGCCCGCCCAACCCGTTGCGGCGACGAAGAAGGAGATTGCAGCAGGTGCCTCCAAATGACGCAGGGCGCTGCGACAACGGACAAGCCCGCAGGCTTCAATCTCTCCAAATGGGCGCTGGACCATGCGCCGCTCACACGCTACCTGATGGTGGTGCTGATGGTGCTGGGAGCCTTTGCGTATTTTCAGCTCGGCCAGGACGAAGATCCGCCGTTCACCTTCCGTGCCATGGTGGTGCGCACCTATTGGCCCGGTGCCACCGCGCAGCAGGTGGCCGAGCAGGTAACCGACAAGCTCGAGCGCACGCTGCAAGAGGCCCCCTACGCAGACAAGATCCGCAGCTATTCGAAGCCGGGCGAGTCGCAGATCATTTTCCAGATCAAGGATTCGTCCAAGGCAGGCGATGTTGCCAACGTCTGGTACACGGTGCGCAAGAAAATCGGCGACATGCGCAACACGCTGCCGCCGGGCGTGCAGGGACCGTTCTTCAATGACGATTTCGGCGACGTGTATGGCGTGATCTACGCGCTGGAGAGCGAGGGCTTCAGCCAGGCAGAGCTCAAGACACTGGCAGACGAAGTGCGCCAGCAGTTGCTGCGCGTGAAAGACGTCGCCAAGGTCGACCAGTTCGGCGTGCAGGACCAGAAGGTCTATATCGAGATTTCGCAGAAGCGCATTGCACAGCTGGGGCTGGACTTCAACGCCGTGCTTGCGCAGCTCGGCTCGCAAAACGCCGTGGAAAGCGCGGGCACGATCCAGTCGCCGCTCGACGTGGTGCAGGTGCGCGTGGGCGGGCAGTTCACCAACGTCGAGCAACTGCGCGAAATGCCGATCCGCGGCAGTTCTGGCAACCAGCTCAAGCTTGGCGACATTGCTGAAATCCATCGCGGCTATGTCGATCCGCCTGCCGTGAAGGTGCATCACCAGGGCAAGGAAGTGGTTGCGCTTGGCGTTTCGATGGCCAAGGGCGGCGACATCATTTCGCTGGGCAAGGCATTGCGCGCCACCACCGCAACCATCGACCAACGCTTGCCCGCCGGCGTGAAGCTGGCGCAGGTGCAGGACCAGCCGGTGTCGGTGGCCAGCTCGGTCAACGAATTCGTCGGCGTGCTGATCGAGGCCGTGGCCATCGTGCTGGCCGTGAGCATCATTTCGCTCGGCCTGCACAAGGGCGGGCGCTTCGGCTGGTACATCGACATCCGGCCGGGGCTGGTGGTGGCGATCACCATTCCGCTGGTGCTGGCCGTCACGTTCCTGGCCATGAACTACTTCGGCATCGGGCTGCACAAGATATCGCTGGGCTCGCTGATCATTGCGCTCGGCCTCCTGGTGGACGACGCGATCATCGCGGTCGAAATGATGGTGCGAAAGATGGAAGAGGGCTACGACAAGGTGCGTGCCGCCACCTTTGCCTATGACGTTACCGCCAAGCCCATGCTGACCGGCACGCTCATTACGGCGGCGGGCTTCCTGCCCATTGGCATTGCCAAGTCGGTGACGGGGGAATACACCTTTGCGATCTTTGCGGTGACCGTGATTGCGCTGGTGCTGTCGTGGATCGTGTCGGTGTACTTCGTGCCTTACCTTGGCACGCTGCTGCTCAAGGTAAAGCCGCATGACCCCGATGCGCCGCCGCATGAGCTGTTCGACACGCGGTTCTACAACAGCTTTCGCCGCGCGGTGAACTGGTGCGTGCAGCACCGGTGGCTGACCATCGGTGCCACGGTGTTCATCTTTGCGCTGGGCATTTTCGGCATGGGCAAGGTGCAGCAGCAGTTCTTCCCGGATTCGAGCCGGCCCGAAATCATGGTGGACATCTGGTTTCCCGAAGGCACCTCGTTCCCCGCGAACGAAGAGGTGGCCAAGCGGGTAGAGCAGCGCATCATGAAGGAAGAGGGCGTGAAGACGGTCAGCACCTGGATCGGTTCCGGCGTGCCGCGTTTCTACCTGCCGCTGGACCAGGTGTTTCCGCAGACCAACGTGTCGCAGCTCATCGTGCTCGCCAAGGATCTGAAAGTACGGGAGAGCTTGCGAATCAAGCTGCCCGCGCTGCTGGCGCAGGAGTTCCCGGAAGTGCGCGGCCGCGTGAAGCTGCTGCCCAACGGGCCGCCGGTGCCGTACCCGGTGCAGTTCCGCGTCATCGGAACCGACCCGGCGCAACTGCGCGCGCATGCCGACGAAGTAAAGGCGGTGCTGCGCGAGAACGCCAACATGCGCGGCGTGAACGACAACTGGAACGAATCGGTCAAGGTGATCCGGCTCGAAGTCGACCAGGCCAAGGCGCGCGCGCTTGGCGTAACCAGCCAGGCAATCGCCCAGGCGTCCAAGACGATGTTCTCCGGAACCACGGTGGGCCAGTACCGCGAGAACGACCTGCTGATCGACATCGTGCTGCGGCAGTCGGCGGACGAACGCGAAGCCATTTCGGACATCGGCAACGCCTATCTGCCAACGACGTCGGGGCGCTCGATTCCGCTCACGCAGATTGCGCGGCCGGTATTCACCTGGGAGCCGGGCGTGATGTGGCGCGAGAACCGCGACTATGCAATCACGGTGCAGGGCGACGTGGTCGAAGGCCTGCAGGGCGCCACGGTGACCGAGCAGCTGCTCCCTCAGCTGCGCAAGCTCGAAGCCGGCTGGCATGCGGCGGGCGAGGGCGCCTACCGTATCGAGGTGGCGGGTGCCGTGGAGGAAAGCAGCAAGGGCTCGGCTTCCATCGTGGCGGGCGTGCCGATCATGCTGTTCCTGGTGTTCACGCTGCTGATGCTGCAACTGCACAGCTTCAGCCGCTCGCTGCTGGTGTTCATTACCGGCCCCATGGGCATTGCCGGCGTTGCCGGGGCGCTGCTGCTGCTGAACCGGCCTTTCGGCTTTGTCGCACTCCTGGGCGTGATCGCGCTCATGGGCATGATCCAGCGCAACGCGGTGATCCTGATCGACCAGATCGAGAGCGACCGCGCGGCTGGCGTGCCGGCGTGGGACGCCATTGTCGAGTCGGCCGTGCGGCGCCTGCGCCCCATCGTGCTGACCGCGGCGGCAGCTGTGCTGGCGATGATTCCGCTCTCTCGCAGCGTGTTCTGGGGGCCGATGGCCGTTGCCATCATGGGCGGGCTGGTCGTGGCCACCGTATTGACCCTGCTGGCCCTGCCGGCAATGTACGCCGCCGCATTCCGCATCAAGCGGGAGCCGAAAGAGGGTCTGATTAGCGCTTAAAATACGCGGTTGACCGATTTCAGGCGGACGGTCTTTGGGCGGCGGATATTCGATATCAACGGTATCGAAGGTCTGCGGCACCAGGGCCGTCCGCCTTTGCATTCACCTGAAAAATTTGGCAAGCGCGGGTGGCGAAATTGGTAGACGCACCAGGTTTAGGTCCTGACGTTCGCAAGAACGTGCCGGTTCGAGTCCGGCCCCGCGCACCAGCCACACCCCTCACAAGGAAGACACCATGACCGTGACCGTTGAAACTCTCGAGAAGCTCGAACGCAAGATCACGCTGACCCTGCCGGTCGGCACCATCCAGTCCGAAGTCGATTCGCGCCTCAAGAAGCTCGCGCGTACCGTCAAGATGGATGGCTTCCGTCCGGGCAAGGTGCCAATGAACGTCGTGGCCCAGCGCTACGGCTACTCGGTGCACTACGAGGTCATGAACGACAAGGTCGGTGAAGCCTTCTCGCAAGCCGCCAACGAAGCCAAGCTGCGCGTGGCCGGCCAGCCCCGCATCACCGAGAAGGAAGAATCGCCCGAAGGCCAACTCGCCTTCGACGCGGTGTTCGAGGTGTTCCCCGAAGTCAAGATCAACGACCTGTCGGGCGCCGAAGTCGAGAAGCTCTCGGCCGAAGTGGGCGACGACGCCATCGACAAGACGCTCGACATCCTGCGCAAGCAGCGCCGCACCTTCGCCCAGCGCGCACAAGACGCCGTTGCACAAGACAACGACCGCGTGACGGTCGACTTCGAAGGCAAGATCGACGGCGAGACCTTCCAGGGCGGCAAGGCCGAAGACTTCCAGTTCATCGTCGGCGAAGGCCAGATGCTGAAGGAATTCGAAGACGCGGTGCGCGGCATGAAGGCCGGCGACAGCCGCACCTTCCCGCTGTCGTTCCCGGCCGACTATCACGGCAAGGACGTGGCCGGCAAGCAGGCCGACTTCATGGTCACCGTGAAGAAGATCGAGGCCTCGCACCTGCCCGAAGTCAACGAACAGCTCGCCAAGTCGCTCGGCATTGCCGAAGCCACGGTCGAAGGCCTGCGCGCCGACATCAAGAAAAACCTCGAGCGTGAAGTCAAGTTCCGCCTGCTGGCCCGCAACAAGAACGCCGTGATGGACGCCCTTGTGGCCAACGCCGAGCTCGACCTGCCCAACGCCAGCGTGCAGTCCGAAGTGAACCGCATGATCGAAGGCGCACGCGCCGAGCTCAAGCAGCGCGGCATCAAGGACGCCGACAAGGCTCCGATTCCTGAAGAAGTGTTCCGCCCGCAAGCCGAGCGCCGTGTGCGCCTGGGCCTCGTGGTGGCCGAACTGGTGCGTGCCAACAACCTGCAGGCCAAGCCCGAGCAGATCAAGGCCCACATCGACGAACTGGCCGCCAGCTACGAAAAGCCGGCTGACGTTGTGCGCTGGTATTTCAGCGACAACAACCGCCTGGCCGAAGTCGAGGCGGTCGTCATCGAAAACAACGTGACCGATTTCGTGCTCAGCAAGGCCAAGGTCAACGAAAAGTCCGTGTCGTTCGACGAGCTGATGGCTCAGCAGCAAGGCTAAGCGCCGGCCCTGCGCCGCCGCCCGCAACGCCAATGGGGCTTGTGCTTTACGGCACGAGCCCCATTTCACTCAGGCGTACAGTTAAATTCGAACAGCGAACGAACCTTTTCCGGAGAGCAAATCAATGAGCGCACAGGATACCAAGGCCCTCGGCATGATCCCGATGGTCATCGAGCAGTCGGGTCGCGGCGAGCGGTCCTACGACATCTATTCGCGTCTCCTCAAGGAGCGCATCATTTTCCTGGTGGGCGAAGTGAACGACCAGACCGCCAACCTCGTAGTGGCGCAGCTGCTGTTCCTCGAGAGCGAAAACCCCGACAAGGACATTTCGTTCTATATCAATTCCCCGGGTGGCAGCGTGAGCGCAGGCATGGCAATCTACGACACCATGCAGTTCATCAAGCCCGACGTTTCGACCATGTGCATCGGCTTTGCGGCCAGCATGGGTGCGTTTTTGCTGGCGGCCGGTGAAAAGGGCAAGCGCTTCTCGCTGCCCAATTCGAAGATCATGATTCACCAGGTGCTTGGCGGCGCCCGCGGCCAGGCCACGGATATCGAAATCCACGCCCGCGACATTCTGCGTACCAAAGACCAGATGAACCGCATCCTGGCCGAGCGCACCGGCCAGCCGCTCGAGAAAGTCAAATCGGACACCGAACGCGACTATTTCCTGACTGCCGATGAAGCCAAGGATTACGGCCTGGTCGACCAGGTTATTGCAAAGCGCAGCTGATCAATTTGCCCGCGCTGTGGCGCCGGTGCGCCAAAAAGGCAAAAAACGGCGTTTTCCCCACGGGAAACGCCGTTTTTGTTTAGTTATCATTGTCCCTACCCCGTTACGAGGCACCTGTCCATGGCCGAAAAAAAAGGCTCTTCCAGCGAAAAAACGCTTTATTGCTCGTTCTGCGGCAAGAGCCAGCATGAGGTCAAAAAGCTGATCGCGGGCCCTTCGGTCTTCATTTGCGACGAGTGCATCGACCTTTGCAACGAAATCATCCGCGACGAGCTCCCGGCCGGTGACGAGGCGCGTGAATCGCGCAGCGACCTGCCCACGCCGCTGGAGATCAAGACCAACCTCGACAACTACGTTATCGGCCAGGAGCCGGCCAAGCGCATGCTGTCGGTGGCGGTCTACAACCACTACAAGCGCCTGCGCCACAAGGAAAAGGCCAAGGGCGAAGACGTCGAGCTCAGCAAGAGCAACATCTTGCTCATCGGCCCCACGGGCTCGGGCAAGACCCTGCTCGCGCAAACCCTGGCCCGCATGCTCGACGTGCCCTTTGTGATGGCCGATGCCACCACGCTCACCGAAGCGGGCTACGTGGGCGAAGACGTCGAGAACATCATCCAGAAGCTGCTGCAGAGCTGCAACTACGAAGTCGAGCGTGCCCAGCGCGGCATCGTCTACATCGACGAAATCGACAAGATCTCGCGCAAGTCCGACAACCCGTCGATCACGCGCGACGTGTCGGGCGAGGGTGTGCAGCAGGCGCTCCTGAAGCTCATCGAAGGCACCATGGCCAGCGTGCCGCCCCAAGGCGGGCGCAAGCACCCTAACCAGGACTTCCTGCAGATCGACACGACCAACATCCTGTTCATCTGCGGCGGCGCCTTTGCAGGGCTCGAGAAGGTCATTGAAAACCGCACCGAGGCCTCGGGCATCGGCTTTGGCGCTTCGGTCAAGAGCAAGGCGCAGCGCAGCATTACCGAAGTGTTCCGCGAAGTAGAGCCAGAAGACCTGATCAAGTTCGGCCTGATTCCCGAACTCGTCGGCCGCATGCCCGTCGTGGCTTCGCTGGCCGAGCTCAGCGAAGACGCGCTGGTTCAGATCCTGACCGAGCCCAAGAACGCCGTGGTCAAGCAGTTCACCAAGCTGCTGCAAATGGAAGGCGTCGACCTCGAGATTCGCCCCGCGGCGCTCAAGGCCATTGCCCGCAAGGCGCTGGCCCGCAAGACCGGGGCACGGGGCTTGCGTTCGATCCTCGAACAGTCGCTCATCGACACCATGTTCGAGCTCCCGAATGCCACCAACGTCGACAAGGTTGTGGTCGAAGAATCCACAATTGACGAAAACAAGCCGCCGCTGCTCGTGTACCGAGAAGCGGCCAAGAAGGCTTGAACGAGGCTTGCATGAACGCGGCGCCGGCTCTTTTGAACAAAGCTTCCGGCGCCTTCGACAAAGACCGGGTGCGCGGGCTTGAAATGCCCCAACACCCATCCATCTTTGCCTGATCAATCAAAGGATATTCATGTCCGGTCATACCCCCCTGCCTGCCGACGCGATCGACCTGCCGCTGCTGCCGCTGCGCGACGTCGTCGTGTTCCCCCACATGGTGATCCCGCTGTTCGTGGGACGCCCCAAGAGCATCAAGGCGCTAGAGCTGGCCATGGAGGCCGAGCGCCGCATCATGCTGGTGGCGCAAAAAGCCGCAGCCAAGGACGAGCCCTCGGTCGAGGACATGTTCGAGGTGGGCTGCGTCTCTACCATCCTGCAAATGCTCAAGCTGCCCGACGGTACCGTGAAGGTGCTGGTCGAGGGGCAGCAGCGCGCCCGTGTGAACCGCATCGACGACGGTGAAACCCATTTCTCGGCCAACGTGACGCCCGTCGAGGCGCCCGAAGGCGGCGAGAAGGGAACCGAGGTCGAGGCACTTCGCCGCGCCGTGATGCAGCAGTTCGACCAGTACGTCAAGCTGAACAAGAAGATCCCGCCCGAGATCCTCACGTCGATCTCGAGCATCGACGATCCGGGCCGCCTGGCCGACACCATTGCCGCGCACCTGCCGCTCAAGCTCGACAACAAGCAGGCCGTGCTCGACCTGGACGACGTGAAGGCGCGGCTCGAAAACCTGTTTGGACAGCTCGAGCGCGAGGTCGACATTCTCAATGTCGACAAGAAGATCCGTGGCCGCGTGAAGCGCCAGATGGAAAAGAACCAGCGCGACTTCTACCTCAACGAGCAGGTCAAGGCGATCCAGAAGGAGCTTGGCGAAGGCGAAGAGGGCGCGGACATCGAGGAGATCGAGAAAAAGATCAAGCTCGCCAAGATGCCCAAGGACGCGCTGAAAAAGGCCGAGGGCGAGCTCAAGAAGCTCAAGCTCATGTCGCCGATGTCGGCCGAAGCCACCGTGGTGCGCAACTACATCGACGTGCTGGTCGGCTTGCCATGGAGCAAGAAGACCAAGATCAAGCACGATCTTGCCAACGCCGAGGCGGTGCTCAATGCCGACCACTATGGGCTGGAGAAGGTCAAGGACCGCATTCTTGAATATCTCGCGGTGCAGCAGCGTGTCGACAAGGTCAAGGCGCCCATCCTGTGCCTCGTGGGCCCGCCGGGTGTGGGCAAGACCTCGCTCGGGCAGTCGATTGCCAAGGCAACCGGCCGCAAGTACACCCGCATGGCGCTCGGCGGCATGCGCGACGAAGCCGAGATTCGCGGCCATCGCCGCACCTACATCGGCGCGCTGCCGGGCAAGGTGCTGCAGGGGCTGAACAAGATCGGCACGCGCAACCCGCTCTTCCTGCTCGACGAAATCGACAAGCTGGGTACAGACTTCCGAGGCGATCCTTCGAGCGCGCTGCTCGAAGTGCTCGACCCGGAGCAGAACCACACGTTCGGCGACCACTACGTCGAGGTCGACTTCGACCTTTCCGACGTGATGTTCGTTGCCACGTCGAACTCGATGAATATTCCTCCGGCGCTGCTCGACCGGATGGAAGTCATCCGCCTCTCGGGCTACACCGAGGACGAGAAGACCAACATCGCAATCAAGTACCTGCTGCCCAAGCAGATGAAGAACAACGGCGTGAAGGAAGACGAGTTGTTCGTCACCGAAGAGGCCGTGCGCGACATCGTGCGCTACTACACGCGTGAAGCCGGCGTGCGCTCGCTCGAGCGCGAGCTCTCCAAGATCTGCCGCAAGGTGGTGAAGGGGCTTCTGCTCAAGCAGCTCACGCCCAAGGTCACTGTCGACGGTGCCAACCTCAACGACTTTCTCGGCGTGCGCAAGTACAGCTTCGGCTTGGCCGAGAAGCAGAACCAGGTCGGCCAGGTGGTCGGTCTGGCATGGACGGAAGTCGGCGGCGACCTGCTCACCATCGAAGCCGTCACCATGCCAGGCAAGGGCGTGATCAGCCGCACGGGCTCGCTCGGCGACGTGATGAAGGAATCGGTCGAGGCCGCGCGTACCGTGGTGCGCAGCCGTTCGCGCCGCCTGGGCATCAAGGACGAGATCTTCGAAAAGCGCGACATCCACATCCACGTGCCCGACGGCGCAACGCCTAAAGATGGCCCGAGTGCGGGTGCTGCGATGACGACTGCGTTCGTTTCGGCGCTCACGGGCATCCCGGTGCGAGCGGACGTCGCCATGACGGGCGAAATCACGCTGCGAGGCGAAGTCACGGCCATCGGCGGGCTGAAGGAAAAGTTGCTGGCGGCATTGCGCGGCGGCATCAAGACCGTGCTCATTCCCGAAGAGAACGCCAAAGACCTGCAGGACATTCCCGAGAACGTGAAGAACGGCCTCGAGATCGTGCCCGTGAAGTGGATCGACAAGGTTCTTGAGATCGCTCTCGAGAAAATGCCCGATCCTCTGTCCGACGAAGAAGTTGCGGCCTCCGCCGCTGCCGTGGCCGAACTGGCCAAGCAGCGCGAAGCACGGGCTTCCGAGGGTTCCGTCAAACATTGATTGGCAAAACTTGCCGGGCCCCGAAAAAGTGTTCTATAATTCGAGGCTCGAAACGCGGGAATAGCTCAGTTGGTAGAGCGCAACCTTGCCAAGGTTGAGGTCGAGAGTTCGAGACTCTTTTCCCGCTCCAGTTTTTGAAAAAGGGAAGCAATGCTTCCCTTTTTTTCGCGAGTTCGATTTCGTTTTTCAGCGTGGCGCGATAGCAAAGCGGTTATGCAACGGATTGCAAATCCGTCTAGCCCGGTTCGACTCCGGGTCGCGCCTCCACCTCTCTCTGATCAAGTTCGATCCACCCTCTACTGAAAATGAGCCCCGCCAACCTGCGTTGCCGGGGCTCGTTTTGTTTGGGTTATCGTCGATGTTCAACCCGAGGCCCGGATGGTGAAATTGGTAGACACATCGGACTTAAAATCCGCCGCTTCCTTAATCGGGGCATACGGGTTCGACCCCCGTTCCGGGCACCACATCTAGACAAGGGAGCACACAATGCCTCGTTACAACGCTCCATTTGAAATTCATGTGCACGGCGACGTGCCGCTGCGGTCCGACGTCAGCTTCGACCAGATCCAGGAAGCGCTCAAGCCGCTATGGGTTTATGCCGGTGCCAAATCGCTGGCCGACGGTGCCACCAGCACCTACGAGGAAGAACCCGGCATTCGCTTCGAGCAGAAGGACCACATGCTCCAGATGTGCTGGACGGTGCCGGGCGATGAAGACTTTCGCCAGGCGCTCGACGAAATGTGCATGGCGCTGAACGAACTCTCCGAACGCGGCGCGGCCATCGAAGTCACGTTCTACGACACCGACTTCGACGAGGAAGAGGGCGACCCAGACGAAGAGTCTCGCGACGACTTCCTGATGCTCTTTGTCGGCCCCAATCCGGCCGCGATCATGCAGGTGCAACGCGACCTCCTGGTGGAAGACGTCGTCAACCTCATGGAGCGCCACTTCGACGGCGCGGAACTCGGCGGCGTCGTCTCCGAAATCGATCGCCTCTTCAGCGACCGCTTCGACGCCCTCGTGAACTCGCTCGAAATCGGCAAGCGCCCGCGCGGCACCGGCGGCAGTGGCAGCGGCGGTGGACACGGCGGCGGCCGCCGTCCGCGCCACCTGCACTGACGCGGTTCCCTGAGCCTCCGGCGCCCTGATCAACGCCGCATGGCGCTGTTTCCGTCCTCGGCCCTGAATCCCGGCGTGCGCAAGCGCGAGGTGTTCGGCTGGGCGATGTACGACTTTGCGAATTCGGGCTACACCACGGTCGTCATCACGGCCGTGTTCGCCGCTTACTTCGTGGGCGGTATCGCCAAGGGAGCGCCTTGGGCGGCTTTTGCATGGACGGCGGCACTCAGCGTCTCCTACGCCATCGTCATGCTCTCGATGCCCGCCATAGGCGCCTGGGCCGACCGGCGTGCAGCCAAGAAGCGCGTGCTTGCCGTTGCCACCCTCGGCTGCGTCGTTGCAACAGCCGCGCTCGCGCTCACACCAGGGTTCTCGGGTGCCGAAGGCGTGGCCCTGGCCATGCTGCTGGTGATCGTCTCGAACACCTTCTATTCGTACGGCGAGTCGTTGACCGGCGCTTTCCTTCCCGAGCTCGCAACAGCCGAGGGCATGGGCAAGGTCAGCGGCTGGGGGTGGAGCTTCGGCTACGTGGGCGGCATGCTTGCGCTCGGCTTGTGCCTGGCCTATGTGCTTTCGGCGCAGGCTGAAGGGCTGCCGGCTTCGCACTTCGTTCCGGTCACCATGCTGATCACGGCGGCCATCTACGGCGGGGCCGCGTGCGCTACCTTTGCGTTGCTGCCCGAGCGCGCGCAGCCCCAGGCCGCCATCGAGGCGCTGGGCACGTGGCAGCGACTGCGCAACACCTTTGTGCAGGCCCGTGCGTACCGCGATTTCATGCAGCTCCTGGTCTGCACCGTTTTCTACCAGGGCGGCGTGGCAGTCGCCATCACGCTCGCAGCCATCTATGCCGAACAGGTCATCGGCTTCGTCGCAAGCGAAACCATGGTGCTGATCTTCGTGCTCAACCTGGCAGCCGCGCTGGGGGCCTTCGGCTTCGGCTATGTGCAAGACCGCATAGGCCACAAGATCTCGCTGGCTGCCACGCTGGTGGCATGGATTGCGGTGTGCGTGATTGCCGCCCTGGCAACCACCAAGGGCGCCTTCTGGTGGGCCGCGGCCATTGCGGGGCTCGCCATGGGCTCGAGCCAGTCGGCCGGCCGCGCGATGACGGGCTACCTTGCGCCGCCACAGCAACTTGCGGAGTTCTTCGGGCTGTGGACTTTCTCAACGCGGCTGGCGAGCATCATCGGTCCGCTGATGTTCGGTGCCATTACCTGGGCTGCTGGCGGCAACCAGCGCATTGCCATTCTTTCTACCGCTGCACTGTTCGTGGCCGGTCTTTTGCTGTTGCTGCCCATCGACATGGCACGGGGCCGAGCCGCCGCGCTGCGCAGCCGATAGATTAAAACCGGTCAGTCAGGGCATCTGCGGCTGCAGAGACTTCGGCACCCTGTACCGGTCGCCGTCGTAGCGCAGCGTGACATTGCTGAACCGCGCAGGCAGGGCCTTTTCAGTGCAGCCCAGGTCTTCCTGCATTTGCGCGTGGCTTTGCACCACCGTGCGCGAGAGCTGCAGATCGGCGTAGCCGTTGCTGGTCGATTTGCCGACTGAAAGCATGGTGCGCAGCTTTTCGAAACGGCCGGTGCAGGTGCTGTCCCACTCGCCACTGTCACGGTCGAGCTCTATTTCTTGCAGCACCTGGCGCAGCTTGCTCCCGTGATGAACGTAGAGGCGAACGGTCTCGCTCGCAGCCGAGCTGCCGGGGGCCGTGCTCTTGTAGCGCACGCGCAGCCCAAAGGCACGCGTGTCGGACGACAGCACGTATCGCGAAGTGTCGATGCGAAGGTCCTGGATGGCGGTGGCGCTGTCTTCGTCGAGTGCTTCAGGCTGGAAGACACGCCCGATGACCGTGTCGCGCTCGGTGTTGCCGTTGTCCGGGCGCTGGATCAGCAGCAGCTCCAGGTCGAACACCTTGGCACCGGTGCTGCTGGTTTCGCGCGGCACGGGCAGCACCACGATGCTGCGCCCCGGAAACGCCGGCCAGGGCTTGCACGCGGCAAGCCGTTCGTCGAGCGCGCGGTTCGGATACAGCTTCGCGTGCATGCGCTCGGCCAGGCCACTCTCGCAAGCCGCATGGCTCAAACCCGCGGCCGAGAGGCACAGCAGGAGCAGGGTGCGGCGCAAGAACAGTTGCATGCCGGTCGTTTTCAGGCCGCGGTTGCGACAGGCGCTGCCGCATCTTGTTGCCAAGGCCCTTTCAGCCAGTGAGCGGCGGCAGCTTCGAGCACAGCCAAGTCGCCGCTGCCTTGCAGGACCATTCCTCCTTCGCCGCCCTCCGCGAGGAGGCCGAGCGAAGCCAGCACGCGCCGGGTTTGCTGCGCAACTGGCGCGCCGGTGTCGATGAAGCGCAGCGTTGGCGGTGCATGGCGCTGCAGTTCGTTCTTCACGAGCGGGTAATGCGTGCAACCGAGCACCACGGTATCGACCTGGCCGGGCGCATCGCCGAACGGGCCGGCCTCGGCCATGTAGCGTTCGCACAGCGCGGCAATGGCCGCGGTGTCGAGGCCTTCAATGGCCTTCACGAGTCCGTCGCATGGCACGGCGCGCACCGTGGCAGACCGGGCGAAAGATTCGCGCAGCGCCGCGTACCTGGCACTGGCCAGCGTTCCGCGCGTGGCCATCACCGAGATGTGCGCGGTGCGGCTTGTTGCCACGGCCGGCTTGAGCGCAGGCTCCAGGCCCACGATGGGCAGCCCCGGATGCTCTGCGCGCAGCAGGTGGATTGCCGCCGTGGTGGCCGTGTTGCAGGCCACCACCAATGCCTTGATGCCGTGCTCGGCAATCAGCTGTTCGGTCACCTTTCGGGAGCGTTCGATCACGTAGGCTTCGCCGCGCTCGCCATACGGTGCGTAGGCGGTGTCGGCAAAGTAGACGAAGCGCTCGTGCGGCAGTTCGGCGCGCAGCGCGGCGAGCACGCTGAGCCCGCCGACGCCGCTGTCGAACACGCCGACCAGGCTCAAGCTTCTTCCATCATGATGGTCTTGAACTCGCCGCTGGCAATGCGCTTCTGCCACTCGGCCGGGCCGGTGATGTGCGCGCTGGTGCCACCCGCATCGACCGCCACCGTCACGGGCATGTCGACCACGTCGAATTCATAGATCGCTTCCATGCCCAGGTCTTCGAAGCCCACCACCTTGGCAGTCTTGATGGCCTTGCTTACCAGGTAGGCTGCGCCGCCCACGGCCATGAGGTAGGCGCTCTTGTGCTTCTTGATGGCTTCGATGGCAACCGGGCCGCGCTCGGCCTTGCCGATCATGGCAATCAGGCCGGTTTCGGCCAGCATCATTTCGGTAAAGCCGTCCATGCGCGTGGCGGTGGTCGGGCCTGCCGGGCCCACGGCTTCATTGCCGACCGGATCGACCGGGCCGACGTAGTAGATGACCCGGTTGGTAAAGTCGACCGGCAGCTTCTCGCCCTTGGCCAGCATGCCCTGGATGCGCTTGTGCGCGGCGTCGCGGCCGGTGAGCATCTTGCCGTTGAGCAGCAGCGTGTCGCCGGGCTTCCAGCTTGCCACTTCGGCGGGCGTGAGCTTGTCGAGGTCGACGCGCTTGCTCTTCTTTTCGTCGGGTGCCCAGTTCACGTCGGGCCACAGGTCGAGCGAAGGCGGATCGAGGTACACCGGCCCGCTGCCGTCCATCACGAAGTGCGCATGGCGAGTGGCCGCGCAGTTTGGAATCATGGCAACCGGCTTGCTGGCTGCGTGCGTCGGGTACATCTTGATCTTGATGTCGAGCACCGTGGCCAGGCCGCCCAGGCCCTGCGCGCCGATGCCCAGCGCATTGACCTTCTCGTACAGCTCGATGCGCAACGCCTCGACCTTGCTGAGTTCGGCGCCCGAGGCCTTCTTGGCCTGCAGCTCGTGCATGTCCAGGTCGTCCATCAGGCTTTCCTTGGCCATCAGGGCAGCCTTTTCGGCGGTGCCACCGATGCCGATGCCCAGCATGCCGGGCGGGCACCAGCCGGCACCCATCGTCGGCACCGTCTTGAGCACCCAGTCGACCACGCTGTCGCCGGGGTTCAGCATGACCAGCTTGCTCTTGTTCTCGCTGCCGCCGCCCTTGGCCGCCACCGTCACTTCGACGGTGTTGCCAGGAACGATCTCGGTGAAGATCACCGCAGGCGTGTTGTCCTTGGTGTTCTTGCGGTCGAACTGAGGATCGGCCACGACCGAGGCGCGCAGCGTGTTGTCGGGGTGGTTGTAGCCGCGGCGCACGCCTTCGTTGACAGCGTCGTCCAGCGAGCCGGTGAAGCCGCCCCAGCGCACGTCCATGCCCACCTTGAGGAACACGTTGACGATGCCGGTGTCCTGGCAGATCGGGCGGTGGCCCGTGGCGCTCATCTTGCTGTTGGTCAGGATCTGAGCAATGGCGTCCTTGGCCGCGGGGCTTTGCTCGCGCTCGTAGGCCTTGGCCAGGTGGGCGATGTAGTCGGCGGGGTGGTAGTAGCTGATGTACTGCAGCGCAGCGCTGATCGATTCGATCAGGTCGGCCTGCTGGATCGTGGTCGTCATGGTGGGGGGTGTTCTTTGGAGTGTGGAAACGCCCCCCGATTATCTCAGCCGCCGCGTTCTACCTGGCGGCCGCCCGGGCTTCCTCGATCCAGCCGTCGAACAGCGGCCGGTGCGCCCGGATCCAGCCGTCCGCATGGCGCTCCAGGTCCTGCTGGGTTTTGGCGCCCTGGCTCATGCGCAGGTTCTGGGCGTTGATGTCGCCGATCGGCAGTTTCATCACTTCGAACAACCTGCCGGCAGCGGGATTTTTCTCGACAAAGGCCTTGTTGGCCACGATCTGCTCCCGGTCGGCCAGGAACCCGTAGTTCTTGCCGTTCGGAAGCTGCGTATCCGCGTCGCCGTCCCGGGAGGCGGAAAACGGCACCTGCAGCCACACCACGTCCGCGCCCGGCCGCAGCACGGCGCTGACCCAGTAGGGCGTCCAGGTGTAGTAGAGCACTGGCTTTTCCTGCTTGAAGCGGGCGATGGTGTCTGCCATCAGCGCGGCGTAGCTGCCTTGCTTGTGGGTCACGGTGTCGCGCAGCTGGTAGGCCGTGAGGTGTTTCTCGATGGCCAGCTCGCAGCCCCAGCCCGGGTTGCAGCCGGTAAGGTCCGCCTTGCCGTCGCCGTCGGTGTCGAAGAGCCTGGCGATGGCCGGATCCTTCAGCTGCGCGATGTTGGTGATGTTGTATTGCTCGGCCGTCTTGCGGTCGATGAGGTAGCCCTGCACCGCGCCTTCCGAGTACACGCCGGCGCGCGAGAGCTTGGCATCGCCGCCGCTGTTCCTGTAGAAGTCCGCGTGCAGCAGGCCCCAGTGGTTGGCCATGAAAGTGGCGTCTCCGTTGGCGATGGCCAGGTGTTCGGTGGCGGGCTCGAGATCTTTCATCGGCAGGGCCGTATAGCCTAGTTTTTCGAGCGCGCGCATCACGAGCAGCGTCTGGAAAGCTTCTTCGGCGAGCGAGCTCTTGAGCGGCTGCACGGTGACGCCCTTGCCGGGCAAGTCGTTGGTGGCCTGTGCGGTTGCGCCCATGGCGATGAAGCCGAGCGCGAGCAGGCTGCGGGCGATGAGAAGACGGGTTTTCTTCATGTGTTGATTTCTTCCATGGCTTGTCATTGCGCGGAAAGCGCGATAACGGGCGCGCCCGCATCGCGCGATGGCGTGCCCACCAGGCGCTGCAGCACGCGCAACGCAAGACCCGCAGGACCCGTGTGCCACCAGCGCCGCCCGGCGCTGCGGCGCGACTCGCCCATCGCCTGGGTCAGGCGGTCGAGCGAAATCGCCAGCAGCACGATGCCCAGCCCGCCCACGGTCGCCAAGCCCATGTCGAGCCGGCCGATACCGCGCAGCACCATCTGGCCGAGGCCGCCCACCGCGATCATCGAGGCGATCACAACCATCGAAAGTGAAAGCATCAGCGCCTGGTTGATGCCGGCCATGATCGACGGCATGGCCAGCGGCAGTTGCACCTTCACCAGCATCTGCCAGGGTGAGGCGCCGTAGGCGCGCGCGGCCTCGATCAGGTCGGGCCGAACCTGGCGCAGGCCCAGGCTGGTCAGGCGCACCAACGGTGCCAGCGCGAAGATGATCGTCACGATCACGCCAGGCACGTTGCCGATGCCGAACAGCATCACGACCGGCACGAGGTACACGAAGGCCGGCGTGGTCTGCATCGCGTCGAGCACGGGCCGCATGATCCGCTGGGCGCGGTCGCTGCTGGCCAGCAGCACGCCGAGCGGCAGGCCGATGATCATGCAGAAGACCAGCGAGGTCAGTACCAGTGACAGCGTAACCATCGCCTCGGGCCAGATGCCCAGCATCGCCACGAGCAGCAGTGCCGCCGCGGTGCCGATGGCGATCGCGCGGCCCGCAAACTGCCAGGCAAGGAGGCCGATCAGCGCAATCATCGCGAGCGTCGGCAAACCGGTCAGCAGGCTCTGCACCCAGTTGAGCGTGCTGTCGATCGGCAGGCGCACGGTCTGGAAGAACGGGCGGAAATGCTCGACCACCCAGCCCAGGCCCTGGTTGATCCAGGATTCGAGGGGCAGCGAGCCGTCCCATAGGCGATGCAGCTGCAGGCCGCTGGCCGTCGCGTCCGCCGAGCCGGCCAGGGAGTGGGCCGCGTCGGCCGGCACGTCGAGCCATGCGCTGGCGGCCGAAGTGTCGGGCGCGGCCGAGAGCGCTTCCCACGGATCGACGAAGGCGGCGGCGGGTGCGGGTGTGCTCAGGTCGGAAGGAAGTGTGTTGTCGTTCATGGTTCAAGGGCCTTCGTGAATTCAGTGCGGCTCGGCGGCAAGTGCGGGTGCGGCGTTGGGCACGACGGGCTCGATCGGCGGCGTGTCGCGGTCGAGAAACTTGAGTAGCGTCGTCTTGCTGATCGCACCGCAGAAGCGGCCGTCGTTTGCCACCACCGGCAGCGCGCAGGGCGCCTGCGCGAGCTGGCCGATCAGGCCTGCCACCGGCGCTTCGGCATCGATGCGCGGCAGGTCGTCGATGAATGCGTGCTGCAGCCCCAGCGAGCCGGAATGCCCGTCGAGCGCGCCGCGCAGTGTGTCCGCCGACACCACGCCGAGGTAGCGCTTGTTCGGGTTCACCACGTAGGCGAATTCGCGGTCCTGGTCTTCGAGCAGCTTGAGTGCCGCGCGCGCACCGCGTTCCGGGTGCTCGCACACCACGGTGAGCGACTTGCGTGCGATGTCCGCCGCCTTGAACACGGCCGCCGCGTCGACGCCGCGTACGAAGCTGCGCACGTAGTCGTCCGCGGGGCTGCGCAATATCTCATCGGGCGTACCGACCTGGATCACGTGGCCGTCCTTCATGATCGCAATGCGGTCGCCGATGCGCATGGCTTCGTCCAGGTCGTGCGAGATGAAGACGATGGTGCGCCGCTGCTCCTGCTGCAGGCGCAGCAGCTCCGACTGCATCTCGGTGCGGATGATCGGGTCGAGCGCGGAGAAGGCCTCGTCCATCAGCAGGATCGAAGGGTCTGACGCCAGCGCCCGCGCCAGGCCCACGCGCTGCTGCATGCCGCCGGAGAGCTCGTCGGGGTAGCTGTCGCCCCAGCCCGCAAGGCCCACCTGCGCGAGCGCCTTGTCGGCTTGCGCAAGGCGCTCCTTCTTGTTCGTGCCCGAGAGTTCCAGGCCGAACGCCGTGTTCTCGCGCACCGTCATGTGCGGCATCAGCGCAAACGACTGGAACACCATGCTGATGTCCTTGCGGCGCAGCGCGCGCAGCTGGGTGTCGGAGTGCTCGTTGATGTCGGCGCCGTCGATCACGATGCGGCCGGCCGTCGGCTCGATCAGCCGGTTCAAGAGGCGCACCAGCGTCGACTTGCCAGAGCCCGACAGGCCCATGATCACGAAGATCTCGCCGGCCTGGATCTCGAAGGTGGCGTCGAACACGCCGATCGACTGGCCCGTCTGCGCGAGGATTTCCTTCTTCGAAAAACCTTGGCGGACCAGTTCGAGTGCTTGCTCGGGCGAATCGCCGAACACCTTGAAGACATGGTCGATGAGAATTCCTTTGGCCATACGCCGGGGGCTCCTTGTGCAATGGTTGGACACAGCGCCGCCCCGAGGAGCGGCAAGGCCGCGCCATCAGCCGAGGGCAGGCTGAACGCAAAGCGCGAGAAGACGCGTGCAATGGCCCGGCGAACCTCTAGGGCTGCCGGCAGGCACTGAAGACGACGTGGCGACGAAACCAGTGCCCGCCGAACGGTGGCGTGGCAGTGGGGCCGGAAACGATCCGGCCAGTTTTGCCGGGCAGGGCCCGGCGGTGAGCACCCTGCACCGCGACGGGATTCGGAGATCCGCGAGTAGTGCAGGGCCGATCAACATGACTTGTTGGTCGTCTGGAGCCCTCGATCATAACTTTTTGACATGACGCGAGTCAACCCGCTGGGCGTAACGTGATGTGGCGGCGGGCCAAATGGCCCCGTCAGATGCGAGCTATTCTTATTGGCCGATACTGGGCCCCGCGCCCGATCAAGGCGCGCGACCATCCATGACTGCGGAGCTTTTTCTCATGACGACTTCCCCCAAGACCCGTTCCGAGCGCGATACCTTCGGTCCGATCGACGTGCCGGCCGACAAGCTGTGGGGCGCGCAAACGCAGC
Source organism: Variovorax sp. 3319 (assembly GCF_031456585.1). NCBI lineage: Bacteria > Pseudomonadati > Pseudomonadota > Betaproteobacteria > Burkholderiales > Comamonadaceae > Variovorax > Variovorax sp. 3319. The sequence continues at coordinate 529,294 of NZ_JAVDUZ010000003.1, forward strand.
GCTCGCTGCAGAACTTCGACATTTCCGGCGAGCAGCAGCCGCGCGAGATCATCAAGGCGCTGGCGCAGGTCAAGCGAGCATCGGCGGTGGTCAATCACGCGCTGGGCCTGCAGGACGAAAAGAAGACCAAGGCCATCGTGGCCGCGGCCGACGAAGTCATCGCCGGCAAGCACCCGGGCGAGTTTCCGCTGGTGGTGTGGCAAACAGGCTCGGGCACCCAGACCAACATGAACGTGAACGAGGTGCTGGCCAACCGCGCCAGCGAACTGCTCGGCGGCGAGCGGGGGGAAGGGCGCCTGGTGCACCCCAACGACGACGTGAACCGCAGCCAGTCGAGCAACGACGTGTTCCCCACCGCCATGCACGTGGCGGCCGTGGAGGCCATCACGCACAAGCTGCTGCCAGCCATTGCCAGGCTGCGGAGCACGCTCGAGAAAAAGTCGAAGGACTTTGCCGACATCGTGAAGATCGGCCGCACCCATCTGCAAGACGCCACGCCGCTCACGCTCGGCCAGGAGTTTTCAGGCTATGTGGCGCAACTGGCCCATGGCGAGGCGCACGTGCGCGCCGCGCTGCCGCACCTGTGCGAACTGGCGCTGGGCGGCACCGCCGTGGGCACCGGGCTGAATGCGCCCAAAGGCTATGCGGAGCAGGTGGCTGCCGAGCTGGCAAAGCTCACGGGCCTGCCTTTCGTGACGGCGCCGAACAAGTTCGAAGCCATGGCCAGCGTCGATGCGCTGGTGCATGCGCACGGCGCGCTCAAGACATTGGCGGCGAGCATGACCAAGATTGCCAACGACGTGCGCTGGCTCGCGAGCGGACCGCGCAGCGGCATCGGCGAACTCAGCATTCCTGAGAACGAGCCCGGTTCTTCGATCATGCCGGGCAAGGTCAACCCTACGCAAAGCGAAGCCGTGACGATGCTCGCCGCACAGGTGTTCGGCAACGACGTGGCCATCAACATCGGCGGTGCCTCGGGCAACTTCGAACTCAATGTGTTCCGGCCGATGGTGGCGCACAACTTTTTGCAGAGCGTTCGTCTTTTGGCCGATGGCATGGTGAGCTTCAACGACCACTGCGCCGTAGGCATCGAGCCCAACCGCGAGCGCATCACCGAGCTGGTGCAGCGCTCGCTCATGCTGGTGACGGCGCTCAACACGCACATCGGCTACGACAAGTCGGCCTACATCGCCAAGAAGGCGCACAAGGAAGGCACGAGCCTGCGCGAAGCGGCAGTTGCTTCGGGGCACCTCACGGCCGAGCAGTTCGACCAGTGGGTTGTGCCTGAAAACATGACTGGCCGGTAGTCGTTCGATCAGTATCCGATCGTGTAGCGCTGGCGCGAGTGGGCGGGCTTTTCAAGCTCGTCGATGAACGCGATCGCGTAGTCTTCGAAAGTGATCCAGCTGCGGCCTTCGGCGCTCACCAGCAGGTCGTCCTTGCCGAGGCGGAACTTGCCGGTGCGCTCGCCTTCGACGAATTCGGCGGAGGGCGAAAGAAAGGTCCAGTCGAGTTCCTTCTCGTTGCGCAGCGCGTCCAGGAACACACCGCCGGCCGTTGCTTCGGCCCTGTAGGCGTCGGGGAAGTTCGGTGTGTCGATCACCTTGAGGCCAGGTGCTGTGAACAGGCTGCCGGCGCCGCCGACCACCAGCAGGCGCTTAACGCCGGCGCGCTTGACCGGCTCGATGATGGCAGCTGGCGGAACGGTGGAGAAATGAGCGGCGCTGAACACTGCGTCGTGGCCGGCCACGACCTTTTCGAGTGCTGCACCGTCCAGCGCGTCGACGTCGACGGCCTTCACATTCGCCCGGCCCGACAGCTTGTCGCTGGCCTTGCGTGCAATGGCCGTCACGGTGTGGCCGCGGCGGAGGGCCTCTTCGAGAAGGCGGCCGCCGGCGCGTCCTGTGGCGCCGATGATGGCAATGTGGCTCATGGGATGCTCCTGAAAAGTTGATTGGATGAAGCGCATCTTAGGTTTCTGGTTTCGAAAGAAATACCTCGCATTTCGCGTTTCTTTATTCCTAAAATCGTTCGAATGGATCGTTTGAACGCAATGCGGGTCTTCGTGACCGTGGTGGATTCGGGCAGCCTTTCGGCTGCGGCCGACAAGCTCGACCTTTCGCGGCCGGTGGTCACGCGTTACGTGGCCGAACTCGAGCAATGGACCGGGGCGCGTCTTTTGCACCGCACCACGCGCCGGCTGAGCCTTACCGCGGCGGGCGCAGAACTGCTGCCGCGCTGCCGCCAAGTGCTCGAACTGGCGGGCGACATGCAGGCCGCAGTGCGGCATCCGGCCGAGGCGCCGCGCGGTCAGCTTCGCATCACGACCAGCACATCGTTCGCGCAGGCGCAGTTGGCCGACGCCGTGGCCGACTATGTGCGGCTCTATCCCGGCGTGGCAGTCGATCTCGTGCTGCTCGACCGGGCAGTGAACCTGGTGGACGAACGCATCGATCTCGCGATTCGCGTGGCGGTGGAAATCGACCCCAATCTCATCGCGCGCAGGCTCACCGATTGCCGTTCGGTGGTGTGCGCCTCGCCGGGGTATCTGAAGGAGCACGGCAAGCCGCTGCGCGTGGAAGAACTCGCCCAGCGCAACTGCCTCACGCACTCTTATTTCGGCCGCAGCCTCTGGAACTTCACGCGCAAGAACGACGGCACGCCTGTCTCGGTGGCCGTGGGCGGCAATGTATCGACCAACGATGCTGCAAGCCTGATGCAGCTTGCACGGGCGGGAGCCGGCATCACCATGCTGCCGACCTACCTGACGTCGTGTCTTTTGAAGTCCGGCGAGCTGGTGCGGTTGTTTCCGGAATTCGAGCCGCAGGTGGTGGGGATGTATGCGGTGTATGCCTCTCGCAAGCACATGCCGGCCACGCTGCGCACGATGCTCGACTTTCTGGCCGCGCGTTTCACCGAGGTGCCGGCCTGGGATTTGCCGAGCGCCGGCTGAACCCCGGAGGCGGATCGGATCGTGTCAGTGCCCGTTGCCGCGCGGCGCGTTCGACGACATGAGCTTGTCGGTGTAGGCAATGGCCATCGCCGAGAACAGGAACGCGATATGAATCACGGTCTGCGCAATCAGCACGCGATCGGTGTAGTTGTCGGCATTGATGAAGGTCTTCAGCAGGTGGATCGAGCTGATGCCGATGATGGCCGTGGCCAGCTTGACCTTGAGCACCGAGGCGTTCACGTGGCTGAGCCACTCGGGCTGGTCGCGGTGGCCTTCCAGGTCCATGCGGCTCACGAAGGTTTCGTAGCCGCCGACGATCACCATGATGAGCAGGTTGGAGATCATCACCACGTCGATCAGCGCCAGCACCACCAGCATGATCACTGTTTCGTTGAGCGTGCCCACCGGCGCGGTGGTCTTGTAGCCGATGCTGGTGATCAGCGCCTGCAGTGCGTCCTTGTTGCCGAAAGCGGCTTCGACAAGGTGCAGCAGTTCGACGAGGAAGTGCACCACGTACACCGCTTGCGCCACGATCAGGCCCAGGTACAGCGGCAGCTGGAGCCAGCGGCTGGCAAAAATCAGCTTGGGCAGCGGCCGAAGCGGCGAGCCGCGGGCTGGTACGGGCGGGTTCCGGGTATCGAAGGGGTCGGGAGCGGACATCGGGAGGAAGGTTGGAAACGACCGGCGATTCTAGGGGTGCCCTCGTGTCGGGCCCGTGATAACCCTGCGAACTAATATCGGACCGTCAGTGACCCGTAAGTGGCCCCGCCGACATTACGGCCGCACCTACCCAGGAGACAAGAGAATGAGCAGCAGCGCATCGAAGAACATTGAATCCGTTCTGGTCGAGAACCGCGTGTTCCCGCCCGACCCCCGCGCCACCCAAGGTGCCCGCATAGCCGGCATGGCCGCCTACGAGGCGCTGTGCAAGGAAGCCGAGCAGGACTTCGAAGGCTTCTGGAGCC